>WRPG01000033.1 GCA_009773355.1 Limisphaerales bacterium
GCCCGCCTGCAAATCCGCCACCACGCGCCGCCACGCCGGGCTGACCGAGCGCCCGTGCTGTTCCGCCAGGCCCGCAAGCGCGTTGCCCACGCCCAGCCCGTCGGCGATGCCCGCCTCGACCGTGTCGAGAAATAACTCCGTCTCCTCGAACCAGCGCGCGTGGCGCGACACCAGCCACCACAGCGCCACCCACACCGCCGCGCAGGCCAGTGCCGGCACGGGCAGCCACAGCAGGAGATAAGGAGGAAGGTCGGTCCAGTTCATCACATCACCATTCGCCCGCCACGGCGATGATCGAAATCAGCATCTGCATCGTGCCGGTGCAGACCAGCGCCACGAGCGCGCCGTTCGCCAGCACGAAGGCCGCGCTCAACAGGTGCGCGGCGGTCTGCTCGGCTTGAAACGCCTTCGCGTCGAGCGCGGCAATCCAGCCGGCCAGCGCGGTCTGAAAGCCAGTCTTGCCCGCCGCGTCGTTGCCCGGGGTGGGGCGAGGCTCCTGCCGAGCCGGCGTGACATCCCCCGGCTCGGCGGGAGCCTCGCCCCACCGAACAGCGCGGGCCGCCGTGTCCAGCCGCCAGCGCAACGCGCCGTCGTCGTTGAGCAGCGCGAGGGCGTCGGGGAGCTTCGTGCCGCGCGAGAGGGCGTCGGCCACGCGGGCGGCGCGCTGCTGGAAGCACTGGTTCGCCGTGCTCTCGGCGGCGAGGCGGACTGCGCGCTCTTCCGGCAGGCGCAGGTCGAGCAACTGCGCCAGCACGCGGGCGAAGTCCCGCTGGAGCCGGTGGCGTTTCCACGGCAGCCGCAGCGCGAGCCACTCCGGCAGGCGTTGAATCCACACGCACTTGGTCACGAGCCAGTTTCCCACCCGGGGAAGAACGACCGGCGCCCACGTCCACGCGCGCGGGCCGGCAAGATGGCTCCAGCCACCAAGCAAGACCGGAACTCCAAACAGGACGAACACCGCCGGCCAGAGCCAGACGAACTGCTCCATCGCCAGTTCCAAGACCGAGAGGTCCGCGCCCATGTCGAGGCCGATCTCGCGGAACTTGGGCCAGACGACGATTCGCAGCAGCGTAAAGACCAGGAGCTGCAACGGCAGCACGCCGCACAGCAGCATGAGCATCCGCCCCTGCGCCACGCGCACGGCGGAGCCGGCGTCGCGCAGCCGTTCGCGGCAGGCGGGTAGCACGGCGGGGAGCTGGCCGGTCTCGCGTCCCACGCGCAGCAGCGCGACCAGGTCCGGCGGCAGCAGGCGTGGCACCTTCACCAGTGCTTCGTCGAGCGGCAAGCCCTTCTCCAGCCACGACGCGAGCAGATGGAAACGCACGCCCAGCGAAGTTTCCTGCGCCTGCGACACGCGCACGAGGAAGCGCTCGACGTGGCCCGCCCGTGCGCCTTCGTCCACGAGGTCGAGGAACAACCGCGCCCGCTCCGCCCGGCGGAAGGGGAGGCTGAGGAGGAAGTAAAGGGTGTAGAAGAACGCGCCGGTGACAAGGAGCCAGACCAGCAATTTCAGCAGCGCGCCGAATTGCGCGTCGCCGCGCCCGCCGCTTGTCTCCAGCACGACAATGCCCGCCACGCCGAAACACACGGCGGCCACGAACGCGAGGATGCCAACGCGGGGATTCATGTTCAGCCTCCTCCCAGCGAGTCCATCAGCCGGATGAGCGCGGTGAAGGGGCCGAATAGCTGCGTGAGAATCAGCCCGCCGAGGATGAGCACCGCCACGGGCAGCGCGGCGTGGAGCAGCATCTCGGCGCGGGCGGTGGCGCGGGCCTGATACGTCTCCGCTGCCCGGGCAAAGCCGCGCGCGAGGTCGTCGCCCGCCTCCATCAGCAGCACGCGGAAGAGCGGCGGGAAGCGGCTGTCGGCGGCGATGAAGTCACCGGGCCTGCCGCGGCCTTCGCCGAGCGCGCGCTGCCAGCCGGCCAGTTCCGGGGCCAGCGCGGAGCCAGCTTCGAGCTTTTCGGCCAGCGCGATGGCGTCCGGCAGCGGACAGCCGTGCCGCAACATGATCTGAAACGCGCCGGCCAGCCGCGCGAACGACGCCTCGCGGAACGGTGGCAGGTTCCACATCGCCCACCGCCGCAGCGCCGGGTTGCAGAACATGGCGGCAAAGAAGAGCGCGAGCACGCCAAGGCAGACGGTTGGAAACCAGATTATAAATTTGGCCGGCTGAGTGTTGCCGTATTCGTATGTCAGTCCTTCCCAAATACCCTGTGGGCCGAACGTCAGCGCCGACAACCCCAGCCCCAACCCGACGGACAGCACGCACAGGCAGCCCAGCACGATGGCGGGATAGACCATCAACCCCTTGAGCCGCGTCCAGAGCGTGTCCATGCGCCCGTAGTAGTCCGCGAGCATGATGAGCACGCCAGGCAGGTCGCCGGACTTCGTGCCCACGACCATCATGCGCTGATACAGCTCGGGAAGTTTCCGGCGGCCCAGCGCGTCGGCGAGCGGCGTGCCCTTGGCGAGGTCGGCTTCGAGGGCGGTGAGTTCCGTCTTCAAGTCGCCGTGGTCGAGGCTGGTGGCGAGCTGGCGCAGCGCGCCTTCGAGCGGCAGGCCGCTCTTGAGCATCCCCGCGAGCTGCTGGTTCACGAAGGCGAATTCGTCGAGTTTCATGGGGAGTTCTTTATCACGGATGGACACGGATAAACGCGGATGAAGGCTTCGCGCGCTGTGGAGTGCGGTGACTTGTCACCGCTTTTGGCGCTTGGCGGACTTGTCCGCCAAGCAGAGCCGCGCGGAAGCGGCTCGACAAAGTTCGAGAGCGTGCTTGCGCCAGACGGCGACAAGTCGCCTGCCGAAAAGCGGTGACAAGTCACCGCACTCCAAAGGCTCGCCTTCCGGCTCTGTCCCCATCCGTGTGCATCCGTGTTCATCAGTGGTTGGAAAGAGTTCAGTTGCCAAGGGCGCGGTGGAGTTCGGCGGCAGTTGTAAGCTTTTCCGCCACGAGCGCAAGCGCGCGGGTGCTCAGGTCTTTACCCGACGGCGCGATGGCGGACGGGCCTTGCTCGCGAAGAGCGGCGCGGAGGGCGTCGTTCACGCGCACCCACTCGGCCACCGGCAGGCGGCCATGGTAGCCAGTGCGGAGGCAGGCTTCGCAACCGGCTCCGGCGCACGCGGCGCAGACACGGCGGAGCAGACGCTGGTTCAGCACGAGCGAAACGGCGGCGGTCACGGCGGAGCGGTCTGGCACCATCACAAAGAGCCGCTCGAACACACCGCGACATGAGCCGGCGTGCAGCGTGGCGATGACTTGGTGGCCGGTGAGCGCGGTGCGGACGGCGAGCGTGGCGGTCTCGTCGTCGCGGATTTCGCCCAGCACGAGGACTTGCGGGTCTTGGCGGAGCAGGTGCCGCGCGGCGGTCGCGTAGCCGAGGCCGCGCGCTTCGTTGACCTCGGTCTGCATCACGCCGGGGAGGATTTGCTCGACGGGATCCTCGACGGTGATGATGTGGCGGGTGTCGTGAGCGAGCAGTGCGCGCAGGCAGGCGTAGATCGTCGTGGTCTTGCCGCTGCCGGCGGGGCCGGTAAGCAGCAGCAGGCCGGCGGGCTGGCGGAGGAAAGTTTCCAGCTCGGCCAGCACATCGGCGGGCAGCCCAAGCTCCGCGAGCGCGGGCGGCGTGGTCTGAGTGAAGAGGCGGAGGACGATTTTCTCGCCGGTCACAGTCGGGTAGGTTGCGACGCGCACGTCGTTCTGCGAGCCGAGCTCCGCGCGCTCGATGCGGCCATCCTGCGGCAACGAATCCTGCCACGTCTGGAGCCGGGAGAGATACTTGATGCGACCGAACACGCGCTCGGCCAGGCCCGCTGGCAGCGTGAGCACGGGCGCGAGCAAGCCATCGAGCCGGAAGCTCACCTGCGCGCTGCGGTCAGCGGCGGTCTGGAGATGAATGTCACTCGCGCCTGCCGCCTCCGCGCGGCGCACGAGGTCAGCCACGACGGACGGGGCATCGGCGGCTGGCGGGGGCGTGGTCATTGGATAAGCGAAAACTGCCTCGGTCTGTGGAAACTAGCAATCCATCATGCGCCGGACGATTCTTTGCCTTGCTGCGGGGCGGGGGATTCCGAAAGATGCCGCCTCGCGTTCCGCCCGGCGCTCCGGCGGACGCCACCAGACTTCGCGCATGAAACAAAAAGCTTACGCCGCCGCCGGGGTGGACATTGATTTGGGCAACAAGGTCAAGGGCACGCTGCCCAAGCTCCTCGCCAGCACGCATCGCCGCGAGGTGCTCGGCAAGGTCGGCGGCTTCGGCGGCCTCTTCGCGCTGGACGTGAAGAAGTATCGGCAGCCGGTGCTGGTCAGCTCGGTGGACGGCGTGGGCACGAAGCTCAAGCTGGCCTTCGCGATGGACAAGCACGACACCATCGGCGAGGACTTGGTGAACCACTGCGTCAACGACATCGCGGTGCTAGGCGCGGAGCCGCTGTTCTTCCTCGACTACCTCGGCACGGGCAAGCTGGAGCCACACGTCTTCACGGACATCATCAAGGGCTTCGCGCGCGGCTGCGCGGCCAACGGCTGCACGCTCATCGGCGGCGAGACGGCGCAGATGCCGGGCTTTTACCAGGCAGGCGAATACGATGTGAGCGGCACCATCGTGGGCGTGGTGGAGAAGTCCCGGATGCTCAACGGGCAGAAGTCCGTGAAGCGTGGGGACGCGGTCATCGGCATCGCGTCGAGCGGGCTGCACACGAACGGCTATTCGCTGGCGCGGAAGATTCTGTTCGAGCAGCTCAAGTTTCAGCCGGGCGACTTCGTGCCCGACCTGCACAACACGGTGGGCGATGAGCTGCTCAAGGTCCACGTCAGCTACGGGCCGCTCGTGCAGGCGCTGCTCAAGAAGTTCAACCGCGCGGGCAGGCCCGACCGGGTGAAGGCCTTCGCGCACATCACTGGCGGCGGTTTCGTGGACAACATTCCCCGCGTGCTGCCGGCGAAGTGCGACGTGGTCATCCGCAAGGGCAGTTGGGAAATGGGGCCGCTGTTCCAGTTGCTCGCCGAGCGCGGCGGCGTGGACGAGGCGGAGCTTTACCAGGTCTTCAACATGGGCGTGGGCATGGTGGCCGTGGTGGCGGCGGAGCAGGCGGACGCGGCGCTCAAGTTCATCCGCAGCCAGAAGCGCCGGGCGTGGCTCATCGGCGAAGTGGTCAAGGGCGCCGGCGAGGCGCGGGTGGAGTAGCGCCGGGGCGGTGGAACCGGGCTTGGGGCAGGGCGGAAGCTGAAACTTCTCTCCCCTCCGTGTGTCGTTCAGGTAGAGTGCCCCGAACCGTTCGGGGCAGCCATGACAGACACCAGCGAGTTTGAAGCGTTCATGCGCCGCCACCAGGACATGGTCTTTTCGATTGCCGTCCGCCTGCTTGCCCGCGAGGCCGACGCGGCGGACGTGTCGCAGGAGGTTTTTCTCCGCGCGCACGCCCACTTCGCCGAACTCCGTGACAACGAGCGCGCTCCCGGCTGGCTCAAGACCGTCACGCGCAACCTCTGCCTCAACCATCTCGAACGCTACCGCGCACGCTGGCGGTTCTTTTCCGAACTGGACAACGCCGACACCGGCGAGCAGTTCAGCGCCTCGCTGCCCGCGCCCGCCGCCGACTCGACCGCGCACGATGACTCCGAGCGCCGTGCTGTTCTGGAGCGTGCCCTGCAACGCCTGCCCGCCCATCAGCGCGTGCCGCTCGTGCTCTACCACTTCGAGGAACTCAGCTACGAGGACATCGCGCAGCAGCTCCGCGTCTCGCTAGGCAAGGTGAAGACCGACATTCATCGTGGACGCGATTCCCTCCGCCGCGCGCTGCAACTCAGCGTCGAAGGCGAACTCACCGCCCGGCACGACACGCTCCCAACACAAGCATTGCCCAACCATGCACCCGGAAACTGAAGACAAACTGGCTGTCGCGCTGCACTTGGAACTGCGAAAACTGCCACCGTGTCCCGCGCCTGCGGAACTCGTCCCCAACGTGCTTGCCGCCCTCGCGCGTGGAGCGCAGGTGTCCAACCTGCGGGTTTCGTCCGCCCTCGCCGACGCAGGTTGGACACCTGCGCTCCGCCGCGCGTGGTGGGAGCGGAGCTGGTTCGAGTGGCCGCGCGCCATCCGCCGGCTCGCCGGTGCGGCGACGGGAGTCATGCTGGCGACGCTCGTCGGCGTCGGGCTGCTGCTGCTGAACCTGGATTTGCTGCTGGGTCTGGCCGGCTCCGCCTCGGAGGCGTGGGGTGTCGTCGGCGCGCTGGGGAATGCGTTGTCCTTGCTGGGACGCGCGATTCCGACCCCGGCGCTGCTGGCCGTCGGCGCGCTGCTGGCCGCCTCTTACCTCTGCGCCATCGCGTTGGGAACGGTCTTCTATCGCTGTGCCTGCCAACGCCGAGCGACTGCCTGAACATGAAGCCAGACATTTATCCGAACACCCAAGTCGCATCGTGTTTCAACGACGGCCTCGCAGAGCACGCAGTCGGTAGGGCGCGGTGTCCTCACCGCGCCGCCGAGCGACAGTGGCTCGTGGGTGGCCAGCGGCGGGGTGAGGACACCCCGCCCTACCTGCGTCGGCCTGCTGTGTTCTATGTCCTGTCCCTCGCCCTTGCCGTGCTTCAGTTCTTCGCGTGGTCCGCGTTCGGGCAGACCGACTCCGCCAATCCCAAGGAGCTGCGCGAGGTCATCCGCGTGCTTACCGACCTCGAGATCCGCGCGGACGAGGAGGCCACTGAGGCGGCGGTGTTCTTTGGGCGCGGCACGATGAACGGCGTCGTGCGCCGGCAGTTCACGTCGTTTGCCAGCGAGGTGATCATCAATGGCCGGATTGACCGCGACCTCGTGGTGTTGTTTGGCAAGGTGAAGCTCGGCCCGGAGGCCGACGTGCGCGGGAAGACCTTCCTGATCGGCTGCGCGGTGGAGCGATCCCCCGGCGCGAAGCTCGCCTTCCGGCCCGTCGAGTTCGGCACGTCGGACTGGTTCCCGAAGCTGCGCTGGGCCACGGATTACCTCACCCAGGGCGTGCTGCTGCTGCGACCCTTGCCGCCGGGGGTGTCGTGGGCGTGGGTGGCGGTGGGGATGTTCGCGCTGGTGTATCTGCTGTTCCAAATCGTGTTCCCCGCGTCAGTGCAGGCGGGTGTCGGCACCTTGCAGGAACGGCCGGTCACGTCGCTGTTCAGCGGGCTGCTCGCGAGCATTCTCTTTGCGCCGGTTTGCGTCCTGCTGGTGGCGACCGGCATCGGCGCGCTGCTGCTGCCGCTGGTGGTGATGGCCTTCGCCGTGGCGGTGCTGGTGGGCAAGGCGGCGGTGCTGCGCTTCGTCGGGCACCAGCTTGGGCGGCAGGTGCGGCCCGGCTGCCTGGAGAACGGCCTGCTTGCGCTGATCACGGGCATCGCGTTGCTCGGCCTGCTTTACATGGTGCCCGTGCTGGGCGCGTTCGTGTGGGGCACGACGACCCTGCTCGGCCTCGGCGCAGTGGTCGTGGCGGCGGTGCAGCACCTCGGCAAGGAAAACCAACGGCCCGCCGGTGAGATGCCGCCGGTGCCAACCGACGCGCTCGGGGCCGCCGACGAAGCCGCGCTGCCGCGCGTGGGCTTTTGGCGGCGGCTCGTGGCTACGCTGCTGGACGCGCTGCTGGTCGGGGCCATCGCGGCCATCCTGAGCAAAGGGCTTCTGTTCCCCCCGTTCTGGTTCCTCTACCACATCGTCCTGTGGACATGGAAAGGCACGACCATCGGCGGCATTGTCTTCGGCCTGAAAATCATCCGCGAAGACGGGCGGCCCATGACCTTCGCGGTCGCCTTCGTGCGCGTGCTGGCAAGCGTGTTCTCGCTGCTGGCGCTGGGGCTGGGCTTCTTCTGGGCCGGTTGGAGCCGCGAGAAGCGCGCATGGCACGACACCATCGCCGGCACCATTGTCGTGCAGGCCCCGCGCGGGATGTCACTGGTTTGAGCCGCACTCCGCAGCGCATCACCGCGCCGCGATGAGCGTCAACCGCTGCCACCACCAGATGATTTTGCCGTCCTCCTCGGCAAGGCGGAACAGGTGGCGGGCGGACTCAGGGGCGTGGGCGACGAGGTCGAGCACCAGGCGGCGGTTCTCCGGCGACGTGGCGGCGCAGTCGAAATACCAGTTCAGGTCCGGCTGCTTCATCGGCGCGAGCGTGGCGCGCTTCACCTTCAAGCCGGCCGCTTCGCAGAACTTCGTCCATGTGCCGGGCGTCACGAAGCGGTGATGGCTCGGGTCACGGAGCTTCTCGACTTGGTGCAGCCATTCCTCTGCCTCGGGCTGGCCGTCCTCCACGCTGCCGTCAATCAGCAGGAAGTGCCCGCCGGGCCGCAGCACGCGCGCCGTCTCGCGCACGAAGGACTCCGGCGAGCTGAAGTGGTGCGGCGCGACACGGCAGGTCACGAGGTCGAAGCTCGCGTCGCCGTAGGGAAACTCCTCCGCCGGATGCTGGCGGGTCCGCACGGTCAGACCGCGTGAAGCGCCGAGCGCCGCCGCCTTCTCCAGCATCGGCGCGGCAATGTCTGCGAGCGTGACGCGGTGGCCGAGGCTGGCGAGGTGAAGGCCCGTGTGCCCGCCGCCGGTGGCGACATCCAGCACGTCGGCGATGGCGGGCAACGAAATCTGCGACAGCGCGTCCGCCACGTCGGCGACGTTTTCGAGGATGTGGCCCTTGCCGTAGCGCCCGCTCTGCCGGGCGAACTGCTCCTGGGCCGCGCGTTGGACGGCGTCGAGTTCCATGTGGGTCAGCGCAGCACGAAGGCGCGGTGCTGCTTGAACACGCCACGCAGCGCCTTGGAAGTCTCGTCCTGCAACGCCTGCAACTCGCGATAGACGGCGACGTTCTTCGCGTCCGGCTCGGCGGTCTCGGCTTTGTTCAGCGTGACGAACTCGTCCGTGATGTCCGCGATGCTGACCTTCTCGCCCGCCTGCAAGCGCCAGCACCAGAGCGCCTGCAACGCCGCGCCGTAGGCCGCGCCTTCGCCGACCTTGAGCGTGACGACCTCGGCGTTGAACACGTCGGCCATGATCTGCCGCCAGAGCTTCGACTTCGCGCCGCCGCCGGTCGCGCGGATTTGCTTCGCCTTCACGCCGAGTTCGGCGAGGCGGCGCAGGCCGTAGTTCATGCCGAGCGTGACGCCCTCGAACGCGGCGCGGCAGTAGTGGCTCGCGGTGAAGGTGCCGGGATTGATGCCGAGCATCGTGCCGCAGCCGTCGGGGACGTTGGGCGTGCGCTCGCCTTCGAGGTAGGGCAACAGCAGCAGGCCACGCGAGCCGGCGGGCACTTTCGCGGCCTTGGCCTCGAACTGCTCGTGCGTGTAGCCGAAGTCGCGGCGCATCATCTCGGTCGCGACGGTGACGTTCATCGTGCAGAGCAGGGGCAGCCAATGGTTCGTGCTGTCGCAGAACGCGGCGATTTCGCCGGCTGGGTCCACGACCGGCTTGTCCGCGCAGGCGTAGATGGTGCCGCTGGTGCCGAGGCTCGCGGTGACGATGCCCGCGCGCGTGTTGCCGGTGCCAATCGCGCCCATCATGTTGTCACCGCCGCCGGCGCTGACGAGCACGCCGGGGTTCAAGCCCAGTTCTTTCGCTGTCGCGGCGGAGAGCTGGCCCGCAGGCTGGTCGCTGGAAATGAGGCGCGGGAGCTTCGCGGCGAGGTCGCCGCCGACGGCCTTGAGCACGGCGTCGGACCACTTGCGTTTGCGCACGTCGAGAATGGCGGTGCCGCTGGCGTCGCCGTATTCCATCACGCGTTCGCCGGTGAGCCAGAAGTTCAGATAGTCGTGCGGGAGCAGGACGGTGGCGAGCTTGGCGAAGTTTTTCGGCTCGTGCTTCTTGAGCCAGAGAATTTTCGGGACGGTGAAGCCGGGGAGAATCGCGTTGCCCACGGCCTTGCTCGCGCCCTTGAGCCCACCGAGCTTCGCCGTGAGTTCCTCGCACTCGACGATGGTTGAAGTGTCGCACCAAAGCTTGGCGGGGCGGATGACTTCGCCGGCCTTGTCGAGCGGCACGAAGCCGTGCTGCTGGCCGCTGACGCCGATGGCGACGACCTCGCTGGCCTTGGCCTTGGCCTGCTTGAGCGCGTCCTTGATGGCCTTCGCGGTCGCGCCGCGCCAAGTGTGCGGATGCTGCTCCTTCGCGCCGGGCGGGAGATTGGGAATCAGGTCGTAAGCAGCGGACGCGCTGCCGAGCACCTTGCCGGACTTCGCGTCCACGACGAGGGCCTTGGTGGATTGCGTGCCGGAATCAATGCCAATGAGGAGAGAACGCATAATCAAAAAGTGCCGCGAGGATGGCGAAATGCAGGCGCGGCGGCAAGTCGGGGCGTAGGAGACGAGGTGACGAGTCTCTGACTGACTTGGCTCCGGCGCTTGAAGTGAGCCTCCTCACGTCGTCTCATACGGGGACGCGCTGTCCTACTTCTTTTTCGCTGCGGCGGGCGGTGTGTTTTTCACGAGCTTCACTTCAACCGCGTTCTTCTGTGGCGCGCCGGGAGTGCTGCGGCCGTCGGCGACGTATTTCTCGAGGAGCTTCGTCAGGCGCGCGACGACGTCGGGATGCTGGTCCTGCACGTTGGCCCGCTCGCCGATGTCCTTGGCGAGGTCGAAAAGCTGGATGGCAGGCAGGCCCACGGCCTTCGGCGTGCCAGGTCGCGGGTCGCTCCAGCCGCCGGAGTCGCGGCAGAGTTCGAGCTTCCAGTTGCCCTGCCGGATGGCGAAGGAGCCGTTGATGGAGTGGTGGACGACGGCTTCGCGGAGCGGGGACTTGGCCTGGCCGAGCAATGCCGGGAGGAAGCTTACGCTGTCCTCGGCGGCGGTGGCAGGGAGTTTGGCCCCGACGATGTCCGCAGCGGTGGCCATGAAGTCGGTGAGGCAGAGCAGTTGGTCGGACTTGCCGCCGGCCTTCACGCGCGCGGGCCAGCGGACGAGGAACGGGATGCGATGCCCGCCGTCAAAAATGTCCGCCTTGTTGCCGCGGAAGACGTGACTCGGGCTGTGGCCTTTCGCAAGCAGCGCAGGGAAGTCGGCTTGCGGCGAGCAGCCGTTGTCGCTGGTGACGATGACGAGGGTGTTCTCGGTGAGACCTTGTTTGTCCAGTTCCGCGAGCAACTGCCCGATGGCGTGGTCAGTCTGCATGACGAAGTCGGCGTAGTGGTTCAGGCCGCTCTTGCCCTGCCATTCCTTCGTGGGTGCGATGGGTGTGTGCGGCGAGGCGAGGGGGAGGTAGAGGAAGAAGGGCTGCTCCTTCTTCACCGGGCTGCGGGCGCGGGACTTCACGTAGTCAATGGCCTTGGCCGTCAACGTCGGCAGCACGTCCTCGACCTCGAAGTCGGGCGCGGCGGGGCCGAGGCGGCACTTGCCTTGGGCGCGACCGAGGAAGAGGGGGAAGTCCTTGTCCGCGGTCGGGAGCTTGGTGACGCGGTCGTTCTCGATGAACGTGTAAGGCACCATGTCGAGCGAGGCGCTGATGCCGAAGTAGTAGTCGAAGCCGACGCTGTTCGGGCCGTTCTTGATGGGTTGCGCGTAGTCCACGTTGTGCACCTGGTCGGGCGACTCGATGTTCAGCTCGGCCACGTCTTTGCCGGGCAGCTTCACCCAGTCCATGCCGAGATGCCATTTGCCGACGGCGGCGGTGTGGTAGCCGTGCTGCTTGAGCAGCGAAGCCACCGTCATCCGGCCCGGCTCGATGAGGCGCGGGCTGAGGCCGCCGAGAACGAAGGACTGGAGCTTGGAACGCCAGTTGTAGCGGCCCGTCATCACGCCGTAGCGGGTGGGCGAGCAGACGGAGGAGCTGGAGTGAACGTCGGTGAAATACATCCCGCCAGCGGCGAGCTTGTCCAGATGCGGCGTGGCGATTTTGCCCTGCGGGTTGAGGCAATTCACGTCGCCATAGCCGAGGTCGTCACAGAGGATGTAGAGGATGTTGGGCTTGGCGTGAGCGGCGGCGGCAGTCGTGGCGAAGAGCGCGAGGGCGAGAGCGGTAAGCAGGGTTTTCACGCGCGCGAGTGTAGCGAACGCGCGTCGCGGCGCAACGGCGTCGAAGGCCTCACCCCGCCGGCTTCATCAAACCCACCGCCTCACGCAAACCGCGCCTTCACCCAGCCCACCACCGTTTCCACCATCGGCTTCGTGAAGTCGCCGGCGAAGACGTGGTTCGAGCCTTGGAGCACGACGAACTTCACGTCGTTGCCCGCACGGATGAGGATGTCCTTCGAGTCCTGGATGGGCACCACGTCGTCCTCCGTGCCGTGGACGAGCAGCCACGGGACTTTGATCTTCGGCGCCGCGTCGAGCACGGTGCCGATCTGCGTGAGATCGTCCATGTAGGCTTGGGAGAGCGGGCATTGCTCGTCGTCCCACATGAAGCCCGCGCCCGGCTTCACCGTGCTGAACTCGCGCTGTGCAAAGGCCGCCGTGCGCACCATGCCGGAGAGCGACACCAGCAGGCGGATGCGCGGGTCCTGGCTGGCGCGCAGCACGCCCACCGCGCCGCCCATGCTGTGGCCGATGTAGCCGACGTTCCAGCCCGCGTAGGCGTCCAGCACGGAGCCGAGGTCGGCGACTTCCTTCGAGATGGTGGCGTCGGTGAACTGGCCGCCGGACGCGCCGTTGCCGGCGAAGGAGAAGCGCAGCGCGTTGACGCCGGCGGCGGCGAGCGCCTCGGCGAGCGCGACAATGAACGGCCGGTCCTTGTTGCCGGTCACGCCGTGGCCGAGGAGGACGAGGTTTTTCGAGTTCGCATCGCCTTGGTGAAAGGTGTGGTCAATGCGCTCGCCGTGGAAGTTTTTGATTTCGCCAAACATGGTGGGAGGAGTTTCTAGCCCCGCGATGGTGCCGCCGCAAACGCAAAAGCGGCGCTTGCCAGAAACGAGGCCTTCGCTACTCTCCGCGCCATGACGTTTTTCAAAGCGATTCTCGCGTGGCTGGTCATCGGGGTGATTCTGGGTGGCGGCATCTTCATGACGGTGCATCCCAAGTCGCCGTCGTGGTTCCCGCTGCTCATTGTGGTGGTCGGCTTGGTCGCCGTCATCGGCAAGTTCGGCTGCCTGCCGCCCAGCGACGAGCATCATCACTGATTTCCCGGCGGCCGGCCGGAGCGGAAGACGCGAAGGTGAACGCCTTCGCGTTTTTCTTTTCGAGGAAGGGCTTTGTCCCGTGTCGGCGGCTTGCAGTCGCCGCGTTGCGTGTTCGGATCCAACCGACGGCGACTGCAAGTCGCCGGCACTTCACTTCGCCGCCTTGTCCAAGGCTTCGAGGACAATGCTTGGGGTCAGCAACGTGGGCAGAAGCATCGGCTCGGCCTTCGGATCGCGGGGATAGACCAGCACCATCGGCACGCCGGCGCGGCCGAACTTCTTCAGTTCGCTGACGATGGCGGGCGTCTCCAGCGTGTTGTCGGCGAGCAGCGCGACGGCGTTCAGCTCCTTCAGCTTCTTCTGCGTCGCGGCGATTTCGAGGCTGCTCTTGAGGTTCGCCTTGCAGGTGAAGCACCAGTCCGCCGTGAAGTCCACGAGGACGACGCGGCCCTCGGCGCGGGCCTTGGTGACGGCGTCGAGGCTCCACGGCTGCCAGTCAATGCCGTCGGGACTGGACTTCGCCATGGCTCCGGCTTCGGCGGGTTTCGCGGGATTGCGCCAATGCAACTGGCCTTCGAGCGCGTAGGCGTAAGCGCCGCCGGCCAGCAGCAGGCTCAGGCCCATCGCGAGGCCGCGCCGCTCGCCGCCGCGCTGGACGAACTCGCCCCAAATCCACACCGCGAGCGAGAGCACGACGAGGAACAGTCCCAGCCAGAGCGCCCCGTCGCGTCCGAAGATGCGCGTGGAAACCCACAGCAGCCAGATGGCCGTGGCGAGCATCGGGAAGCCCATCGCGTGTTTGAAGTGAACCATCCAGTTGCCGGGCTTGGGCAGGAATTTGAGCCACGCGGGCTGGAACGTGAGCAGCAGGTAAGGCAGGGCGAGGCCAGCCCCGATGGCAAGGAAGAGCAGGAGGATAAGGAACGGCGGTTGGGCGAACGCAAAGCCCAGCGCAGGCGCAAGTAGCGGCGCGGTGCAAGGCGTGGCGAGCGCGGTGGCGAGGACGCCGTTGAAGAACGCGCCCGTCGGACCCTCTTTGCCGGCCAACTCGCTGGCGGAGGTCATCGCGCCGCTGCCGAGCGAAACTTCAAACAACCCGAACAAGTTCAGCGCCACGAGCGTGACGAGCGTGACCATGCTGACGAGGAAGATGGGGTTCTGGAACTGCATCCCCCAACTCGCATTCTTGCCCGCCTGCTGCACGCCAATGACGACGCCCGCGAGCACGACGAACGAGGCGAGCACGCCGAGGCAATAGACCAAGCCCAGCATCCGCACGCGCGCGGGCGATTCCTTCGCCTGATTCACGAAGCCGAAAATCTTGAGCGCGATGACCGGTAGCACGCACGGCATGATGTTCAGGATGAGGCCGCCGAGGAACGCGAGGAGCAGCGCGTGGCCGAACGATGTGACCTCTCCGCTCGCAGCAGGCGGGGCAGGGGAGGGCGTCGGGGTTTGTTTGCTGGCAGCGGAGGGGGCGGCTGGACTCCCGTCGCTGAGAACAAGGTTGGCCTCGTAGCCGGTGGGATGCGGTTCGTCCGCGCGCTCGACGAGCAGGCCGAGCAGTTGCTTGGGCCAGTCGCCCTCGGTCTTCTTCACCTGCTTGCGGAGAACGACCTTGCCGCCTGCGTTGCTCACGACTTCCGTCGGGCCGGCGACCTCGAAGCCCTCGCCGCCGTAGGGGAAGAAGTCCGGTTTCGGCGTGCTGGTGCTCCACTCAACGAGCAGTGCGCGCGACTCATTCGTGCCGGCGGGCGCTTCCCAGCGGGCGGAGGCGACGAGGTTGGGCTTTTGCGTTGGGAGGAACTTCTGCCAGCCGGGGAATTGCGCAGCGGAGGCGGAGGGCTTGGATTCGGGGCTGACATTCAGTGTGGCTTTGGCCGTCTGTTTCGCCGGCACGCAGGAGCCGCCCGTCTCGCATTCGAGCCAGGAAACTTTCGCGGTCAGCTCGTGACTGCCGGCGGGCGCATTGGCGGCGAGCTTGAGTGGCACGAGCAGCACCGCCTCCTTCGCGTATTCGTAGCTGGTCAGGGTATTGGCGAAATACTTGCCCGGCACGGGCCACTGGATTTCTCCGGCGGTCACGCCTGCCGGAAGTTCCCAAACGATCTTCGTCGGGAAGCCGACATCACCGCCGTTGCGCCAGTAGGTGTGCCAGCGCGGGGCCATCGTGAGGCGCACGCCCACGAGGACAGTGTCACCGGGCTTGGCGGCGTCCTTGTCCAGCAGGAGGTCAACCTTGGTGGCGGCCGCGTTGGCTGGGGGCGCGAACCAGCCGAGCAGACAGCAGCCGACCAGCGCAAGAAACCCGTTTCGCATGACAGTATGATGGCTGCGGCTCGGATTTGTTTGAAAGTTTATTGTCCGCATCGCCGGGGATGAGTCGGGTCGGGCGGTGATTCCTTACATCCACAAGGTGCTCTCTCCCTGGTCACGCGCGGCGGAGCGCAGGTGTCCAACCTGCGCGTTCGGACCACGCCGGTTGGACACCGGCGCTCCCCTCACATCCGATGCCGCTGCCAGTGGGTGATTTTCTTGCGGAAGCTGGCGGCGGTCAGCCAATACCAGCGCTCGTAGCGGCGCAGCGCGGCGGCGCGTTCGTTCGGGTCGTCGCGGATGAAGCGCGTGGTCACGCCGGCCTCGGCGGAGGTGGGTTTCTCGAAGACGGCGTTGAGCCGCGTGCCGGGCAGGTCGCCGTCGAGCGAGTCCACGCGCTTGACTGCAAAGCCGGTCTTTTGCGCGAGCCGGTGCAGCGTGCGCGGCGAGAAGCTGTAGTGGTGCGCGACGTGGAAGAAGTGCGAGAGCCGCGAGCCGGGCGCCTCGACGTTGGGCACCTCGACGACGTAGTGGCCGTGGGGCTTGAGCAGCTTCTTGATGGTCGTCAGCGTCGCGGTCGGGCTGATGGTGTGTTCGAGGACGTGGTTCATCACCACGAGGTCGAAGCTCGCGGGCTTGAGCTTGTGCGAGACCTCTTCCAGCAGCCCGTTATGCACGTCGAGGCCCTTCTTCTCGCGCGCGAACTGCGCGTGGCCCTCGTGCGGCTCGATGCCGGTGAAGTGCCCCGTGGAGCCGACGACTTCCTTCATGCTCCAGAGCAGCGCGCCGACGCTGCAACCAATCTCCAGCACCCGCACGCCGGGCTTCAGATAAGGCCGGAGTTGCGCGAGCATCGGGCGAATCTTCGGCAGCCGCCGGCGGAAGAAGCTCTCGTCCGGCATGGACTGGTTCTTGTAAGCGCCCCAGTAGCTCGTGTGGTAGAACTTCGAGTTCTCGCGCTCGGTCGGGCGCGGGTTCGTATAGACCAGCCCGCAGTCCTCGCAGATGACCGTGGTGAGCTTCGAGCCGCCGCGCCCGCGCGTGGCAAAAACCTGGTGCCGCCCGCTTCCGCAAAGGTCGCAGACCTGTTTGTGCTCTTCAGTTGTGGCGACAGTGGATTTCATCCGCCTCCGGCTGACCGGAAAAAGTGACGCAATGTTTGCGAAGCGCGGCGAATTGTCAAAGACGGCTTGAAGCGGCTTCCCGCCGGCCCGCGTCCAACGCGCATGTTGAATCTGCGTCCCATCGCTGTGCTGCTGGCCTTCGCCGGTTTCGCAGCAACCCTTCCCGCCGCGTCGCTGCCCGAAGCCGCACCTGAATTCGCCTGGGCCATTTCCGCCGGCGGCAAGGGCCACGACAAGACCCGCTGTCTCGCGGTGGACACGCGCGGGAATGTCTTCCTGGCCGGTGAGTTCGTGGGCACGTCGCAATTCGGCGGGCACACGCTGACCAGCGCGGGGGACATGGACTTCTTCATCGCGAAGTGCTCCCCGGATGGAAAGTTCCTCTGGGCGCGCAGCGCGGGCGGCAGCGGCATTGACCGGGGCTACGGCGTCGCCACGGACTCCGCCGGCAATTGCTACGTCACCGGCCACTACCAGAGCACGAACGCCACGTTCAGCGGCGTCGCGATCCACAACGCGGGAGATTACGACATCTTCGTCGCCAAGTATGATCCCGACGGCAAGCTGCTCTGGGTCCGCGCCGCCGGCAGCAAGGGCTACGATTACGGGCACGGCATCGCGGTGGACGGGCGCGGCGGAGTGTTCGTGACCGGCGCGCTGGTGGGCGACGGGTCGTTTGGCGAATTGAAGATTGTTGCCGCCGGGGGTGCGCATCTGTTCTGCGCGCGCTACGACACATCGGGGAAACTCCTCTGGGCCAAGACCGCCGTGGGCAACGCGCGCGGCAGCGGTCACGGCATCGCGGTGGATGGCGCGGGCAACGCCTACGTGGGCGGCTCCAGCGGCGGCGCGGGCACGCTGGGCGGCCTCTCGCTGACCAACGCATCGGGCCGCGATGTGCTGATCGCGAAGTTCAATCCTGAGGGCAAGGTCGCGTGGATTCACGAGGGCCACGGCAGCACGAATGCGATGGTTCACGAAATCACCTGCGACCGTGCGGGCAACGTCTGGGCGTCCGGCATGTTCAAGGGCGCGCTCAAGCTCGGCGACCGCACCGTCGCCAGCCACGGCGACAGCGACCTGCTCCTCACCAGCCTCGACCCCAGCGGCAAACGTCTCTGGACGCGCACGGGCGGCGGGCCGCGCGTGGATTACGGGCTGGGCATCGCCACCGATGGCGCGGGCAACTCGTTTCTCACCGGCGAGTTCACCGACACGGCGGAAGTTGCGGGCGCTTCCATCACGAGCAGCGGCAGCACGGAGATTTACGTCGCGAAGTTCGACCGCGCCGGGACGCTACGCTGGCTCACGCAAGGCGGAGGCGAGAAGGGCGACAACGCCTACACAATCGTCGCGGACGCGCAGGGCAACCTCTACCTCTCCGGCAACATCAGCGGCCCCGCCAAGTTCGGTTCGCACGCCGTCACCAGCGCGGGCGGCAACGACGTCTACCTCGCCAAGCTCAGGGTGAAGTAATCGGATGCGCCGAAGGCGGCCTTTGCAGGCTGCCCGCCGGACTGGTGACTGCTCCGGCCGAACTCCCGCTTGCGCCGCCCCTGCCCTTCTCCTACAACCACGCCCATGCCGACGACCGCCACGCGCGCCGGAGCGCGTCACCAAGCCCCTTTTGACCTGTCCGCCTGGCTCGACGCCAAGAGCGCCGCCGTCAACGACGCGCTCGACGCCCTGCTCCCGCCCGAGAAGGCCAGGCCCGCGACCATTCACAAGGCGATGCGTTACTCGCTCTTCGCCGGCGGCAAGCGGATGCGCCCCGCGCTCACCCTCGCGGCGGCGGAGGCCTGCGGCGGACGGGAGGCGGACGCCCTGCCGCTCGCGTGCGCCGTCGAGTGCATCCACACCTACTCGCTCATCCACGACGACCTGCCGGCGATGGACAACGACGATTTCCGCCGGGGCAAGCCGACGAACCACAAGGTTTTCGGCGAGGGCATCGCCGTGCTGGCGGGCGACGCGCTGCTCACGCAGGCGTTTGAAATCACCGCGCTGGCGAAGGGCTGGCCGCGTTATTCGCACCGCGACCTCGTGCTCGAAGTGGCGAAGGCCAGCGGCTCGTTGCAGCTCATCGCCGGGCAGGTCGCGGACCTGGAGGGCGAGGGCAGGAAGCTCGGCGTGGCCGAACTCCGCTACATCCACGAGCGCAAGACCAGCGCGCTGCTGTGCTGCGCCGCGCGCCTCGGCGGCATGAGCGCGAACTGCACACCCGCGCAGCTTCAGGCGCTCACGGACTTCGGCTACCATGTCGGCCTGGCCTTCCAAGTCATTGACGACATCCTCGACGTGACGCAGACCAGCGAGCAGCTCGGCAAGACCGCCGGCAAGGACGTGGCCGCGCAGAAGGCGACCTATCCGAGCATCGTGGGGCTGGAGAAAAGCCGGAGGATTGCGCGGCAGCTCACGGGCAAGGCCTTCGCCGCCTTGAAGCCGTTCAAGGGCCGGGCCGCCGCGCTCGCCGCGCTCGCCCACTACCTGCTCGTTCGGGACAAGTAGGGTGGGGGGGCGTTGCACGTTGATATTGCGGGTTTTCTGTAGGCGGAAATCGTCCCCCTGCGCCCGACGGAGCTTGACTGGCAGCCTGATTTTAAGTGTCGTTTTCGCGTGCTTGGTCTCTTCAGCATTCAGTGCCCGGTCCGCTACAAAATCGTAAACAAGATTTTTGAGGGCGGCATGGGGGTGGTTTATGAGGCGGAGCAGCATGGCGCGAGCGGCTTCATCAAGCGCGTGGCCATCAAGGTGATTCGCCAGAGCTACGCGAACCAGAAGCTGTTCATCGAGAATTTCATCGGCGAGGCCAAGCTGGTCGCCGACCTCATCCACACCAACATCGTCCAGACCTACCACCTGGGCGAGACGGACGGGATGTTCTTCATCGCGATGGAGATGATTCGCGGCGCGAACGTCGAGCAGTTCATCCAGAAGTGCAATGAGCAGAACCGGCAGTTGCCGAAGGAGCTGGCCGTGTTCATCGCCAGCCGCATCGCGCGCGGCCTCGCCTACGCCCATGCGAAGACCGACAAGGACGGCAAGCCGCTGGGCATCGTGCACCGCGACGTGAACCTGAAGAACGTGATGATCGCGTTCGAGGGCGACGTGAAGATCACCGACTTCGGCATCGCGAAGGCGCGCGGCCTCCTGCAGGACCAGGAGGGCGAGGTCGTCGCCGGCAAGGTGGACTACATGAGTCCCGAGCAGTCGAACTTCCAGATCACCGACAAGCGTTCGGACATCTTCTCCGTGGGCATCGTGCTGGCGCAGTTGCTCCTGGGGCACAACATCTTCAAGGGCGCGAGCATGAGCGAGTCGCGCGAGCGGGTGCAGAACATGGCGATCCCGGACTTCCGCACGCTGGACCCGCGCATTGACGAGCAGTTGAACAAGGTGCTGCACAAGTGCCTGGAGCGTGACCTCGCCCGCCGCTACCCCAATGCCGACGAGCTGCTGCACGACTTGGAGCACTACATCTACCACGCCGGCTACGGCCCCACGAACGAGACGATGGGGCGCTTCATCCGGCAGCTCTTCGGGCAGGTGGATTACAAGCAGATCCAAAACTCCAAGGGCAAGACCGAGCGCATTGACCGCACCCCGCGCGTCGCGAAAATCTAGCCGGCCATGAAGCGTCCGCGTTCCGATTCGACCGTCACGCTCGGTCTGGTCCAGACCAGTTGCTCCGCCAGCCCGGCGGAGAATCTCAAGAAAACCCTCGCGCAGGTGGAGCGTTGTGCCAAGGCCGGCGCGCAAATCATCAGCACGCAGGAACTCTTCCGCTCGCAGTATTTCTGCCAGAGCGAGGATCACGCGAACTTCAAGCTCGCCGAGTCCATCCCCGGCCCCAGCACCGATGCCTTCTGCAAACTAGCCAAGAAGCACAAGGTCGTGATCGTCGCGTCGCTGTTCGAGAAGCGCGCCTCCGGCCTCTACCACAACACGGCCGCGATCATTGACGCGGACGGCTCGCTGCTGGGCATCTACCGGAAGATGCACATCCCGGACGACCCGCTCTTCTACGAGAAATTTTACTTCACACCCGGCGACCTCGGCTTCAAGGCTTGGCAGACGCGCTATGCGAAGATCGGCGTGCTGATTTGCTGGGACCAGTGGTATCCCGAGGCCGCCCGTCTCACCGCGATGCAAGGCGCGGAAATCCTCTTCTACCCGACCGCCATTGGCTGGCATCCGAGCGAGAAGGCGGAATACGGCGTGAACCAGCACGGCGCGTGGGAGACCATTCAGCGCAGCCACGCCGTCGCCAACGGCTGCTACGTCGCGGTCGCCAACCGCATCGGTTTGGAGACGCCCATCGGCGGCGATGGCATTCAGTTTTGGGGCCAGAGCTTCGTCGCCGGCACCAGCGGTCAAATCCTCGCCAAGGCCAGCGTGGATCAGGAGGAGAACCTCCTCGTCCCCGTGGACCTCGCGAAGGTGGACGTGACGCGCACGCACTGGCCCTTCCTGCGCGACCGGCGCATTGACGCCTACGGTGATCTGACGAAGCGGCTTTCCGACTGAGCTCGACAAGCACCGCTTCGGCCATTCGAGGTCTGCACCCATGAATCCGCCCCGAGTCTGGATCACCGGAGCCGGCGGATTGCTCGGCAGCTACCTGCTCAAGACCGCGCCGCAGTTTGCTCCTGACTGGCGAATTCTCGGTTTGCGGCGCGGGGAACTGGACCTGACCGACTTCACGGCAGTTCGCGCACGCTTCCAGGCCGACCGGCCCGACGCCGTCATCCACTGCGCCGCCATCGCGCATCCGCCGGCGTGCCAGCGCGAACCGGAGGCGGCCCGGGAGCTGAATGTCGAGGCCACCCGCTGGCTCGCGGAACTCGCCGCCGACCTGCCTTTCTTCTTCTACTCCTCCGACCTCGTGTTCGACGGCGAGCGCGGCGGCTACGTCGAGACCGACGCCCCGAATCCGGTCAGCGTCTATGCCGAGACCAAAGTTGCCGCCGAGCAAATCGTGCTGGCGAACCCGCGTCACACCGTGCTGCGGCTCTCGCTGAATTTTGGCAAGTCCCCGACCGGCAACCGCGCCTTCAACGAGCTGCTGCGCAACGACCTCGCAGCGGGGAAAAACTTTTCCCTTTTCACCGACGAGTTTCGCAGCCCCGGCGCCGCGCTCGTCACCGCCCGCGCGACGTGGGAGTTGTTGCGGCAGCGGGCGGCCGGTCTTTTTCATGTCTGCGGCGCGGACAAGCTGTCGCGCTGGGAAATCGCCAGCCTCCTGCTGTCGCGCTGGCCCGCGCTGCCCGGCCAGGTGCAGCCCGACACGATCAAGAACTACCACGGCCCGCCCCGCCCGCAGGACAGCTCGATGAACTGCGCCAAAGTGCAGCGGCTTCTGCCCTTCCGCCTGCCCGGCATGGCGGAAGCGTTGGCGGCCAATCCCGGGGAAGTCGCATGAGCGCCGCGCCTTCCGCGCGTGGCGGGGACGCTCCCGTCCTCGGTGTCGGTCCCTCCATTCATTCGATTCCGCCCGGCGGACAGGAATGTCCGCCCCACGCTTATCGTGGCCGGCTCGCGCCGTCACCGACCGGCTACTTGCACCTCGGCCATGCGCGCACTTTTTGGACGGCGCAGGAGCGCGCAACAGAGCAGGGCGGCGTGCTCATCCTCCGCAACGAAGACCTCGACCGCCAGCGCTGCAAACCGGAGTTCATGACCGCGATGTTGGAAGACCTGCGCTGGTTTGGGTGCGAGTGGCAGGAAGGCCCGGACGTGGGCGGGCCGCACGCGCCCTACAAGCAGAGCGGGCGGATGCCGCTCTACCGCGCCGCGTTCGAGCAGCTCCGGGCGGGCGGTTTCCTCTTCCCTTGCACCTGTTCGCGCCAGGACGTGCTGCGTGCCTTGCAAGCGCCGCATCAAGGCGAGGACGAGCCGGTCTATCCGGGAACTTGCAGAGCCGTGACCGGTGACAAGTGGCAGGTGACAGGTGACGTGCGTGCGGACGCCGGGGGCGACTTGTCACCCTCCTGGCGCTTCCGGGTGCCGGACGGCCGGGCAATCACATTCCTCGACGGACTGCTCGGTCCGCAGTCATTCACGGCGGGAAAAGACTTCGGGGATTTCATCGTCTGGCGGAACGACGACTTGCCGGCCTATCAACTGGCTTGTGTCGTGGACGACGCGGCGATGGGCATCACCGAGGTCGTGCGTGGCGCGGACCTGCTGGCCAGCACCGCCCGCCAGCTCCTGCTCTACGAAGCGCTCGGCCTCGTTGCCCCGGCGTTCTTCCATTGCCCGCTGATGACCGACGAGCGGGGCGTGCGCCTGGCCAAGCGGCATGACGCCTTGAGCCTCCGCGCGCTGCGCCAACGTGGCTGCTCCCCGCCTGAATTGCGCGCTGCCTGGCGCCAATCGCCAACTGCTTGAAGGCGAATCCCGCCGCGCCGGGCGGCGGGTTCACAATGAGGTCCGAAGCGCCGGTCAGAGCGTGTGGCTGTTGCCGGACAGACTGCACGTTAACGAGGCCGTGACCGCCGAACAAGCGGAGTAGGTGCCCCGCCGGGACACACGGGCAGGAGCGAGCCTTTGATGAAGGCCAGCAAGGTGGTGTCCGAGAGGGAGTAGGTGTCCGTGGCCGCCTTCTTGTTCTCGACCGCCCACTGGTTCATCGCGCCGTCAATCTGCTTGAGGTTGCCGATGCAGCCGTTCTTTTGCGCCGTGGCGCGCGTCTTCACGAAGTTCGGGATGGCGATGACCGCGAGCAGGCCGATGATGGCGGCCACGATCATGATTTGTCACCCTTCGAGCCAGCCGCCTTCCGTGAGGGCGGCCCGGAGAAAAACCTTGCCGCCTCCCCGCCGCCGCCCACAATCGCGACCACAATTCAGCGCAGCTTCAACACCGACAAATCTATGGGCCGCATTTACAACAACATTGTCGAGACCGTGGGCCACACGCCGCTCGTCCGCCTCAACCGCATCCCCGCCAGCCTCGGGGTGGACCCGGCCACGCAGCTTCTCCTCAAGTGCGAGTTCTTCAACCCGCTGGGCAGCGTCAAGGACCGCATCGGCATGGCGATGATCGAGGCCGCCGAACGCAGCGGCAGGCTCAATCATGACACCGTCATCATCGAGCCGACCAGTGGCAACACCGGCATCGCGCTCGCCTTCGTCGCCGCCGCCAAGGGCTACAAGCTCATCCTCACCATGCCCGAGACGATGTCGCAGGAGCGGCGCGTGCTGCTCGCGATGCTCGGCGCGAAACTTGTGCTCACCGAAGGGGCCAAGGGCATGAAGGGCGCGATCGCCAAGGCCGAGGAGCTGGCCGCCGCCACGCCGAACTCGTGGATTCCCCAGCAGTTCGAGAATCCCGCCAACCCCGAGGTTCATCGCCAGACCACCGCCGAGGAAATCTGGAGCGACACCGACGGCAAGGTGGACATCCTCGTCGCCGCCGTCGGCACGGGCGGCACCATCACCGGCTGCTGCGAGGTCATCAAGCCGCGCAAGCCGTCCTTCCGCGCCGTCGCCGTCGAGCCGAAGGATTCGCCGGTCATCTCGCAGACGCTGGCGGGCGAGCCGGTGAAGCCCGGCCCGCACAAGATTCAGGGCACCGGCGCGGGCTTCGTGCCGGCCAACCTCCACCTCAAGGACGCGAAGGGTGCCGCGCAAATCACCGAGTGCGTGCAGGTCACCAACGACGACGCGTTTGCGATGGCCCGCCGGCTGGCGAAGGAGGAGGGTCTGCTCGTGGGCATCTCGACGGGCGCGAACGTCTGGGCCGCCATCGAGATCGCCAAGCGGCCCGAGAACAAGGGCAAGACCATTGTCACCATCGCGTGCTCGACCGGCGAGCGTTACCTCAGCACCGCGCTCGCGGCGGACGCGCGCGCGGAAGTCGGGGCGTAACGGCCCTGGGCCGCCCCGTTTCCGCGGGATTGTGGCTGAAGGATTCTTCTGCCGCGCCGTCCAAACCGGCGACGAAATCTTGAACATGAAAGCAGCACTCCTCTCCCGCCGCACCGCGCTCAAAGGCCTCGGCGCCACGCTCGCACTTCCGTGGCTCGAAGCGATGGGGCCGATGACCAGTTGGGCCGCCGGCAACACGCCCGCCAGCAAGGCCGCGCCCAACCGCATGGCGTTCCTTTACGTCCCCAACGGCAAGAACATGGCGGACTGGACGCCGAAGGCGGAGGGCGAGTTGTCCGCCGACCTGCCCGCCATCCTCCAGCCCGTCGCGCAGTATCGCAGCGACTTCTCCATTCTCACCGGATTGACCGCCGACAAGGCCCGCGCGAACGGCGACGGCGGCGGCGACCACGCGCGCGCATTGTCCGCGTTCCTCACCGGCTGCCAGCCCCGCAAGACCGACGGCACCGACATCCGCGCCGGCGTCTCCGTGGACCAGGTGGCCGCCTCCCGGCTCGGCGACCAAACCCGCCTCGCCTCGCTGGAGATCGGCACCGAGGCCGGCTCGATGGCGGGCAACTGCGACTCCGGCTACTCCTGCGTTTATTCCTCCACGATGTCCTGGCGCTCGGCCACCCAGCCGCAGCCCAAGGAGGTGAACCCCAAGCTCGTCTTCGACCGGCTCTTCGGCGCGGGTTCCGCCGCCGAGCGCGCCAGGCGCGACGCGCAGCGCAAGAGCGTGCTCGACTTGGTGAAGGCCGACTTCAGCGACCTCAACGGCAAGCTGGGCCGCAACGACCAGCGCAAGCTCGACGAGTATTTCTCCGCCATCCGCGACATCGAGCAGCGCATCGAGCGCGCCGGCAAGTTCGGCGAGCCGAAGGCTCCCGCAGGCTTCGCCACGCCCGCCGGCATTCCGCCCACCTACGAGGAGCACATCAAGCTCATGTGCGACCTCCTGGTGCTGGCCTTCCAGACCGACACCACGCGCGTCTGCACCTTCGTCATCGCCAACGAGGGCAGCAACAAGCCGTATCCGTTCATCGGCATCCGCGAGGGGCACCACGAGTTGTCGCACCACGGCAACAGCGAGGAGAAGAAGGCGAAGATCGCGCAGATCAACCGCTTCCACACCACCCAGCTCGCCTACCTGCTGGGCAGGCTGAAGTCCGTGAAGGAAGGCGACGGCACGCTGCTCGACCACACCATGCTCGCCTACGGCAGCGGCAACTCCGACGGCAACGCGCACAACCACGACAACCTCCCGTTGCTCCTGGCCGGACGCGGCTGCGGCACGCTCCAGCCGGGGAAACACGTCGTCTATCCCAAGGACACGCCGCTGAACAACCTCTGGCTCTCCCTGCTCAACCGCATGGACATCAAGACCCAGCAGCTCGGCGACAGCACCGGCGAACTGACAAAGCTGGCCTGACCCGGCGGCGCAAAAAAGTTCTAAAGGGACACGATCAAGTCGTGGGCCTCCTTAAGCCCAAGGTCTGGGGCTGAATTCCGCACGGGAAGAATCGTTTGAGCGGATGCTCGGACCTCAGTCACGCTGGATGGTGAACATCGGCGTGATGTTGTTGGTCCACTTCAGGTTTGAAACATGGCCGTCCACCCAGTTCAGGTTGGCGGTCCCGGAGATTGGACCTCGTGGAAGGCCCAACCCCGTGGGAGCAGCGCGTGTATACTGGTTCCCCATGCTACTAGTTTCAGTGCCACCATTGTGTCTGTAGAGTGTGGTATTGATGCCGCTTGGGAAGGTCGCAAGGTTGTCCTGGTAATTGACTGCGTTGTAACCGTCCGTATCCGCATGGATTTGAGTGCCGCTCGTATCGCCAACCTGAGCGAACCGCACCACGGTGTTAGGCATGGTGGTCAGGTAGCGGTTCTGGGCGTAGCAGATGCCAAGGCTGGCGATGAATCCGGCGGTGTTCTGCGAGGCGATCGGCTTGAAGCCAGGGCACTCGAATACCTTGCCGGCACGTCCGGCAGCCAGATTGCCCGCTTTGCCAGCGTAGAAGCCAAGTGCCCGATACCAGATGTTTGAGGCGCCGATGACTCCGGACGTCCCGTAGGTGATGGGCGTGATGTCATCGTAGTCCTGTCCGTAAAGGATGGCGGCCATCGCCAGAGTTTTGAGGTTGTTCTTGCACGCCACATCGTGGGCCTTCTGCTTGGCCTTGCCCAGCGCCGGCAGCAGCATCCCCGCAAGGATCGCGATGATGGCGATGACGACAAGCAGTTCAATGAGGGTGAAGGCGTGGCGAACTGGCCGGGAAGGCTGCGGGTTCATAAGCGTGGCTGGGTTGGGATTGCGGGCTGTCATCTATCGCCGGGCACTGTAGCTTAATTGGGCCTTCCGGCAAGCAGGTTTCCAACCGCATCACTCCCCCCACGCGGCGCGGCTCGGGGCGGGATCGGCTCACTCTGCGGCGGGGGACCGGGGCGGCGGGGGGCCGGGCTTCCCGGCCTTGCTCGCGTCGTTGATCCGGCGCAGGAGGGATTCCTTCACCGGTTCAAACTGGGGTTCCTGCACCAGGTCCAGATAGAGGCGCGCGACGCCCAGCCGGCCGGTGTGGATCGCGTGGCGCGCCAAGTGGGTGCGGACTTCGTCGCGTTCCAGATCGTCCGTCGCGAGCTTGAAGGCGTGCTCCCACGCGGCCAGGCCCTCGGCGGGGCGCGCGGGGTTCACCAGATAGAAGGTCTGCGCATAGTCGGCCGCGTGTTGAAAATTTTCCGGCTCCAGCTTCATGCCGCGCCGGTAGAGGGTCAGCACGCGCTCGAAGACTTCCGGCTCGGTGAGCTGGTAATGGCTCATGGCGACAGTGCGGTAGAGCAGCATTGCCGTGGCGTAGTCGAAGAAATAGACCGCCTCCCGCGGCGAGAGATCGAGGCTCTTGTCGAAGCAGACGAAGGCGTCAACCGTGCGCCCGTGGTGGGCCAGCGTGTGCGCCAGTTGGTTCCACGGCGCGGGGCTGGCCGGATCCAGGGTGCGGGCCTCCTCCCAACGGCGGATGGCGTCCAAGTCCTCGGCGAGGTCCGTGCGGAAGCCCGCTTCCTCCTGCAGGGCGGCCGGGTGGCGCGGATGGCGGGCCAGAAACTCGGCGTAAGCCGCGATGACGAGCTGGCCGCGATGCTCCATGCGCAGGCTCAGGACATGGGGATCCTTGTCGGACAGGTGCTCGTCGCGCGCGGCGGTTTCGCGGAGCCAGCGGCTCATGTCCTGGCGCGCGGCTTCGTCACGGTCTTGCAGCGCCTTGAACTCGGCGGCGACGGAGGGCCGGGCCGCCGTCATCGCGACCACGGTGGCGGTGGCGCGTTGCGGGGCCAGCCAGCAGAGCAGAGCGGTGAGCAGGGCCAGGGCAGGGCGGACGGGCTTCAGGCGCAGCAGATGTTCAGGTGCGAAACGGGCGTTCATTTTCAAATACGGGCAAAGAGACGCTGCGGTGGCGCGGAAGCTACAACCTTTTGTTGCGCAATGTTTGCGCGGGATTGGCACGTCACTTCGGCGTGCCGGGGAGGTGCAGGCGGCGGGCGTCGTCGGTGGCGGGCGGCGGGAGGGCCTTGTCCACGAGTTCGCGGGCGAGACGGCTTTTCACCCCGGCCAGCGCGGCGTTGGTCACGGAGTTGAGATGCGCGCGCGCCTCGTTGAGTTTGCCGGCGGCGGCTTTCACCCGCGCGAGATGCAGATGCGTGGCCTCGCGCTCCTGGCCGTCGCGGGCGAGTGACTGCGCGCGCGTCCACGCGGCGATGGCGGCGGCATGGTCGGGCGGCTGCAGCCCGTAAAAGACCTGCGCCAGGTCGGTCGCGAGCTGGAAATTGTTCGGGTCAAACTTCTCCGCGAGCCGATACAACTCCAGCGCGTGGCGGAGCACCTGCTGCTCGGTGATGCGGTAGTGCACCGCCGCATCTTTGCGATGCAGCACGATGACCGATCCGAGGTTGTGGTAGTAAATCGCCTGCCGGGGATTCATCTCGATGGCCTTGGCGTAAAGCTCGAAGGCCTTCGCCACCGGCCCCGTCTGGCCGTAGCTGTTGGCGAGGTTGTTGTAGGCGGCGGGGTTGGTCGGGTCGAGTTCGAGCGCCTTCTCCCAGCGCTTGCGCGCTTCGGCCTCGTCGCCCAGGTCGTTAAGGAAACTGCCGAAGGCGAGCTGGGCGCGCGCGTGCCGTGGGTTGCGCTGGAGGAAGTCCTCGTAGGCCTTCTTCACCGGTTCGAGCCGCTGCTCGATCTTCAAACTCAACACCGCCTCGGTCAGCCCCGCGCCCTTTTTGGCGAACGCGCCGTTGTCCTTGATCCACTTGTCAATCTCCTCGTGCGCCGCGTCGTCCAGCGCCATCACCCGCTGAAACTCGGCTTCGACCGGAGTGACCGTGGAGGTGGAGAAGGGCGGCGGGGCAGGGGGGCGGTCGCCTGACTTGGCCGCGGCCATGGCCGGCAGCGCGCCCCACGCGCCGCCCAGCAAGACCATGACAATCCACTTCACGGCGCGCAGCGTAGCAACCGACGCTGCGCGGGCCAAGCGACGATTGGCGGAACCGGAGCGCGGGACTCCGGCCCGCAGCGGCCACCTCCATCCGGGAGCGCTGCGAATACTCGCACGACACACGGCGCAAGTTGCGACTGCGGGCCGGAGTCCCGCGCTCCGTTTTGCTCGCGCCGCACTCCGCCGCCCAGCTAGGCTTCATCCATGTTGGACCTCGCCTTGCGCAGCGCGCTGCGGCTGCTGGAGCCGGTGGGCTTCGTCTGGGCCTGCCTCGTGGTGCTGGCCGTGCTGCTGCTGCGCAAGCGGCACAAGCGTCCGGCCGCCGCGCTGGCCGCGCTGGCCGTGTTCATCTGGGTCATCGGCGCGACACCGCTGCCGGGCAGCCTGCTCGGCTCGCTCGAACGCCCGTGGGCCGGCGTGAAGCGCGCAGAACTGCCCGAGGCCGACGCCATCGTGCTGCTCGGCGGCTTCTCCGCTCCCTCGCGCGAGGAAGTGGGCCGGCTGCACTTCAACCAGAGCGCCGATCGCGCCGTGGCGGCGCTGGAACTCGTCCGGCTGGGCAAGGCGAAGACACTTGTCGTTGGCGGCAGTGCCGTGACCGTGGATGGCGAGCCATTCGCCGAGGCGGACTTGTTCAAGGAAATCCTCGCGGCGTGGAAAGCCACCGAGCCGGAGGTAATCAGCCTCGGCGGCTGCAAGCACACTCGCCACGAAGCCGAGAAGGTCGCCCGGTTCGCGCAGGAGCGCGGCTGGAAACGCGTCCTGCTCGTGACCTCCGCCTCGCACATGAGGCGCGCGGCCGGCGTGTTCCGCACGACAACGAATCTGGAAATCGTCCCTGCCCCGAGCGCGTTCCTCACCAGCGTGAGCATCATCACGCCGGACAGCACGGACCTCGTCCCGCGCGCGGCGGGATTTGTGAAGCTGGAGAACTGGCTGCACGAGGTCATCGGCTGGCGGGTCTATCGCTGGCGCGGCTGGATTTCGGATGAAGCGGCGAAGTGAAAGCGAACGCATCGGAACAAACCACGAAGGCACGAAGGACACCAAGAGCGTTGTCACCTTGGGGTGCCGTCTTCTTCGTGTCCTTCGTGTCTTCGTGGTTACGCGCCTTTTTCCTTCAAGCCCGACTGCCCCTCCGCCATCTTCCGCCCGTGGAACTGACCGCCGACGAAATCCAACGCGCCGTCCGTGCCGCGCTCGACGAGGACATCGGCCCCGGCGACGTGACGACTGAAGCGACCGTCCCCGCGTCCGCGACCACCTGCGCTGTGATGGTCGCGCGCGAGCCGCTGGTGCTCGCAGGCCTGGCCTTCGCTGTGACCGCCTTTCGCGAGCTGGACCCCAACCTCGTCATCGCCCCGCACGCGGCGGACGGCGCGCACTGCCCGAAGGGCCAGGTGCTCCTGCGCGTCACCGGCTCGGCCCGCGCCATCCTCACTGCCGAGCGCGTGGCGCTGAACTTCGTGCAGCGGCTTTCGGGCGTCGCTACGCTCACCGCGCAGTTCACCGAGCAGGTGAAGGGCACCTGGACCAAAATCCTCGACACGCGCAAGACCACGCCCGGCTGGCGGCGTTTCGAGAAATATGCGGTCAAGTGCGGCGGCGGGCAGAACCACCGCGTCGGTCTCTACGACATGGTGCTCATCAAGGACAACCACCTCGCGGCGCTGCGAGACGCAAAGCCGAACGCTATCGCAGAAGCCGTGCTCACCGCCAAGTTGACGTATCCCGAACTTACGATAGAGGTCGAAGCCGACACGCTGGAGCAGGTGCGACAGGCCGTCGAGGCGCGCGCGGACATCATCCTGCTCGACAACATGAGCCTCGACGAATTGCGCGCCGCCGTGGACTTGGTCGGCGGCCGCGCGCAGACCGAGGCCAGCGGCGGCGTGACGCTCCAGACCGTCCGCGCCATCGCCGAGACGGGCGTGGACTTCATCTCCGTCGGAGCCATCACGCACTCGGCGCGCGCGGTGGACATTGCGTTGGATTTTGAAAGCTGACCCTGTCGCGCCTTCATCATGCAAGCCACCGTCACAGAAGACCTCGAATTGGTTCTCCGTTGGCACGATAACGGCGAGAGCACGGTGCGCTTCGCAATCGCTAGCGGTTCGGAATTCACAGTGACGGGGAATGTCTGCTGGGAACGAGGGCTGAACTACCAAGGCAACACCAGAATCAGTTTCCAGACGATGTGTTACGGGCAGGATTTGGATCAGTTCGGGTTCGAATTGCGCAGACTGACACAGGGAGGTGCGGAGTCAGCCCGATTTTTGAACACGGGCGGCGACTTCGAGATTCGAGTCGCACCGCACGAAAGCATGGGGCGACGCGTCTTGCTTTCAGAGTTGCGTTACCGACATCTCCGGATCATTGGGGATGTTTCTAGCGACAGCGAACTTGTAATGCCCGTTGGACCGGCGGAGGATTTGTGCAGAACTGCGGAGGCTATTAGAGAAATTCTGCGCCTCTTCCAGGTTGATTGCCGGAGTCTGTTTGAGCTGCCGAAATTTCCATGACCGTTGACGCCCAAATTCTCACCGCGATGCGCCGGGCTGGCGCTGGCTCGGTGTCCGGCGCGGACCTGGCACAGCAGCTCGGCATGAGCCGCGCCGCTGTCTGGGCGCGCATCGAGGAGTTGCGCAAGCTGGGCTACGAGATCACCGCCAACCCGCACCAAGGCTACCGCCTCCTCAGCACGCCCGACGCGCTGCACGCCGACGACTTGCTCGCGCGCCTGCCGGACAACCAAATCGTGGGCCGCGACATCCGCGTCTTCGAAGAAACCAACTCCACCAACGACGTGGCTGAGAAGCTCGCAAGGGACGGCGTGAAGGAAGGCGTCGTCGTCTTCGCCGAGGCGCAGAAGAAAGGCCGCGGTCGTCTCGGTAGGCAATGGCTTTCCCCGGCGCGCAAGGGGCTTTGGTTCTCCGTCCTGCTGCGCCCCGACCTGCGCCCGCAGGCCGCGACACAGCTCACCGTGGTCGCCGCCACCGCGCTCGCCCGAGCCATCAGGCGGCAGACCAACCTCACGCCGGAAATCAAATGGCCGAACGATATTCTCCTGCGCGGCAAGAAAGTCGCCGGCATCCTCACCGAGTTGAGCGCCGAACTGGATCACGTTAAGTATCTCATCATCGGCATCGGCGTGGACGTGAACCTCACGAGCGCGGACCTGCCGGCGGAGTTGCGGAAGACCGCCACCTCGCTCCGCATCGAGAGCGGCCAGCCCGTGTCGCGGCCTGAACTCGCCGCCGCCGTCCTGCGCGAATTGGACGCCGATTACGCACGCATTCGCAACGGACAGTTCGAGGCGCTGGCCGACGAGTGGGAGGAGCAATGCACCACCATCGGCCGCACCGTCACCATCCGCATCGGCGACCGCGCGCAAACCGGCGTGGCCGAGTCGCTGGACTCCGAGGGTGCGCTGCTCCTGCGCACACAGCACGGGCGGCTGGAGCGAATCATCGGTGGGGATGTGACAGTGGAGAAATGAACGAACGGATATGAAATCCAAAGCTCCAAGTTCCAAGCTCCAAAGAAGCTCCAAGTTCCAAGCTCCAAACGTGACGCTAGTTTCCTCGGAGGCGTCGCGAAGGCTGGTGATTGGTTGGAGTTTGGGCATTGGAGCTTCTTTGGAACTTGGGGCTTGGGATTTGGGGCTTTAGCCCATGCTTCTCCTCCTCGACATCGGCAACACGCACACGCATCTCGGCCTTGCCGACGCGCGCGGCGTGCGCAAGCAGACGAACATCAAGACCGCGCTGTGGCGGTCCGGCGAGGCCGGCGGTCCGGTGCTGCGTTTCATCGGCAAGACGCGCCTCGAAGGCGTCGCGTTGTGCAGCGTGGTGCCGGCCGTGACGGGCAAGGCGGTGACGTTCGCGCGCAAGGAATTTGGCCTCGCCGCGCTGGAGCTGACGCCGCACACCATCGCGGGTGTTGGCATCAATTACCCTCAGCCCGAGCGCATCGGTCCCGACCGGCTGGCGAACGCCGTCGCGCTCCGCCACCACTTCGGCGCGCCGTCGGTGGCGGTGGCATTTGGCACCGCGCTCGCCTTCGACGTGGTGGACCGGCACGGCGACTACGCCGGCGGCATCATCGCGCCCGGCCTCGCGGCGATGACGGATTACCTGCACGACAAGACCGCGCTGCTGCCGCGCATCACGATTCGCGAGACGAGCTCCGTCATCGGCAAGAGCACGCGCGAGGCGATGCTCATCGGCGCGGTGCATGGCTATCGCGGGCTGGTGCGCGAACTCATCATGGAGCTGAAACGCGAGTTGCGGTGCCGTCGCCTGCCCGTCGTCGCGACCGGTGGCTACGCGGAACTCATCGCGGCCAAGCTGCCGGAAATCACAGCCGTCGAGCCGGGCCTGACCTTGGAAGGACTTCGGCTCGTTTGGCTGGCGAGGAACATCGCGATGTAATCTGATGGGGCGAGGCTCCCGCCGAGCCGGAGGAAGCAACATTCTCCCGGGCGCTCCGGAGCTTCACGCCTCCCCTCCGGCTCGGCAGGAGCCTCGGCCCACAGGTCTCAGTGCACTCGGAACATCCTTGCCACGCGCCCGGCGAGCCGGAGAATCCGCCGCGCATGAACCGCATTGAAGAACGCTTCGCACGGCTGAAGCGCGATGGGCAGAAAGCCTTCGTCGTCTATATCGGCGCGGGCGATCCGCACCTCGAAGCCACGCGGCAGCTCGCGCTCGCCTTCGACCGCGCGGGCGTGGACGTGCTTGAACTCGGCGTGCCCTTCAGCGACCCGCTCGCCGACGGCCTCGTGAACCAGCTCGCCGCCCAGCGCGGCTTGGAGAGCGGCACCACGCCGCCGAAGCTGTTCGAGACCGTCGCCGCCATCCGACGCGAGTCGCAAATCCCGATTGTCTTCTACGTTTACTTCAACCTCATGCACCGCTGCGGCGTGGAGAAGTTCATCGCCGACATCGCGCGCGCGGGCGTGGACGGCCTGCTCGTCCTCGACCTGCCGCCCGAGGAGGCCGACACCTACGAGCAGTTGATGCGCAACGCCGGCCTGTGCGCCATCTGGCTCGTTGCACCGACCACGCCGGACGAACGCATCGCCACCATCGTGAAGCGCGGCACCGGCTTCATCTACTACATCTCGCGCGAGGGCGTGACGGGGATGCAGGCGAAGGTCGCCGGGAATCTCGCCGACCGCGTTGCGCTCATCCGCAAGCATACGGCGTTGCCCATCGCCATCGGCTTCGGCATCTCGAACCCCGAGCAGGCGCGGCAAGTCGCCTTCGCGGCGGACGGCGCGGTGGTGGGTAGCGCGGTGGTGAACCAGATTGCGCAGCTCGGCAAATCGCCGGACCTCGTGCCGAAGCTGGAAGCGTTCGTTAAGTCGCTCGGCGATGGCGTGAAAGCCGCGTAACTCGGGCTACGCTGGCTGACAGAAAGAAGGGGGCAGAAAAAACGGAAGGAGGGGCTTTTCTTTCTGTCTCCTTCATTCTGTCAGCAAGTAGCCGCAGTCGCTTTTTCGCGTGCCTTCGGCAGGAGCGGTTCCTATCTTCGCGCCCCTTATGGCGACCTTGAAACCCTTTGCCGCGCTTCGTCCGAAACCCGAACTCGCCGCGCGCATCTGCGAGCTGCCTTACGACGTGATGTCGTCCGAAGAGGCGCGCGCGATGGCATCAGGCAATCCGCTCTCCTTCCTCCACGTCTCGAAGCCGGAAATTGATTTGCCGCCGGGCACGGACCTCTACTCGCCCGCCGTGTATGCGAAGGGGAAGGAGAACTTCGCCAAGCTCATCGCCGACGGCGCGCTGTTTCAGGACAGCCAGCCGTGCTTCTACCTCTACCGGCAGGTCATGGGCGGCCACGCGCAGACCGGCCTCGTTGCCGCCGCGAGCTGCCAGGAATACCTCGACGGCATCATCAAGAAGCACGAGTTCACCCGGCCCGACAAGGAGGACGACCGCGTGCGCCACATCGAGACGCTCAACTCGCAGACCGGCCCCGTCTTCCTGACTTACAAGGCCGTCGCGGCGATGGACGAGTTCGTGGCGAAGAAAACTGCCACCGCGCCGGACGTGGACTTCACCGGCAAGGACGGCGTGAGGCACACCTCATGGAGCGTGCGCGATGCAATGGAAATCCAGTTCATCACGGAGCAGTTCGCGCAGATTCCCTTCCTCTACATCGCGGACGGTCATCATCGCAGCGCGGCGGCGGGCAGGGTCTTCACGGCGCGGGCGGGGCAGGGGAGCAGCGGCGGTTTTCTCACCGTCACCTTCCCGCACAACCAGATGCAAATCCTGCCCTACAACCGGGTGCTGAAGGATTTGAACGGCCTCACGCCGGAGCAGTTGCTGGCGAAGCTCGACGCCATCTTCATCCTCAGCCCGAACGGCGCGCCCAAACCGACCCGCAAGCACGAGCTGGCTCTCTACCTCGGCGGCGAGTGGCGCACGCTGCACGTCCGCCCGCAGTTTGCGGCGACGACCGACCCCATCGAGCGCCTCGACGTGACGCTGCTCCAGAACTTCGTGCTCGATCCGATTTTCGGCATCACCGACCCACGCACGAGCAAGCGCATCAACTTCGTCGGTGGCATCCGCGGCACGGCGGAGTTGGAGAAGCTGGTGAACAGCGGCGAATACGCCTGCGCCTTCTCGATGTTCCCGACAAGCATCGTGGACTTGATGGAGATCGCCGACGCGGGCGGCATCATGCCCCCGAAGAGCACCTGGTTCGAGCCGAAGCTCCGCGACGCGATGTTCTGCCACATGATTTGAGGGAAGGCGTAAAACGTAATGCGTAATGCGTAAGTGGAGGGATGCGTCCAGCCATTCCCTTCCCTGCTACGACACGGTCGAACTGTTCGAATCTTCCAAGGCAATCCTTCCGCCTACAGTGAAAACCCGGTTTGACCGGCGGCCAGTAACCCGGTAAATACATTGTCGTGACACCGCAAAGGCTTTGGACATACAGCGCAAACCGGATGGTTTATGGACTTTGACTGGAACAATCCTTCGTTCACGCCGGGCGGCGAGCTGACGCAGCAGGACATCGAAGAGTCCTTCGAGGATGCGTTTGTGGTGCGGCTGCTGCCGGACTCGGCGCGCTTCGCCGGGCAGGCGCGGTATTTCAATCTGGGCCGGTCGGCGCGCGGGGTGGGTGTGTTCAGTTTGTATCGGACGAACGGGAAACAGGTGCGGGTGATTTACGCGCGGGAGTTCTTGCAGGAAGAGCAGTTCTTCTACAAGCGGCGGGTGACGCAGTTGCTGGATCAACGTGATTGAGCATGACAGCCATTTCCAACTGGGATGCGGTGCCGGCCTTTCAGAGCGAGGTCGAGGAGGCGGACTATTGGAAGGAGCACCGGCTGGAGATGCGGCTGATGGACTCGGCGGTGGTGGCGGGCGCGGAATCCACGGAGTCGGTGACTGTGACGCTGCGGATGGACCCGCGGATGCTCTCGCGCATCAAGCGCCTCGCGCGGTCACGCTATCTGAACTACCAGAGCATGGTGAAGCAGTGGTTGAGCGAACGGATGGAACAGGAAATTCGGGATCGAGGCATGAAATGAAGACCCTGGCGAACAACATGAAAGCTGCGCGGCGCGAACAGGCGTTCACCTTGGTGGAACTGCTGACGGTCATCTCCATCATCGGCGTGATTGCGGCGCTGGTCGTGGCGGTGCTGCCGGCAGCCAAGCGCAAGAAGGACGAGGCGGCGGTGAAGGCGATCCATGCGAAGCTGGTGACGCAGATCGAGGATTACAAGAAGCAGTTCGGCACGTATCCGCCCGATAACGCCGCCGTCGCCGCCAACACGCCTTACTGGAATCCGCTGGCTTACGAGCTGGGCGGGACGCGGCGCTCGGGTGTCAACTTCGTCTCCGAGCTGGATCCCACACACACCGTCACGACCGTCGGCCCGGCACAGGTGAATTCTTATTTCGGGCTGGCTGGCTTTGTGAACGCCAGCGCGAACGCCACCACCCGGGCCAAGTCGTTCCTCGGTGCGGTCGGCGGCTCAGGCCAGAACGCCACTTACCTCTACCTGACCAACGGCGTGCCGGGCATGCCGGCGGTCATGGTGCTCCAAGTGCCGGCTGAACATCCGTCTGGCGGGGCCAACGTCTGGCGCTACCGCGCCTACCCGGTCAACGGGCACAATCCGAAGAGCTTCGATCTCTGGGCGGAATACGGCAAGACCGGCAGCGGCCGCACCAACATCCACGGCAACTGGCGATAGATTTTTTACCCGAACATGAAACACCATCCTCATCGCACCCCGAACCGCAACCTCCGCCAGGCCATGTCGCTCATCGAGCTGCTGGTGGTCATCAGCATCATTGGCGTGCTGGCCGGCCTCCTCCTGCCCGCCGTCGGCAATGTGAAGAAGAAGGCCCGCGTGGTGCAGGCCCAGAAGGACATGGCGGACATGAAGGGCGCGATCAGCGTCTATCAGCATGATTACAGCCGGCTGCCGGCTTCCAGCGCGCCGGTCGCGCCGGACACGACCCCCAGTGCATCCATGCTGGGCACCGATTTCACCTACGGCACCACCGGCACGGGCTACGGGACGAATGTCTATAACAACAACAACGTCGCCGTTGCTGGCAACAACTACCAGGCCGGGAACGCAGAGTTGATGGTCATTCTCACCGCTTCGACCTTCGCTGGCTACACCCCGCATTCCTCCGTGCAGAGTGACCGGCGTAACCCGCGCAAGATCGGCTATTTCAACGCCAAGTCCTCCGGGGCCAGCGGCGCGACCGCCGGCAAGGGCCTGGGGACGGACGGGGTGATGCGTGACCCGTGGGGCAACCCTTACATCGTCGCGCTGGACCTCAATTACGATGGGTGGGTCTCGAACTCGGTTTACAACGGCAACACCGTCAATGGCTTCAACACTGGTTTGGCACGACAGGGTGTGGCAGGATCGAGCACTTGGGCTTTGAAGGATTCGGTGATGATCTTCTCTTTTGGCGCGGACGGGATGTTTGCGACGACGAACGCCGCCAACCTCGATCCCAACAAGGACAATGTCCTGAGCTGGAAGTGAGTTTATGAACTGCCCCTGGCACAACCTCGACCGACGCGGCGACCCCGGCGCGGGCGGAGCGCGGCCTTCAGGCCGCAGGGATGTCCCATGCGAGGCTGGCTTGCTGTTGTCTGAAGGCCGCGCCCCGCGCGCTTCGTGCCGGGCCTTCACGCTCGTCGAGATGCTCGTGGTGCTGGGCATCATTGGCATCCTCGCGGCGATGACGCTGCCGTCCTTCAAGAACGCGGGGAAGGGCAACGTGACCGAGTCCGCCACGCGGCAGTTGATGGACGACCTGGCGTTGGCGCGGCTCAAGGCCATGAGCCAGCGCAGCAAGGTGTATGTGGTGTTCGCGCCGGACCTCAACTTTTTCTTTGGTGCCAATACGCTGTCAGCGAACACCTCCAACTATCTGACCACCAACATCGCCGCGAACAACCTGGTGGGCGGGCAACTGACCTCCTATGCGCTGTATTCACCGCGGATGGTCGGTGAGCAGCCGGGGCAGAGCACGCCGCGCTACCTCTCGGAGTGGCATTCCCTGCCTGACGGGGCATTCATCCCGGCGGGGGCATTTCGGAACGGGGGGCTGTTCCACAATGCCTTCGGCGGGATGGCGGCCCCGTTGACCAACCAGCAGATACTGCTCGATGACACTTACGTGAGCAACCAGCAGATCCCTCTGCCCTTCATCGGCTTCGACGAGTCGGGCCGTCTCTTTCGCCGCACGACGAACATCGCGCTGCCGATTGTCGAGGGCAGCGTGATGCACCCCAAGGATTCCACCGGGCAGACCAACCTCGTCATGAACACCGACGCGGTGGAGACCGCGCAGCCCATCGCGCTCAATGGCATCGTGGCTGGCATCGAGTATCTGGTGCTGGGGCCGTTGGGCAGCTGGGTCAACTACCCGCCGGGCGGCCCGGCCTATGCCGTGGGCCAGACCTTCGTCGGCCTGCCCGCGCCGCCGGCCAACCGCGTCAACTACACGCCCAGCGGCAACGCCCGCGTGGTGCAGCTCTACGGCCTGCGCCTGGACTGGGTCACCGGCCGGGCCAAGGCCATCCGCCCTGAACTGCAATGAACTTGCCCCGCCATGCCACGCCGGTTTGCCCGCGCCGCCCGACGCGCGCCTTCACCATGGTGGAGGTCGCCCTGAGCCTGGCGATCGTGGCCTTTGCGATGGTCGCCATCATCGGCGTGATGCCGGCGGGCTTGAATGTGCAGAAGGAGAACCGCGAGGACACGATCATCTCGCAGGACGCGGCGGTGATCCTGGAGGCCATCCGCGGCGGCAACGCCAGCTCGAACCTCACCTCCCTCACCGCCGGCGTGTTGCAGATGAACGGCCTCACCCCGTCCTACGTGCTGGCCGGCGCCCCGACGCCGCTGGACATCATCCGCCGCCTGAGCATCCCCCGCTGGGACACGAGCATGACCACCAACTTTGTCCAGGCCCATTTCCGCGCCATGAGCGGCAACCTCGGGGACACGGCCTCGACGGGGGCGATGGCCTTCAGCTACGTGGTGACCGCCGAGGTGACGAACTACGCCCCCAACCCCTACAACCCGACGGGCTACCAGCTCACCAACAATCTTTACGAGGTGAAGCTCACCTTCCAGTGGCCGGTGTATGACGGCGGGGCGGGCGTGTTCCCCACCCGTGTCGGCGACAAGCGGCTGGTGGTGCGCACCTTCGTCAGCGGGCAGCTCGTCCGGGAGACCAACGGCTACAACTTCCTGGGCGTCACTTACGTCGGCCAATGAACCTGCGCCTCCATCCCCTTGCCCATGAGCCGGCCCGGCGGCGGCCGGCCGTCGGCGCGCGGGCCGTGACCATCCTCGAGCTGCTGGTGGCGGTGAGCCTCATCTCCTTCATCATCCTGGCGCTCTACCAGATGTTCGACCAGACGCAGACGCAGATGCGCCGGACGGTGCGCGAGGTGGACAAGTTCGAGTCCGGGCGCGCGGCGGCGGAGCTGCTCAAGCGCGACGTGGCCCAGATGGTCGCCGGGAACTCTCCGCTCGGCGCGGCGGCGGTCAACTTCTTCGCCGGCACCACCGTCGGCACCATCAACTGGTCCGGCGGCGCGTTTGCCATGACCAACGGCGGCAACACGGTGCTCGCCGGCATCCTGCAGGAGGCCTACTTCCTGTCCTTCGATCCGGCGGCGACGCCGACCAACTGGTCGCCCGTCGCGTATCGCGTGGCCAGCAGCACGAATGCGGCGGCGGTGGCCACCTTTGGCCTGGGCACGCTCTACCGGTGGACGACCAACGCCAACCGCTTCTCCCCCAACCTGCAAAATGTCTTCTTCAGCAATCCGCCGACGAACTTCTTCCAGCGCGTCGTGGACAACGTCGTCCACTTCCGCGTCACGGCCATCACCAACGGCGCGCCCGTGCCCAGCGGCGGCTATCTGACCAACACCGTCCTGCCCTCGCATGTCGAGATCGAGCTGGCCTACGTGGACTCCCGGACCGCCGACCGCGCGCGCGCGCTGCTCCCGAACACCAACGCGATCCGCGCCATCCTCTCCACCAACGTGAACAGCGTCCACCTCTTCCGCCTCCAGATCCCCATCCGCGCCGGCCAGCAATGAAGATTTCGTGCCCATCCAGCTTGAGCGTGCCGCAGTCGCGGCCGGTGTCCGCGGCCTTGCGCGAGGCCCGCGCGTCCGGCGTCGCCCTGGTGGCCACGCTCATCATGCTTTCGCTGGTCACCTTCATGGTGGTCGCCTTCCTCGGCGTGGCGCGGCGCGAGCGGCGGTCCGTCGCCGCGACGCTCGCCGTGAACGAGGCGCGTGCCGCGATGGAGGCCGCGCAGGCCCGCGCGCAGGCGGACCTCGCCGCTCGGCTGATCACCTTCGGCGACAAGTATGCCTATGGCGTGATGGTGCCCACCAACTTCCAGAACAACGTCTTCAACGCCGCTGTCATCCCCGCGAACATCAATCCCACCAACGTCAACCACGTTCGCGCCCTGACGGCGCCGGGCCAACCCGCCCCTTGGTTGCTGAATTTGGGAAATCTTCTGTATGACGCCCGCGTGCCGGTCTTTTCCAGCTACTTCACCAACAGCCGGGCGTTCAGCAACGACTGGACGGTTGCCCCGCTCTTGAACGAGGTCACCCAAGGCCGCTATTTCTACGACTTCGATCGCAATGGCACGTTCGCGAGCACGGACCGCTGGCAGACCGGCGATCCGCATTGGCTGGGCATCCTGGACTATCCGGGTGTCTCGCACGGCCCCACCAACCAGTTCATTGGGCGCTACACCTACCTGATCGCCCCGGCGGGCAAGGCGATGGACCTGAACCTCATTCACAACCAAGCCAAGCGGCGGGCGGGCGTGACGTCCGAGGGCTACTACCGGAACCTCGGGCTGGGCCCCCATGAGTTCAATTTGGCGGCGATGCTGACCGAGCTGGCTCCGGCTCATTATGGTTACGGCTACGACCTGGTCGCGGCCAACCCCAGCCAGTTCGTTCCGAACACGCGCGACGCGTTCCGCGACGCGTTGAACCTCCTGTTGTTCAGGAACAACAACAGCTACAACAGCCTCGCCTCCATCAACACCCAGTATGGCGGCACCTCGTGGCGGAACCTGACCAACTCGGTGTTCGATCTGCTGGGCGACGGCCCCTTGATGGGTTCCACCAACCTGATCAACCTGAATGTTTCTTCCGATCAGGCGAAAAACTTCTCCTGGCCCGGTGGCAGCAACGCGGCCGTGGCCGCGCAGCGGTTCTTTGACCTCAACGAGCTGTTCATGTCCGCGCGTGGCTACTCGCTGAACTTCACCACGAACCTGAATTATCTCGGCACCAACAACCAGACCGCCACCCTGGCCGGTGACGTTTCCCGGCGCACCTACTACAACCTGCTCGCCACGCTCGGCGTCGAGTCCTGGCCGCAGACGGACAAGCTGAACCTCAACTGGCTGGGCACGCGCTTCCTCTACTGGAACAACCCCGCCCCCGGCACGTTCCAACTGGCCTGGTCCAACAGCCCCAGCACCTCCGTGGGCGGCGACTATCACGGCTTCCAGAACTGGCCGGCGGACCCGTTTTTCAACACCGCCGCCGAGCTGATGCTCCGCGCCAGCCACTCCCCGACCATCCTCCTGAACACCAACTGGGCGGGCTTCGGCGGCGGCGAGACGAACATGCTGGTGACCAACTACTACTTCGGCACCACGTTCGTCGGCACCAACAACGGCGTGCTCCTCAGCGTCACCAACATCCCGATCTTCGGGATCTACGGTAATTACTACCTGCCCGAGGTCCACCGCCTCCTCCAGTTCGCCGCGAACATCTACGACGCCGTCGGCCCGCCGGAGTGGGTCACGGGCGTGCCCTACGCCGTGGGCGACCGCGTGCAGCGCGGCGGCATCAACTACGTCGCGCGGAACGCCAACACCAGCGTCGTTCCCCCGAATGCGGCGACGTGGAACGTCATCAACGGCGCGTTCCTCCCGACCCTCTTCCGCCCGGTCTTCGCCTTCAACACCAACGGCTGGCCCAGCAACGACTTCATCCAGATCGCCGGCTACACCACCAACCTCACCGACGCGAACATGGTCTCGCTCCCGGTGGTGGACCTGAACGACCCCAACAGCCGCATGGCGATGTATCAGACCGACGGCAATGTGGCCGGCGGCTCGAACGCGTGCTTGGTCGGCGGCCTGCCGGTCATCGTCGGCGCGCGCAAGGGCTACCCGAGCTTCAATGAGTTCGGCGTGCAGTCCCTCTTCTCGGTCACGCGCCGCCTTGAGTTCGTGAAGACCAACACAACGAACGCCGGGCCGCTGAACCTGTCCATCGGCCGTCCGCTGGCGTTCACGAACCAGTCGCTCATCATCGGCCTGACGAACATCATCGGGTTCGAGGCGTGGAACTCCTACACCGGCGCGTTCCCGCGTCCGCTCCAGTTGGTCGTGACCAACGTGGCCTACACCGTCCTCACCAACGAGTTCGGCCCCCTCTACACGAACATCACGGTCAACACGACGAACATCGGCCTCGGGGCCAATGCGTGGCAGGGCACGGCCAACGGCCGCGCCGCGTTCCGAAGCTTCCTCTTCACGAACGTCCTGCAGCTCTCCACGAACTTTGCGTCCGGCTACTCCTACGCCACGAACTATCCGCCGCTGCCCGGCTTCACCAACGGCGGCTTCGCGCCCGCCAGCCCGGTCGCCGCCGGCCTCGCCGTCTTCAACCGGTCCAACGGGTTCCCTGAGATGCGGCTGGGCATCACCATCAGCAACTCCCTGCGCTACGCGCTCATTGACGCCAACCGCGTGGTGGACTTCGTGAACCTCACGAACCTGGTGGCCGGCATGGACCTCGCCACCGCGCTGCGCGTGACCAACAACCCGGCGGATCTGGGCGTGCGCTTCTGGTTCACCAACCGGCTCGGGGCCGCCCCCTTCGGAGCCACGCTGGGCATCAGCAACCAGATCGCGATGTGCCTCGACACGAATCTCAACAACGCCGCCTCGAACCAGTGGCGGCAATACAGCCTCAACACGCCGATCCTGCGCGAGATTGACCGCTTCCGGAAGTGGATGGGCACCAACGGCCCGCTGCCTTACAACCAGTCGCTGAACACGAACGTGACCTCCATCCAGTCACCGTTCAACCCCACGCGCGTCGTCGCCTTCAGCGCGAGCTGGGAGGCCAATGACCCGCTGGTCCACCACACCACACACGACCTGACCGATCCCTTCCGCACCTCCACCGGCGACCAGGTCACGCCCGTCCCGCTGGGGCAGCCCATCCCGCTGCCCGGCACGGTGTATTCCTCGAACAATGTTCTAATCGCCGGCCAGTTCCGCCAGTTCATCACGGGCGGCACCAACCGTTATTACCTCCCGTGGGGCCGGATGCTGGACCCCGTCGGCACGCGGCTGGCGAACCTGCCCAACTTCTACGTCGTCGCTCCGCCCGCCTACGACCAGCGGCTCAAGGACGCCGGCGTGTTCCGGTCGCAGGAGTGGGATTTTCCGCAGCGCCGGTTCGCCAACCTCGGCTGGCTGGGCCGGGTGCATCGCGGCACGCCGTGGCAGACCTTCTACCTCAAGTCGGACATTCCCAACCGGACCAACTGGTATTACTGGGCGCACAGCGTGGACACCAACCCCACCAACGACTGGCGGCTCGCGGAGATCTTCACCGCCGCGATTGACGCGGACGCCACGCGCGGCCTGCTGTCCGTCAACCAGACCAACGCGCCCGCCTGGGCCGCCGCGTTGGGTGGCACGCTGCTGCTCAACAACAATGGATTGAATCCTTTGAACTGGCCGGTGGTCGTTGCCCCCGCGTCGCCCCAGCTCACCAACCTCGTCGGCACCGCCACCAACGGACTGATCAACGCCCGGCAGCGCATCCCGATGTGGCAGCCCACCGCCAACTACAGCGCGAACGACATCGTGGCCTACGAGGTCGGGCCTTACTATGCGAATGGCCTGGACCCCGTTCCCTACACGCACCGCTTCTACCGCGCGATGAACGGGACCAATTTCAACCTCAACCCGTTCCTGATGTTGAGCACCAACAACTTCACCTACTGGACGAACGTCTTCATTTGGAACAGCGCCGCGACCTACGCGGCGAATGACGTGGTCGCGCACTTTGGCGTGTCCTACTTCTCGCTCATTGGCGGCAACGCGAACCTGCCGCCGCACCTGAATCCCGGCGCGTGGGAAGCGTGGCCGAAGCGCTCGTTCAGCAAGCACGGCTACGTGCTGGCCACGCCGGAACTGAGCGTGCGGTCGCCCTACCTCAACGTCGGCCGGCCGTGGATCAATCGCGCCTATGTCCAGGGGGAGCGGGTCAGTTGGCAGGGCTGGTATTATCAGGCCTTGCGGAACGTGCCGGCCGGCCAGCCGCCCAACCCCTACGTGAATTACGCCGACACCTACATGACGGCCCAGTCCTATTGGTGGCCGCTGGAGTCGCCCCTCATCGCGCGCAACGGCGGCACGGTGGACGCCCTCAACGAGGTCTTCGTCGAGCGCATCCCGCAGCAGACGCTCGGCCTCATGCACTTGGAGCCTAGCCCGCGCGTGGTCATCTACGCCATCGGCCAGTCCGTGCGCCCGGCGGAGCGCGGCGTCTATGTGGGCGGCGGCCCCTATCAGCTCATGGTGACGAACTACCAGATTTCCGGCGAGCAGGCCTCCCGCGCGGTGGTGCGGATTGACAACCTGCCGGAGAACGGCGCGCTGCCGCGCCCGTTGCCGCCGCAGCCCTGGCCCGCTGGCACCGTGTCGCCCATCCAGCCGCGCTTTATCATCGAAAGCTTCAAGCTGCTCCCGGCCGATTTCTTTTAAGCCGCCCATGACGTTGCCTTGCCCTCCCAACTTGAATCGCTCCCTGAACCGGAGCGCGGCCCTCCGGGCCGCAGCGGCAACTTGCGCCAGCCACCGTGCGAACATCCGCAGCGCCCCCGGGCTGAGGTGGCCGCTGCGGGCCGGAGTCCCGCGCTCCGGTTCAGAGTCCCAACGTGCGGTTTGCGGGCCGGGGGTGCTCTCCCTTTGTTCCGCGAAGGGCGAAGCATTCCCGTCCTCGGCCCTCCGCCGGGCCGCGCCGTTCAGCAATAGACCGTATTGTTTGCCTGCCCGCGCGGGCCGTAGAGTGACGGCACCGTCGTGGAACCGCGTATGAAAAGCCGACCCTGGTTTTTGATCAGCCTGCTGCTGTTGGTGGCGGCCGCGCTCTGCTGGCGGCAGGGCGAGCGTCTCCGCCAGCGCGAGCAGCCCGGCGATGCCGCGACCAACGCCACCGCCCGGCCCACTGTCTGGGAGCGCTTCACCCGGCTGCCCTACGTCCTCACCGGCCGCCCCGTGCCGCGCCCGTCCGCCGCGACCGCCGCGAAGCCGCCGGAACTCCTCTCCCTCAGCCGCGACCCGCGCCTGCCGTTCCGCCTCCGCAACTCGGACAGGCGCGAGGCCGAGCTGTTCCGCAGCGAGACCGCCGTGCTGCTGCGCAACGCGCTCGTCGAGACCACGGAGCCGCTGGACTTGCGCATCCCGGAGCACCTCCGCGCGGCCGAGGAGCCGGGGAGCTGGCTGGTGCAGGCGCGCGGGACGATTGACCAGAAGTTCCGCGACGTGCTGCGCGGCGCGGGCGCGGAGATCGTCAGCTACGTGCCGAACAACGCCTACCTCGTGCGCGGCAGCGCGAACCTCGCGCACCAGCTCCGCGTCTCCCCGCGCGTCCAGAGTGTCCTGCCCTTCGAGCCTTACTACAAGCTGGACATGACGCTGCTGCCGCTCGCCGTCCGGCGCGACCCCATGCCGGTGGGCCGCTGGCTCAACGTCGTGCTCTTCGCCGGCACGCTGGACCAGGCCAAGGCCGACCTGCGCGCGCTCGGCGCGGAGGTGAAGTCCGAGCAGCGCTTCCCCTTCGGCCACGTCGTCACCATCGCGCCCCCGGCGGACAGCCTCGTGGCGCTCGCGCGGATGCCCGCCGTGCAGAACATCGAGGTGTGGCATTCACCCGTGCTGGCGAACGACCTCTCCCGCGTGCGCCTGGATGTCTCCACTTCCACCACCGCCTCCGCGCCCGGCGGCAACTGGCTGAATCTGACCGGCAACGGGGTCTTCGTCGGCCTCATTGATTCGGGGGTTGACCTGGCGCATGGCCAGCTCGCCGGGCGGACCTTCACCAACGCCGCCAGTCCTGGCATTGACGTGGACGGCCACGGCACGCATGTGGCCGGCGTCATTGCCGCCAACGACGCCGCCGATCCCGGCGCGGCGAGCGGCTCCCTCGTCGGCGCGACCTACCGGGGCATCGCGCCGGGCGCGCGGGTTTATCCGCTCTCGCTCTACAGCACCGACTACACGAACTACGCCAACCCCTGGCTCATCACCAACGCCGCGCTGGCGACGAACATCTTCATCGTCAACAACAGTTGGGGCTACCCCGTCACCGCCTACGACATCAACTCCGCGCTCTTCGACGAGGCCGTGCGCGACTCGGTGCCCTTCCGCACCAACGACCAGCCGGTCACGCATGTCTTCGCCGTGGGCAACTCCGGCGGCGCGAACTCCGGCGGCACCGGCGGCAACGCGGACAGCATCAACTCCCCCGGCAACGGCAAGAACGTCCTCTCCATCGGCGCGACCGAGCAGTTCCGGCTCGTGTCCAACTCCGTCGTCAGCACGAACTTCGGCACCAACGACCCCATCGCCACCGCGCACTCGGACAGCGCCGACCAGGTGGCCGACTTCTCCGGGCGCGGCAACGTCGGCGTCGGCGTCGAGGGGCCGTCGGGCCGCATGAAGCCCGACCTCGTCGCGCCGGGCGACTACGTGGTCTCGCTGCGCGCCTCGACCTTCACGAACGTGCAGGAGAGCGACCTCACGCTGGGCAGCGCGTGGCGCTACGAGCGCGGCACCAGCGTGGCGGCGGGCAAGGTCTCCGGCCTGCTGGCGTTGGTGCAGGAGTTTTTCAGCATGAACTTCGGCCGCCCCAGCGGACTCAAGCCCTCGCTCAACAAGGCCCTGCTCATCAACCGCGCCCGCTCGCTCAACGGCGTTTATGACTTCGCCGTCAACGGCAGCGTCACGCACCAGGGCTGGGGCTTTCCCTCCCTGAGCAACACCCTGCCGGCGGTGGCTTCGATCTCCTTCCTCACCAGCACCAGCGCCCTGCCGGTCGTCAACCGCATTGTCCTCCTCGAGGAGAGCGCGCTTGTCACCAACCACCTCGCCTCCGGCCAGTTCCACGCCTACGACGTGTCGGTGCCCGCCGTCACCGGCCTGACCAACAACCTCAAGATCACGCTGGCGTGGACGGATCCGGCGGGCAACCCCATCTCCTCCACCAAGCTCGTCAACGACCTGGACCTCTACGTCACGAACATCGTCGCCAATGGCCGCCAGTTCGAGGGCAACAACTTCGCGCCCGGCTCCACCGTCACCCAGCCCACCGTGCCCGGCACGCCCAGCGCGCGGGACTCGGTCAACAACGTCGAGAACGCCTACATCCCGCTCACCAACGCCGCCGCGAGCACCTTCCGCGTGTATGTCATCGGCCGCAAGGTCAACGTCAATGCCGTCACCGCGAACACCAACCAGATCGCGCAGGATTACTCGGTGGTCTTCTCCACGGACGCGGCCATCAGCCTGACCGTCCGGCCCACGGCCGGCGCGGGCTTCTCCGCCTACACCAACCGCCCCATCAGCATCGTCACGAACGGCATCCCCAAGCTCGACGAGCGCGTCGGCGCGAACTCGCCGCTCTGGACGGTCAATGGCACGGCCAACGCGAACACCAATGGCGTCACCAACCAGTGGAATTTCTACGTGTTCACCAACCAGAACTACGCCACCTCGACCACCACCAATTTCGTCACCAACATCGTCGCCGGCAGCACCAACGTCGTCACCAACGTCGTCCGCCTGCCGCTCACCAACAGCGGCCCCTACGTCGGCTTCGCCACCTTCCTGCCGCCGAACCTCGCCCGCGCCCGCAACGCCGAGGCGGACGTGGACATGTTCGTTACGCGCAGCAGCCTGGCCTACCCCGGCCTCAACGGCGCCGGGGGCATCACCAACCTGGACCCGGCCGTGCTCGCCAGCGCCAACGTGAGCCGGTCCACCAATCGCGGCGGCTACGAGTTGATCACGTTCAGCAACTCGGTGGTCAACGAAAGGTTCTACGTGGGCATCAAGTCCGAGGACCAGCAGGGCGGCGCCTACGGCTTCTTTGGCGCGGCCTCGCAGTCGCCCTTCGGCACCAACACCACCAACGGCGGCATCATCATCACCCTGTTCCCCGCGCCCATGGACATCCCCGACGGCAGCCCGGACACGCCCGGCGGCGTCGTGCTCTACGGCATCTGCGCCACCAACATCGTGATGCAGAGCATCTCCAACTACATCACCTACGTTCACGAAAACCTCGGCGACCTCGTCGGCACGCTCACGCACAACGGCACCGTCATCACGCTCAACAACCACTCGGTGACGCCCACCGGCCCGTTCCCGGGCGGAGCCGGGCTGCTGACCAACGCGCTGACCTACGACGACTTCCGCAACCCGCCCGACGGCCCCGGCGACGTGACCGACCTGGTCGGCCAGGACGGCATCGGCCTGTGGATTTTCGAGGTCTATGACAACTCGCCGCTGCTCACGGGCCGGGTGGACAACGCCAGCATCTACATGATGCCCTACACCAACCAATACAGTCCCACCAATGGCATCTATATCCGCACCGTCACGCTTCAGGCCGGCCAGTCGTTTGTGGACTTCCTCGACGTGCCCGTCACGGCGACGAACCTCGATGTGGACATCGTCGGCGGCATCGCCAGCGTGCCGGGGCCGGCCTCCCCGGGCACGGGGGTGGACCTCATGGCCGGCGTGCCGGGCCTCATCCCGACCTCCTCGAACTATTCCATCGGCACGTTCGACCTCGATAGCACGGACCAGACGAGCTTCCCGCACCTGCGCATTTCCGCCGTCAGCGTCAGCAATCTGGTGAGCGGCGCGCCCGCCCCTCTCGGCACGCCGCCCTTGATTCCGGGCCGTTGGAATTTCCGCGTCCTCAACAACTCGCCCGGCACGCTCACGCTCACGTTGCGTTACACCCTGGGCCTGAACCTCTCCGTGGCGGACAACCAGCTCACCTACACCAACGCCCTCGTCTCGCTGCTGGACAACTACACCACCAACCTCTACCTCAACATCGCGGCGGACCGTGTCATTGCCGGGGTGGACGTGGGCATGTCCATCCTGCACCCGCGCGTCTCGGACCTGGTCATCCACCTCGTCGCCCCGAGCGGGCGCAAGGTGCTGCTCTTCGAGGATCGCGGCGGCATCAACGGCGTGACCACTCCCAACCTGCGCGCCAACTTCACCGAGAACACCAACTACGTGACGCACATTGACACCAACGGCCTCACGGCGGGGGGCTTCCAGAACCTGGGCATGCTGCGGCCCATCAAGTTCATCCCCGCGCCCTATTCCGCCGTCGTCTCCCCGCCGACGCTGGTGACCAACATCACGAACCTGCTTTTTGGATTTCCCGGCGCGGTGGGCGCTCCTGGCGCGTTCCAGGAATCCCCCGGTGGTCTGGCCCACCATGGCAACTCGCTCTTCATGCCGGGCAAGGTCAACCGCAACGGCACGAACGACGCCTTCATCGTGGCTTACCACACGCCCATCACCAACAAGGCGCCCACGGTCGTCAACTACAACGCCAATTTCGCAATCAACACCATCTACGACACGGTCACCAACTGGGCCGTCTCAAACATTTGGCCCGGTTCGCTCAGTGGCTACCGGGGGGGCGATCCGGCCATCCCTGCCGTCAGCCGCACGCCGGAACAGACCTTCTTCAACGGCGTGGCGGCGAACTCGGACGGCGTCTTCGCCGTCGGCCAGACGCGCAACTACTTCCCGCCCACCACGCTGATCTGGTCGGGCACCAACACGCGGCAGGTGTATGACATTGACCTCGGGGCCAAGGCCGGCTCCGTGCGGCTGGATCACGTCACGGACGCCATCCACGACCGCATCCTGGTGCAATACGAGGGCCGGGACCTGCTGGACTACACGCCGGCCGGCGCGACGCCGCTGCGCGAGGTCAATACCCTGACGTTCAATGGTGCTTCGCACTTTCTCCGTGTCGTCATGAACCCGGTCGTGAACGCCCCGGCCGGCTCCAGTTGGATGAACACCATTACCATCTTCCGCAGCAACGACGTGACCTTCGCCGTCAACGACCTGGTCGGCAATGTCTCCTTCAACGTGCTGCCGCCAACCGTGGCTCCGTTGCCGGGCACCTTGGATGGACCGGAAGCCGTCGCCCTTGATGCCACCAATCAGATCTACGTGGCCGACTCGCTGAACAACCGCATCGTCAAGTTCAGCCAGGTGGTGCCGCTGCCTTCGATTTCCTCGCACAATGGCACCTATGTTCCGCTGACGCTTGGGGCGGCCGGCCACCCGGCCCCGGGCGACCAGTTGAGGGGTCCCAAGGGGGTGGCGGTCCGCGCCAACGGGGAGATCTTCGTGGCTGACACCGTCAACAACCTGATCAAGCGCTTCAACACGAACAACGCATGGCTCGAATCGTGGGGGGATACCGCAGGGTTCTCGGCCGGCAATGAGAACAGCGGCGTCGGCGGCTTTACGCGCGGACGTTTCAACGGGCCGCAGGGCATCTACCTCGGGACGAACGACATCCTCTACGTTGCGGACACCGGCAACAACCTCATCCGCACCATTGACCTCGCCAGCGGGCTGGTCGGCACCGTGGCGCTGCCGGCGGCATTCGTGACCACCGATGGAAACCTGAACAAGCCGCGGGGCGTGGTGGTGGTCCACGGCACTGCGGGCGGCAACGATGTCACGCAGTTGGCCCGGCTCGGGAGTTCCGTGATTTCCGACGTGAACTTGTATGTCACGGACACGGACAACAACCGCATCGTGTGGCTCCAGCAGGCCGCACCCGCGACCTGGAACGCCTTCCATCTGGCGGGCGGCGCGTTCCCCACCTTCACGTCTGGCCGGGTGGACAACCAGAACGCGGTGGCACGCTTCGACAAGCCCTCCGGCATCACGGCGGATGGAAGCGGCAACCTGTATGTGACCGACGCCGGTTCGCACCTCGTCCGCCGGGTCACGCCGCTGGGCGACGTGCAGACCATTGCCGGTGACTACACCGGCGGCACGACCGGCAACGTCAACGACGACGTCGGCGGTTCCGCCCGGTTTGACACCCCGCGCGGCCTGGCGGCGGACCGCTTCGGGACGCTGTTCGTGGCGGACTCGATCAACGACCGCGTCCGCATCGTCACGCCCTACCAGTCCCGCACCCCGACCAACGCCTTTGTGGCTTACTTCCCCTTCAACGGCCCGACCAATCCGGTGATGGGCGCGTCACCGGTGTTCTTCTCGCGCGGCATCACCAACTCGGTCTTCGGGCTGGAGCTGGGCGGCGCGGACAGCCGTGACTACTTCAGCGGGGTCGCGACCAGCGCCGAGAGCGGCCCGAATGGCACGACCACCAACTTCCTCTATGCCGTCGGCGCGGCCCAGTTCAGCAGGAATGACAGCACCGTCCCGCCGCTGGCTGCCTACAACCGCATGTTCCTGACCAAGTTTGCCACCAACGGCCAGCCCATTTGGACGCGCGGGCACATGCCGGTGGCCGTGATGCATCCGGTGCTCAACGGCGTGAATGACATCACCAGCCTGGTGTTGGATTACGGCGGGGCGGGCTATGGCAGTGTGCCGGCCGTCACCATCCTCGATCCCACGAATCCCAACCCGGCGAAGCGCTCCATCAGCGTCACGGTCACGGTCACGGGCGGGGTGGTGGATCCGCCGCCGCCGACGGCGTTGCCCGGCCCGTTCATCGCGCCGCGCGTCTTCGTGGAGGCGCCCGTGTCCCCGAACATGCCGGGCAATGCGGTGGCCGTGGCGTATGGCACCAACGTGATCGCCGCCGGCTTCACGAACATCGCCACCGGGCTGACCAACAACCTGCCGTTCCTGCTGTGCTTGGAGACAACCAACGGGTCATTGCGCTTCGCCACGAACTCGCCCAACAGCGGTCATTACAATTCGGTGGCGGTCTATGGCGACAAGCTCCTTGCCGTGGGAGCGGCCTACGCGGGCGGCAACACGTTGCAATGCTCGAATCTCATCGAGCAGTGGAGCCTCGTCGGCGGGACGCAGACGCTCTCGTCCGTGACCGGCTACGGAGTGGGCCGCACGGGATCGCTGTCGCAGGTGGTCGCCATCGAGTCGCTGGACCGCGCCTACGCCGTCGGCTCGGTGACGAACAGCGACAACAGCGTGGACGCGGTGCTGGTGGAGATTGACCTGCAAAACCTGGCCATCATCTCCACGGTCACCAACAACATCACCAACTTTACCGGCGTGGCGCTGGCCAACTACGGCAAGGCCATCACCACCGACGGCGTGGACCTGTATGTGGCGGTGGAAGGCCCCGGCGACGGCAACGCCAGCGACCGGCAGGCCGCCATCTTCCGCTACCGCGCCAAGAACTTCTACCAGCCCGAGGAGACGCTGAACACGTTCGTGGGCGAGCGGACGTGGGGCACCAGCACGTTCTACACGAACGTCCTCGGCTCGCCGACCAACTACACCGTCACCAACACCGCGTGGCGGCTGCAGATCGCCGACACGCGCGCGGGCGGGACCAACGCCAGTTTCACCACCAACGGGATGGTGATCTCCTGGAACCTGAACTTCACCTACGCCGCCAGCAACACCCCCGCGCTCGCGCTCGCCCCGGCGGTCAACAACCCGGTCGTGCTGCTCTCGACCGCGCCGAAGTATTTCCAGGTCAAGGTGCCCTCCGCCGCCGGCGTGGCCACGAACTTGATCACCGCCTCCGCGCCGGTGCGCGTCACCTTCAACCCCGCCAGCCTCCCGACGCCCGGCGCGCCCGGCAACGTCCAGATGTTCAGTGGCGCGTCCACCGGCTCGTTCCTCGTCTCCACCAACACGAACGCCGTCGCCCGCCTGCGCCCCGGCAGCGAGTATTACATCGCCATCCAGGCCCTGACGGCGGGCGCGCCCGTGGATGTGACCGTGCGCGTGGACTTCGACCGCTCGGAACTGCCGCCGCCGGTCACCCCGCTGGCCAGCGGCGTGCCGGTCAACGGCCTGGCCCTGCGCACGCCGAGCCTGAGCACTTACACCTTCGAGGTGCCCGCCAACGCCTCGAGCGCGATGTTCGAGATCACCGCCGCCGACGGCGACGTGAACCTCTACCTGCGCCGCTCGAACGGCCCGTCCTCGCTGCCGACCGCCCAGGAGTTCGACCGGGTCAGCGCGAACCCGTTCTCCGGCCTCGAGCAGATCTTCCTGGTGACGAATGGCGCCTCCGCCGCCGCGCTCACGCCAGGCACCTGGTATCTCGGGGTGCAGAACGCGGACAACTCGCCGGTGGCCTACACCATCCGCGCCACCGCCGCCAGCGCCACGCCCTACACCATCGTGACGACGGGGAACGGCCAGACGCAGAACGGCGTCACCAGCCCCGGCAACGCGCCGAACACGCTGTTCAAGCTGAACGTGCCGATTGCCCAGAACGCCCTGCTCTTCGAGGTGCGCAACCTCACGGGGCCGGGCGATCTCATCGTCCGCCGGAACGCGTTCCCGCTCGCCACCACCTTCGACGGGGCCAACGCCCGCCCGGACGCGCTGCCGGAGATCGTCACGCTGCGCACCAACGGCGCGCTGCCCACCGTCGCGGGCGACTGGTATTTCGGCGTGCTCAACCCCGGCGCGGCGCACGTCGCCTACACGGTCATGGCCCGCCAGCCGACCAACGGCGTGCTCCTGAGCAGCAGCCCGATCCAGATTCTGGGCACGCCCGGCGGCGGCCTGCTCGCCGGCGGGACCAGCTTCGGCTTCGACCTCGACGTGGTGCCCGGCGAGAAATACCAGGTGCAATACCGGACCAACCTGGCGTCCGGCGCCTGGCTCGTGTTGACGAACATCGTCGCGCCGGCGGATGGCGCCATCAGCTTCCTCCACTCCGGCGCGCTCACGAACCGGAACCTCTACTACCGCATCCAGGTCGTGCCGTGACGGAGCGCCGGCTCCCAAGCCGGCTTTTAGGTAGCTCGACATTCCAATGTCGAGGCCGGATGCCCCGGCAGCCCGGCGGTTCTCGACATTGGAATGTCGAGCTACTGGTTCACTGGCTGTCACTCTGATCGGCCGGGATTGCCAAACCTGTTCCCCGCGTCAGACTTCTCGCGTGCAGATTCTTGTCATTGGCCTCAACCCCGCCGTGGACGTGGAGTGGCGCGTCGGCTCCCTCCACTGGGACGAGAAGAACACCGTGCTCGGCGAGCGGCGCTGGGCGGGCGGCAAGTCCGTCAACGTCGCGCGCTGGCTGCGGCATCTCGGCGCGCGGGTGCGGCTGCTCGTCCCGCTGGGCGGCGCGACCGGCGCGGAGCT
>WRPG01000034.1 GCA_009773355.1 Limisphaerales bacterium
CGCTCCCCGGCCTGCGCGGACTCCCTGGCGGTGGCCTCCCGCTCGCGTTGCGACTGCGCCAGCAGCCGCTCGACCTGCTCGCGGCGGCGCAGCGCCTCCAGCGCCGCATTGGCCGCCGCGCCGGTGTTGCCCTGTGCCTGCTGCTGCGCGGCCTGTTCGAGCAACTGCTGCTCCTGCTGCTTGAGCCGGACGATCTTGTCCAGTGTGGAGAGCCGGTTGAATTCGCGCTGGGCGAGCGCCTCGTTCAACCGCGCGACCGCCTCCTGCCCGGACTGCACCTGGTTGATCTTCTGGACCGCCTGGTCCATCGACCGGAAGTCGCCGTCGCCGCCGATGTGGTATTTGAGGTCCATGTTCAGCGGCGGCCGGCGTTGAGGCGCTGGAGGTTCTTCACGATGGCGTCCACGTCGAGGCGCTGGCCGGCGGCGGTGGCGGCGCGCTGCGCGAGGTTGCGGGCGCGGAGGGCTTCATCGTCGGCCGAGACGAGGTGGAGCCGGCGTTCATCCGCCCAGGCGGCGAAGCACTGCTGGATGACGAGCTGCATGGGCTTCTGGGCCAGCAGCTCCTCGCGGACGCCCAGCAGCTTCATTTGGCAGGTCGCGAGGGAGAGGAGCCAGGGGCAACCGCTGTCACCCGAGTCGTCACCCTCGGCCTTCGACCAGAACCGGGGCAGGGCGAGCGCGGCCAGAACGTGGGCTGCCAGCGTGTTGCAAGCGGCCAGGCGCCCGCCCTCGGTCAGCTTGCGATGGCGGAACCGGAGCCAGTGCAGGCGCGCGGCGGAGGGCAGGTAGTGCGGCGCGTGCGTGACAATTTCCAGCGCCCGGAACAAGTCGCCCGCCTGCGGCTCGCGATAGGCGTCGCCGGTGATGACGTTGGCGAACGGACTGCGCACGCGCGCCAGCAGCTCGACGTGGCCGAAGCGCACCGGCGGCAGCGGCCGCCCGAGCACGGGCGGACCACTGACGCTGAAGCGCGCGGCGAGGTAGGCGTGCGGGTCCATGTGGGCAGTCAGCGGTCAGTGGTCGGCTTCGGCCGGTGCGACTGGTGCATCCTTGGGCGGCTCGTTGCGGGCGGGCACGATGGCGGCTGTGGACTCCCGTTCGTGCCTTGCGATCTTGGCCTTGAGTTCATCGTCGGCCTTTTTGACGCGCGCCTGGTCGGCGGCCGCCTGCTCCGCTGTTTCTTTTTCGTGCGCGGCGACTTTGGCGGCCAGCGAGGTTTGGGTTTTCTTCTCGCGGGCGTCGATCCGGGCGGCGAACTCGGCCTTGGCCTTGAGTTCGTGCTCCGCCTTTTCCTCGCGGGCCAGGCAGTTGCGCAGGTCGCGCACCTGGAGCTGCATCTGCTCGCTCTGGGGGTTGGCCGCGCAGCGGTCCAGCGCGAGCTTGATGAGCGCCTCGACGGCGTCGGTGAACGGGTTGTTTGGCATGGTGGTTTTGGGTTCTAAGTTATCCCCTCACCCCGGCCCTCTCCCCTCATCCAATGAAGGGAGAAGGAGGCGGGGGATTGGGCTTGCTGTATCTGGTCGGTGGTCAGTGATCTTCAGCTCACGCCAGCGCGGCCATCGCCGCACCGTCCTCGCGCACGAGTTCGCAGGTGCCCTTGAGGTCGTCGCCCTCCTGGCCGGTGGTTTCCCAGGAGACGACGTTGTAGTTGCCGTTGTCCTCGGTGATCGGGCTGCCGGTGATGGCGACGATCTCGTCAATGGCCGGCTTGACGTAGGCGGGGATGTTCGCGGCGAGCGCGGCCGCGTAGGTCCAGCGCAGCGAGAGGACCTCCTTGTCGGGTCCGGTCGAGCGCGAGACGAGCACGCCGCCCGAGCGCAGCTCGGTTTGCGGGGCGGTGGTCTTGTGCGTCCAGCCCTGGCCCTTGCCGGGCACGACGCCGGCGACGGCGGGGGTGATGGTGAATTCGCAATGCCGCTTCGTGTAAAGCGTGCCCGTCCAGGAGTCGGCATTGGCCAGGGCAAGCGTGCGGGATTGGCGATGCCACCACGCTTCAAACGCGCTGGTGGCCAGTGCGATGGTGAGGAGGATGTTTTTTTTCATGGGTTGGTTTGTGGTCTTGGGGTTGGTCTGTGATCGGTGGTCTGCGGTCTCTTCATCCGGAGGTCAGAAGGAGCTGGGTGCTCACGCGGAGCTGCACGATGAAGGTGGGTTTTTGCGTGAGGGTGGTGAGGTCCACGAATTCCAGCGGGGACCAGCCGCCCTCGGGCTGCCAGGCGCAGAGCAGGTTGTGCGCCTCCATCGCCAGGCTGCGCGCGGTCTTGAAGCCGGCCGTGGCGCGATTGACCTTCACCGCCTCCTCAAACTCGACCGTGAGGATCGCGCGGCGCGCCTCGTGCCGGAACCCGGCGACAATGTCCGGCAGCGCGACGGTGACGCGGCACTTGTATTTGGCCTGCACCTTGCCGACCTGGTCGTCCGTCTCACCGTCCGTCTCGGAGCGCGGCGGGTAGTTCGCGAAGGCCGCGCCTTCTTGCAGGCGCGTCGTCACCCGGTCTTGCAGACCGGAGAGCGCGTCGGGGAGATCGGTGAGGCCGGGCATGGTTCAGGTGGGTGCGTTCCAGGCGGTGACGATGGCGTCCGAAATCCGGCGCGAGTAATCGGGGGCCTTGTCCTCGATGCCGCTGCCGATGGGACGGCGGGCCGGCATGGTCGTGGAGTGGCCGGCGCTGCTGAAGGCCGCGTCGCGCGTGCGCTTGTGGCGCAGGCCGGCGAAGCGCGCACCGCCGCGCGCATTGCGCAGCAGCGAGCCGTCCGCATTCGTGCGGAGGCGGACCACGCCGCTGAAGGGCTTGCGCGAGATGAGTCCGCCAAATTCGTGAATGCCGGCATACTCGACGTTCGTGCCGATGGCGGAGTCCACAGCACTGCCGGAGATGACCGCGCGGGACCGGCGGAGCGAGTTGCGCAGGCGGTTGGTTTTCACGCCCAGCCGGCCCTCGGAAGCGGGGAACGGCCCCTTGCCGCTCAAACGCTTTTCCTTGATGTGCGACACGGTCAATTCGTTCTGCGTGTCGAGCGCGGCGGCGATGGCCTGCATGATGCGGCGCGGCTTGCCGTGCAGCTCCGCGAGAATCTGCCGCGCGTTGGAGGTCAGCGGAAGGTTCACGTTTCCACCTCCCGGCTGATGAGCGTGCAGCGGCAGTTGATGACCTCCTCGGCCGGGCCGGTTTCGTCGCCGGGATACATGAGGCCGTTGCTGAACGGCTGGTCCAGCGGGATGCCCTGCTCACTTCGGCGCGCGGCTTCCAGGTGCGAGTGGCGCGTGTTGGGCAGGCCGCTGGTGAGCCAGACCTTGCGCAGCCGGCCGCTGCCGCCGTCGGCCTGCCGGATCGCCTCGTCATTCGCGACTCCGTAAGCCGCTCCGGCTTCGGTCTGCGCCACGACCACTGCGCGCTCACGACTGAGTCCGGTGAACTCGCCCTCGATGCGCGCGGCCAGCTTCGCGAGGGAGTCGCCTTGCCCGAGGCCGGCTTGCAGCTCGTCACGCACGCGGGCAAACACGTCGTCGGCCATCGCCTCGATGCGCTTCTCCCGTTCACGCAGGAAACGCACCGCGCGCGGCGGCGGCATGGTGAAGACATCGTCGCGGCCCAGCGCCGCGAACTGCGCCTGGCCGGCTTCCTGCAAGGCCGAGGCAGCGACGTTGCGCAGCGCGTAGTTGAGCTGGTCCTTGAAGGCGCCGAGGTCGAAGAGGAAGTCAGCGGCGACGGCGTTGCCGAGGGCCATTTCATGCTTGGCGAGTTCGGCGCTGAGATCAGATGCGGCCTTCAGCTTCGCCAGCACCTCATCGCGCGCCGCACTGAACACCGTGCGAACCGCCGCCAGGAAGCGCTCCTCGATGGGTTCGCGCGCGGCAGCCTTGGTGGCCCAGGCCAGCAGCTCTTCGAGGTCGCGCCCGTAAAGCGTGTTGAGCCGCGCGACCGCCGCATCCCAGTCCATGCCTTCCGCGAGGTCGGCCTTGAACTGGCCGAGCAGTTCGGCCAGCAGCAGCCGCGCGGCGTCCTGGCTGCGCTGGCCGCCGTTCAACCGCGATGGGAGCAGGCTCGGCATGTTACGCGGGCTGGATGATGAGTTCGCCGAAGGTGGCGTCGGCGTGGGTGCGCTTGTTCGCGCGCAGGTTGCGCGTCGTCACCGGCCTGACCCGGCAGTCGCCAAACAGCTTCCGGTTGTCCGGCGAGTCGTTGACCGTGAGCAGCCAGCGCCCCTGGAGCCGGTCGAGCCGCGTGCGGAGCGTGACCATGTCCTCCTGTTTCCAAGGCGAGTATGCCTTGATGTCGCCACCCACGTAAGGCGGGTCGAGGAAGAAGAACGAGTTCGGCGAATCGTAGTTTTGCAGGCAGCGCTCGTAGGGCAGGTTCTCGACGACGACCTTGTTCAACCGGCGGCGGATGCCTTCGAGCCGCTCGCCGATTTCATCGCGGTCAAACCCGACACCGCCGCCCTTGGCCTTCGCCACGCCGAAGCTCGCCCCGCCGCCGCCGAAGCTGACACGGTTCCGGAGCAGGAACCGCGCGGCGCGTTGGATCTCCGTCAGACCCGGCTGGGCCTTGAAGTCTTGGAAGTCCTGGCGGCTGGCGATGAACCAGCTCAACTCCTCCAGCAGCGCCGGCAGGTGGTGGTGCGCGTTGCGCATCAGCGCGACGATGTCGGAGTTCAGGTCGTTCACGACCTCGGTGGAGTGACGCGGCTTCGTGAGCAACAGCACCGCCGAGCCGGCGAAGACCTCGCAGTAGCAGTGTGCCTCGCTGGGAGGTGGCACCAAGGGCAGCAGCTCTTTGAGCAGCCGGCGCTTGCCGCCGGGCCAGCGGAGGACGGGCTTGGTGGGTTGGGTTGCGTTCATTTCAGGTGGTGCCGAGTCCGGCGAAAGGGTTGGCTCCAGGATCGCGGAGCAGCTCCGAGGCCGGGCCGCTCTGGACCTCTGGCTCGGCGGCGGTGTCGGGCGACTCAATCGGGAAGTCGCAGGACCGGATTTCCTTCAACTGCCGCCGCCGCCAGGCGACCGTGTCGCGGTCGTCCTGGTTCAGCTCGATTTGCAGCGCGCCGTTGAGCCGCGCCTTGATGAGGTCCACGGCGAGGTCACGCAGGCTGGTCGGGATCGTCGTGGTGTCCTCATCCAGCAACCGAGACGGGCAGCCGGCAATGGCGGTGCGAATCTCATTCACCACGCCCTGGATCAGCCCGGCGGCGCGCGGCGTCTGGCCGTCCGCCAGGGCGGCGGTGTCGCAGGCCGTGATGAGGGCGGCGATGCTCGCCTCGTTCAGCGTGTCGGTCGTGATGGCGGTCCAGTTGGGCAAGTGAGTTGAGGGTTCTTGGTTGAGAGTTGAGAGCCGGGCGGCGGAAAGACCCGCGCGTGAATGCGGCGCGCACGGGGGACAACACCCGCCGCCCGGCAGTTGGTTATGGCGTGCCGATGGCGATCCAGTTCACGACCACGCTGGCGTCGCTCACGTTGCCGATGAAGGCGGTCGTGCTGGCGCTGACCACGGTTTGGGTGGCGGTCACGGAGTTGACTGGCGTGATGATGACCTTGGGCGCGGCGCTGAAAGCCGTGCTGAAGGTGTTGGTGAACGTGCCGTCCGCCGAGCTGGTCACGCTGCCGGACTGGATGCCCAGGGCCAGCAGCGTGTTGGCGACGCTTTTGGTGACGAGCATTTTGTTGGCGTCGCTGAACACGGGCAGGCTGGCGGTGAGGCCGTTGTTCGTGAGCTGGTTCACCGTCAGGCCGGTGACACTGAGCGTGACGGCGCTGCCGTTGGTCTGTGGGAGCTTCGCGGCGAGCTGGGTCTGAAGCGCCGAGGTGACGCCTGACAAGTAGCCGAGCTCCGTCGGCGTGACCGCGCTGGAGACGAGCACCTTGCTGGCGTCCGCGTAAGGCACCGTGGTGGCGGTGAGTGATGCGCTGGTGACTGCGCCGTTGGTTTCCACGGTGAACTTCGCCGTGCCCGCGTGGGACAGGGAGAGCAGCTTGCTCACCGAGGCGGAGGATTTGTTCACCGTGACGCCGACGGTGTTGTTGGCGTTGGTGACGAGGAGGTCTTGCGACACGGGGGCCGTGGTGCGCAGGGCCTGCGTGGGGACGGTGAACGGATTAGCCGCGTGCAGGACGACGGCCGCGACCGCCGCCAGGGCGAGGGTGAGGAGGAGTTTGTGTTTCATGTTCGTTTGCAGTTGAGGTCTGGGGTCTGGTTTGGTTTCAGGAGCCGGCGGGGATCGGACCCGCCGGACTCCCGAGGGTTGGTTACACGCCGGTGACGGTCAGCTCGGCCGCGCCGCTGGTGTGCTGCACGGCGAGCAGCTCGTAGTTCTCCACCGTGATGAGCGTCTTCTTCTGCTTCCGCTCGATGTAGGTGGCGTAATTGCCGCCGCCGAAGTCAGTGTTGCTGACGTGGCGGACGATGTTGCTGGCGTCCTCGGGCGACTCCTGGTCCTGCGCGGTGAACAGGAGCAGGCTGTTGCCCAGGAACGTGTCCTTCGAGCCGCCGTTGTTGTAGCGCTCGGCGTTGGTGCGCACGCGGTCCAGGCCCATGCGCGTGGCGACCTGCTCGTCGGTCTGCGCGAGCGCGCCGGCGACGCCGCCGGGGTCGTTGCGGGCCTCGTAGGCAAGCTGGCGGAGCAGCGTGACCTCCTCGCCCATGAGCGCGCGGTTGGCCTTGAAGCCGGTCGTGGGCGCGAGCACGGAGATGTTCGTGCTCTTCACGTCGAGGTCGGGGTTCGCGAGCGCGTCCCAGATGACCGCCGAGCTGGGCGACATCGCGCGGAAGAGCGCGACGGCCTCGATGATGCTGGCACGGGCCAGCAGGTCCATCAGCCAGGCCGCGTGCATCGTCTCCCAGTTCGGCTTCTCCTTGAGCTGGTCGTTGTCCAGCACGAGGGTGAGGCCGCGGTTGGCGAGCGCGCGCGTGGTCTTGGTGGAGGTGCGCTGCTTGACCTCGGGGAAGTCCGCGAGGATCGCGCGCTTCACCTTGGCGGGGTCCACGGCCTCGAACGGCTCGTCCTCGTCATAGACGGTGACAATCGCGTTGCGCGGGCCGTTGCGGGTGGGGGCGATGAAGTTGAGCAGCTCCATCAGCCGGTTGCGGTTCGGATCGGTGTAGCCGATGCCGAAGGTCGTGACCTCCTGCGAGAAGGTCGCCTGCGAGAACAGGCTGTCGTTGGCCAGGCAGACCTGTCCGTGGACAAGGGTGCCGGGGTTGTTGTGCGGGACGATGCCGAGCGCGCGGCAGGCGTCGTTCCCAAGGGCGATGATGTTTTTCATGTTGGTTTCGGTTGGGTCTGAGGTCTCTGGTCTGTGGTCGGTGGTCTGCTGGGGCTTAGGCGATGACGCGCTGCACCGGCGCGAAGGGCACCCAGACGAAGTCCGCGCCGTCCGCCGCGCCGGTGAGGGCGCGGCCGCAGACATAGACCGTGGTGCCGGCCAGGAGCGTGATGTCCCGGAGCGTCCCGTTGTTGCCAGGGCAGACCAGGTTGCCTGCCGTGACCGCGCCGGACGCGGTGCCCTGCGTGGCCTTGTCCGCCAGACCGAGCAGGTCGTGGGCGAGGCTTTCCTCGGCGGCGCTGGCGGAGGCGTCGCGGGTGAAGCCGAGCGGGATGTCACCAGCGTCGCACAATCCGATGTGGTTCGCGTCGCTGCCGAACTTGGTGAGCTTGAAGCGGCCGATGGCCTCATCGGCCAGCTTGGTGTCGCCGCAGCCCGGCATGGTCAGCTCGTAGTTGGCGAGGGCCACGCTGCCGGGGCGGGTGAGGCGGTGCAGCGCCGCGCCGATGGCGCTGCCGAGCACCGCGAGGGTGAGGAGGAGTTTCTGTTTCATTTGGATTTGGAGTTTGGGTCTGCGGTCAGTGGTCTGCGGTCTCTGGTCTTGGGTTCGTGGGTTAATTCTTCTTCGCGGCGGCTTCGGCGTTCCGGCGGCGGGTGCTGAACAGTTCCTTGGCGGAGGCGGCAAACTTCTTCGCAGTCGCGACGACTTTGACCGCCTGCACGCGCGTGAGGCCGGCGTTCATCTTCTGCCGGATGAGCGACTCATCGGCAGAGGCTGATTCCTTGGCGGCTTTCAGCTCGGCGTTCTCCTTGCGGAGCGTTTCGAGTTCGGTGTTGGCCGCAACATCGGCGGCGTTGCCGAGGGCGAGCGTGTTGGTCTGGCGATGCTTCCGCGCGTCGAGCGCGGCGGCGCACATCGCAAGGGTGAGGAGGATTTTGGTCTTCATGTTTTGCTTGGGGTCTTGGGTCTTTGGTTTCAGGTCTGAGGTCAGTGGTCTGTTGTCTGCGGTCGCTTACTTCGCGGCGGGGGCCTGGTTGAGCTGCTCCTTGAGCGTCGGGTTCTCCTCCAGAATCTTCGCGTAGAGTTCCGGGGTGAATGGCTTGCCCTTGTAGCGGGCGTCCTCGTTGGCGAGCGCAAGCACCTGCTCGGAGGCTGAACGGGTCGCGTCCGCGCCGGACTTCTTCTTGTCGCCGGCATCGCCCCCGCCGGTCTTGAACTTCACCGGCAGCGCACCCAGTGCGGTGACGGCCTTGGCGAAATCAGCCTCGTTGGCAAGCGCGACGAGCCTGCCGACCTCGGCGTCGCGATCCGCGACCGCGAGCTTCCCCTGGCCGATGTGCAGGTCCACGGCGAACTCGCAGCGGCTCTTGTGCATGGCCTTGGCGGCGGTCTGCTCGTTGGCGAGCGCGGTCGTCGCGTTGTCGGCGCGCTGCTTCTCCTTGTCCCGATCCGCCGTCAGCGTGGTGACGGTGGCCGTGAGGGTGTGCTTGTCGTTGCCCAGCGCGGTGACAGAAGTGGTCTTGTCGGTGAAGAGCTTCTGGATGGCGTCGAGCACCATGTTCTCCGTGGGGTCGGCCTGATTGGCCAGGGCGGTGACGCCGTTGGCGATGAGCCAGCCTGCGATGAGTTTCATGTTGGGGTTGGGGGGTTGTGTTTTTTTATCTGCGGTTTGCTTCGCGGCGGCCTCCCTGGCGTTCGCCAGGGCGTCCACACCGGAAATGTTGGGGAAGGGTGTCAGCCCGATGCTGGCCACCTTGAAGGGGCGCACCTCGATGTCGCCGTTGGCGCGCACGGTGCCCGTCTTCTTCAGGAGGAAGAGCGCGGAGGGATACTTGCAGCCGTCGCGCACCACCGCCTGCTCGCCGTCCGGGACCAGCAACGGTTTGAACTCCAGCCCGCGCGCGGTCTTGCGCAGCCCGTCATTCAGGCCGATGGGAATCAGCTTCTCGCCGCCCACCGTGACCGTCTCCGGCGCGTAGAGCTTGATGTCCGGGTGGCCGTTGTAGATCGGGCGCTTGACCAGGGCGTGCTTGAGGCGCGCGAACAGGCCGCTGCCCTTCTCATTGGCCAGGCACACGTCGGCGTCGGCGTCCGCGAAAATCTGGACGTAGGTTTCCTCGACCGGCTTGCCGCCCACCATCGCCAGCCGCTTCTTCCGGTGTTCACCAAAGGGCACGAGCAGCGCCCATCCGTCGTTGTCCAGGGCCAGCTCGTTTTCGAGGGCGATGAAGTCCGCCACCTGGTCGGCGGCGAGCGGCGCGGTGTCGTTGGCCAGGGCGATGATGGTCTTCATGCGGATTTCCTCTGCAAATAGCATGACACCTGGCCGTAGCGGCATTCGAACGACTGGAGCGAGTGGCCGGTCAGCACCCAAGGATTGGCTCCCAGCTTGCTTTCCCAACGATGACCGTTGAGGTGTCGTGCCGCGTGGGAGCAGATGCCGAATTTGTCAGCATAAAGCGCAACTGTCTCCCGCCCTGCCACCGGCTGGGCAGCAATCCGAAAGCCGAGCGCCTGGAAAGCCTCTGCGTAAGCTTGCCAGCGCACGGATCGAGTCACTCCCTCGGGCCAGAAGCTGTTGCCGCAATCGCACTGCATCCATTGGCTCACTCCGGCGGCGTGCGCGTAACAGTTGATTTCAGGGCTGGCTTCGCGAATTTCGACCGGCTCGTGCATCAGCAGAGGGAAGATCGAAGCCACGGTGAGCAGGTCAGCGCCGACAAACCCCGAGAACCCACGGAAGCGGTTTGCCCGGTGTCGGAGGCGCAGACGCTCTCTCAGGAAAGCTTCGGACGGCATGGTTGACCACGCGCTCATGGCCGCACCTCTTTCTGGTTCAAGAGCGCCTGCGCGATGGCAGGAGCGATACCGATGTCGCGTTGCACGCGGGCGAAAAGCTGGTCGAGTTTGGCCTTGCGGAGAGTCGCGTCCGTGATGCCGCTGATCTCCGCGTGCTGCTCGCGCACCATGCGGATGGCGTGTTGCAGGTCTTCTGCAAGCAGGGTGCGCAGGCCGCCAGTGTTGCCCAGGCCGAGGTCGGGCGGGACCGGCAGGCCGCCGACCGCCGGCTGTGCCGGCGCGGTGAGCAGCTCTGCTTCGTCCGCATCAGCCAGGGGAACTTGCAGGCGTTCATGGGCCGACTTGATGGAGATGCGGCCACCGGAGTTGCGCAGGAACTCCATCGCCTTAACCTCGCGGTCGGTCTCGATCTTCTTGGGCACCTGGACGCGGAGCCACGCCTTGGGCTGGGCTTTGAAGAGGTAGGCGATGACCGGCTCGTCAATGTTCGCGTTGCAGTTGTCCGTGAGCCACTGCGCATCGTCCGCCAGCTTGATCGCGCCTTCGTTGCCCTGGAGGCTGGCACCGCTCACGTCGCCACCCTCGCGGCTCTGTGTGCCCAAGTCGCCGCCGCGAAACTGGCGCGCATAAAGCCGGTCGGCGCGCTCGACCAGCTCCTGGAACGGCAGCGTGCCGGTGCCGCCCTTCGCGGCCTCGATGAGGTTGATCTTGTTGCTGCCCGGCGCGCCGCTGGTGGCGGTCACCCAGTCATTCGCAAAGGCACGCAGCGCGGCCACGAAGGCATCCCACTCCGCCGAGCCTTTGACGGCGGTCGTCTCGCCGTGGATGCCCGGCACGCCAAACCGGAAGCAGAAGAGCAGCCAGTCCGCCAGGGGCCGCCATTTGGTGATGTAGGCCACGCTGCACGCCGGCATGGCGGGAAAGCGCTCAACGGCGGCCACCCACTCGCCGCGCTCGCAGGGAATGCCGTAGGCCGCGTAATCCTCCTTGATGAAGCCGAGCCGTCCGCGCCGGCACTCGAAGAACCAGACCGGGCAGTGCCGCAACTCCGCCGTCACCTCGCGCCGGCCCGCGCTGCTGATGCGCAGGAGCATCTCATGCACGCTGTATTTGAACGCCTTGGCGGTCATCATCTGGCGGAAGAGCAGGCTCGCCCCGCCGGCCTCGTTCTGTTCCAGCACGCTCGTCGCGGTGAGGTGCGTATAGAAGAACAGCAGCGCGTCGTGATGATCCTGCGCCTCCTTCGAGTCATCCTCCTTCTCGATGAGCCACGGCAGCCGGGCCGCATCGGCGAAGCGCTGCTGGGCCGGGGAGGAAAGGTCGCCGTCGCGCTCCAGCATGATCTCCCAGGTGCGCGCCACCGGACGCAGCTCGCCGACCCGGAAGGCGTTGAGCTGCGAGTTCAGCAGCTCCATCGTCATCGAGGGGAACGGGCTGTAACGCTGCTGGATCGCCTGCTCGATTTTGGCCGCGTCAATGATGGAGTCGTCCGCGTTCACATCCCCACCTCCATCGCATCCGCCCGGCGGACGGAGTCGCGGTCAATCGCGACGCGCTCGTGCGCGAAGGGCCCCGGCTTGCTGCCGGCGCAGATGATTTCCGCGAGCTTCGAGTAGCCGTCCGCGAGCAGGAAGTGGTTCTCGCACCCGTCCACGTAGTCGCCCAGGCTGCCGTCGTCTTCCTTCTCGCGTTCGCTGCCAGTGACGAGATGCGCATCCAGGGTGGCGAGGATGGGCGCAGCGCCGAGGCCGGCGCGCGGCAGCAGCAGCGCGGGCGTCTCGCGCACGCCGCCGTTGACCACGTCAATGACGCCCTCCGCCGGCGTGAGGAACTCGCGCACCACGCGGTCAATCGTCTCAAAGCGGTTGCACTCGATGCACGGGACGAACTTCGTCTGCCCGCCCTCCTCGAAGAACACGATGCTCTGCGCGATGCCCGCGCCGAGCTTGTTCTTGGTGAAGCGAACCACGGCGCACTTGAGATTCTGCCAGCGGGCGTTGCGGCCATCCCAGGTCAGACCGCCCGGCAGTGTGATGTAGGCGTCCTTGGCATCCGGGATGCGCGGCCAGGTCGTGAGGCTCTGCAACCCGTTCAAGGCCAGCGCGAGCGTGCGCGACTCATTGACCAGGGGTCGCTCGTCAATGAACAGCGCCGAGAGGCCGAGCCGCTGGAAAAGGGATTGCCCGCGCGCGACGACGTCCCCGGCGCTCATCCGCTCGGCGGCGAGCAGCCGTGAGGGTTCCCCTGGTTCCGTCTCCCGCGCGAACAGCCAGCAGCGGTCGCCCATGTCCAGCCCGCCGAAGGCAGTGCGGCCTTCGCGGACACGGGGAGCCAGGTCAAAGACTTCCACGGCGCGCGCCCGGTCCAGCGTGGCCGGCGTGAGCGCCTGCGCGGTGCTCTGCGGCAGGCCCAGCACGTCGCAGCGGAAGACAATCATCTCCTCCGGGTCGGCCACGGCGCGGGTGAATCGCGCGACGATCTGCGAGAGGTCAATCGCGCCGATGCCGAGCTGTGAGATGCGGAACGACCAGTGGCGCTGCTTGATCTGTTCCGGCTGCCGGTGTTCCCACGCGGGCTGTGTGCGGTCCAGCAATGACCCGCAGTCCACGCAGGCAAGATAGTAGCGGTTCAGTGGATCGTGGGCGGCGACCGCAGTTTCGCTGCCGGGCTTACGAAAGTCGCCGGCCCATGAAAGCATCGGAGCGTGCGGCGTGAAGAGGGCCGGCGATTGCAACCGCACGATGCCAGGGAACTCTTCCTCCGGGTTGTGGACCTTGCCGCAGTCCGGGCACCGGAGCGTGACGACGCCCTGGCTGCCGTCCTTCCACGCCTTGTTCATCCCGCGCCCGTGGACGCGCTGCGTGCCGATGCTGAGGATGAAGCGGAGGTCACTGGCGGTGAGGCGGCCCGCGACGAACTTCGCCATGCGCGGGTCAATGTCATCCACCTCGTCCATCGCGGCCACGTCGGCAGAGAAGGTCGTGGGCACTTTGCCCAGCCCGCGAATCATGCCCACCGCCTTGCGCTCCCCATCGGTCACAAGGAACGCGCCCTTGCGGTTCACGGCCTTGCCGGAGCGGTTCAGCGCCTTGCCCACCTGAGTCATCGCGGCGAACCACTCGATCTGGTCCATCACGTCAGGCCGCCACTTCGCGTCCACGACGCCCTCGACCAGGTCATCATCGGGCAGGAAGAGGATGCCGTTGCGGAACTCGCAGCCCATCAGCCAGGCGAGGAAGTTCAGCTCCAGTATCGTCTTGCCGAACTGCGCGCCGCCGGCGAGCGCGACCTGCGCATCGGTGAGCTTCTCGCGCACTACCGTGTCCACGGTGGCCACGACCTCGGCCAGCGCCTCGCGCCCGGCAAAGGAGTAAGGAACGTGCTGGCCGCGACCGCCGGGCACGCGGGCGTCGTTGAGGAGGAACTCGACGAGGCTCGCGCGGCGCGGCGCTTGCACACCGCGCGCATCGCGGTTCAGGCGCGCGTCAAGCGCGGCGAAGGGAGAGTTGGGCGGGGCTGGCACTTGGCGGGCGGCACTGGGGTTGCCAGACTCACGGCCAAAGCCGGTTTCAGGTCGGCTCGCTTGGCTCCCGGCGTCCTGGTGCGCACTGTTTTTATCTCGGCGGCTTGCCTGCTCGGCCTTGCCTCCGCCCGTTGCTGCCAGCCCCTCTTGGGGGGTAAAGTTGCCGGATGCGCCCCCAGCCGTGCCCGGCTGGTCGCAAGCGCTTTGGGTGGCCGTCCGGCGCGGCGCGCTTTTCTTTTTGGGGTTGTGCTTGCTCACCTGGGTGAAATTCACTTGGTCATTGCCGCGCCCACCTCGGCGCGGAACCGCTGGTAGGCTTCGAGCAGCTTCGCGTTGCCCTTGAGGTCCGCCGCGAAGGCGTCCATCGCCAGCTCCACCTTGCCCTTCAGCGCGGTGCGATACTTCTCCAGCTCCAAGTCGAGCGAGCGGTTCTTCAGCTCCAGCTCGCGTTCCTTCCGCTGCTCCGCGATGGCCTTGAGCTTCCCGTCCTGCCGCGACATCAAGACCTGCGCGGCCTTCACGCTGAAGTCGCCCACCTGGTTGTGGGCGGCCTGCGCCAGCGCCTCTTCGCCCACCACGGTGCAGACCGCGTCCGTCAGCCGCGTGTCCAGCCCCAGGTCGCCGCAGCGCTTCTTCGCCGCGCTCTCGATCAAGGTCTGGCGTTCCAGCCGCCGCAGCATCCATGTCTGGCGCAGGGCGGAGGACAGCTCGCTCAGGCAGCGGAGGCTGGGCGGCTCGCCATCCAAGCGCCCGCCACTGCGCGGCGGGCAGAGCTTCTGCTGCTCGGCCAGCGTGCCCGAGGAGGACAAGGCCAAGCGCAATGACTCCAAGGCCGGCGCATCGAGTGACGCGAGATAGTGGTCGGGCCGCAGGCGCTTGCCGCCCGTGATGACGTTCACGACCTCCGACCAGAACTCGTCGGCCTCCCAGGCTTTGGGTGTTGGTTGGGTGCTCATTCATCGGAGGGCGGCAGCGGCGGAGACGCCGGCAGCGGTGAGACCATATTGGCGCGTGTTGAGGACCGGCACGCGGGAGGACACCACGAGGCCGCCGTCGTCCAGCGCGGCCAGCTCGTCGCGCACCTCGCTGGCCGAGGTGTCGAGGAACGCGCCCATCGCCATCGTGGTGAGCTGCGTTTCCGTGATCGGGCCGCCGTTGCGCTTGAGCGTGCGGAGCAGGAAGGCTTGGAGATGGGCGTTCATCGGCGGTCAATCTTCTCCTCGATGCGGACGAGGTGCTCGGTGTTGAGTTCCATCGCGGTCTTGAGGCTGCCCACCTCACGGTTGAGCGTGGTGAAGTTGTGCTGGGCCTCGTCGCGCGCCTCCTTGACCTTGCCCTCGATGGCCGCCTTGCGCTGCTCGCCGTTGGTGCTGATGGCCGTGGTGAGCGTGGCGAGGCTGGCCTCGACCTTGTCCACCTTGCCCTCGACGCGTTTGAGTTCCTGCTCCGTGGCGAAGGGGATGTGTGACTTCACCTCGAAGGGCTGCGGGCCGACCTGCTGCGCCACCACCTGCTGCTGCTCGAAGAGCGACTTGATATTCTTGATCCCGGCGGCGATGGAGCCGGCAAAGAGAATGAAGGCGAGCAGGCCCACGAAGAAGCAGACCGCCAGCGCGGCGACCAGGTATTCGAGCGGCACTTTGGAGATGGTGTCCATGTCAGTTCTGTTCCTCCGCATCGCGGCGGGTGAGCCGCGCGTAGTGGGACATGCAGTGGTCGGTCGCGATGGCCAGCCGGCCTCGTCGCCAGTCCTTCCACACACCGAAGGCGTCAGAGATGAGCTTGAACCAGAGCGGCGGCTCCGTGATCCGCTGGCCCAGGTGCGCGAAGAAGATTTCGTGGCCGACGTGCTGGAAGCCGCGCAGGGCAAAGGGCACGCGCGGCACCGGGTCTTCCTCGTTGACTAGGCGGAAGGTGCGGTCGCGCAGCAGCCGGTCATACGCGCGCGACCAGGCGCGGTTGCCCACGCGGGGCGCGCCGAAGGTGATGACCGAAGTGCGTGAGGCCAGACCCGGCCGGGCCTCCACCATGTCCCGCGCGGCGAGCAGCGCCAGCGCGCCGCCAAGGCTGTGGCCGGTGAAGCAGACCGGCGACTCCGGGTGTGCGGCGATCAGCGCGAGCAGGTCGCGGCACGCCATCGGCCAGGCCGCGACATGCGCGGCGTAGAAGCCGGCGTGGACGCGCTGGGTGTTGCGCCACGCGGTTTGTTTCGCCGTGAGGTCGGTGATCCAGTCCTGCGCGGACTCGCTGCCCCGGAAGCAGACGAGGAGGCAGGGCCGAGAGCTGAAAGCTGAAAGCTGAAAGCTGGCCGTGAAACCCTGCGTGTCGGTGTGCGGCTCATTGAAGCGGCGCACGTCCGTCAGGCCCAGTGCCGCCGCGTCCGCGCCGAATGACTGCGCGCTGCGCACGTAGGCGAGGCGGCTGCACTCGGCGAGCAGAGCCGCTGCGGTTGGATTGTAGGCACTCGCGTTCAAGGTCAGTGGTCTGAGGTCGGTGGTCAGTTTGCGGGAGCAGCCTTCGCGGCTTCGGCCTTGTAGTCGGCGGCGGTCTTGCCAGCCAGGGCGCGCAACTCCTCCCAGTCGGCTTCGGTGGGCACCCAGTCCGCCGGCTTGTTGGCGTGCTGACGCCAGAGGTCGGTGCCGAGCTTGAGGACTTCGAGGATGACGGGGGCGACGAGCGGATTCATAGGCGGAGGGTTTGCAGGGTGTTGAGGAGTTCGGTGGCGAGGATGAGCACGCTCTGGGGCGCGGGCTGGGTCCAGTCGTGGCGCGCCACGCGGATGGCGGACTGCATGGCGGTGCGATACCGGTCATGCAGCGCGTCCACCTTGAGCTGGTCCGCCGCGCTGATCTTGCCCGCGACAGCAGCGGTGGCATAAACGCGCATCGCGGCGTCCACCGTGCGAGCGGTGTCCGCGAGCGCGAGGAAGGTCTTCGCCTTTGGCGATGTGTGGCAGCCGCCGGACATGAAGACCAACGAAAGCAGGCCGCAGAGCAGGAGGAGTTTGGGTTTCATGTCAGTCGAGGGGAAGCAGGCCGGAGGCTTCGCGGCCCAAGCTGGTTGGTTGGTCACACCTGGAAGCGCAGATGGAAAGAAACCCGCGCGTCACCGCCGCGCTGAGGCAGGCCGGAGATGCGAATCCGCCGCCGGTGGCGGACAGTGAGCGCAGGAAAGAAACGCAGCCGGAACCTTGCGCTCCGGCTTGCTGGTAGGACTGGTGAGTTCGCATCACGCGCGCATCCTGCGCGTGAATCAGCGGGCGTCACGGAACCCATCGGCTACATCGGCTGCATCGGAGCAAAATCAAATTGGAAACTGTTTCCAATTTGAAACCGCCTAGTTCAGCGCCGGGTTTTCCGCCTTCGACATCACCAGTCCCGCATCGTGTTCGAGGCACCAGTCCAAGGCCGCCTGGGCGCTGGGGAAGCGCATCGCGCGCGACCTGAACTTGCCCCGGCACTCGGTGACGAGCATGGCGGACAGCTTGGCCTTGGAAGCCGTGAAGAAGAGGGTTTGCGATTGCCCGGCGGACGGTGTCTTTGCACCATCACCCGCGTGTGGATGACTCATGTTGCTTGAACGTGGCTGAGTTGTCTGCGCAGGCCCGGCGTGCTGTTATCACGCCGGGCCACTTCTCCCCTCTTAACGCAACGGCGCGGGGACGCAAAGGGAAAATGCTGGTAGGGATGCGCTGCTGTGCGTCCGCTCCGAAAGGGAAACGTCCAACGCTCAACTTCCAACTCTCAACTGATGGGGAAGACCGCCGGGGCGGTGGGCTTGTTCCCAGAACCAAAACCGTGGAGGCAACCACAGCACTGCTCTGACCCGGCGCGGAGACAACCGCACACGCCCGCCCCGGCGGAAATTATTCTGCGTCCGCCTTCTTGCTCGAAGTGAAACTGCCGGTCATTACCCGTGCATTGGAACCGGTCAGCATGACTTCCGCCTGCTCACCTGTCGGCACGGGCACACGCCAGAAGTAGAGTTCTGTCTTGTCGAAGACCGAACGCATCCCGCTCGCCACCAATGCGACCTCGCCGGGTTTAATTCTCAGAAGGAATTTTCCGTCGGCGTCTGTGGTGACCTGACCAATGGCCTCCGGCCACTGGAGCCGCGCGAGCCTCGGAGCGAGCGCAAGAATCTGCATTGGATCAGCGGGGGCGGGCCTCGCCGCTTCGGCCGCAGTTTTGTCGCGCGCTTCGGTCGCTGAGGTGGCGGCCTTGTTCGCCTCTGTTAACTGCATCTCAATGGAACGAATGGCGTCGATCACCTTCTTATTCGCCTCAACCGCCGTTTCCCTCGACTTGACAGGAATTCTCAGGGTGGCGGCCGCGTTGTTGCTGGCTATGGTTCGCAGACGTTCGAGTTCTCCTTGAAGTCGGGTCACTTCCATATGCGACTGCCGGTATGCCTGGTAGACCTTGTCCGCAAGCTGCTTGGCCCGATCAGATTCTTCCTGCCAATCTTTAGTGGCCTTCTCCGCCAAATAGATTTCGTGTTCGTATGCCGCGCTGGTCTCCTTTTCCCGCTGCTGTGCCAGTGCAGCCGGCACAGCCAGCACCTTCACGCCGCCGAGTTTCACGTTGGCTCCCCCTTGTGTTGGGATAAACACCTGACCGGTGATGACGCGCTCGGAGGGCTTGCAGGCAGTCAGCATGGCAGCAACCAGAAGTAGTAAAATCTTCCTCATAACAGTCCTTCAGTGATGCGGGAAAGGAAGCGCAGCCCGCGCGCGCGGGCAAGCGGAAAGTTCGGCGCGGTGAATAAGCTGGGGACAAGTTTTGGGCGGGCGCGGGAGGCTCGGACACCCCTTGTCCCAGCGGCGGCGCGACACTCTCCGCGACGCTGGCGAGAACCTTGAGGCCACAAGCCGAAGCCGCCACGGCAAGGAATCAGTTGGTATGCAGAAAGTCACGATACGAGTGCGCGTGGTGAAGATGGAACCGGAGCTGGAGGCGGTGGCCGGTGAACTGGACTGGCAGGCACGCCTGCGCCTGGCCGCTACTTACCGCGCGAAGAGCCAGGCTTACGCAAGATGGGCACGCGAGCTGACTGTGACTGCGCGAGCTTTGAAGCCACTCCCTCCAAGGCGGCCTCGACTTCGGCCTCTGTCTTCGGTCGCTTTGTTGAAGAACTAGCACGAACACGGCGAGGTGGCCCGCCTTTGCCCGCCCTGTCAGGCGCATGAACCAAACGCGCGGGAACCGGATACCCGCGCCGCCGGAGCGCGTCAGCCAAGGCGGCCCGCAAGTATTGGGAGCGCGGAACGTCGCCGCGCGCCGCGTCCACCTGCGCCGCGAACTCAGCGTCAGCCCAGAAGCCGATTAGCACCTGACCGTCTGCTCGTTGATTGGCCACGCAGGGTGTTTAACAGATTGAGATGTTTTGCCAAGAAAGTTGTTGACGGGTGTTAAACTGAGATTAACAATAGCCCCATGCAAAAGAACGCCACTCTCAAGCGAGGAGCCTACTCCCGAGCCGAGTGCGTCTTCATCGGCGCTTGGGTTCCAGAGGCTTGGGTTTCCCGACTCGACCTGGCCGTCATGACCGAGGACTCCGACCGCTCGAAGTTTCTGAGGATGGCCCTCCGAGAGAAACTTTCCCGCACGCGCACGAAGGATGCCGCATGAAGATCGCGCTGCTCAACACCCTGGCCATCGAATCGCTGAAGACCGGCATCGCGCATGAGCTGTGGCTGGCGCGGTCCTGGGCGATGGCGGGCTGGCCGGCCGAGGCCATGCACTACCGGCGCGTCGCCCTCAAGGCCATCCGCATCCTCCGCCGTTGCGGCGTCCACGAAATCCCCCAGGCCAAGGAGCAAGCATGAGCCTCTTCACCGGACCCCACGCGCACTACGACAAAGACCTGGCGCTCCTGCACCAGCTTGGCCTGAGCACGGTGGCGCTGCCCCACGGCGTCGAGACGCTGCTTGGCGAGGTCCGCGTGGGCACGGCCACCGTCACCGTGCGGTGCGTCGCACTGCCAGCAAAGTTCTGGCGTTTCGAGATCGCCCACGCGGCGGGCCGGCTGGAAGTCTTCGAGAGCGACAGCGGCGCGCTCGTCACCCGCTGGCCCCAGGTGCTCCGCCGCTGCGCGGGAAAGGAGACGCGATGAGCAACGTGATGCCGATGATGCACCGCATCCGCGCCCGCAACCGCGCGAAGCTCCAGGCGCGGCTCGTCAAGCAGCGGCTCGCCTGCCCCTGCGGCGGCACCAAGGACCACGAGAAGATGATCGTGTGCCTGGAGTGCTTCCGGGCCGCACCGCTCGACTTGCAGCGGGACGCCTACTCGCGCTCGCCGGAAGTGCGGCGCACGGCAGCACGCCAGCTCCTCGCCCGCGCGAAGTCGAAGCACGCGGAGCGACAACTTAACCCCGGCGGCGAGCTAACCACGGAGACCCTCGTGAAAGCTCCAGGGCTACAGGCCGAGTCACCACTCCTAAGAGCGCCCGCTCCCGCCGGGGTCACTTCCAAGGCCGCACCGCAACGCGCCCCTGCCGCGAAGATCGCGCGTTTCGCACTCACCTTGACGGGCGAGTGCAAGGGCTGCGGCTGCCGGATTCATCAGAGCGACGCATTCTGCGGCGAGTGCCTGTGCGAGGAGGATGGCCTGTGAGCACCGCCCGGACCATCCCCCCGACCGCGCAGTTCGAGACCGATTTCTGGTTTCCGCACGCGCGCCAGGTCGTGACGGTGCGCGAGGTCGCGCTGGTCTTCGCGATCAGCGACGACCAGGTGCGCGACCTGTGCGAGGAGGGGCTGCTGGTGGCCGCCGGCATCGGCGACCAGGCCGGCGCGCAGCGCGCCCACCTGCGCATCGAGCGCTGGAGTGCGGTGGCCTGGCGGCTCAACGAGCTGGAGAAGGCGGGCGTGCGCCCGCCCATCAAGGAGACGCCGCAAGTCACCTGGTGGCGGCAGGAACTCAAGCAGCGCGCCCAAACCCTGTGCCCGGCATGAACGACCACGCCTTGACGCCAGCGCCGGCCGCCAATCCATCCGGGGCGGACGAGCGCCTCCATCCCGCCGGAGTCGCTTTCCCCGCGCCCCAGACCGACGCGGACGCGCGCATCGTCGCCGCCGCCTTCCGCGAAACCATTCTCCGCGCCCAAAGCGCGCGGGCCGCAAAACCCAACGAACCCAAAGACCAGTCACCCATCCTAGACGTATGAGCAAATCCACCACCGCAGTGACCGTGTTGAGCCGCGACCAGGCCGAGCGCATCGAGCGCATCAACACCTACCACAAGGAATCCCTCAAAAGCCTGGGGAACCACCTTGGCTTCCAGGTTCTCACGGGCGTTGAGATCGTTGGCGCGAGGGAACAAATCCCGCACGGCCAGTTCATGGACTGGTGCGAGACCTACCTGCCCGACATCACTCACCGGACGGTGACCAACTACCTGAACCTCGCGGAACGGTTTGCCATCGGCCAGCACCTCATCAGCAACGGCGACCTCAAGCTGCTGGGGCAGGGCGAGCTGCCGGAAACCAAGCGCGTCAAAATCTTCGACGCCATCCTTGAGGAGGCCAAGGGCAGCACCATCACGGACCTGTATCGGCGGTTCGGCATCAAGTCCGAGAAAAAGAAGCCGGTGAAGACCGTGAAGCTGCCGCGCCAGGGCCGCAAGCCGAACGCGGTCGTGCGCCGGAAGGAGTTCGAGTCCAACGCGAAGCTCTGGACGAAGGGCTTCAAGCGCCTCGCGGAGAAGGCGGCTACGAGCGAGTTCGAGGGCGCGCGCTACTGGGATGTGGAGGCCGACCCCTACCTGGAGGAGCTGCTGCTGGCGCTCGACACGCTCCGCGACGGGGTCAAGGCCAGCCTCGCCCGCCGCAAGCAGGCCGGCCGCACCGCGAAGTAACCACCGCACCCCTCATGCAAACCCCCGCCCTCCGCTCCGCCCTCACGATCTACGACTTCCCGCCCGACGTGCAGGAGGTGGTCCGCGAGCTGATGCACTGCCTCGCGGTGCTGGAGGAGAGCGGGCGGCAGGCGGCGCTGCGCCTGTGCGCGGACTATCCGCACCTGGCCGGCCTGAGCATCGGGAACCTCTACAAGAAGCTGCGCGCCTGGAACGCCGCCGGGCGCAACCCGGTGGCGCTGGTGGACAAGCGGCGCTGGGCGGATCTGTGGGTGCGCGAGGAACGCGAGGCCGTGCTGCCGCGCGGGTTCATCACGCTGGCCGCAGGCCGGATGCTGGGCAACCAGCGCAAGGACAAGCCGGCGTGGAAGCAGCTCATCCTCGAATGGCGGCGCTGGCACGCGACCGGCCAGCGATGCCAGGGATGGGAAGAGTGCGGCTACGACCGCTGCCCGCCGCCGGGGCCGAACGGTCGTCACCCGCTGGGCTGGAGCTACGAAAACCTCCGGCGGCGCGCGCAGAACAGCCGGCCGGAGAAGGCCATCGCGCGCATCGGCACCAGCGCGGCGAAGGGCTGCCTGCCCTGCGTGCCCGGCACGCGCGAGGGCGCGCGCTTCCTGGAGTGGGTGATGTTCGACGACGTGAAGCTGGACCGGCGCGTCATCGTGCCGCCGCACGGCCCGGTGGACATGGCGCAGTTCGGCGCGCTCGACCTCGCCAGCGGCGTGTATCTCAAGTTCGGCCAGCGCCCGGTGCTGCCGCGCGAGAACGGGTCCAAGGAGTTTCTGAGCCGGCGCGACTTCCTCTTCCTGGTCGCCGCGCTCTTCGAGGAACACGGCTACCCGCTCGACTACCGCTGCCATCTCATCCTGGAGCGCGGCACGGCGACGCTCTCCGCCGCCGAGGCGCGCGTGCTTTACGACGCGAGCGGCGGGCAGATCGTGGTGGGCTACACGGGGATGAACGGGGAGACGGTCTGCGCCTGGGAGGAAAAGCCCGCCGGCAACTCGAACGGCAAGGCGCACATCGAGAGCTTCCACAATGCGTTGCACAACGCGTGCGGGCACCTCAGCGGACAGGCGGGCAAGGACCGCAACCACGCGCCCCAGCTCGAACACGGGCGCGCGCGCGAGGCCGCGCAACTGATGAAGCTCGGCGCGCTGCTGCCGCCGGACCTGCGCGCGGCGATCCCCTTCGGCTACGCCAGCCCGCAGCAGTGCTACCGCGAGACGCTGGAGATCGTGGACGCGCTGAACCGGCGCGAGGGCCACGAGTGCGAGGGCTTCGAGCAGCTCCCGGTCTGGCGCATGAAGGGCAGCCGGGAACTCTGGCGGCCCCTGGCCGAGCTGGCCGGGCTGCCGGAGGACGTGCAGGCGCTCGGCCCGGACGCCCTCAAGACGCTGATCGAATGGAGCGCGCGGGTGGAGACGCCGCACGAGCGCATGGTTCGGCTCCGCGCGGGCGCGAACTTCGCCCGGCTGCCGGAGCAAATCTGGCCCCGCTTCTACGACGACGGCCACGCGCTCGCGCGGGTCACGCCGCGCGGCTGGCTGGAAGTCGGGCCGAGGAAGAACCCGGTCCTCTTTGGGCCGGACGACCCGGCGCAGTCGTTGCCCGAAGGCACGGAGGTGCTGGCCTACTTCGCCCAGCACGATCCCGACCGCGCGCACCTCACGGTCAATGGCCGCTACGCCGGCTCCTGGAACCGCCTGCGCGGCGTCAAGCGCGGCGACCAGCCCGCGCTGCGCGAGGCCATCGCGCGCAAGCAGCGCTTCCTCCAGGCGACGATTGCCAGCGTGCAGGGCAAGAGCGGCGAGGCGCTCGTGCGGGAGGCGTGGCGGGCCGAGCAGCTCGCCGTGCTCGCGCAGGCCGCCGTGCCCGTGCTGGCGCGGGCGGCAGACCAGCGCCTGCAAGAGATCAGCACGCCCGGTGCAGAGGGCTTGCAGGTGATGACCAGCGGTCGGACTGCCACCCGCGCGGCCCTGACCGAGAATGACCGGGCGATTCGCGGCGCGGGGGCGACCGAGGACGACCTGGCGGCAGCCACCAGCAGCGAGCTGGCGCCGGCGGCCGAGCCGGTGAGCGAGGAGGAATTGAGCGGCATGTTTGCCGCGCCCAGGACCGAGAATTTGGAGCCGGAGTTCTAAACCCAGATACCTATGAATGATGCGAATCCCGAGGCCGTGGACAAGTCCACCGCCGCCACCGCCGCCAGCGCGCACGCGCGAATCAACATCCCCCTGAACCTGGACAACTGGCGGGCGCTGGACGAGCCGACCCAGCGCGCGCTCCTCTGGTTCCACCAGCACGCGCTGGACGCGCGCCTCACGCTCAAGGACGCCGGCGAGGCGCTGGGCTACGACGGTTCCACCATCTTCCGCGTGCTCAAGGGCACCTACGAAGGGAGCTGGCCCAACATCGTCGCGGCCATCGCGGGCTATCAGCGCATCGTCGAAAATCGTGGCACCATCCAGGCGCAGCACTTCGCGGAGAACCGGTTCACCCGGCTCATCCATGCCGGCCTCGACTACGCGCTGGCCAACAACTCGATCACGACCGTCGAGGGCGAGTCGCGCATGGGCAAGAGCATCTCGACGTTGCAGTGGCGCGACCTGAACAACCACGGGCGCAGCGTGTATGTGATCGCCCCGGCCTACGGGGGCACCAAGGCGCTGCTTCGCGACATCGCCGCGTCGGTCGGCGTGAACAAGAACCTCAACAACGCGCAGATGCACGAGGCCATCCTGCGCGCGTTCAACCGCAACCGCATCCTGCTGGTGGACGAGGCGCACCGGCTGTTGCCGTCGGATCGCAAGGCCACCAATCCGGTGAACCTGGAGATTCTGCGCGACCTGCACGACCGCACGGGCTGCGGCCTGGGGCTGGTTGCCACGACGCGCTTTGGGGCCGAGCTGCGGAAGTCCGAGTATATGTTCGAGCAGCTCCTCGGGCGGATCGGGATGCCGGTGCGGCTTTACAAGGAAATCAAGGAGGCTGACATCCTGCCCATCCTGGCGCAATACGTGGCCCGGCCCGGCGAGCGCCTGGTGTCCGTGTGTGTGGAGATCGCCAACGCGCCCGGCCGGCTGGGCATCCTGGTCGAGACGCTCCGGGTTTCCTCGCGCATCGCCTCGAAGTCGCGGGCGAAGCTAGCGGAGGAGCACATCTTCAAGGCCATTGCCATCCGCCGGCAAATGCAGGGCGACGGAGGTGCGAAGTGAAAGCCTGTTACCTCGTTTGCTTTTCTCATATCATCAAGAACGGCCAGGCCTTCGGCTCGCGAACGGTCACGATGTTGGAGCCGATCACCAACCAGGGCGGCGTGGACCAGTTGCACGAAGCCCTGAGAGAACACCTCAAGGTTGAGTCAGTGGCCGTGCTTTCCCTGACGCGGCTGGACGAGCCTGTGTCAGACGATGCGGTGGAGCAGATCGTCGCGGAGCACGCCTGCATCAAGACCGCGCTTGCCCGCTATGGGCAGGCGTTAAAGGACCGGAAGCACGGCGGAGTGGCTGCCGGCCAATTTGTTGACGAGGCGCAGGCCATTCTCGGAGGTGCGCGATGAACCCGCTCCAAGAGCAATGGGCCGCGCGCGGCTTCAAGAAGGACTTCCTGGCCGAGTGCGTCCTGGCGGCCGTGGCCGAGGCGCGGGCACGGCATCCGCAGCCCTACGTGGACATGCACCACGCGATGGGCGTGCTCGACGAGGAGGTCCACGAGCTGCGCATGGAAACTTACAAGCGCAGCCCGCGTGCCGCCGCGTTGCAGGAGGAGCTGCTCCAGATCGCCGCCGTGTGCCTGCGCGCCATCGAGGACGTGACGTTCAAACCCAAGTGCTCAAGGAAATGAAAACCGCTACCACCACTAAGCCTGTCAAGCGAATGGGGACAAACGAATCGGACGCCAACCCCGGCTTCACCATGCAGCTCGGCAACCTCACCGCCGGGGAGCTGGCGTGGCTGGGCCAGCTCACCGAGCTGATGTGCGACCCCGCGCGCGCGGCCGAGTGGGCCGCGTTCAAGGCCGGCGACCGCACGCTGCTCTACACGCACGGCGCGCTGGAATGTGTCCGGCCCAGCATCCACTACTCCACCGCCCTCAACTGAACCCCCCATGAAAGACCTCCTGTTGAACACACTCCTCTGCCTGACCCTGCTCGCGGGCATCGTGCTGCTGGCGTTGCTGCTCCGGCGCTTCCTCGCGTGGTGGAAAGCCGACGACGATGCCGCCGGCATCAGCCTCGGCTTCAAGCCGCGCGGTGAGGCCACCCTGCACCCGCCCGCCACCTGGCTGGGCGAGGCCGCGAATGGCGCTCCGGTCGCCGCCACCGAGTCGCCCACGCCCGACCAGGTCGAGCACTTTATCCACGTCTGCTGTGTGTGCCACAAGGTGACCAGCCTCGGAGTCGGCACGCTGCGCGGTCAGTTCCGCGAGCCGGGCGAGGTGCGGGCCGGCGACGAGCTGCGCGTTTCCCACGGCTACTGCCCCGCGTGCGAAGCCAAGGCGCACGCGGAGATCGAGCGCCTCCTGCCCGCCGCTCAACTCTCAACTCCCCAACTCTCAACTCACTGACCCATGCCTGCACGCCCCGGCTATCTCCACACCCCGAATCCGCAAGCCGCCCTCCGCGCCGAGCGCGCCGAGCTGCTCGACCTGCTCGAAGACATCAGCCTCGCGACCGGCTACGCGGACACCATCAAGGGGGAGGACACACTCGCTCAGATGGTTGGCACTGCCTTCATCCTTGAGACCCTTGGCCGCTCCCTCCGCTTCCGCGCCGAGCACGGCTTGTTTTGACCCCAGACCCGCAACCCAAGACCCGAAAAACCCATGACCCCCAAAGCATTGACCTCCCGCCTCAACGCCGAGGCCGACCGCTACAAGCGCCTGGCCGAGACCACCGCGCTCTCCGCGCTCCACAAGAGCGCCAACGGCCGCACCATCAACGACCTCGACGCCCGCATGATCCGCGACCACGAGATGCGCGCCGAGACCTTCCGCACCTGCGCCAAGCTGGCGGCAGGAAACTAAACCCCAGAACCCAGAACCCTGAACCGATATGACTGAACTCAAACTCAAGCAGCTCGTCACCGAGGCCGTCGCGCTGGACCGCGACATCCGCGAACAGGAGGCCCGCCTCAAGGAACTCAAGACCGCCCTCATCACCGAGGCCGAGAGCCGACCCGATGAACTCAAGCCCACGGACAACGGCGGGCGCAGCCTGGTCTTCACCGGCACGGATGGCTGCGTCTGCTGCGTCGCCTTCCCCGCGCCCACCCTCAAGTCGAAGATTGATGGCGAGGGCAAGCCCATCGAGAAGATCAAGGCCGCTGCCGGCCGCGTCTTCGACCGCCTCTTCCGCGCCGCCGTGACCTACAAGCCGGTGGACAACTTCCGCGAGGAGGCCGCCGCGCTGCTGGGCAAGGACGCCGGCAAGCTCGTGAAGCTCTGCCAGACCGAGAGCGCCGCCCGCGTGAGCTTCGAGACGAAGGACAGCGAGGCCTGAGTTCAACGCCAAGACGCCAAGCCGCGAAGGCGCAAAGAAAAAGTCCATGAGCACCATCCGAAAAGCCCTGCCTTCCTTGCGTCTCTGCGCCCTTGCGCCCTTGCGTTAAATCCCATGGAACTCCCCGAAATCCTCCTGCGCCTGGCCGCCCACCCGGACTCCGCGCGCCCCTCGCTGGACGCGGACCCGGCGCGGGTCGCGGGCTTCCTCGGCCTGCACTTCACGCCGTGCGGAGCGTGTCGGGTGGAGTATCACTGGGGCCTGCGCACCTTCGCCAGCCAGGCGGAGCTGGAAGGCTGGCTGAGTGGCCGCATCCCCGCGAGCTGGCAAACCTGAAACCCACCATGACCCGCAAAGCGCATTTCCTCTTCTGCGACAACGAGCACGGCACCGGCGATGTGACCTTCCCGGATGTGAAAACCGCATCGGGCGAGGAGGTGCAGGCGCACTTCATGGCCGGCCACACTCAGCGCGAGCTGCGCGCCGCCGCGAAGCAGGCGGGCTGGGGCCGACACGCCGGGGCCGACTATTGCCCCGGCTGCATGGAGTCCTTGTGATGAACACGCCCACTTCAACGCAAAGACGCAAAGGCGCAGAGGCGCAAGGGGAGATTCTGGCCCGGCTCAACCGGGACGCGCGGGTAGCCACCGCGTTGAGTGAAGCCACGAGTTGCTCTCATGTCGCTAGTTCGGCCCGAACTAAAGGGTGCTGCACAGAGCGTGGCGGGCGTATCGCCGCAACTGTGCTCCAGTTTTATTGCTCGCTTTGCAAGACGTGGGGCCAGCATCCAAGCTCACAGTGTCCCCTCCCTTGCGCCCTTGCTCCCTTGCGTTAAAAACCAATGAGCACCGCCCTCCGCATCGTCCGCCCGCTGCCCGCCGCCGACCAGCACATGCGCGAGCTGGTGCTGGGCAAGGTGGTCTTCGCCTCCCGTTCGGAGACCCGCCTTCAGGCGGTCCCGCGCCCGACCACCCTGAAGGGTGGACACCCAACGCCCGCCGCGCGCGCCTTGCCACCGGCCGTCGTGAAGCTCAACCGCCGCGTGGTCGAGCTGTCGCTGGAGCGCGCGGGCATTGAAAGCGCGCTGGCGGGCCTGCGCTGGCGAATCGCCCAGCTCCAGGCGGGCGCGGACGCGCTCCAGCACCAGCTTGACGGCATCACGCTGGGCGACCCCACCGGCCTCGCGGACGAGCAGCGCGCCGTCGTGGACCGCGTGCTGCTGGTCGCGGCGCGGGAGCTGGAGGTGCCCATCGCCGCCGTGCTGGGCCGGCGTGGGCCGGAGCCGGTCTGCTGGGCGCGGTTCATCGGTCTCACCCTCGCGCGCGAGCGCGCGCGCACCAGCTCGTCCGCGCTGGGACGCTACCTGAAAATGGACCACGCCACCGTCCTTTGGGCCGAGCGCAAAACCGCCGCCCTGCGCGAGACGTGCCGGGCCTTCCGTGCGCACTACGAGCGATGCGTGGCGAAGCTGGAGGCCGCGCCATGACCAACCGCCAGCGCATCTTCCTGATGGCCGAGCTGTGGCCGGCGGCCTGCGATTACCAGGGCTGGGCCAGCGAGGACCGCGAGCTGCGCATGGAGGTGTTGAGCGCGGCGGTCCAGCGCCCGCTCGCGAGCGCGAGCGAGATCAGCACCACCGCTGACTTCGACCAGGTGCGCCAGCACCTGGAGGCGCTCGCGGGCAAGCTCACGCAGCACGACGGCCGGGCCGCCCGCTATCGCGAGAAGTTCCGCCGCCAGCTCCGGTGCCTCGCGCTCTACGTCGAGGACGCGACCGGCTACGCCAAGGCGGTGATCCGCGACAAGTTCCACCGCGCCGGGTGCGACCCGGAGGGCTTCGCCGGGGCGGACGCGCGCCGGCTGGCCGAGTGGCTCTCCGCCGCGCCCACGGTGCGCTTCGACCGGCGCGAGCAACGGATGGTGGAAGGCCCGTCGCAACTGGAGCAGCTCGTGATGACGCTGGACGAGCGGCTGCACAACGCGGCCACCGGCCTGCGGGTGAAGGCCGGCCACACGCTGCACGACATGCTCACGGCAGCGGGCTTGCAGTGCCCGTGCAAGGATTGTTCACGGCGGTTTGTGAAGCTGCCGGCAGCCGCCGTGGAACCGGAGCCAGAGGGCGAGCTGGTCCCGGCGGGCGCGGAGGAGGAGGAGCCGTTTTAGAAAGGACACCTATGGCACGCAACAAGAACCAAAACTGGAATCTGCCGGACGGCAACCCTTCCGAGGGTGGCGGGCGGACGCACCAGTGGGAATCCATTCACACCGCGCTGCTGATGGACATCCGTGACGAGCTTCAGCAGCTCAACCGGGTGTTCGCCTGCCCCAACTTCCAGGCGATGCCGCATGAGATGCGCAAGCTGCGCATCGCCGGCGAGCGCCTGGACCGCCGCATCGCGAAATAAGATGGCCCTGCGAAACCGGAAGCCCAAATGAGCCAACCCGATCAATCAGTTCACTTCTCGCGCAAGGACTGCCTCGCTGGCATCGCGGAGCTATACACCGACTTTTGCAAGCTGTCTGCGCAGGCCGAGGGCCTCACCAGCTTCAGTCTGCCCGACTTTGAGACGATGCTGGAGCAGCTCAGGCAGCGCGGCCTGCCGCCGGCTAAGAAGCACGCGGTGTGTTTCATCAACACCTGTCCCGGTTGCGGCGGCCCTGGGCAGAAGTATCGCGACGAGTCCGACTATCATTGCCCAAACTCGTTTTGCGCTGTGCGCACCTTCCGCCCCCGCGTCCCTGCGTCTCCGCGCCCAGAACCCCGATGAACAGCCAGCCCGAGCTGTTTTCCGAAGGCGTCACCGAGGCGGACGTGGCGGAGTTGCGCGCCTGGCTGCTCACGCACGGCTGGCAGACGCGCCGCCAGCTCGCGGAGGGCCTGGGCTGGAGTGAGCGGAAGATTCGCGAGGTGGCGGAGGGCATGGGCGCGGACATTGTGCGCTGCGGGATGAAGGACCGGGGCTTCAAGCTCACCGAACAGCTCACGCGCGAAGACCTCGAAGCCGCCAAACAGGCCGCCGACGCGGCCATCAGCCAGGCGAAGAAACAGGAAGCCTACGGGCTGGCCCTGCTGCGCCGCATTCACCAGCTCGTGGGATGAAGGAACAGGCATGAAAGAAACCGAACTCGTCAGGGCCAAGGCCCGCCGGCACACCGATGCCGAACTCGTCGCCGAGCTGGCGCGCATCGAGCGCGGGCTGGGCTGCGCGCAATCCAAGTCCGCCACCGCCCGCTACCTCACCCGTCGAGAGATTTTCCGCGCCGAGCTGGCGCGGCGTTCAGCCAACCCCAACCAGCAAGACCAATGAGCAAAACCAAATCCCCCCCCCAGAGCGCCTTCCAGATTCTCGCAACCGATGTCGCCGGAACGCCGTTCGAGAACGTGCGTTTCCAGTTTGTCCGGGTCACTCCGCAGCTTGCCCAGGACTGGCTCGCGCGGAACAAGCGCAACCGCAAACCCAAGCCTGACACCGTGACCGGCTACGCGCGGGACATGCGGAACGGCGAATGGGTGACGAACCACCAGGGCGGCGCGTTCTTCGCGGACGGCGACCTGATGGACTTCCAGCACCGGCTCATGGCCGTGGTCGAGAGCCAGCAGACGGTGATGATGGTCGTCTCCACCGGCTGGCCGAAGAAGCTGCCCAAACAGAAGGCGTGCATGATGGACGCGGTGGACATCGGGCGCGTGCGCTCGCTGCGCGACCAGCTCGAACTCCAGCACGGCATCGCCAACGCGGCGGACGTGGTCAAGCTCAGTGGCGCGCTGGCGGCGTTGTGCTGCGGGATGGAGAAGATCGGGAAGAACTCGCCGGGCACGGTGCTGGCCATCGCGGAGATTTACGCGCCGGAGTTCAAGTGGATGGCGGAGAACATCGCGCGCGCCCACGGCCTGCGCATCGTGAGTTCCAGCGCGGTCATCATGCTCGGCCTGGCGGCGTGGCCGGAGCCGACGCGGAAGTTTTACGAGCAGCTCAAGACCGGGCTGAACCTCACCGAGAAGCACGCGGTCTATCCGCTGCGCAACTTCCTCCTGAGCCTGCGCAGCGGGAACAACTACGACGACAAACGCATGGCCGCGCTGGCGACGGCGCACCATCTCAAGGCGTTCGTCGAGGGCAAGCCCTGCGGCTCGCTGGTGAGCCAGTCGAAGGCGGCGCTGGGCCAGCTCCTCGCGCTCCAGGGCGACCGCGCGAAGCGCGTGGCCGCGCTCTTCGGCGTGACGCCGCCCGTGCTGGCGGAGGACAGGCCGGTGGACAACAAGAGCGCCGGCCCGGCCTCGCCCGAGGCCCTCGCCATCGGGCAAAGCCTGCGCCCGCCGTGGAGCGCGTCGGACCTGGCCGCGCGCCTCGACGGCGGCTCGCGCCGCGTGGGCGCGTGGCTGGCGGACTGGAAGCAGCGCGGGTGGATTGAGCCGGTGGGCTTCGGCCAGTATCGCGTGACGGAGAAGTTTGGGAAGTGAGGCCATGAACCCCACCATCATCTCCAAGCTGAAGGCCATGCTGAACCGCAACGGCCGCACCGAGGCCGAGGCGGACACGTTTCAGATCATGGCGGCGGCGCTGGCCGACAAGCACGGCATTGACATTGCCGCGCTCGATGCCGCCGAGGCGCGGCAGGCGTCGGTCATCATGCACAAGCAGGTGGGCGAGTGGGGCAAGTGCCCGCCGGAGGCGGATTACGCGGCGGTGATCTGCAAGAGCTTCTTCGAGGTGGACACGATCACGAGCTGTGGGTGGACGGAGCGGATGCAGTTCGTCGGCACGGCGCACCATCTCGAAGTGGCCGAGTATGTCTTCAACTTCCTGCTGCGCGAGTTCCGCTGGCAGTGGAACCATCGCCGGGGCCGCTGCCGGAATCGCAAGCAGTTCCTCTACGGCTGCATGGTGGCCCTGCACACGAAGCTGTCGGCGCGCTTCGCCAAGCCAGCCACGGAGGCCGTCGAGGTGTCGTGGAAGGCGAAGCGCCAGGCTTACATCGCCGCGACGTTTTCCAAACTGACTACGACCCCACTCGCCCCCAAGCAAGTGGGCGGGGCCGCCACCCAGCGCGGTTTTCGGGCCGGCAGTGAGATCGAGATTCGCCCTGGTGTGAATGGCGGACAAAGGAAGGCGGAGCAGCCGGCGCTGGCGGGATTTGAGCGGAGGCTGCTGGCGTGAAGACCAAACCGCTCTCAGCACTATCCGTTCGGACAGCCAACTGCCTGTCGTGGCTCGGCCTCCACCGGCGCGAGGACATCCTGCGCGCGGTCAAGGACCGCACGTTGCACCCGTCCAATCCGAAGGCGCGGAACTTCGGCAAGAAGTCGCTCGCGGAGGTGCGCGCCTGGCTCGGGCTGAAGCCGGAGCTGAACGAACGGGACATCCACCGCATCCGGGCGCGCGTCGCCTGCGGCCTGCGCCGCGAGGGACTGACGCTGGCCGGGATCGGGCGCGTGCTGCGCATCAGCAAGGAGAAGGCCCGCCAGCACGTCTGCAAGGGCGAGCGGCTGGAGCGGGAGGAAAAGACGTGAAGACGCTGCCCGAATACGTGCGGCCATTCATGGCGCAGTTGCACGCCGAGGAACTCCTTCACGGCATCAGGTCTGATCCGGCGCTGCTAGAGACGCTTGCCTGGCGGCGCTGGGCGAAGACGCTGACCAACCGCGAGCTGGGCGAGATCGTGATGTTCATCCGGGCCGGGTTGGTTCAGGAGGGCAACAACCCGCTGGGGGTGAAGCTGGAGGAAATCTGGCGGAGGTTGAAGCGATGAACGTCTTCACCTTCAAGCCCCGCTTCGAGGCCCCGGCGCTGGCAGGCGTCAAGATTCACACGCTGCGCGGGCACCGGAAGGACGGCAAGCCGCGCGCCCAGGTGGGCGAGCGCATCTCCCTGCGCGTCTGGACCGGCAGGCCATACGCTTCCAAGCAACGGGAGTTCGCGCAGGCCACCGTCGAGCACGTTGTTCCGGTCCATGTGACGAGGCTTAGGATTTTGCGCGCCGACCAGTGGGACAATTTCAGCCGTGGCATCGGGCCTGAGCCGACTTCACTTGATCGTCGCCAGATTGCCCGCCGCGATGGCTTCGCCAACTGGCGGGAGATGAAGGCATTTTTCCAAGCCGAGAGCGGCCTTCCCTTCTCCGGCGTGATGGTCGTTTGGAAAGACCTGATGCCAACCAAAGCATGAACGCTCTCAATCCCTCGCAGCTCTGGAAGAAGCGCCTCGGCGACTGGGTCGTGAATCCCTACGTCGGCTGCGAGCACGGGTGCCTGCACTGCTACTGCCCGGCCATGCCCGGCGTGAAGTTCTTCAATGGCGGTCGCGGCCAGGCGGAGTGGGGAAAGTATCTGCTGCCGAAGGAGGGCGTCGTCGAGGCGCTGAGCCGCCAGCTCAAGACGTTCACGCCGGCCAAGGCGAAGCGCACCGAGTGGGGCGATGGCTGGGTGCTGATGTCCTTCCTCACCGATTGCTACACGCCCGCCGAGGCGACGCAGCGGTTGACGCGACAGTGTCTGGAGCTGCTGCTCGACGCCGGCCACAAGGTGCGCGTGCAGACGCGGTCGGCGCTGGTCGAGCGGGACTTTGATTTGCTCGCGGCGCACAAAGACCGCGTGCGCCTCGGCACGTCGCTGCCGTATCTCGACGACGCGGTGGCGCGCATCCTGGAGCCGCGCGCGACCGGCCCGACCCGCCGGCTGAAGATGCTGGAGCAGGCGGCGGCGCGGGGCATCCCGGTCTATGTGGCCATCGCGCCAGTGATGCCGTGGACGGAGCCGGCGGAGTTGCTGACCCTCGCCGCATGGGCGGGCGAGCTGGGGGCGACGGAGGTGTTTTGCGAGGTGTTGAATCCGAAGGGGGAGAATCTGGCGGGCATGGAGCGGGCACTGCGCGAGGGCGGGCGCGTGGGCCTGGCCGAGCGGATCAGGAGCTACGACGCGGGGGCTTGGGCGAGCGCCACGAGCGCGACGTTGCGTTTGCTGGCGGGTGGTCGGGCGTTCGTGCCCTGGCCGGACACGGGCCGCGCCTGGGCGAAGCACCTGCCGGCGGATGAGGTGAGCTGGTTGGGGCGGTTCTTGCCGCCTTCTAGCGGTTTGCAAGGCGCGTGCAAGAGCTTGGTTTGACCCCAGTTTTTGTGTCAAACCGGCTTCATCAGCCGCCCGACACGCTCGGTTGTGTCAAAATGCCCGCTCGCGGGGTCTTCGCCAGTGCCTCCTCACAACCCCTTGATTTTTCGGCTCTTTTCGCGTTCTTCCGGGTCATTCCGGGTGTCTCAAACCTCATCACAGGGAGCGCGAGGGCATCGCCAACGGCGGCACGGGGCTGGGCTTCTACGCGAACTTCAAGAACCCGGCGGGCCGCGAGGCGATGACGACGTATTTCGGGTTCGCGGCAAAGCACCGCAACCTCTACGTGGGCGCGCAGCCGGCGGCGGAACTGTTGCTGCTCTACCCGCGCAGCGCGGTGCAGCGCGGCGATGTGGAGCCGGTGGCGCGCTTCAAGGCCATCGGCAAGCAGCTTGCGCGGGAGGGCTACACCTTTGACATTGTGCCGGACGACATCGTGACGGCGGCGCAGATAGCCAGCCGCCGCGCGGTGGTGCAAACCGACCCCCGTAGCAGCCGACGTGAGGAGGCTCCATCTCTCAAATCGGAAATCGGAAACCGGAAACCGGAAATCAAACAGAGCCTCCTCACGTCGGCTGCTACCCGCGCGGGTGGCGTCCATTGGCTCACTGTCGCGACGGTGCTAACGGACGACCAGGTCGCCAAGTGGCGCAAGGAACTCGCCTCCGTCACCCGCCGCGAGGGCGTGCCCACCGTCGTCACCTCTGTCCTCAGCCAGCCCAAGCGGCGCATCGTCCATCTCGTGAACTACAACCGCGAGGAGCCGCCCAAGGCGCGCGCCATGGGCAGCGGCCCGCACGAGGAAAAGCCGCTCGCTGTCGAGGGCGTCACCGTCCGCCTCGCGCTCCAGCCCGGTGAGCGCGTGAAGTCCATCCGCCTGCTCTCCCCGGACGCCGGGGTCAGCACCGGCCCCGCCGGTTTGGTGCAGCGCGCGGGCGAGGCCGCCTTCACCGTGCCGCGCATGTTGATCTACACCGTGGCGGTGGCGGAGCTGGAATAGCACGGTTGCAGCGGCGCCCGGCGAGCGCCGTTCGCGGCCGGCCCGGCGGTCGCAGACCGCCGCCACAGGGCCGTTGGCTTGAACAATTGCTTGACGCCCCCCGCCCTTCCGCATTGCATACGCGCCCATGAAGAAATCGCTTTTGGGTCTTCTCACTGCGGCGGTGCTGGCCGCCGCCGGCACGGGCTGCATCTCGACAGTGGACGGCCACAAGTCGGCGGGCGTGCCCTTCCGCAAGGACAAGATCACCAGCCGCTACCAGCTCCCGGTGGACAATGTCTTCGCCGCCGCGAAGGAGGTGCTCGCCGGCGAAAAGGGCGGGCTGGGCGTGCTACAGTCGGAAAACCGCGTCAACAACTCGCTCGTGGCCAAGGTCAACAACCGCATGGTCTATGTGCGCATCGCCGAGGTGGAGCCGACCATCTCCGAGATCGTCGTGCAGGTCCGCACGGACGCCGGATGGTCGGACTTGGACTGGGCGGCGGAGATTGACAAGCAGATCGCCCTGCGGCTCCAGAACGCGCCGAAGTAAGCGCCGCAGATTTCAGCAAGCAGCCGAGGGTCACTCCTCGGCTTTTTTCTTTTCAAACTTGCTGATCGGCTGAAGGTGCATCATCGCCACAGCGGCACGATGCGCGGCGGCGCTGTTGGGGAACAGCTCCTGGATGCGCTTCAGCGTCGCGCGGCCGGCCTCCACGTCGTTGAACAGCTTCACCTGCCAGTCCGCCTTCTGGTGCAGCCAGCGCACGACCTCCGCCTTGGGCTGGCCGGGCGTGGTGATGAGGATCTCCAGCTCCTGCAGGCCGCGCTCGAAGAACTCGAACTGCTCCACGTAGAGCCGCGCCAGCTCCTCGCGGGCCACCCAGTCGTTCGCGCTTCTGGCGAGCCGGTCGCGCAGGCGGCGCTCCTCGGCGTTGATGTCCGGCTTGTCCGGCGCGACGTGCTTTCGCCGCTTCAAGCCCAGCTTGCGCTCGAACTCCGGGATGGCGATGGGCTGGCGGTTGTCCTCGCGCGCGAGCATTTCCGGCGTGGCGAAGTTCGCCAGGCGTTGCTGCGCGTGGAGCGCGGCGTCCGTGCCGGCGAGCAGCGTGGTGATGCGCTCGACGCACTGGCGCGCGGCCTCGGCGTCCCGGGCGAACTTGAGGTGCCAGTCGGCCGCAGTGTTGAGCGCGCAGGCGATCTGCCCGATGGCGAGGTTCTTCAACCGCAGGGTGTCCTCGATGACTTCCAGCGCGCCGGGCAAATCCTCCGAGTGCTCGGCCAGCAGCGCCGCGAGCCGCATCCGCCCGTCGAAGTCGTTGGGAAACTTTTCCAGCTCGGCGCGGACGGCGGCGATGGCTGCGGGGAAGTCGCCGGCCATGCGCTTGGCCTCGACGTGGGCATAGTGGGGCTTGGGGTCTGGAGGCGTGGTGTTGTCAAAGAAGAGGTTGCCCAGCGGCGCAACCAGATAGTCCGTCAGCTCATGTCGCCAGATGATCCCCAGCACGAGGAAGCATCCCGCCGCGAGCGGCACGCCGATGAACGCGCCAGCCTCGCCGCCAGTCCGCACAAAAGGCACAATGGCGAAGGCGAAGAATCCAAGCACGACAGCGCTGTAGATCACGCGCGCAAAGAACCGGCCCAACGGCTGTTCCGTGCGAGTCAGATGGTGCCAGACCAGATAACCCACTCCGGCCAGACCGATGGTCCATTCCAACACTCTGAGGAGCACGTCCATCGTGGGAGCAGTGCGCGAGTGTGCGCCCGCCCGGCGGGAGAAGTCAAAGCAGGGATTGCCGGGCTGCGGGCGTGTGCTACGCTGCGCGTCATGCTCCGCCTCAAATCCTCCCTCCGCCCTTGGGCGGGCCTGCTGGCCGCCGTCATCTCAGCGACCGCATCCGCCGCGCCTGCGCTTCAACTCACCCTGCAAAAGCGCGTCGAGGCCCGGCCCGCCGGCGGTGAGTTCCGCGTCACGACCACCGCCGAGGCGTGGAACCCGAAGCAGACCGCCATCATTGTCTGCGACATGTGGGACTTGCACCATTGCAAGAACGCCGTCCTCCGCGAGCGCGAGATGGCCCCGCGCATGAACGATTTGCTGGAGAAGGCCCGCGCGCAGGGCGTCTTCATCATCCACGCGCCGAGCAGTTGCATGAAGTATTACGAGGGCCACCCGGCGCGCGAGCGGGCCAAGGCCGCGACCAAGGCCGCGATGCTGCCCGCCGACATCGCCTCGTGGTGCCGCTCGATTCCCGCCGAGGAGCAGGGCAAGTATCCCATTGACCAGACCGACGGCGGCGAGGACGACAACCCGGTGGAGCACGCGGCGTGGGCCGAAGAGTTGAAGGCGAAGGGCCTCAACCCGCGCGCCCCGTGGACGCGGCAGATTGACGTGCTCAAGATTTACGACCACGACGCCATCAGCGACTCCGGCGTCGAGGTGTGGAATCTCCTGGAGCAGCGCGGCATCGCCAACGTCATCCTCGTGGGCGTCCATGTGAACATGTGCGTGGCGGGCCGGCCCTTCGGCCTGCGGCAGATGGCGAAGAACGGCAAGCGCGCCGTCCTCATGCGCGACATGACGGACTCGATGTATAACCCCGCGCGCTGGCCGTTCGTGGACCACTTCCGCGGCACGGAGCTGTTCATCGAGCACCTGGAGAAATACGTCTGCCCGACCATCACGTCGGACCAGATCCTGGGCGGCAAGCCGTTCACCTTCAGCCGCGCGCCGCAGCGGAAAGGATAGCTTCAGCGGCGAAACGGCTGCCCATGGTCAGCGCGGCCCGAAAGAGTTCCAACCTCGCAGGCGTTCGTATCTGCCGAAAGCGAAGGTGCAGGCTGTGGAACCCGTAGGCTGCACTGAAGTTAGACCAAAGCGCACTTATGACCGAATCCGACAAATCTTGGTGGAAAGAGACTCGGGCGAAAGGCCGCACATGGTTTGTTCTCCGACATGGGATACTTCCGTGCTCGGTTCGGCTGGCCATCGCCTTCCTTCTGATTTCTCCTGCCTTGCTACTTCTGACCGGTGCGTTTCCCGACATCACAGCGCTGCTCGTCGGGTCTCTGACCCTTTCGGTCCCGCTGGGTGCCATTGTTGGAGTGCAGCTTTGGAGGCAGCATGAGCGAGACTATGCGTGTCGCGACGATCGTGAGGTTTGACGGGACCTTTAACGCCCTCAGGCTTTCTCCTTCTCTGCATTTGCCCCTTCTCCGCCCTCCGGCTACCTTCCGCGCCCTGACTATGGCTGTTGCCCGCGCATCTCATCGCTCCACGAGTTCCTCCGCCTCCTTGCCCGCCATCCCGCCCGGCACCACCGTCACCACGCTCGACAACGGCTTGACCGTCATCCTGCGCGAGGACCGTTCCGCGCCCGTCGTCTCCGCGCAGGCGTGGGCGCAGACCGGCAGTGTCCACGAGGGCCGCTGGCTTGGCGCGGGCTTGAGCCATGTGCTCGAGCACATGCTCTTCAAGGGCACGGCCACGCGGCCGCCGGGGCAGATTGACCGCGAGGTGCAGGACGTCGGCGGCTACATGAACGCCTACACCAGCTTCGACCGCACGGTGTATCACATTGACGCCCCGAACACCGGCGCGCGCGTCGCCGTGGACGTGCTCTGCGACATCATGCAGCACGCGACGCTGCCCGAGGACGAGCTGGTGAAGGAGCTGGATGTCATCCGCCGCGAGATGGACATGGGCCACGACGACCCCGGCCGCCGCGCGGGCCGCCGGCTGTTCGAGACCGCCTACACGCGCAGCCCGTATCGCTTCACCGTGATCGGCTACCGCGACATCTTCGACACGCTCAAGCGCGAGGACATCGTCGGCTACTACCGCGAGCGCTACGCGCCGAACAACGTCTTCTTCCTCGTCGTGGGCGACATCGTGGCCGCCGACGTGCTCGCGCAAATCAAGGCAGCCTGGGCCAGGACGCCTTCCCGCGCGCTCCCGCCGATGGTGCTGCCCGAGGAACCCACGCAAGCCGCCGCGCGCGAAGTCATCGAGGAAGCGCCCATCGAGCTGGGCCACTTTCACTTCTCCTGGCACATCCCCGACGTGCGCCACGCGGACATTCCCGCGCTCGACGTGCTCGCCACGTTGCTTGGCAATGGCCGCAGCTCGCGCCTCTTCCAAAGCGTCCGCGAGAAGCAGGCCCTCGCCCACTCCGCCGACGCGTGGACTTACAATCCGGGTTTGCCCGGCCTCTTCGGCATGAGCGGCGTGGTGGACGCGGACAAGTTCACCGCCGCCTGCGACGCGATGCTCGCCGAGGTCGAGCGCATGAAGGCGAAGCCCGTGTCGAAGGCCGAACTGTCCAAAGCCGTGAAGCAGTTCACCGCCGGCACGCTCGCCACGCGCAAGACGATGGCCGGCCAGGCGCAGGACCTCGGCGGCAACTGGCTTGCCGCGAGCGACCTGAACTTCTCCCAGCGCTTCCTCGATGCCGTCCGCCGCCTCACGCCCGCCGACTTGCAGCGCGTCGCCCGCCAGTATCTCACGCCGGAGAACCGCACGCTCTACGCGCTGCTGCCCGAGGGTGCCGTGCCGAAGACCACCGCGAGCGTCGAGGTGAGCAGCCGCAGCGACATCCAGATGTTCACGCTCCCCAACGGCCTGCGCCTGCTCGTGAAGGAAGACCATCGCCTGCCGTTCGCCTATTTCCGCGCCGGCCTGCGCGGCGGCGTGCTGGCCGAGACGGCGGCCAACTGCGGCGCAAGCTCGATGCTCGCCAAGCTGATGATGAAGGGCACCAAGACGCGCACCGCCGAGCAGCTCGCGACGGAAATCGAGAGCGTCGGCGGCAGCCTCGACACCTACAGCGGCAACAACAGCCTCGGCGTCACGGCCGACGTGCTGTGCGAGGACTTCGCGCTCGGCCTCGCGCTCACCACCGACGTGCTGCTGCGCCCGGCCTTCCCGAAGGCCGAGCTGGAGCGCGAGCGTGAAATCCAGCTCGGCAACCTCCGCCACCAGCGCGACGAGCTGCTGCAAAGCTGCTTCAAGCTGATGAAGCGCACCTTGTTTGGCGATGCTGGCTACGGCCTGGATTCCCTCGGCACGGAAGCGACGGTGAAAGGCTTCCAAGTCGCCGACTTCGTCGCGCTGCACCGGCGGCTCGTGACGCCGGACAACTGCGTCCTCGCCATCTACGGCGCGGTCGAGACGAAGCGAGTCGCCGCCGAGGTGAAGCGCGCCTTCGCTCAGTGGAAGCCAGCCAAATCCGCCGCGTCCGGCGCAAACAACGCCAAACGCCAAACGCCAAACGCCAAACGCCCGCTTCGCGCCAGTGACACGCGCGACAAGAAGCAGGCCGTCCTCGCCATCGGCTTCCCCGGCACGACGATGCAGCACGAGGACCACTACGCGCTCGACCTCATCCAGGAGGCGTGCAGCGACATGGGTTCGCGGCTCTTCGTTCGGATCCGGGAGAAGCTCGGCCTGGCCTACTACGTGGGCGCGCAGCACATGGCGGGACTCGTCCCGGGCTACTTCGCCTTCTACTGCGGCACCGCGCCGGAGAAAGCGGCGCTCGTGGAGAAGGAACTGTTGGCCGAAGCCGAGTTGCTCCGCACCGACGGCTTGACCGAGGAAGAACTCAAACGCGCGAAGGCCAAAATCGTCGGCCAGAAGAAAATCTCCCGGCAGGACCTCGGCGGCCAGGCGATGCTCCACGCGCTCGACGAACTCTACGGCCTCGGCTACGCGCACCATGTGGCGGATGACGCGCATTACGAAGCCGTGACGCTTGCCGAGGTGAAGGCCGTCGCCGCCCGCTACTTCCTTTCCAAGGCCAGCGCGGTGGCGGTGATCAGCGGGCCGGTGGCGTAGGTTCAGGCAGGCCGGGCCGGGGCCGGTGGACGGATCACCGGTCCAGCCAGCCGCGAAGCTGCGCGCTGGTGAAAAGGACGGCCGGGTAGGTGGCCAGAAAGGCCCAAATGAAGAGGGCCATGCCGAAGAACTGGCCGATGCCCAGATGCATCAGGAAGGTGCCGCCCACGAACACCGCCGCCACCGGCCCGCCGCCCACCAGCGCCAGCGGGAAGCCCACCTCCAACGCCAGCACGCCCCAGGTGCCCGCCCGGTTCAGCCCAGGATGCGCCCACAGCCAGTCCCCCAGCCGCGTGTCCGTCATGAACTTCTGCCGCAGCAACAGGGCCAGGGCGGTGCCCTGCCGCCACTCGGCCGAGTTACGCCACTTGAGCACGCCGCTGACACAGTAGGCCAGCGCGCATTGCGCGGCCAGGAACCACAGCGTCGCGCGCGCGACCGGCTCGCTGTCCGGCGTCAGTTCGCGGAGCGTCAGCGCGCCGAGCACCAGCAGCCGCATCCGGTCCCCGCCCATCACGCCCACGCCGAACTGCCGCAGGTTGGTCAGGCCCGCCGCCACGGTGGCGAGGAACAACGCCGCCGGCCGGGCCGCCGCGTGCGCGGGCAGGCAGAGGAGCGTCAGCCCCGCCAGCAGGCGGATCACCTGCATCACCGTGAAACCACGCGCTTGGAACACCCAGCCCAGCAGGCGCGCCACCGGCCCGTCTCCCCGCAGCCGCGAGCGCTGGCGCACTAGCGGCCAGCCGAGGATGGCGTCATCGGCAAAGACGCGCCGCGCGGCAAGCCATTCGGCGGCGGAGACGGCCACGCTCACGCCCGCCAGCCGCGTGGTGAGTTCCACGCAGGCCCACGGGTCGTGCAGCCAGGCGCAGTCGGTCATGCGACGCCTTTCGCCTGCGGCAGGGGCAGGAACTCCGACGCATACACGCGCTCCTCCGGCGAGCCGGGAGCGAGGGCCTGCTGGCGCACCTCGAACTGCCGCGCCGCCGTGCCCGCCGGCTGCGGCTCGTTCGCGACGCGCAGCCACACGCCCTGCCAGCCCACGGTCTGGACGAGCCGCGCCGGCGGCGGCGGGTCCGCGCGGCGCACCGCGTCGCACAGGAACTCGATCAGGGAAGCGACGGCGTCCGGCGCGAAGAGTTCCGGGTTGAAGAGCGCGTGGCCCGGGAGGTTGCAGCAGCGGAGCGGGATTTCGCGCCACTCGCCGGCCTGCCGCGCCCCGTCGCGGTCGCGGTAGTAAAGACGGAGCGCGCGGGGAACCTCGGGATAGAGATGCCAGCTCGGCACCACGCGAAAGACATCCCAGCGCGCCATCACCGGCATGAGCCGCCGGAGCAACAACTGATAAACCACCGTGACGGCGAACCACGCCCCCAGCAAAACCATCACGAGCCATTCCATGCCGGTCAGCTTCATGTTTTTGAGCTGAACCGCCGCCGCAGCCACAAACACGGGGCGGCCAGGTAGTAGAGGGCGAACCAGCGGTCGGGCAGCCGGAGCATCTTCCAGTTCGAGGGCGACATGAGGCGGGGCCGGAGCACCGCCGCCCGGCCCGGCCAGCTCTGGCGCAGCCGCAGTTGATAGCGCGTCTCGCGGAGAAGTTCCGCCAGCCCGCCGCGCGGTTCAGCGGCCTGCATCCGCCGCAGCGCCTCCTGCGTGAGCCGGTTCACGCGGGCCTGCTGGCCGGCGGGCACGCGCAGTGCCTCCGGCAGCGGGAGGCCCAGCAGCCGTTCCACCAACTGACCGCCCTGCCAGAGGCTCGTTTCAACCTGTCGGGTCCGCGCCAGTTGCATCACGGAATGCCAGTTCACGTCGTCACGCATCAGCAGCAGCGCCACGTCCACCAGCCAGAACAGGCGGAACCAGCCGTGGCCGGCGCCATGCACGAAGAGATAGACGCACTCCGTCTCCGCCGGCAGCCGGGCGATTTCCACGCCGCCCAGTGCGTCCCGCGCGCCTGCGGCCAGCCATTCGTCAAAGGCCGCGTCCCCCAGTCCCTCCAGCCGCCATTCGACTTCGAGGCGGATTTGCGCCGCGTCGTTGAAATACTCGAACTCGTGCTTGAGCCGCTGGTATTCGCGCCATTGCCGCGGGGTCAGCTCGAAGTCCGGCTGCGACCGCCGGCAGCCGGCCGCGCGCAACGCGGCATCCGCGTCGGCCAGCCGCTCCGGTGCGATGAGCAGGTCCAGATCGCCCGCGTGGCGGGCTCCCACGTCCGCGTGGAGCCAGCGCGCCAGCAACGGGCCTTTCACGCTGAGAAACGGGATGCCCGCGCCGCCGAACCGCTTGGCGATGCGCGCCAGCTCCGCCGACCGCTCCAGCGCGCGCCGGGCCGTGCTCCGGGCTGCCTCCTGAAGTTGATCCTGCACGAGGGACGGCAGCGCCTCACGCGCGTCACTGGCCAGCCGGTGTTGCAGCAACGCACCCACCCGGTGCCGCGTGACGGTCGTGCCGAACGCGGCGGGATCCAGCCCGGCGGGCCAGCGGAAATCATCCTTCCCCGCCCGGCCCAGCGCCACGCGCAGCAACTGGACGAGCGCGGAAAACTCCGACGGCCAGGCGTTGTCGCTCACGGCCGGCTCCACGGGAGAGGCGGGGGCGGCGGTCATGGCGCGGCCGCAGGATGGGTGTGCATCAGCCGGCGGAAGACGCCCTGCTCCCGCCCCGCCAGTTCATCCGGCGTGCCGGTCTCCACCACCTGCCCGTCCGCCAGCACCACGACCTGGTCCGCGTGACGCACCGTGGAGAGCCGGTGCGCGATGACCACGATGGTGAGTTCACCGTGCAACTGCTCGATGGCCGTCTGCACGGAGCGCTCGTTCTCGTTGTCGAGCGAACTGGTCGCCTCGTCCAGCAGCAGCAACGCGGGCCGGCGTAGCAGCGCGCGGGCGAGCGTGAGCCGCTGGCGTTCGCCGCCGGAGAGTCGCACGCCCCGGTCGCCCACCACGGTGTCCAGCCCCTGCGGCAGCCGGGCGACGAACTCCGCCGCCGCCGCCGCGCGCAGGACGGTTTGCAGTTCGTCCTCCGTCGCACCGGGTTTCGCCCAGAGCAGGTTCGCGCGGATGGTGTCGTGAAAGAGAAACGGCTCCTGCGGCACGTAGCCGATGGAGTTGCGCCACGCGGCGAGGCGGGCGGCGTCCAGCGGCTCGCCGTCCACGAGCACGCGGCCGGCGGTCGGGGTGAGCAGGCCGAGCACGAGGTCGGCGAGCGTGCTCTTGCCCGCGCCCGAAGCGCCGACCAGCGCGGTCATGCGGCGCGCGGGAAGGGCGAGGCTGACATTCCGCACCGCCGCGCGTTCACCGGCGGGATCGTAGTGGAACGACACGTTCTCCAGCCGCACTTCGCGCCGGAGTTCCAGCCCGGGCGCGCCCTCGGCCAGCTCCTCGCGGGCGGCCTCAAGCTCGGCGCGCAGTTTCTCCACGGCGTCGAACGCGGGCTGGTAATGGACGATGTGCTGCCAGGTGCTTTGGATCGCGCCGATGCGCGGCAGCAGGCGGGTGAACACGAAGACCATCAGCACCAGTTGCGCGGTGCCGAGCCGCGCCCACGCGACGGCCACGTAGAGGAAGGCCATCAACGCCACCCAGCCGGCCAGCTCGAAGAAGACGCGCGACGCGGAGAAGACGTGCCGTGACGCGACGAAGTGCTCGGCAATCGCGTGCGTGGCGCGGCGGAACAAATCGAGGTGATGCCCGCCGCGCCCGTGGCTCTTGGCCACCTTGAAGCCGGCGAGGTGCTCCGCGATGGCGGCGCTCATCTCGGCGCGGCACTGCTGCCCCACCTTGCCCGCCTCGTGCGCGCGGCGGTTCAGCGGACGCAGCGCCAGCGCCACCGCCACGCCGCAGCCCAGCGCCAGCGCGGTGAGCGGCGGCGAAAGCAGCAGCGCCACGACCAGATGCACCAGCGCCAGCCCGACCAGGCCGGCAAGCGTCACGCCTTGCTGCGCCGCGAACCCCGCGTGGTCCACCTCCTGGGTGAGCGCGCGCGTGAGGTCCGCCGCGCGCAGCCGCGTGAAGGTCAGCCAGCGGGCGTTGACGAGCGCGGCATACAGCCGGTCGCGCAGATGCGCGGTGTAACTGGCTTCGATGCGGGCGTTGTGGTGGTCGGCCAACCGGCGCAGCACCGCCTGCAACACGAGCAGGCCGACAAAGCTGCACAGCACCAGCTCGAAGCCGGGCGTGACGCCCAGGCCGCTGAAGACTTTCCGCCACACCTTCGCCAGACCCGCCGCCGCCTGGACTTCGCCCAGGCCGAGGAGTTCCACCAGCGGCATGAGCAGGAGCAACCCGGACGCCTCCAGCAGCGCGACCGCCACGAGCAGCGCCGCCGAGCCTGCCATGCGCCAGCGCGCATGACGGAGGAAGCTGCGAAGGAAAGGGGCGGTCATGGCGGAGCGCGTGGACGGAGAGTGTGTTGCCAACGCGCACCCGAGAAAAGCAAAAGCGCACCGGATGGGTGCGCTGGGCGGGAACGGAAAATGGGCCGGGGTCAGCCGGCGTCGTTGGTGGGTTTTGGCATTGGCGCCTTGGTGCCCGACGCCGCCCACTTGGCCTCGATCAGCCGCAACGAGAGGAGCGTTTCGGCCAAGGTGCGTTGCAGGGCGTAATACCAGCCCGCCCAGCCGTCGAGGATCACGCCGCGCGCGAACAGCGTGTAGAGCAGCACCGCCGGCGGGCCGAGGACGATGGTCCGGCGCAGGCGGTCGTTGAAGCCGAGCCGTGCGCCCGGCGTGGCGGCGAGCTTCTCCGCCTCCAGCCTGGCGTAGCGGTCCTGCGACCAGACCCAGTGCGAGAGCGGCTTGCGGTCGTCGTGGAGGATGCGCGTGCGCAGCGCGGCGACCGGGCCGCCGGCACGGAGCAGTTGCGTGTGGCCGTCCTGCTCGTAGCGGCACTTCGCCCGCCGGAACAGCACGAGCCGCGGCGGATACAACGTGCCGCGCAGCGGGCGGCCGTTGATGCAGTAGCGGAAGGAAGCGGCGCAGGCGGCCAGTTCGGCGGCGGGCTGGAGCGCGGCCAGCTCCTGCTCGAAGCCCGCTTCAAGGATGTAGTCTGCGTCCAGCGCGAGCACCCAATCCGTCGTGATCTGGTCCACGCCGAAGTTCCACTGCGCGGTGTGGTGGTCGAACGGGCGTTCGAGGAAGCGCACGTTGCCGTGCCGGCTGGCAGCCGCCTTCGTCCCGTCCGTGCTCCGGCTGTCCACGACCACGACCTCGCGCGCCCACGCGAGCCGCGCGAGGCAGCGGGCGAGGTTGACCTCCTCATTGTAGGTGAGGACGAGCGGCGTGATGTCAGCAAGGTCCATGCGCGTCAGGCGGGCTTGTCCGCCGCCATCACCATGGTCATCCAGAGGAACGGAACGCGGCCCGCGCCGCGGAACTGGAAGTTTGTGAAGCCCGCCTCCGCCAGCAGGCGCGTGAGCGTGGCGCGGCTCCAGAGCTTGATGTGACCGCAATCCCAGAGCGGGTCGGCGTGGCGATCCCATTTGCCGAGCACGGAGATGGCGAGGTTCTTCAGGTAGCCGTGATAGGGCGTGGTGCAGATGAAGCGCCCGCCCGGCTTCAAGGCGCGGTAACAGCTCCGCACGTAGCCGCGCGGGTCGTAAAGGTGCTCGACGACTTCCGTGCTGACGATGAAGTCAAACGGCTCGCCTCCGAGCCGCTCCAGCAGGTCATCCGTCGCCGAGAGCAGCTCGAAGCGGCACTGCGGATACGCCCGCCGCGCGGCTTCAATCCCGGTCTGGCTCAAGTCGGTGCCGGTGACCTGGCAGCCGAGCTTGGCGAACTCACCGCAGGTGAAGCCGTTGCCGCAGCCCACGTCCAGCACCCGCGCGCCCGCGAGCCGCTCGCGCGGGCCGCACAGCTCGATCACCTTGGGCATGAAATGCCGGTGCATGTGCGAGGGGCCGGCCCCACGGAACTGGTATTGGAGATAGCCGGAGTCGGACATACGGAGGAGATGCGGGGTTACGGACGCGGAGCCGCGAGGATGCGGGTGTATTCGTCCCGGATGCGGTCGGCCACGGACGGCCAGGAGAATTCCTGCTCGACGAGCTGCCGGGCCTTCGATGCGAACGTCTCGCGCGACCCGCCCGTCTGAAACCGCCGGGCCACGGATGTGGCGACGGCCTCGATCTCCATCGGCGGGACTTCGCCCAACTGGCGCCGCGCCACCCAGTCCGCCAGCGCCACGCCGGGCGTGACGACCACGGGCAGGCCCGCCGCCAGCGCCTCGACCACGGCGAGGCCGAAGTTCTCCGAGTGCGAGGTGAGCGTGAAGACGTCCGCGCCCTGCAGGAGCGTCTGCTTCCACTCACCGGACACGAACCCTTCGCGGCGCGTGCGCGCGGCAAGCCCGGACTCGCGAAGCAACTGGCTGACCTGCGCCTCGTAGTCCGGCGGCTCGGCATTGCCGGCGAGGACGAAGGTGAAGCGCTCCTTCGCCGCGAGCTGCGCCAGCGCCGGGACGAGGATTTCCAAACCCTTCTTCGGATGCACCCGCGAGAGGAAGAGCACGACGCGCTCGTCCGGCGGCAAGTCCAGCTTCGCCCGCAACTTGGCCCGCGCGTCCGGCACCATCACAGGCAGGTCAATCCCGTGCGGCGCGACAAACCCGCGCGTGCCCAAGCCCAGGACTGCCGCCTCGTCCTGCTCCTGCTGCGTGGTGAAGTGCAGCGCCGCCGCCCCGCGCAGGTTGGCGCGCTCGACCAGCGAGAGGTAGAGGCGCTTCTTCAGCGAGCGCCGCTGGAGCGACCACTCGCAGAGCTGGCCGAGCGGGCGGTTGAGGTAGGGGACGCCCGCGCGGCGGCACTTGCTCATGGCGCAGGTCGAGGGGAAGGAAAACACGGCATGGACGTGGACCAGGTCGTAGTCGCGCACCCTCGCGTCCAGCCAGCGGGACAACGGCCGTGACCAGGCGAACTCCCGCAGCGCCCGCAACGGCGGCGACGAGCGGGCGAAGAAGCGCACGGGCACGCCACCGCGCTCGGTGGGAGTTTCGAGGGGCACGTCCAGCACGCCTTCGCCGTCGTCGTTCGTGGTGGCGATCTCCGCCGCGACGCCCGCGCCCCGCAGCGCCGCCACCATGGCCAGGACCGCCAGGCTGGGGCCGCCGCGAACCGGCGAGACCGACGGAATGACGTGAAGGACGCGCATCAGACCGCGCCGGCCCCGGGCACGCTCAGAACAGCGTGTAGATGAACGGGGCCGCCGCCGTGCCGCCGAGGATGATGACCGCGCCCAGCGCCAGCAGCGCGAGCAGCAGCGGGATCATCCAGAACTTCTTGTTCTCGCCGAGAAACGCGATGAACTCCTTCACGATGCCGGCCTGCTGCTGCTGGCCGGCCTGCTCGAACTCGTTGGAGGGCTTTTGCTCGCTCATGGCAGGTTAGAATTGGCTGTAATAGCGTCGGGCTTCGGGCGCGGGCGGCGCGTCAATCCAGTAGGTCTTCGCCTGCGCGTCGGGAGCCTTGCAGATCGGCTGCCGGCCGCCAAGCCGTTTGACGAGGCCGATGCCGGTGACCAGGACGTAGAAGACCAGCCCGAGCACCAGGTTGCCGACGACCAGGCCGATGCTGCACGCGAGGGCATACCAGACGACGTAGAACGGCCGGGCGATCGCGGGCACGAGATAGAACAGCACCCCTGCCGCCGCGCCGCAGCCGCCGAGCTTGAGCGCGAAGGACACGTCCCAGCCCTTGCCGCGCAGCCAGCCCACGAGGAGAAAAACCAGCGCGAGACAGGGGAAGCCGATGACGAGGCTCTTGGCGAACACGCGCCGCGCCGCCGTGTCCGGGTGCCAGTTAACTTCTTTGAACGGGTTGACCATAAATTCCTATGCGGGTGCCGGCAGCCGGTCGCGCAGCCACCCGCGCACGCGCGCCGTTTGCCGCTCGAAACACAGATAAAGGATCCAGGCCACGCCCAGCAGCGCGGCCACCTTCACGCCAAACGTCAGCAGGGATGCGGCATCAAGAGCCTTCGCCCGGACCGGATAAAAATGGGTCCAGAAGCCCAGCGCGACGAAGTGCGTCAGGTAGAGCGTGTAGGAGAAGTCCGCCAGCGGCGTGCCCCAGTGATCGAGAGACCGCGCCCATCCAGCAGCCGGTTCCCAGGCTCCGACACAATGAACCAGCAGGCCAAAACCCGCCGCCAGGATCAGGGTGGACCAAGCCATCGAGGGAATCGCCGCCCGCCAGGCGGACACGTCCACCGAGGATGAGGCGCTGTTCAATTGCATCATCACCACGCCCGCGACGACGACCGGCACCGCGACGGCCACACAAGTTCCGCGCGACGGGATTGGGCCGAGTTGGTGCGCCACCACGCCGAGCAGCCAGCAGAACAGGTAGGTGACATCCAGCCGGGTGAAGACAAAGAACCCCGCCAGCACCACGGTCGCGGCCACCAGCTTCGTGCGTGTCACCGTGTTCGAGCAGAGCTGGAGCACACACGCCCACAGCAGGTAAAACCAGATCTCATACGCGAGCGACCACAACGGGGCGTTGCCGCCAAAGACGCCGATGTCCCCCGCCACGCCTTGAAGCCCGAGCAGGTTCACCGCGAACTCCGTCACCGACGGAGTCTGTCCGCACGCCAGCATCCCGACCGCCGTCAGACACAAGGTCGGAACCAAGGGCACGTAAATCCGCGTGGCCCGGTCCAGAAAGTAAGGGCCGGGTCGGAAGACGCCTTCCCGCCACCGTTGCAGCGAACGCCCGCCCACCAGATAGCCGCTCAGGACAAAGAACAGGACAACCGCTTCCAGACCCAGGCGCGAGAGCGCGTAAGCCAGCGCCGTGATCCAGTTACGATCCGCCTGGTCCAGCGCCGCAAACTCCACGAAATGCATCGCCCGCGTGTGACTAAGCAGCACCACGAAGGCGGCCCCGAAGCGCAACCAGTCAATCCAGTAGTATCGCCCGGCGTTTGCTGGCTTTTGACTGGGCATCGCCTAGTCGAGTTTGAAACTCTCGATGTATTTCTTCCGGGCGGACTCGTCTTGTTGCGGCTGCTCCGAGCGGCGCAGGACGCAGTTCTCCAGCACGAGCACATCCATGTCCGACGCCATGAAGCAGCGGTAGGCGTCGTCCGGCGTGCAGACGATCGGCTCACCACGGATGTTGAAGCTGGTGTTGATGATGACCCCGCAGCCGGTCTGGCGTTTGAACTCCTTCATCAGCCGCCAGTAGCGCCCGTGCCGCTCCTCGTCCACGGTCTGGAGCCGCGCGCTCATGTCCACATGCGTGATGGCCGGGAGCGTGGAGCGCGGGACGTTCACGCGCTTGCGCAGGTCGGGGTCCTTCATCAACTGCACCTGTTCTGGCGTGAGCGGCAGCCAGTGCTCCTTCTTCACGTCGGCCACCATGAGCATGTAGGGCGACTCGCGGTCGTGGTCGAAATACTTGTCCACGTCCTCGATGAGCACGCACGGGGCGAAGGGGCGGAAACTCTCGCGGAACTTGATGCGCAGGTTCATCTGCGACTGCATCGCGGGACTGCGCGGGTCGCCGATGATGCTGCGGGCACCCAGCGCGCGCGGGCCGAATTCCATCCGGCCGCTGAACCAGCCGATGACTTTCTCCGAGGCCATCTCCTTCGCCACGGCTTCCAGCAGCGCGGGCTCCTGCTCGTAGAATGTGTAGCGCACCTGCTTGCCGTCGAGGAAGGCGCGGATTTCTTCGTTCGAGAACTTGGGGCCGAGCAGCGAGCCTTTGAGGGAATCCTTCTTTGCCGCGACGTGCTTGCGCGGCTGGTCGAGCAACTGGTGGTGGACGAACAGCGCCGCACCGAGCGCACCACCGGCATCTCCAGATGCGGGCGTGGCGAAGACGTCGTCGAAGATGCCAGCGCGAAGCAGCTTGCCGTTGGCCACGCAGTTGAGCGCGACGCCGCCGGCGAGGCAGAGGTTTTTGCTGCCCGTGAGTTCCTTCGCGTGCCGGGCCATGCGCAGGACGACTTCCTCCGTGACCTTCTGAATCGAGGCGGCGATGTCCATCTCGCGCTGCGTGATGGCGGACTCGGGGTTGCGCGCGGGACCGCCGAAGAGCGACGCGAACTTGTCGTTCGTCATCGTCAGCCCCTGGCAGTAGTTGAAGTAGCTCATGTCCATCGCGAGCGAGCCGTCGGGCTTCACGTCCACGAGGTGCTTGAGGATGGTGTCCACGAAGCGCGGCTCGCCATAGGGCGCGAGGCCCATGAGCTTGTATTCGCCGGAGTTGACCTTGAAGCCGCAGAAGTAGGTGATCGCGCTGTAGAGCAGGCCGAGCGAATGCGGAAAGTGCAGCGTCTTGAGAATCTTGAGCTTGTTCCCCTGGCCGTGGCCGATGGTGGCGGTGTCCCACTCGCCGACGCCATCCAGCGTCAGGATGGCGGCGTCCTCGTAGCGTGACGGGAAGAACGTGCTGGCCGCGTGCGACTCGTGGTGGCCGGTGAAGGCGATGCGCTTGGTGTAACGGCCGCCGAGCGCCTTCCGAATCTCGCGCGGCAGATGCAGCTTGGTCTTGAGCCACAGGGGCATCGCCATCATGAAGGACTGGAGGCCCTGCGGCGCGAAGGCGAGGTAGGTTTCCAGCAGGCGGTCGAACTTTTGGAGCGGCTTGTCGTAGAAGACGACGTAGTCGAGTTGTTCCGGCGTAATCCCGGCCTCCTTGAGGCAATAGTCCACCGCGTGCTTGGGGAACTCGTGGTCGTGCTTGATGCGCGTGAAGCGCTCCTCCTGCGCGGCGGCGACGATGTCACCGTCCACGACGAGCGCGGCGGCGGAGTCGTGGTAGAAGGCGGAGAGGCCGAGGATCGAGGGCATGGGCAACGCTATTTCTTGTCCGGTGAACGGTCTTCCTTCGGCGGCGCGGGACGGAGGGACAGGATCGTCTTCCTCAGCTCCTCCGCCAGCAGGTCCGCGCCCAAGGCCGTGACGTGGACGCCGGAGGCGATGAAGCAGTCCTTGCGGCGCGGATGCTTCTCGAAGAAGGCGGCGGCGTCGCAGATCACCGCGCCCTCCTCGCGGCCGATCTCCACCACGCGCTCGCGCCATTCGCGGACGCCGAAGGTGAGATACCAGTTGTCGTCGCCGTTGTCGCCAAAGCGCAGGATGACCGGCGTGGCTCCCTGCTCGCGGATGAACTTGAGATACGCGCGGAGGGTCTTGTCCAGATTCGCCATCACGTAGGGATGCTGGGTCGGGTGATTGGCAGGACGCTCCTTCAGGACCGGCACGCGGTATTCCTCCGTGGCCTTCTTTTCGAAGAGGCTGCGGATGTAATAGTGCCAGAGCCGGAACATGGCGCTGTGGCGGATCCAAAAGCCCGTCTGCGCGAGGTCCTTCGTCGGCTCGCCCCAGCGCTGCTCCCGGAGCAGGCGGTCGAGCGTGCCGGGAGCCTTGCGCTCGAAGACCTCCGCGGACTGGCCCTCGTTCACGCCCGCAAAGATCACCACGATGTCCGGCTTCAACAGCGGGATCAGCCGCCGGCCCAAAGTCAGCTCGTGGGAAAGCGAGAAGCAAATCTGTCCCGCGTTCATCACCTCGTCCTTGGTGTGGCCCGGCTCCTTGCGGAGTTTGTTTTGCAGGAGCGTCGGCCAGGCGTTGTCCGTGTCGAGGTTGTAGCAGAAGGTCGTCGAGCCGCCGGAGCAGTAGATGCGCGTCGCATCGGTGGGCTTGGTTTGCGGGAAGTCCTCGCGGTTGCGCAGACCCCAGTTGTTCAGGAGCGTGTTCGAGTTGTAGGCGCTCCGCCGGTGCGTGGCGCCCAGCTCGGGGTCCGGCTCGTAGAGGCCGTAGCTCTTGCCGGGCGCGCCATACTTGAAGTGGATGACGCCGCGCAGAACCACTTCGCCCACCAGCAGCAGGGCCACGATGACGGCCGGCACCAGCAGCATCGCCATCACGGCAAAGGTGCGGCGGCGGCTCCGGACGGGCGCGGCGGCGGGCGGCGGATTTGATGAAGATGTGTTCTCAGTCATGTCGTTGCGACAAAGCCGTCCCTGCTTACCGACGATCCAGCCAGTGTTCGAGGACGAAAATGCACCATTTGCGATACCACGTCTGCGTCGGCACCGGGGAATCAGCCTCGACCCGCGCAAACGTCTCGCGCCATTCCCCGCCCAGCCATTGCTCGAATGGAAAGAGAAAGCCGCGCTTGGGCTGGTTCACGATCCACTCCGGCACTTCCGGCACGGCTTGGAGCAGGAAGCGCTTGCCGGCTTGCAGGCGCTGCGCGGCGGGAATCTGGACGAGCGCGTCCGTCACGGCCCGGTCGAGGAACGGCACGCGCAGCTCCAAACCGTGTGCCATGCTCATCACATCGCTGTCGCGCAGGAGCTGGTTCCTCATGTAGCGGCCCAGTTCCAACCGGCTCACGGTGTCCTCCTCGGTCGGGTCGGCGGGACCGGCCGTCTCCGGCAGCTCGTCCACGTCAGGTGCCGTGCCCGTGTATTTGCGCGTCAGCGCGCCGGCTTCAGCGCGCGTGTAGATGCCGCGCAGGGCCGTGTAAGCCGTGTCCAGCCGCGCGGGCTGGCCGAGCAGGTCGCCCAGCCGCCGAAACTGCGGACGACCCGCGGCGCGCTCGATC
>WRPG01000035.1 GCA_009773355.1 Limisphaerales bacterium
GCTGGCCCTGCCGGGCGGAGCGTCCGCCACCGGGGGCCGGACGAACGTGATGGGCGCCCTGCCGGCCGGCGCGGCGACGGCGGGGGGGAATGCCGCTGGCGAGGTGCTGCTGGATCCCTCCTTCACCAGCTTCAAGGAAATGCCGCTGGGCCAGGTGCTGGAGATTTACTCCGAGCTGACCGGCCGCACGGTGCTTCGCTCCCCATCCGTCCAGCCAAACCTGCAAATCACCCTGGTCACCAAGACGCCGCTCACCGCCCGGGAAACCATCCAGGCGATCGACGGCATCCTGGCGCTGAACCAGATCGTCGTCATCCCCACCGGCGAGAAGTTTCTCACGGTCGTCCCCTCGGCGGGGGCGTTGCAGGAAGGCGCGGCCTTCAACACCAACGCCTCGCGCGAGCTGCCCGAGGCCAGCCAATACATCACCAAGATCGTCGAGGTCACCAACGCCAAGCCCAGCGAGGTGGTGGCCGCCATCCAGCCCTTCGCCAAGGTGCCCGGCGGCATCCTGCCGATTGATGCCACGGGCGTGCTGATCCTGCGCGACAACGCGATCAACATCAAACGCATGCTGGAGGTGCTGGAGAAGATTGATAAAGTCGTGGCCTCGGACGAGGAGTTCAAGGTGATCCCGGTCAACTACGCGCTCGCGGCGGACGTGGCGCAGGTGCTGGGCAGCTTCACCGCGTCCGGGCCGGCGGCGGGCGGCAGCACCACGAGCCGCACCGGCTCCTCCACCACGCGCCGGACCGGCACCACCTCGCCGTTTGGCAACACCACGGGACTGCCGGGCGTGGGCGGCGCGACGACGCCCTTTGGCACGCAGCCGGGTGTGAACACCGGCATCCCTGGTGCGGCCCAGCCCGGCAGCGCCCAAGGAGCGTTCCAAAACCGACTCAACCAGATCGTCAGCAACATCACCGGTGGCCGCGCCGGGGCCGCGCCGCTGCTGGGCGAGGCCAGAATCATTCCCTATGACCGGAGCAACGCCCTGCTGGTGCTGGCCAACAAGGCCGAAATGACGATGCTCACCAACCTGTTGGCGAAGATTGACGTGCCGCAGCAGCAGGTGCTCATCGAGGCGCTCATCTTCGAGACCGACATCGGCCACTCACTGGACATCAACTTCGGTCTCGGTCAGAAGACCGGGACGGCGGGGAACGGCCTGTTTGGCAAGGGCGGCATCAACTCGATCATCAGCTTCTCCACCAATGCCACGGACCTTGGCGTCGGGGCCAAGACCGGCGGCTTTGCCTACCTTGCCCAAATGGGCGCCAACTGGGCCGCCGCAATCCAGATGCTGGAGGCTGATTCCAAGACCGAAGTGCTTTCCCGCCCGCGCATCCAGACCTCGCACGCCGAGGCGGCGACCATCTTCTCCGGCGGCACCACGCCCTACGTCACCGGCAGCATCTCGGGCACGGGCTTCGGCACGCAGCAGCAGATCCAGCAGTTGCAGATCGGCATCAACATGCAGGTGCTGCCGCTCATCACCTCGGACGGCCTGGTGGTGCTCGACATCAACCAGACGATCGAAGGCGAAAACGGCACCGTGGCCATTGATGCCAACCTGAAGGTGCCCAAGACCGTGCGCCATACCGCGCAGGCCAAGGTCGCGGTGAAGGACGGCGAAACCATCATCCTCGGCGGCCTCATTCGCACCGCGAGAACCAAGAGTGTCTCCGGCGTGCCCGTGCTCAAGGACCTTCCCGGCATCGGCGCATTGTTCCGCTCCACCAGCGAGAATCCCACCCGCAAGGAACTCATGGTGTTGATCCGGCCCACGGTCTTGAAGACGCCGGAACTGGCCTCCCTCGCCGCGCAGGCCGAGCGCCAGCGCTCCGCCACCATGCGCGGCGTCGAGCAGACCGTCCGCATCGAAGAGATCAAGCAGGGCAAGAAGCTCGAAGAGGAGGAGATCGAGGCGATGCGCAAGCTGCTGAAGAAATACCCGCGGGGTCCGCTCCCCCTGCCGGAGCCGCTTTTCCCGCCCGCGTCCACGCCCACCCCGGAGAAGAAGGAGTCCACCGACTTCCTGGACGTTCCGAAGACCAGCACGCCTTGATGGCCCGGACGCCGGCGACTACTTCAGCCCGATGCTGCTGGAGCGTTTGGCGATCTTCCGGCTGGTGAGCACCTTCGTCACGGTGCCGGACTTGAGGTATTTCTGCTTCACCACATCGAGGATGGCGTCGCGGTGATCGTAGAGGCGCTTGAGTTTGCGCGGCTTCACGCGCGAGAGGACGTAGGCGGTGAGCAGCGGGAGCGCGATGGTCGAGTCGGTGTAGCAGACGACGGAGTCGGGGAGCTTGTCGGGGTCCACCTTGCCCCAGCTCACGGCCTCGGCGGGCGTCGCGCCGCTGAGGCCGCCGGTGTCGGGGCGGGCGTCGGTGACTTGGAGGAAGTAGTCGTGGCCCTTCTCCTGGATGCCGAGGACTTCCTGAATCTGCGGCTCGGTCTGGAGCATGAAGTTTTTCGGGCTGCCGCCGCCGAGGATGAAGACGCTGCTGGTGTGGCCGGTGGACTTGGCGTGATAGACGATGGCGGCGGTCTGGTTCACGTCGCGGTTCACGTCGGGTAACAGCGCCGAGCCGCGCATGGCCATGGCGGCGACGTTCATGCCGATGCTGGAGTCGCCGGGGCTGCTGGTGAAGATGGGGATGCCGCATTCGTAGGCCGTGGCGAGGACGGAGGAATCCTTCAAGCCGAGCTTCTTGCCGCGCGCGGCGACGTATTTGCCGAGGAGGTAGTGGAATTCATCCGTGCCCATGGGCCGCTGGAACTCCGGCCCCTGGATGACCTCGCGCACGAAGGCGTCGGTGTCGAGCAGCACGTTGTAATCGAAGAGCACGTCGTAGATGCGGATGACGCCATCGCGATGCAGCGCCACGTCGTCGAGGAATGGCGAGCCGCTGTGGAGCTGCATATCGAGGCCGAAGTGCAGGTCGTGGTAGAGATTCGCGCCGGTGGAGACGATCCAGTCCACGTAGCCGCCCTTCATCAGCGGGATGAGGCAGCTCTTGCCGAGGCCGGCGGGCGTGAGCGCCCCGGTGAGGCTCATGCCGATGAAGCCGTCCTTGGGCAGCATCTTCTTCACGAGGAGCTGGCTCGCCTCGCGGAGCCGGCCGCCGTTGTAGGCGAGCATGACCTCGTCAATCAGGTCGGCGGCAGAGATGTCTTTGCCCACGCCGAGCGGGTTGAGGCGCGGATAGGCGGCGAACTTCTTGGAGACTTTGTGGCCGGTGTTCTTGCTCATAAGCGCGGCGAGTGTTGCGGAAGAGAAGGCAAAGGCAAGTGGAGTTTGTGACGGATCGTCCAGCCGCGCCGTTGCTCAACCTGGTGCGATTGAACTGGGCGGCACGCCGAGTGAGAGCGTGAGCTGTTCCGCGTTCACCAGCGCTTCCGCGTCAAAACCAAGGTCGCGCAAGGTGGCGGCGAAGTCGGCGGCGAAACCGTGGGTGGTGAAGACCCGGGGCGGGCGCACCTGGCGGACGAACTCGATCAGCTCGTTGAAGTCCGCGTGGTCGCTCAAGGGAAACGCCGCGTCCACGCCGGAGCGATACTTGCAACTGCTCTCCATCGCCCAGCCGGTCGCGACGGCGAGCCGGCTGGGGCCGAGCGCGGCAAGCTGCGGTGACTGTGCGAAGTTGGGCGGGCAGATGAGGACGCGGTCGGTGGGGCTGCCGGGTGTCAACGCCTCGTATTCTCCGAGGCGCACGCCGCACTGCTCGTAGATTCGGGCGAGCGGGAGCACGGCTTCATGCGCGGCGACGCGCAGGCCGCTCTCGGCGAGCACGCAGAGAAGCTCCTGCGCCTTGCCGAGCGTCCAGCCGAGGAGCACGGGCGCTTCCCCAGCGGCGAGCGCGGTGCAGCAGAAAGCGAGCAGTTCGGCGATGACTTGTTCCGTCGGCGGGAAGACGTATTCGGGCCGGCCAAAGGTGGTTTCCATCACGAGCCAGTCGCAGCCGCGTGCGAGTTGGAAGTCGCACGGCTCGCAGGCGTCGCTGGCTCGCAGCCGGAAGTCGCCGGTGTAGAGCAGCGAGCCGCCGCTCCACTCGACGAGCACCATCGCGCTGCCGAGGATGTGGCCGGCGGGCAGGAGCGTGAGCGCGAAGTCGCCGCGCGGGCCGCTGAACTCCGTGCGCTCGCCGAAGCGCAGCACGCGCTCCTCGCGCTGGCCGCCGAGGCGTTGCCGCAGCAGCCGCGCGGTCGGCTCGGTGAGGATGACGCGTTTGTGGCGCGCGATGTGGTCGGAGTGCGCGTGGGTGACGACGGCCCATTCGTCCGCGCCGCGTGAGTCGTGTGTATCCAGCCACAGCGCGAGTTCGGGGAGATGCACCGCGCCTCGCTCGAAGCGGAACGGGCGCTGGCGTGAAGTCATCGGCGGTGATGCTCGCTGGCAGAGGGCGAAGGTTCAATGCCGGTCGCGGGAGACGTTTGGGTGAAACCGTAGCTCGACATTCCAATGTCGAGTTCAGTGTCTGCCGCAGCCTGATCGCACTCGACATTGGAATGTCGAGCTACGGTTCACGCCGCCTGCGCCTCGGCCTTGCTGCCGCCGACGAGCTGCGCGCCTTCGCGGCGGCAGAGCGAGACGAATTGTTCCTCGCCCAGGTTGAGCCGGCGTCCACGCCGGTGCAGCACGCCCCAGTTACGGATGAGCTTGCGGCGGCCCAACGGCAACGCGACGAGCGTGCCGGCGGCGATTTCGTCGCGTGCGACCCACGGGGCGAGGATGGCCACGCCCAGTCCGCGCCCGACCATTTCCCGGATGGCGCTCATGCTGCCGACTTCCATCATGGTGAGCAGGGTCATGTCCTCGTGGCGGAAATAGCCTTCCACCAAGCGCGAGGTGAAGCTCGACCGGCTGTAGAGGATGTAGGGTTGCGTGGGAATCTCCTCGCGCACGACTTGACGCGCGACCGCCCACGGGTGCTGCGCGCTGACGAGGAATTGCAGTTCATCGCTGAACAGCGGCACGAACTCCACGCCGGCCTCCGGGCCCGGCTCCAGACTCAGCACGAGGTCGGCGTGGCCGTTGTGCAGGAGGTCCACCGCCTCGCTCATGTCGGCGGAGGAGACGGTGACCTGGCATTGCGGGAACTGTTCCTTGTGCTGGGCGAGCACGTTGGGCAGCAGCGCCTCGCACACGGCCTCGCTCGTGGCGAGCCGCAGATGCGAGCGGCCCCATTTGCCGAGCCGCTCGAGCGACGCGCGCGCGAGGGACATTTCGCCGAGAATTCTTTTGGCGTAGTGGAGCAACTGCTCGCCCGCCGGCGTCAGGGCCACGGATTTGCCCACCCTGTCAAAAAGGCGACAGCCAACGTCCTCCTCCAGCGCCTTGATGGCGTGGCTGATGGCGGACTGGGTAAGGAACAAGTCCTTGCCCGTGCGCGTGAAACTGCCCGTGTTCGCGAGGGTGACGAAGGCGCGAAGCTGCCGGCTGTCGAGGGGTTCGCTCATGTAAGAATCTGGTTCATCCGTTGCCGCAATATCTCTCAGCAACCCTCGGGCCAGCGCCCGCGCCGGTTGGCATCGTGCCCGCTAAGGCGTGCCGTCGAGTGGAAACACACTCGACTGACAACCTGCTGAACATGATGAACAAACCAACCCAACCAGTCCTGACCAACTCCTCCTCCCGTCGCCGCTTCCTCACGCGCGTCGGCCAGACCCTCGGCGCGGGCGCGCTGATGGGCGGCCTGCCGCGCGGCTGGGTCGGCAGTGTCTATGCCAGTGACGCGCCGGAAACTTCAAAGCTCCGCTGCGGCATCATCGCGCTGACGGACTGCTCGCCGTTCGTCATCGGCGCGGAGAAGGGCTTCTTCAAGAAATACGGCCTCGATGTGACCGTCGCCAAGGGCGCGAACTGGGCCGCCATTCGCGACTCGCTCTCTTCCGGCGACAACCAGTTCACGCACATGCTCATCGGCATGCCCATCGCCAGCACGATGGGCCTGCTCGGCTCACCGAAGAAGCCGATGATTGTTCCGTGGCTGGTCAACCGCAACGGCCAGGGCATCTCCCTCAAAAACGAGTGGAAGGGCAAGGTCGGTGCCGATCCGAAAGCCATCAAGCCGTATGTCGAGGCCGCCAAGAAGAAGGGCGAGCCGCTCGTCTTCGCCATGACCTTCCCGCCCGGCACGCACGCCATGTGGATGCGCTACTACCTCGGCGCGGGCGGCATCAACCCGGACAAGGACATCTCGCTCATCACCATTCCGCCGCCGCAGATGGTGTCGAACATGAAAATTGGCAAAATGGACGGCTTCTGTGTCGGTGAGCCGTGGAATGCGCGCACCGTCGCGGACAAGGTGGGCTTCTCCACCGTCACCACGCAGGACATGTGGAAGGACCACCCGGAGAAGGTCGCCGGCTTCAGTCTCGAGTTCGCCGAGAAGAACCCGAAGACCGTCAAGGCCGTGCTCAAGGGCCTGCACGAGGCCAGCGTGTGGCTCGACGACATGAAGAACCGCCCCGAACAGTGCGAGATTGTCAGCCGGCCCACCTACATCAACTGCGAGAAGGACATCATCCTGGGCCGCCTGCAAGGCAAGGTGGACTACGGCGACGGCCGCACCAAGCAGGACGAGTTCTACATGCACTTCAGCAAGCGCAATTGCAACTACCCGCAGCCCAAGTATTGCAAGTGGTGGCTCACGCAGTTCCGCCGCTGGGGCATGGTCACGGGCGCGCCCGACTACGAGGGCGTCACCAAGCAGGTCATGCGCCCGGACATCTACACCGAGGCCATGAAGGAAATCGGCATCACCGACCGCGGCGAGGACAACAGCGCCGAGACACTGTTCGACGGCTTCAAGTTCGACCCGAAGGGCGACCTCGAGGCGTATGCCAAGGGCTTCCCGGTGAACACCTTGAAAGGCTGATTCAATTCCGCCGCGGGTTGCGCGCCCTGCGCAACCCGCGGTGCCAACCTTCAAAATGATTCTTCGCCATGCGCCAATCGCTCTGGGTGCAAGCTTTCCGGCAAGCTTCCGTCTGGCGGCGCGCCGCCGTGGTCGGGCTGCCCATCGGCGTCCTGCAGGCCGTCATCAACCAGGGCGACGTGTGGCTGCGCCACGAGCAGACCGCTGGCACGGTCGTCAAGACCCTCATCTCGCCGCTGGTGACCTTCTCCGTGGCGCTCATCTCCGCCGCCGGTGTGTGGGTGGAAGAGCAGCGGCGGCAACAGGCGGATGGGCCGCCGACCCCGAGGCCATGAGCGCGACCGTCTCCCGTCGTGCGCTGTGGGCGCAGGCCTTCCGCCAGCGTTCGGTCTGGCTGCGCGCGGTCCGGCTGGGCCTGTCCGTTGGCTTCCTCCAGGCGGTCGCCAACCAGGGCGACCATTGGATGACCGGCGCGGTGGACGGGACGGTGCTCCTCAAGAGCATCGTCTCGCCGTTGATTGGCTTCGCGCTCGTGCTGGTCTCCGCCGCCGAGACCTGGGTGCAACGCACCGAAGAGCAGCTTCACTCCTGACCTCATTTCAATTCGCAAGACTCGCAGAACATTGACCATGAAATCATTCAAACTCGACTGGCTCATCCTGCCCCTCATCGGCATCGCCTTGGTGGTGCTCGCGTGGCAGGTCTCCAGCAAGACGTGGGCGAAGGAACTGCCCACGCCCAAGAAGACGTGGGACGCCAGCAAGGACTACGTGATGAAGCCCTTTGAGAAGCGCGGCGAGATGGACCAGGGCATCCTGCGCTTCACCTGGTATTCCCTCATCCTCGTCGCCAAGGGCTACGCGCTCGCGCTGCTGGTCGGCACGCCGGTCGGCTTCTTCCTCGGGCTGTCGAAGGCGTTCACCAAGACCTTCGACCCCATCATCCAGGTCTTGCGCCCCGTCTCGCCGCTGGCGTGGCTCCCGCTTGGGTTGGTGTTGTTCCTCGGCGCGGGCAAGCAGGCGAGCGAGCTGGGCGCGCTCTTCACCATTGCCATCTGTTCCATGTGGCCCACCGTGCTGAACACCGCTGTCGGCGTGCGCGCCGTGCCGCAAGACTATCTGAACGTCGCCAAGGTGCTCAAGCTCTCGCGTTGGAAGACGCTCACCAAGGTGCTCATCCCCGCGACGCTGCCTTACATGTTCACCGGCTTCCGCCTCAGCCTCGGCATCGCGTGGCTGGTCATCGTCGCCGCTGAGATGCTCACGGGCCGGCCCGGTGTGGGCGGCTTCCTCTGGCAGGAATACAACGCGCTGGTCTACGAGCACATCATCCTGTGCATCATCACCATTGGCGTCGTGGGCTTCGTCCTCGACCGCCTGATGAGCCTCGTGGAGTCGCGCTTCAAGACCGCCTGAACATGAAGAGCCACAAAATCTCCCACCGCGCCCCGAAGCCCGCGCGTTCGCTCGCGAAGAAATCCGCCGCCGCGCTCGGCCAGGTGGTGCGCGTGTTGAAGAATCCCTTCAACGGAGTGAAACCCGTCATCGGCCCGGCTCCCGTCGCGCTCAAGCTCCGCGCGCCGGCCGCGAAGGAAGTCTTCGTCGCTGGCTCGTTCAACGGCTGGCAGGTCGGCGCGACGCCGCTGCGCCCGGCCCAGGGCGGCGAGTGGCAGGGCGAGTTGAAACTCACGCCCGGCCGTTACGAATACCTCTTCGTCGTGGACGGCTCCTGGCTGCCCGACCCCGCCGCCCGCGAAGCCGCGCCGAACCCATTCGGCGGCTGGAACTCCGTCCTGTCGGTGAACTGAAAGTGAAATGAAAGCAGAACCGCTTCACGCAAAGGCACAGAGTGAGCATAGGAGGAACGGGATTTCTTCCCGCATATCGGACACCCATCCCCCCGTCCGTTTCCCACATCACCGCGCGCTTGGCGGCCTTTGCGTGAAGCCCCTTTCCTGACATGCCCTATCTCGAACTCAAATCAGTTTCCAAAGGCTACGGCGTAAACGGTTCGCGCTCGGAAGTGCTCCGGGACATCAACTTCACCGTGGAGAAGGGCGAGTTCGTCGCCATCGTCGGCTACTCCGGCGCGGGCAAGACCACGCTCATCTCGCTCATCGCCGGCCTGCTCCGTCCCGACACCGGCACCGCCACGCTCAACGACCTGGAAATCACCGCGCCCGGTCCTGACCGTGGCATCGTCTTCCAAAACTACTCGCTGCTCCCGTGGCTGACGGTGTTCGAGAACATCCTGCTCGCCGTGGACCAGGTCTTCCCGAACTACTCGCCGGAGAAGAAACGTCAGCACGCCGAGCAGTTCATCGCCATGGTGAACCTCACGCCCGCGCGCGAGAAGCGGCCCAGCGAACTTTCCGGCGGCATGAAGCAGCGCGTGAGCGTGGCCCGCGCGCTGGCGATGGACCCGCAGATTCTCCTGCTGGACGAGCCGCTCTCCGCGCTCGACGCCCTGACGCGCGCGACCTTGCAGGACGAGATTTCCCGCATCTGGAGCGAGAGCCGCAAGACCGTCGTGCTCATCACCAACGACGTGGACGAGGGCATCTACCTCGCCGACCGCATCATCCCGTTGAGCGCGGGTCCAGGCGCGACGCTCGGCCCGTCCTTCACCGTGGACATCCCGCGCCCGCGCGACCGCAAGGAGCTGAACCACGAGCCGCGCTTCAAGCGGCTCCGCCGCGAGGTGATGGAATGGCTCATCGCCTCGAACAAGAAAAAGGCCGTCACGCTCACCAAGAACCTCGTGCTGCCCGACATCATGCCCGAGGACTTGAGCGTGCCGCGACAGCTCGGCGGCCGCACCAAGCCCATCCGCCGGAGCGAAATCAAGGCCGAGGTCGTGGAAATGAACTGAGCACTGATGAAAGCTCCAAGCTCCAATTCCCAAATCCCAAAGAAGCTCCAAGCTCCAAGCTCCAAGGCCGGAGCCGTCTGGTGTGCCCGTTCGACGGTTGAGGATCGGGGCACCGTCACCCGGTTGGAGCTTGGGGTTTGGAGCTTCTTTGGAGCTTGGAGCTTGGGATTTGGAACTTCTTCCTTTCCGGCTGCCCGCTTTCCCGTCCGCCAACCCCACTCATGAGCGCCCACGTAGAACTTTCCAAGCTGACCAAGATTTACCCGACCCCCAAGGGGCCGGCCATCATCGTCAAGGACTTCGACCTGCGCATCAAGCAGGGCGAGTTCGTCTGCCTCATCGGCCACTCCGGCTGCGGCAAATCCACCGTCCTCTCGATGCTCGCCGGCCTGAATGAAATTACCGGCGGGGCCATCATCCTCGCGGGCAAGGAACTCGCCGGCGCGGGGCCGGACCGCGGCATCGTCTTCCAATCGCCGTGCCTGCTGCCGTGGATGACCGCGATGGAGAATGTTCTCCTCGGGGTTGACCAGGTCTTCTACACCGCCAGCAAGGAGGAGCGGCACCAGATTGCCGAGTATTACCTCACGCTCGTCGGCCTCGGCGAGTCGCTGCACAAGAAGCCCGCTGAACTTTCGCAGGGCATGAGACAGCGCGTCGGCATCGCCCGTGCCTTCGCGCTCTCGCCCAAGATGCTGCTGCTCGACGAGCCGTTCGGCATGTTGGATTCGCTCACGCGCTGGGAACTCCAGCAGGTGCTCATCGAGCTGTGGCGCAAGGACCAGAAGACCGCGCTCATGGTCACGCACGACGTGGACGAGGCGCTCTTCCTCTCCGACCGCATCGTCTGTATGACCGACGGCCCCGAGGCCGAGGTCGGCGACATCATCGAGGTGAACTTCCCGCGCCCGCGCGTCCGCCAGGTCGTGATGGAGCATCCCGACTACTACAAGCTCCGCGAGCGGCTCATCGAGTTCCTCGAAGTCCACGCGCACAAGAACAAGCACAAACACGCCGCGCCGCCGGCTCCGACCGCGCCGCCCGCCGAGGCGCTGGTGGACACGCAGTCCGCGCCCGCCAGCGCGCCGGAACCGAAGCACACGTCGCTGATGGTGGCGGTGGAGTGAACTCAACCCCTTGGCCAGATTTGGGCACGTTGCCGAAAACCAAGCATGAGAGACAACCGGCCAGTGACCGTCGGGACCGGGCGCGCGGCCCGGTTTTCAAGGGATTTGAAGGTTTTTCCGTGCCACTGATTTCGTGGCACCCCGCCTGCTGAACCGCGCAGGTGAAGTCTCCAGACTTCGACGCGAAGCCAACGTCGCCTTCGCCGAATCGGACAACGAGGTCCAAACGCGCCGGTCGCCTGTGGCGGCCGGGGTGGCAGTCCCAAGTTGCCGGATTGGTGTTGGGTGATGGTCGCGTGCGGCTCTGAACAGAGCGCGCTTTCCTCCGTCCCCCCGGACTTCTCCGCATGTGGATTGCACAGTGCCGTCGTGGCTAGGCCAGGCGGCGAATGTGACCGAACGATTCCGGCCTTATGGCGGAGCGAACCATCAGAATCCTGTTGGTGGACGAGTCCGAGACGCGGCTGCGGCTGCTGCAAGCCGCGCTCGCCGACTGCGGCTTCACGGCGGTCGTCTGCGTGCGCACCACGGAGGACGTGCTGGAGCGCGTGTATGCGACCAACCCGGACGTCATCCTGATTGATGTTGAATCGCCCACGCGCGACACGCTCGAACAACTCACGCTCATCCAGCAGCACCAGCCCCGGCCCGTCGTCCTCTTCACGCAGGACCAGAACGTGCAGTCCATCCACGCCGCCATCCGCTCCGGCGTCTCGGCCTACGTCACCACCGGCATCAGCGCCGCGCAGGTGCGGCCGGCGATTGACGTGGCGATGGCGACCTTCCAGCGCTTCCAGTCGTTGCGCGGCCAGGTGGCCGGCACCGGCGCCGAGCTGGACAGTCGCGCGCTCGTCGAGCGCGCGAAGTCCGTCCTGATGCGCGAGCACCAGCTCACCGAAGAGCAGGCGTATCACCTCCTGCGCCGCACGGCGATGAACCGGAAGCGGAAGCTCGCCGACGTGGCCCGCGATTTCCTTGCCTCCACTGTCTCCCAACCTGTCTGAAAACCACCGCACCCACCATGCACCACAACGCCCTGAATGACCCGTTCGACGCCGCGCAGCCCCTCGTGGACGCGCCGCATTCCCACTCCCACCAACCCGCGACCGCCGGCCCGCTGGCTGAAGTCCAGCGCGACTTCGAGGCGCGGCAGGCGCCCGCTTTCCGAGGGATGGAGCATTTCCACGAAGCCGGTCACGCCTGCACGGGGCGCGACTGCAACCACGCCTCACACCAAGCCGACCGCCCGGCGGCCTCCGCAAACAACCTCCTTTCGCGCGTCGTCGAGAATGCCGTCATGCGCGCCATCTTCCCGGATGACATGGAACGGCGTGCCTTCCTCGGCGTCGTGGGCCGGGGCACGGCGGCGGCGGTCATCGGCTCGATGTTTGATTTTGGCACGGCGCAGTCCATGGCCGCCGAGCCGGTGAAGAACATCGAGAAGAAGGACTTGAGCGTCGGCTTCATCCCCATCACCTGCGCCACGCCGATCATCATGGCGGAGCCGATGGGTTTCTACGCGAAGCACGGCCTCAACGTGAAGGTCCGCAAGGCCGCCGGCTGGGCGGTCGTCCGCGACTGGGCCGTGAACAAGGAGGTGGACGCCGCGCACATGCTCAGTCCCATGCCGCTGGCGCTCACGCTCGGGGCCGGCTCGCCCGCCGTGCCGTTCTTCATGCCCGCCGTCGAGAACATCAACGGCCAGGCCATCACGCTCGCGCTGAAGCACAAGAACGTGAAGGGGCCGAAGGACATGAAGGGCTTCCGCTTCTGCGTGCCGTTCACCTACTCGATGCACAATTATCTCCTCCGCTACTACCTCGCGGAAGGCGGCCTGCATCCCGACAAGGACGTGCAAATCCGCATCGTCCCGCCGCCCGAGATGGTCGCCAACCTCAAGGCCGACAACGTGGACGGTTACCTCGCACCCGACCCGTTCAACCAGCGTGCGGTGTATGAGAACGTCGGCTTCCTGTTCAAGCTCACCAAGGAGCTGTGGGAGGGCCACCCCTGCTGCGCGTTCGCCATCTCGAAGGAGTTCACGGAGAAGAATCCGAACACCTTCAAGGCGCTGTTCCGTTCCATCGTGGACGCAACGCACTTCGCCGCCGACCCGAAGAACCGGAAGGACATCGCCAAGGCCATTTCCCCGACCAACTACCTGAATCAGCCGCAGATCGTGCTCGAACAGGTGCTCACCGGCCGTTACGCGGACGGCCTCGGCGGCATCCAGAACGTGCCCGACCGCATCGGCTTCGACCCGTTCCCATGGCACTCGATGGCGATGTGGATTCTCAGCCAGATGAAACGCTGGAAGCACGTCGAGGGCGAACTGGACTACGCAAAGATTGCGCAGCAGGTCTATCTCGCCGCGGAGTGCGACAAGGTGATGGCCGAGCTGGGCTACAAGGCGCGCGGCGCGACCAGCAAGAAGCACATCATCATGGGCCGCGAGTTCGACCCGGCGAAGGTGGCCGAATACGCGAAGAGCTTCCCGATCAGCAACCTGTAATCCGCCGCGCGCATGGCTCTCCGTCCCTCGTGGAAGGACCGCTTCGGTCCCTACCTCCTGTCGCTGTTCATCCTCGGGCTGTTCCTGCTCGTGTGGGAAGGAGCCACGCGGCCGCCACGCTTCGACGCCAAGGGCAAGACCGAGGACCAGCTCACGACGATGGAGTTCAACGGCGACATCGTGAAGGACGCCGCCGGCCATTATCTCTGGAACCCCGACAAGGTGAAGGGCATCCCCGGCCCGATGAAGGTGTTCGAGAAGGCGCGCACCGAACTGGGCGAGGCCTTCGTGAAGAAGGGCACCAACGACCACGGCATCGGCTTGCTCGTTGGCTACACCATCAAGCGGTTCATGGCCGGCTTCCTCGCGGGGTCGGTCGTGGCGATTCTACTCGGCGTCCTCATCGGCCTCTCGAAGCCGCTGTTCCTCGCACTGAACCCGTTCATCCAGGTGCTCAAGCCCATCTCGCCGCTCGCGTGGATGCCGCTGCTGCTCTACTCGGTGAAAGACCCGTTCTGGACGGCCATCCTCGTCGTGTTCATGGCGTCGCTCTGGCCCACGGTGGCGAACACTGCGTTCGGCGTGAACTCGATTCGCAAGGACTACCTGCACGTCGCCGCGCTGCTGGAGATGAGCTACCTGCGCCGGCTGTTCACGGTCGTCCTGCCCGCCGCCGCGCCGGCCATCATCGCCGGTTTGCGCATTTCGTTCGGCAGCGCGCTGGTGGCGGTGGTGCCGGCGGAGATGCTGCTGGGCGAACTCGGCGCGGGCTACCTCACCTGGATCGAGTGGAACAACCTCGACATCAGCGGCGTCATCTTCGCGATCCTTGTCGTCGGCTTCGTCGGCTACGCGCTGGACTTCGCTTTCGGCAAGCTCGCCGCGCTCTTCACCTACACGGAAGTCTGATTTCCGCCCATGTCATTCCTCAAAGTTGACCACGTCTCGAAGCTGTATCCGGTCCTCGACGACAAGGCGAAAAGGGGTGAGAGCTTCGTCGTCTTCCGCGATGTCACGTTCGAGATCAGGCAGGGTGAGTTCCTCACGATGATCGGCCACTCGGGCTGCGGCAAAAGCACCTTGCTGAACATCATCGCCGGGTTCGACCAGTCCAGCACCGGCGGCGTCATCCTCGAAGGCCGCGAGATCACCAAGCCCGGTCTCGACCGGATGGTTGTCTTCCAGAGCTTCGCGCTGATGCCGTGGCTCACCGCGTTCGACAACGTCCGCGTCGCCGTGCGGCAGGCGCATCCCGACTGGCCGCCGGAGCAAATCCGCGACTGGACGCAGAAATACATCGACATGATGAACCTCCACGGCGCGGAGCAGAAGCGCCCGGCGTTCCTCTCCGGCGGCATGAGACAGCGCGTCGGCCTCGCGCGCGCGTTCGCCGTCGAGCCGAAGGTGCTGCTGCTGGACGAACCGTTCGCGCAGATTGACGCGCTCACGCGCGGTGGCATCCAGGAGGAGCTGGTCCGCATGTGGAACGCCACGCGCAACACCGTCTTCATGGTCACGCACGACGTGGACGAGGCCATCCTGCTCTCCGACCGCATCGCGCTGATGACCAACGGCCCCGAGGCCGAACTGGCCGAGATCATCGAGGTGACCGTTCCGCGCCCGCGCACCCGCGCGGAGCTGATTGACTCGCCGGACTACGTGCGCATCCGCAACCACATCCTGCACTTCCTCGTGAAGGGCGCGAAGAAGAGCAAGCACACCGGCAAGGACGCGCCCGCCGCACCCGCCATTGAGTCAAAGCCCGAACTGCAACCCACCACCTGAACCGCAAATCCTCAAACGCACATCAGCACATGACCAAAGCACAAATGACCGAAGCCATCCTCGCCGCGAAGCAGGCGAAGAAGACCACCTGGACCGCCATCGCCAAGGCCGCCGGACTGTCCGAGGTTTACACCACCTCGGCCTGCCTCGGTGAAAACGCGCTGGACACCGCCGCCGCGAAGAAAGTCGCGAAGTTTCTCCGCCTCAAGCCCGCCGTCGCCGCCGCGCTGACCGAGTTCGCGAACAAAGGCGAGGCCGCGCCGACCGTGCCCAAGGAGCCGCTCCAGTATCGCTTCCAGGAAATCATCTACGTCTATGGCCGCACGATTAAGGAGGTCATCGAGGAGAAGTTCGGCGCGGGCATCATGAGCGCAATTGACTTCACCATGGACATCGAGAAGGTGCCGGATCCCAAGGGCGACCGCGTGAAGGTCACGATGAACGGCAAGTTCCTGCCCTATAAAAAGTGGTGAGCATCATGTCCACCCGCCCGACCATCCCTGGCTTCCGCCTCGGCATCTACGTCTTCAAGGACGCTGAGATCGTGGACTATGCCGCTCCTCACGGGGTCTTCTCTGTCGCGCGCCGCTTCGACCCCGAGCTGGAGGCGTTCCTCATCGCAGACAGCGCGCGCCCCGTGCAGACGCAGGCCGGCTTCACCGTGCTGCCGAACTACTGCTTCAACGACCGCCCGGCGATGGACGCCTTCCTCATCCCGGGCGGTTTCGGCACGCGGCAGGAAATCCGCAACGAACGCCTGCACGAGTTCATCCGCGCGCTGCCGGAGATGACTCTGCTCACCAGCGTCTGCACCGGCTCGTGGATTTACGGGAAGATGGGTTTGCTCGACGGCCTGCCCGCGACGAACCGCAAGGAGCCCGACCGCGTCGAGGCGTCCGGCGCGGGCATGGTGCCGCTGGACCGGCTGGCGAAGATCGCGCCCGCCTGCCGCATCAGCCGCGCGCGCGTGGTGGACGCGGGTCGCATCATCACGGCGGGCGGCATCGCGTCCGGCATGGAGATAGGCTTCCACCTGCTGCGCCGCGCGGGCTACGCGGAGGAATTCATCAGCGAGGTCGCGCGGGTGATGGAATACCACGCCGCCTACGCGGTTTATCGCGACGACCTCGAACTGGCCGCCTCGCCGACCATCGCCGCGTGACGGCAGCCTGTTCAAATTTCGCCATCATGCCCGCGAACCTGCACAACTCGAAGCCGGGGAGCATCGCGTCCAGCCGTGGCAACCCGTCCTTCGCCGCTGGCACCGGGGCTTTGCGTGGTGTTCCGGCGCGTGCCAGCCGGACTTGGTTCCTGCGCAAGTGGCCTGCCTGCCAGTTGGTTCGCCCCGCAATCAACTCGATTCATTTGCGGCACGAATTCTTTTGCCAGCGCGTTCGCGCGCGGATTTGCACCGTGGCACCGCCACTGCTGAACCGCCGTCCGGCTCGCGGGATAAATTCGCCCGCCGCGCGGGAAGCCGCGCCGCCCTTCATCCGTTGCGGTGGAGCGGAGCCGACCATTTCCAGCGTGACGGCTGTCCCTGTTCGCCGTCCGCCGGGAAGCGCCAGAAAACACAATGCACATGAAACCAAACCACCTGATGCCCATCACCTCCGCGCTGGTGCTCGCCGCCGCGAGCGCCGTGTATGCGCAGGAAAAACCCTACACCGCGCCCGTCGCGCCCGCCGCGCCGGCGGCCCAGCCGACCGCGATTGAGAAGTTCCTCAACGTGGACGGCAAGCTGCCGGAGGCGCTCGCCAAGGGGAAATTCAACCTCAACGCGCGCCTGCGCTACGAGTTCGCCGACGGGCAGACCACCACGCCCGCGCACGCCCCCACGCTGCGCACGCGCTTCGGCTTCACCAGCGCGCCGCTCAACGGCTTCCAGGGCATGGTCGAGGCGGAGAACATCACCGCCCTCGGCGACCGCGCCAACTACGGCCTTCCCGGCATCGGTCCCGCCGGCAAGACGGTCGTCGCCGACCCGCCGACCACGGAGATCAACCAGGCCTGGGCGAGCTACGCGAAATACGACACCACGCTGAAGGCGGGCCGCCAGCGCATCGTGCTCGACAACCACCGCTTCGTCGGTGACGTCGGTTGGCGGCAGAACATGCAGACCTACGATGCCGCGTCCATCGAGAGCAAATACTTCAAGGACTTCAACCTCTACTACGGTTTCGCGTGGGACGTGAACCGCGTCTTCGGCGACGTGGCCGGCCTGCCCGCCGCGAACCGCGACTTCGACTCGGAGTCGCACTTCCTCAACTTCAGCTACAGCGGCTGGAAATACGGCAAGGTCACGGCCTACGCGTATCTGCTGGAGTTCGACAACTCCGCCGCGAACTCCTCGGCCACCTACGGCCTGAGCTTCGCGGGTGCCTACACCTTCGACAAGGAGACGAACCTCAAGGCGAACTACCGCGCCGAATACGCGTTCCAGACGGACTACAAGAACTCGGCCCTCGCGAGCTTCGACTGCCACTACTACAACCTGGAATCGAGCCTCGACTACAAGAAGTTCAACGTGGGCGCGGGCTACGAGGTGCTCGGCAGCAACCAGAACGGCACGCGCGGCTTCGGCACGCCGCTGGCCACCCTGCATGCCTTCAACGGCTGGGCGGACATCTTCCTCGCCACGCCGACGACGGGTCTGCGCGACGTGTATGCCTTCGCGGGCGTGAAACTCCCTTGGGAGATGCCGCTCAAGGTCATCTACCACAAGTTCGACGCCGACCGCGGCGGCGCTGACTTCGGCTACGAATACGATGCGGTCCTCTCGCGCGCGTTCGGGAAGAACTGGGTGGCAATGCTCAAATACGCCTACTACGACGGCAAGGCACCCGCTGGCAACGCCGGCCAGGTGGACACCCAGAAACTCTGGGCCCAGGTCGAGTTCAACTTCTGATTGTTAGTTCCCTGCGTGTTGTTACTACGCCCGGCCGCAAGGCCGGGCGTTTTCTTTTGATGCCGTGACTCGCGGGAGACGGCGCGGGCGGGTGTTCACTTTTTTCCAGCTTGGCCAGCTTCGCCGAGCCGCGGGCCATGCCGGCACGCCGGCCCCGCTTCCGGTCAGGCTGCGGCGTGGCTGGCCAGGCTGGCCGCGCCGCGATGGTCCATGCGCATCCTCGCTGGGGGCCGTGGTTTTCGCGCTGATTGAACTCCATTCATCGCGTGGTTGCGGTGAATTCACTCGCTTTTCCACGCGCCGGCCGCCGTCGGGCACCACCGCTGCTACTGCGTGGACCAGCCGTTCAACGGTGCGGAAACCATTCGATGACCGTCGCCAACCTCATCCGCCATTGTCAGGAGGCCCTGCTCACCGCGTCCGCCGACGCGCCGCCGGCGAGCGCGCCGCGCGCCGCAGCGTTGAAGGCGCGCGGCACGGAGTCGCTTGTCATCATCGGCAATGGCATGGCGGGCTACAAGCTGTGCGAGCGCCTCGTCGCCTCGCGCGTGCATGAGCGGCTGGACATCACGGTCTTCGGCGAGGAGCCGCGCCCGGCCTACGACCGCGTCCACCTGACCAAGTTTCTTTCCGGGCGCGCGCCGGAGCAACTGGAACTGGCTCCGCGCGAGTGGTATGAGCGCCACGACCTCGCGCTCTTCACCGGCGACCCGGTTGTGGCGGTGGACCGCGACCAACGCCATGTCCGCTCCGCCAGCGGGCAGACGGTGTCGTATGACCGCCTCGTGTTCGCGACCGGCTCGCGGGCGTTCGTGCCGCCCATCGAAGGTAGCACCCTGCCGGGCGTGTTCGTCTATCGCACCATTGAAGATCTTGCCTCCATCAAGAGTTACGCGCCCTTCTGCCGCCGCGCGGCGGTGCTGGGCGGTGGACTGCTTGGCCTTGAAGTCGCGCACGCGCTCAAGCAGCTCGGGCTGGAGACGTGGGCAGTCGAGCGCGGCTCGTCGCTCATGGCGCGGCAATTGGATCGTGACGCCAGCGCGCTGCTCCGCGCGCATGTCGAGAAGCTGGGCGTGCGCGTCTGCGTCGGCTGCGAGACCGAGCGCATCGAACCCATCGGCCCCGACCGGCTGCTGCAATTCAAGACCGGCGAGTGCCTGCGCGTGCAACTCGTCGTCATCGCGGCGGGCATCCGGCCGCGCGACGAACTCGCGGTGGCCTGCGGCTTGAAGCTCGGCCCGCGCGGCGGCATCGCCGTCAGCGATTCACTGCAATCTTCGGACCCCGCCGTCTTTGCGCTCGGTGAGTGCGCCAGCCACAACGGCGAAATCTACGGCCTCGCCGCGCCCGCCTATCAGATGGCGGACACGCTCGCGGGCGTGCTCGCGGGGAAGCGCCGCCGTTTCGCCCGCGCCGCGCAGTCCACCTGGCTCAAGCTGCCGGGCATCACCGTCGCCACGCTCGGTGATTACCAGGCGGACGCGGAGCACCTCGTCGCGCGACCGACGGGCGCGTATCGCCGGCTTGTGTTCGAGCAGAACCGCCTCATCGGCGCGGTCGCCGTCGGTGACTGGCCGGAGCAGCCGCGCGTGCAGGAACTCATCGAGCGCCGTGCCCGCGTCTGGCGCTGGCAGCGGCACCGCTTCGCCACGACCGGCAAGCTCTGGCGCGGCGACGCCGCGCCGCACGTCAGCCAGTGGCCCGCGAACGCGATTGTCTGCAACTGCATGGGCGTGCGCTGCGGCGTGCTCGCGACCGCCTGCGCGGAGGGCTGCGGCACCATCGAGCAGCTCGCGGCGCGCACGGGGGCCTCGACCGTCTGCGGTTCGTGTCGCCCGCTGCTGGCGGAAATGGTGGGCGCGCCCGCAGTGAGCCGCCGGCAGCCGGGCGCGCGCGCGTTGCTCGTCGCGTCGGGCCTCGCGCTCGTGCTCGCCCTGGTCATCGGCGTGGCGAAACCCATTCCGTTCGCCGACACGGTGCAGTTCACCCGGGCGATTGAGGCGTTGTGGTTGAATCCGCTGCTCAAGCAAATCACCGGCTTCACGCTCGTCGGGCTGGCGCTCGTGAGCCTGCTCCTATCGCTGCGCAAGCGCATCGCGCGTTTCTCCTTCGGTGAGGTCGGCTCGTGGCGCGCGTTCCACGCCGCGCTGGGCGTGCTCACGCTCGTGGCGGTCATCGCACACACCGGCTTCCGGCTCGGGCACAACTTGAATTTCGTCCTGATGGCGAACTTTCTCGCGCTCGCCTTGGTCGGCGCGCTGGCTGGCGCGGTCACCGCGCTCGAAGCACGGCTGGCCGGTCCGGCGGCCCGGCGGTTGCGCGCGCTCTGGACGGGCGCGCACCTCGCGCTGCTCTGGCCGCTGCCGGTGCTCATCGTGTTCCACGTGCTCGCTTCGTTTTGGTTTTGAATGCACGCCAAAAGACAATCGGGGTCTGGCTGGGCTGGGTTGCCTTCCTCCTCGCCATGACCGCATACCTCACCTATCGCTGGCGCGGCCCAGACCGCACGGCCTTCCTGCCGGGGCCGACCTCGCACGGTCATTATCAAATCGAGCTGGCCTGCAACGCCTGCCACACGCCGTGGATGGGCGTGAAGGAAAAGGCCTGCCTCGACTGCCACAGCGCAGAATTGAAGTTGGCGAACGACTCGCATCCCAAGAGCAAGTTCACCGACCCGCGCAACGCCGACCGGCTCAAGGTGCTCGCGGCGGACAACTGCCTCACCTGCCACAAGGAGCATGTGCCCGAGCGCACGCGCGCGATGGGCGTCATGCTGCCGGACGACTACTGCTACCGCTGTCATCAGGAAACGGTGAAGGAGCGCAGCAGCCACAAGAATTACGCGTTCAACTCCTGCGCCACCGCCGGCTGCCACAACTACCACGACAACACGGCGCTCTATGAGGACTTCCTCGTCAAGCACCTCGACGAGCCGAAAACGAAATCCGCGCCACGCGTCGCTTCACGCGCGCTGCTCGCCTTCCTGAACGAGTCCGAACGCTGGCCGAGGAAATCTGCGCTCACGGCGGCGAAGCACGACGCGCCCGCGTCCGCGCGCGCGGACAAGGAGACATTGCACGCCTGGGAAACCACCAGCCACGCGCGCGCCGGGGTGAATTGCTCGGACTGCCATCTGGTGCCGGACGCGCAGTCGAAGATGAAGAGTTGGTCGGACAAGCTCGACCACACCGCTTGCGCTGCCTGCCACAAGGACGAGGTCGGCGGCTTCCTCGCTGGCAAGCACGGGATGCGGCTCGCGCAGGGATTGCCGCCTATGCAGCCAGTGCTCGCCCGCCAGCCGATGAAGCGCGAGGCCGCGCACCGTGAGCTGGGTTGCACTTCCTGCCACGGCTCGCACGAGTTCGATTCCCGCCGCGCCGCCGTCGAGTCGTGCCTGGCCTGCCACAACGATTCACACAGCCTGGCTTACAAAAACTCGCCGCATTTCGCGCTGTGGGAGGCGGAGGTGAAGGGCGGCGCGCCCGCCGGCTCCGGCGTGAGCTGCGCCACCTGCCACCTGCCGCGCCAGAAGTCCGCGACCGACAGCGTGCCGCGCGTGCTCGTGGACCACAACCAAAACGCCAACCTCCGCCCGAACGAGAAGATGGTCCGCTCCGTGTGCCTCGACTGCCACGGGCTGGGCTTCACGCTCGACGCCCTCGCCGACCCGGCGCTGGTGCACACGAATTTCATCGGTCGCCCCGCCCGCCATGTTGAAAGCCTCGACCTAGCGGCGCGGCGGCTGTTGGAAACCCAAAGCAAGCAAACGAAACCCTGAAATACACACACATGACAACACCCCACAAGAAACTGGTCCTCGGCACCGCGTTCCTCGCCTCCGTCGTCCTCGTCGCCGGGCTGACCGGCTGCAACAAACCCGCCGCGCCCGTGGCTGCTCCGCCGCCCGCCGGCTTCACGCCCAAGCAGATGGCCGACGGCCTCTTCGCCGTCATGTCCTCGGACCGCGCGGTCTATACCAAGAACGTCGTCGCGCGCCTGCAAAACGACGAGAAGGTCATCAAGGCCAGCGAGCACTGGAAGGATGAGAAGGCGTTGCCGCTGCCTGCGCAGATGTTCCGCATGGGTGCCGAGGCGGTCGCCGAGAAGAACCCCGGCTTCACCTACGGGCTGCTTTCGCTCTGGCCCATCAACAAGCAGAACACGCCCAAGACCGACGCGGAGAAGACCGGCCTCAAGTTCGTCTCCGACAGCGGTGGCAAGACGAATTACTACGCCGAGGAAACGCTGGGCGGGAAAAAGTATTTCACCGCCGTCTATGCCGACGTGGCCGTCTCGAAGGCCTGCGTCTCCTGCCATAACGGCCACAAGGATTCGCCTCGAACCGATTTCAAACTGGAGGATGTCATGGGCGGCGTGGTCATCCGCCTGCCGCTCTGATTCCACGGATCTTTTTGACACCAACGCACTGCCTCCCTCATTCACATGACACCACGACAAGTTGAACTCGTTCAAACCACCTGGGAAAAAGTCGTTCCCATCTCCGACCAGGCCGCCGCGCTCTTCTACGGCCGGCTCTTCGAGCTGGACCCGGAGTTGAAGCCCATGTTCAAGAGCGACATCCGCGAGCAGGGCAAGAAGCTCATGACCATGATCACCGTCGCCGTGCGCGGCCTTGGTGATCTCGGCAAGCTCGTCTCCGCCGTCGAGGACTTGGGCCGCCGCCACGTCGGCTACGGCGTGCGCAAGAAGGACTATGAGACCGTGGCCGCCGCGCTCCTCTGGACGCTGGAGCAGGGCCTCGGTCCCGACTTCACGCCCGAGGTGAAGGCGGCGTGGGTCGAGACCTACACCGTCCTCGCCACCACGATGCAAAAGGCGGCGGCGAAGCAGCTCGGAACCGCCGCCTGATGCGGCCTGTATCCCACCATGACTTGCTTATGACTGGCTGAATTACCAAGTGGCTTTGCCTAGCAGGCAGCGCCCGCGCTGGGAGCACGCCATTGTGCTGTGCTTTCCACCCTGCGCAATTTGCGACAACTCGCACGGGTTGGCGGCATTGGGTGTTGTCACTTATGACTGCCATAAATCCCATCCGCACGGAAACGTTCATGGTTAATCGGCATCAGCTCCATGCCGCCGTGCTGGGCATGTTGAATCTGGCTCATGCTCTGCCGCTAAACTATTCACCCATCGTCCCCCGGCTCCCGCTCTTCGCTGGCAAGCGGGCTGCAAGAGGCGCGGCGACGATGAAATTGTCTGAACTCAAAACTGCCGGCCACTGGCCCACGCTGGTCACCTCGTTCCTCTACTTCGACTACAGCTTCATGGTGTGGACGCTGCTTGGCGTGCTGGCGAACCAGATCGCCGCGCCGGAATCGCTGAACCTCACGCCGCAGCAACGGTTCTTCATGGTGTCCGTGCCCATCCTTTCCGGCGGGTTCATCCGGCTCCTGCTTGGCCTGCTCGTGGATCGCATCGGCGCGAAGACGACCGGCATCCTCGCGCAGGTCGTCGTCATCGCGGGCCTGTCGGCCGCGTGGGTGTTTGGATTGAAGAACTACGAGGCCACGCTGCTCATGGGCGTGGTGCTGGGCGTGGCGGGCGCGAGCTTCGCCGTCTCGCTGCCGCTGGCGGGCCGCTGGTATCCGCCGCACATGCAGGGCCTGGTGATGGGCCTGGCCGGCGCCGGCAACATCGGCGTGGTGATTGACTCGCTGCTCGCGCCCCGGCTCGCGGCGGCCTACGGCTGGGAGGCGGTGTTTGGCTTCGCCATGATTCCCGCCGTCCTCGTGCTGGCGGTTTACTGCTACGTGGCCAAGGAACCGCCGTTGAAAGTCCCCGCGAAGAAAATCGGCGACTACTTTCGCCTCTTCGCCGACAAGGACGTCCACTGGTTTTGCTTCTTCTATACCGTCACCTTCGGCGGCTTCGTCGGCTTGGCCTACTCGCTGGGAATGTATTTCAAGGACCGCTTCAGCCTCACGCCCTCGCAGGCTGGCGACCTCGTCGCGCTCTGCACGGCCATCGGCGCGCTGGGGCGTCCGCTCGGCGGCGGCATCTCCGACCGCATCGGCGGCATCCGGTCGCTGCACATTTACTACACGACGGCGTGCGTCGCGCTCATCGCGGGCGGGCTGATTGACAGCCTCTGGCTCAACGTCGCCGCCTTCTTCATCGCGTGCGGCGCGTTCGGCATGGGCAACGGCTCCGTCTTCCAGCTCCTGCCGCAGCGCTTTGGCAAGGAACTCGGCCTGATGACCGGCCTCGTCGGCTGCGGCGGCGGCCTCGGCGGCTTCCTGCTCGCGAACATGATGGGCCAGAGCCGGCAGCACACGGGCAGTTACCTCATCGGCCTGCTCGTCTTCGCGGGCCTGTGCATTTTGGCGCTCGTCGGCCTGAGCCTCGTGAAGAAGCGCTGGCGCACAACGTGGGGTGCTTCCGCAGCGGCCCGCATCTGAACGGCAATGACCGCGACTCTCCCAATTCCCAGCATCGCGATGGAATCGAAAGCCGCTCCCCCGACGGCCACCGTCACCATTCGCGTTGATTCGCGGGAGGCGCGGGCGGAACCTGCCGTCGTGAACCCCCCGGCCCAACTCCGCATCCACGCCACCAGCTTCACCCGCCCGCGCACCGACGACAAACCCGGCGACGACGCCTTCGTTGCCCGCGCGCTCGACGACGGCACGTTCGTCGCCGTGGTCGCCGATGGTCTCGGCTCCGCCCGCCAGGGTCGCGACGCGGCGGAGAAAGTCGTCGCCCACTACACCGCGAACTTCCGCAACCGCCCGGCGGCATGGAGCACCGCCAAGACGCTGGAGGAAATCACCCGCCACCTGAACCGCCAGCTCCATCAGGAAGGCCTCGCCCGGCACGAGTCGCCCGAACTCGCCTCCACCGTCGTCGCCGCTGTGCTCGATGGCGACCGCCTGCATGTCCTCAACGCCGGCGATTCCCGCGCCTATCGCTTACGCGCCGGCAAGCTGGAGCAGCTCACCCACGACCACCGCGAGACGGCCCAAAGCCATGTGCTCATGCAGGCCCTTGGCCTCGCTGACACCGTCGCGCCGCACGTCGCGCAGACCGACCTCGCCGTCGGCGATTTCATCCTGCTCTGTTCCGACGGCCTTTCCGACGTGCTCGACGACGCGGCGCTCACCGAACTCCTCGCCGAGCGCACCGGCGCGCGCGGCCTCGTGGCCATTGCCCGCGAGCGCGCCACGCCCGAGACGCTGGATGACATCACCGCCGTCGTTCTCGAAGTCCAGGAACTTGGTCCCGCCGCCAGCGCCGCGCCCGTCGCGTTGCCCATTCCCGCTCAGCTAAAGGTTGGCGATGTTGTGGATGGCTTCACGCTCCGTCGCAGCTTCCGCGCGAGCGACCGCATCTGGCTCGCCGCGAAGGCCGGCAAATCCTTCGTGCTGAAATTCGCCCCGCTCGAAGCGCAGACCAACGACGCCTTCCTCACCGCCTTCATCCGCGAAACGTGGAACGCCACGACGCTCAAGGCCGACTATTTCCCCGCCGCCACCGCGCCCGAAGACGCCACCGCGCGCTACTACGTCCTCGACTATTTCCACGCGCCCACACTGAAACAGTGGCTCGCTGACAACGGTCCGCTGCCGACTGCCGATGCCGTCACGCTCGGCAAGTTCGTGCTCGCCGCCGGCCAGTTCCTCCTGCGCCACGACTTCGTCCACGGCGACTTAAAACCCGAGAACATTCTCGTGCTCGGCGAACCCGGCGCGCTCGCGTTCAAGCTCATTGACCTCGGCAATGTTGCCGAAGTGTTCAGCGTTAACTCGCGCGCCGGCACGCCCAGTTACCTCGCGCCGGAGCGTTTCCACAACGCCGCCGTCAGCGAGCCGACGGAAATCTTCGCCCTCGGCGCGACGCTCTACGAGGCGCTCACGGGCAAGCTGCCGCACGGCGAAATCGAGCCGTTCCAGACGCCGCAGCTCCGCGCCGCGCGCCCGCCCAGCACTCACAACCCGCATGTCCCGCACTGGCTCGATGCCATCGTCCTCCGCGCCCTCGCGCTGCGGCCCGACGATCGTTTTGCCGCCTACAGCGAGATGCGCTACCAGCTTGAGCATCCTGAGCAGGTGAAACCCTTCCGCTCCGCCGGTTCGCCGCTGCTCGAACGCGACCCGTTGCTGCTGCTCAAGCTGCTGCTCGCCGCCAGCCTCGCCGTTAACCTGTTCCTGACCTGGAAACTTTTCCATCCCTGACGCGTGAACGAACGCAACCATCTCGGCCTGATTGGCGGCGCTGCGCTCGCGCTGGCGGTGGCCGGGGGCATCTGGCTCGGCTCGCACGGCCTGCGGCACTTCGATCCCGCCGTGATTGGCTACGCGCTGGGGACGCTGCTCGCCGCGTTTGCCGTGGGCTACCGCTTCGTGACGTGGGCGCAGCGCCCGCCCTCGCGGATGTATTTCCGTCGCGGCCTGCAACTGCTCCTGAGCCGCAAGCAATCAACTGGCGTCGCGCCCGCCTCAGCCACCACTCCACCACTCCATCACTCCACCACTCCGCCGCCCTACGGTGCCGGCACGCTCGGCCATGCGCTGGCCACGAAGTTCGTCACGCAGGACTTCATCCGTCGCCGCAGCCCGCTGCGCTGGGTCATGCATGTGTGCCTTTCCGGCGGCTGCACGCTGGCGTTTGCCATCACGTTCCCGTTGGTGTTCGGCTGGGTCCACTTCGAGTCGCTGCCGGGCAACGCGGAAATCTACACGGTGAAGGCGCTCGGCCTTGCGGTGGACCAGTTCAGCGTCCACAGCGCGAAGGCGTTTGTGATGTTCAACCTGCTGAACTTCTCCGCCGTCATCGTGCTCGTCGGGCTGGTGCTCGCGGCATATCGGCGCGTCACCGACGCGGGCGAACTGGCAACGCAGAAATTCTTTGAGGACATCCTGCCGCTGCTGCTCATCTTCGCCGTGACCGTCACCGGCCTTGCGCTGACGGTGAGCTACAAGTTCATGGCCGGGCGCGGGCACGGGCTGTGGGCGTTGGTTCACATGGTGAGTGTCGTCGCGCTCCTGCTCTACATCCCATTCGGCAAGCTCTTCCACATCTTCCAACGCACCTGCTCGCTTTCGGTGAGCCTCTACAAAAAGGCCGGCCAGCACGGTCCGCGCGCGCATTGCCGGGCCTGCGGCGAGGACTACGCCAGCCAGATGCACGTGGACGATTTGAAGGTCGTGCTCGACCAGCTCGGCTTTGATTACCGCTTCGCCACCGCTCGCGGCCGCGTTCACTACCAGGACATCTGCCCCGCCTGCCGCCGCCGGCTGCTGGCGTTGAACCAGGGAAGGAGCATCGGCCGATGAAGACGAACGAAGTGATGGAGTGTTGGAGTATTGGAGTGATGGGCTTCAGCACGCGCACGTTCCTGTCCAACACTCCAGCACTCCAATACTCCACCACTCCGTTGCCCCGCTGACATGGCCACACTGACCATCACCGACGACCGCTACACCGAGCTTTACGGCCCGACGCCGAACTACACGCCAGCTGGCGGCTGGAACAACGGCGAGCCCGACAAGCTCGTGAAGACGCATTGCTGCTTCTGCGGCGTGCAGTGCGGCATCCAGCTCAAGGTCAAAGACAACAAGGTCATCGGCTTCGAGCCGTGGGAGGAGTTTCCGGTCAACCAGGGCAAGCTCTGCCCCAAGGGCGTGAAGCGTTACATGCAGAACGACCACCCCGACCGCCTGCTCACGCCGCTCATCCGCAGCGCGACCGGCTTCGACGTGGCGAGCTGGGAGAAGTCGCTCACCAAGACCGTCGCGGCCATCCAGTCCATCCAGGCAAAACATGGCAAGGACTCCTTCGCCTTCCTCGGCGGCGCTTCAATGACGAACGAGAAGGCCTACCTCAACGGCAAGTTCGCCCGCATTGCGCTCCAGACGGCGAACATTGACTACAACGGCCGCCTTTGCATGGTCAGCGCGGGCGCGGCCAACCGGATGGCGTTCGGCGTGGACCGCGCGGCCAATCCGTGGAGCGACATCCCGCTCGCGAAGGTCATCATCCTCACCGGCACGAACCTCGCCGAGTGCTTCCCCATCCTCACCGACTACATCTGGCGCGCGCGCGACAATGGCGCGAAAATCATCGTCATTGACCCGCGCATCACGCCCATCGCGCGGACCGCCGACCTCTTCCTGCCGGTGCGACCGGGCCGCGACAGCGCGCTCGCGAATGGCATCCTGCATGTGATGATCGAGCGCGGCTGGATTGATGAGAAGTTCATCGCCGAGCACACGCACGACTTCGACAAGGTGCGCGAGTTGGTGAAGAAATACACGCCCGAGGTGACGGAGAAAATCACCGGCGTCCCGGCCAAGAGCATCCTCGCCGCAGCGGAAGCGTGGGGCACGGCGGAAACCTCGATGCTCCTGCACGCGCGCGGCATCGAGCACCACACGAAGGGCGTCGAGAACGTCCTCACCTACATCAATCTCGTGCTCGCCAGCGGCCGCATCGGCAAGCCCGGCTGCGGCTACGGCACGATCACCGGTCAGGGCAACGGCCAGGGCGGACGTGAGCACGGCCAGCGTTGCAATCAGCTTCCAGGCGGGCGCGACATCAACAAGCCGGAGCACCGCCAGTTCATCGCGGACTTCTGGAAAATCCCCGAGCCGGAGCTGCCGAAGCAGGGCCTCACCGCGTGCGAAATCATCGACGCCATCGAACGCGGTGAAATCAAAGGCCTGCTCTCCATCAGCTTCAACCCGCTCGTCTCGATTCCCGACTCGAACCGCACGCGCGCCGCGCTGGAGAAGCTCGAGTTCTTCGCGTGCATTGACCCGTTCCTGAGTGAGACTGCGCGCCACGCCGACGTGGTGTTCGCCGGCTCGTTGCAGGAGGAGGACGAAGGCACGGTCACGACTGGCGAGGGCCGCTGCGTGCGCCTGCGCAACTCCGTCTCGCCGCCCGGCAACGCGCGCGTGGACTGGCAAATCATCTGCGACCTCGCCAGGCGGCTGGGCAAGGAGCAGTGGTTCAGCTACGGGAACGCGGGTGAGATTTTCACCGAGCTGACGGCAGCCTCGAAGGGCGGGCCGATTGATTACAGCGGCATGACCTACGAGCGCATCGAGCAGAACATGGGCCTGTTCTGGCCGTGCCCCGCGCCGGAGCATCCCGGCACGCCGCGCCTGTTCGAGGGCGGGAAGTTCCATCACCCCGACGGCAAGGCGAAGTTCCACGCCTACGACTACCGCCCGCCCGCCGAGGACGTGGATGCCGAGTTCCCCATCTTCTTCACGAGTGGACGCGTCGTGTCGCAATACCTCAGCGGCACGCAGACGCGGCGCATCGGGAGCCTCGTGGACCAATATCCCGAGCCGCTGTGTGAGATGCACCCGCTGCTCGCCGCGAAATTCGGCATCAACGACCGCGACATTGTCAAAGTCACGACGCGGCGCGGCGAGATGACCTTGCCGGCGCAGGTCGTGAAGAGCATCCGGCCCGACACGGTGTTCATCCCGTATCACTGGGCGGGCAAGAAGGCGGCGAACCAGCTCACAAACCGCGCGCTCGATCCCATCTCAAAGATTCCCGAGTTCAAAGTCTGCGCCTGCAAGGTTGAGAAGGTCGCCGATGCGCCGCTCAAGAACCTCACCACCCAATGAAAGCCGAGATGAACCACAAAGACACGAAGAGCACAAAGGGGAAATTCTCTGTCGGACTTCTTCGTGCCCTTCGTGTCTTCGTGGTTAAACCCGCATGACCTCCGAACTCGAATTCTTCATTGACCCGTCACGCTGCATTGGCTGCCAGGCGTGCGTGCAGGCGTGCGCTGAATGCGGCACGCATCGCGGCGTGCCGATGATTCACCTCGACTACGTGCATCGCCCGACCGGCGTGCAGACCGCACCGGTCGTCTGCATGCACTGCGAAGATCCGACGTGCGCGCGTGTCTGCCCCGCCGACGCCATCAAGCAGGACGACGAGGGCATCGTGCACAGCGCCGCCAAGCCGCGCTGTGTCGCGTGCTCCAACTGCGTCCTCGCCTGCCCGTTCGGCGTGCCAAAGATGAAGGTGGACTTCGACCTGATGATGAAGTGCGACATGTGCTACGACCGCACGAGCGTCGGCAAGAAGCCGATGTGCGCCACCGTCTGCCCTAGCGGCGCGCTCTACTACGGCACGCGCGAATACGTGGCCGAGTTCCGCCGCGAAACGCCGGTGAACGAGTTTCGCTTTGGCCGCGAGACGGTGCGCACGAAGGTGAACATGATGACCGCGCCGCAAATGAAGGCGCTGCCATTTGATGTCGCCGACTTCCTGCCGTGGGAAGGTCAGGATTTCGACCCGCTTTCGCTCGCCCGCGCCGGCGCGCCGGACGCGGCGAGTTCGTCCGTTTGGGATGAGGAGTCGCTGCCGGGCACCTGCGGGAGCGGCAACTGCGCCTGCAAGCAGCAACCCGAGGCCGCAGCCATTGCCAACTAACCATGCCTGACCAACCCGATTGGAAAGCCCAGTTCCCCGTCCGCCAGTCGGACGAGCATGACATCTCGCGCCGGCAGTTTGCGAAGGTCGCGTGCTGCTCCGCGCTCGCCGTGGGCACGGGCTGGGCGATGCGGGACAAGATTCTTCCCCTGCCGCCCGCGACCGAGCCGAAGCTCGTGGCCCGCGTCGAGGAAGTGTCCGTGGGCGGCAGCCGGCTCTTCCGCTACCCGACCGAAGACCATCCCGCCATCCTCGTGCGCTTGGGTGAGAACGAGTTCGCCGCCTACAGTCAGGCTTGCACGCACCTGATGTGTCCGGTGCATTACCAGCACGAGAAGAAACAGTTTTACTGCCCGTGCCACGAAGGCTTCTTCAGCGCGCAGGATGGCCGCGTGCTGGCAGGACCGCCGCCGCGTGCGCTGCCGCGTTATCCGGTCGAAGTCCGCGACGGGCAGATTTGGGTCGTTGCCGCCGTGAAGACGGCGGCGAGCCAACAGACGCAAACCCCTGTATGAGCCAACGCACCTTCAACGCCGAGCAGCTCGTCCGGTTCTCACCCGAGAAGGCGACGGTCACGGAGCTTTCCATCACAGGCTTCACGAGCATCGCCGTGTGGGGCGTGCGGCCGGGGCAGGAAGTTCCCGCGCACACGCATCCCGACGGGCAGGACACCTGGGTGATGGTGCGCGGCGAACTGACTTACTACCTCGGCGGCGGCCAGCGCCGGACCATCCGCGCCGGTGACGTGGATGTCGCCGACAAAAACCAAGTCCACGGCGCGCGCAACGAATCCAGCGCCGACGCCATTTTTCTCTCCATTTACTCCGCCCCGAAGCTGGGCTGGGAGAAAGCCGAGCCATGACCGAAACCGCGACTCTCAATCCCACCGCGACCACCACCGGCGCGTTCACTGCCGAGCAGAAGGAGTTTCTCTCCGGCTTCATGGCCGGCGTGGCACAGCGCGGAATTCATCCCTACGTCGGCACGACTTCCACTGGCCAGCTCACCGACGACCCCGCGCAGGGCGGCGCGAACCTTGCCGAGGAGACCGTCTATGGCACGCCGCTCGGCGACGTGACCAAGCAGGAGCGCTGGAAGCACGAGGAGCATCCGCTCGACGGCTGGGACCGCATCCTCGCGCACGCCGAGGCGGGCAAGATGCCGGACGAGGAGCACACGTTCCGCTTCCGTAACTTCGGCATGTTCTACGTCGCGCCGGCGCAGAACAGCTTCATGCTCCGCTGCCGCATTCCGGCGGGTGAACTCACGGCGGTGCAACTGCACGGCCTCGCGGAAATCGCGGATGACTACGGCAACGGCAAGTCCGCCGTCACCACGCGCTCGAACATCCAGATTCGCGAAATCGCGCCGGCGAACTTGGTGAACGTGCTCACGAAGCTGCAATCGCTCGGCCTGACCGCGAAGGGCAGCGGCGTGGACAACATCCGCAACGTCACCGCGTCGCCCACCGCCGGCTTCGACCCGCGCGAACTGCTGGACACGCGGCCCTTCGCGCACGCGCTGCACCACTACATCCTGAACCACCGCGAGTTCTACAACCTGCCGCGCAAGTTCAACGTCGCCTTCGAGGGCGGTGGCGCGGTGGATACGGTGGCGGACACGAATGACATCGGGTTCATGGCGGTGTCTGTCGCGGCGGCAGCTGAGAAAGTGGGAAAGCGAGAAAGTGAGACGGAGCGCGAAGCTCACTCCCCCACTTTCTCACCTGCTCACCTGCCTGCTCCAGGTATCTACTTCCGCGTGGAACTCTGCGGCATCACCGGCCACAAGCAGCTCGCGCAGGACAGCGGCATTCTCGTGAAGCCCACCGAGGCGCTCGCGGTGTGCGCCGCGATGATTCGCGTCTTCCTCGAAAACGGCGACCGCACCGACCGCAAGAAGGCGCGGCTGAAATACCTCGTGGACAAGTGGGGCGTGGAGAAGTTCCTCGCCGAGACGCAGAAGAAGCTGGCATTCCCGCTCGTGAAGTTTCCGTTGGAGCAGTGCACCAAGCGGCCCGCAGCCGTGAAGCACGGGCACATCGGCGTGTATCGGCAGGCGCAACCGGGGAAGAACTACATCGGCGTGGTCGTGCCCGTCGGCGTGCTCTCGACCAGGCAGATGCGCCGCATCGCCGACCTCGCGGTGAACTACGGCTCCGGTGCCCTGCGCCTCACGCCGTGGCAGAACGTGCTCATCCCCGACGTGCCGGATGCCTTCGTCGAGACCGTGAAGCGCCAGCTCGTCCGCATCGGCTTGCACCACGAGGCGACCAACATCCTCGGCGGACTCGTGGCCTGCACCGGCAACAAGGGTTGCAAGTGGTCCAGCACCGATACCAAGGGCCAGGCCGTCGCGCTCGGTGACTACTTAAACAAGCGGCTCTCGCTCGACCACCCCATCAACATCCACCTCACCGGTTGCCCGAACTCCTGCGCGCAGCATTACGTCGGCGACATCGGCCTGCAGGGTGTGAAGGTCGGCACCGCGAGCAGCGAGGGCTACCACGTCGTCTTCGGCGGCGGCACCGGCGCGGACGCGGCCATCGGCAAGCAGGTCTTCACTGGCATTCCGTTCAGCGATTTGCCGTTGCTGCTGGAGCGGGTGTTGAAGACGTATCAGGCCAAGCGCCAGCCGGGGGAAACCTTCGCCGCCTTCACGCGGCGGCATGAGGTGAAACAACTTCAGGAAATGTTCTCCGAATGAGCCAGCAGAATTTCGTTCCCGTTCTTCCCGACAACGCGCCGTTCACACCGGAGCAGCGCGCGTATCTCAACGGCTTTCTCGCGGGCCTGTTCTCCCGCGCGCCGCAGCCAAATCTCGGAGCCGTTGCGCCCGAATCGAAGCCGTTGACACCGCTGACCATCCTGTTCGGCTCGCAGACCGGCAACGCGGAGAACCTCTCCAAACGCATCGCGAAGGAGGCGGGTAAGCGCGGGTTCGCGCCGACCGTGCAGGACCTCGGCAAGTATGAGATCGCGCAGCTCGTGTCCGAGCAGGCGCTGCTCATCGTCACGAGCACCTACGGCGATGGCGAACCGCCCGACAACGCGAAGGCGTTCTGGGAGTTCCTCAGCGGCGAGGCCGCGCCGAAGCTGGCGCAGACGAAGTTTTCCCTGCTCGCGCTCGGCGACTCGAACTACTCGAAGTTCTGCGCGTTCGGCAAAGGCGTTGACGAGCGGTTGGAGAAGCTCGGCGCGACGCGTGTTCACCCGCGCACGGACTGCGACGTGGAATACGAGGAGCCGTTTGCGAAGTGGATGGATGGGGCGTTGAGCGCGCTGGCACCGGCCGCTGCTCCCGCACCGACGGCGACTGTGGTTGAGGCCGTGCCTGCGAAGACTGCGTCCACTTACTCGAAGTCGCATCCCTTCCCCGCGCCGCTGCTGGCCAACGTCCGGCTCAACGGCGGAGGCTCCGCGAAGGACACGCGGCACTTCGCCTTCTCGCTCGAAGGCTCCGGCCTCGGCTACGAGGCGGGCGACGCGCTCGGCGTGCGGGCCACGAATTGCTCCGAACTTGCCGAGGAACTCCTTCGGGCGCTCGGCCGCTCCGGCGAGGAGCCGGTGCCCGACCGCGACGGCAAGGAAACGCCGCTGCGCGAGGCGCTGGTGCACCACTACGAAATCACGCGCATCCCCTCGCCGCTGCTCAAGGCCGTGGCCGAGCGTTCGGGCGACGCGGAGTTGCAGAAGCTCACCGCGCCCGGCGCGAACGGCGAGCTGACCAAGTTCCTCTGGGGCCGCGAGATCATTGACCTGCTGCACGGGCACCCGGCGGCGAAGTTCGCGCCGACCGAGTTCGTTGCGCTGCTGAAGAAACTTCAGCCGCGCCTCTACTCGATTTCCTCCAGCCCGAAGGCGCACCCCGGCGAGGTGCATCTGTGCGTGGGCGTGGTGCGCTACGATTCGCTCGGCCGGTCGCGCAAGGGCGTGTGCTCGACCTTCCTCGCCGAGCGCGTGCCGGCGGGTGGCGCGGTGCCGGTGTTCGTGCATCACAACAAGAACTTCCGCCCGCCCGCGAACCCGGACGCGCCGATGATCATGGTCGGCCCCGGCACGGGCATCGCGCCGTTCCGCGCGTTTCTGGAGGAGCGCAAGGCTGCGGGCGCGAAGGGGAAGAACTGGCTTTTCTTCGGCGACCAGCGCGCGGCGACGGATTTCCTTTTCCGCGAGGAAATCGAGACCATGCAGCGTGAAAGCACGCTGCACCGGCTCGACCTCGCGTTCAGCCGCGACCAGGCGGAGAAGATTTACGTGCAGACGCGGATGACCGAGCACGCGAAGGAACTTTATGCGTGGCTGGAGGAAGGCGGCGGCTTCTACGTCTGCGGCGACGCGAGCCGCATGGCCAAGGATGTGGACGCGGCGTTGCACCAAGTCATCCAGACCGCCGGCGGCAAGTCTGCGGAGGAAGCCACCGCCTACGTCGCCGCGCTCAAGAAGGACAAACGTTACCAGCGGGACGTGTATTGACGCGGCGGAGTGCGGCGTTCGCGTCGCAGAAGGCGGAGGCATGAAAGAGTTGCGCCGGGCTTTCGCCACGATGCCAGGCGCAGGGGCGTTTCTGCGGCCTGAAGGCCGCGCTGACAGCGCGCTTGCCCCCGTTCGCTTGCGCGTGCTACGGAACGTCGTGCCGGAACCACGCCTCTCTCCCCGCTACCGTCTGCCGCGCCACCGCCGGGCTGTCCCGGCGGACTGGCGCGAGGACGAAGACCCTTCGCTCCCGCCGCGCGACCCGACGCGCTGGCTCAAGCTCGCCACCGCCATCGTCGGGCAGTCCTCCCGCGAGCGGCCCGCCGATGCCGTGCTGCGCCAGCAGTTGCGCAACGCCGGCGGCTTGTCCAACGAGGAGGCCGCGCAAGTCAGCCAGGCCGTCTTCGGCTACTTCCGCTGGCGCGGCTGGCTGGACGATTCGCTCAAGCTCGAATCGCAAATCCGCAGCGCGCTCGAACTCACCGCCGAGTTCGCGATGAACCCGCAGTCCTTCCGCGACGCGGACCTGCTCGCCCGCACGCTGCCGGCGTGGGTGAACGACTGCGTGCCCGTCAGCGCCGCGTGGCTGCGCGTCATCCAGGCCGAGCCGACGCTCTGGCTTCGCGTCAAGCCCGGCCGCGCCAAGGCGCTGGCGCAGGTGCTCGGCCACACGCGCACTTGTCCGCTGCCCGTTGCGCTCGCCTACGCGGGCGAGGAAGACCTGTTCCGCCGCCCGGAATTCCACGCGGGCGACTTCGAGATTCAGGACGTGGCGTCGCAGGCCGTCGGGATGGTCTGCGGCGCGAAGCCCGGCGAGACGTGGTGGGACGCGTGCGCCGGCGAGGGCGGCAAGACGCTGCATCTCTCGGCGCAAATGCAGGGCAAGGGAATGATCTGGGCCAGCGACCGCGCCGAGTGGCGCTTGAAGAAACTCAAGCTCCGCACCGCCCGCGCGCAGTGTTTCAACTACCGCGCCGCGCATTGGGACGGCGGCGCGAAGCTGCCGACGAAGACGCGCTTCGACGGCGTGCTGCTGGATGCCCCATGCAGCGGCCTCGGCACCTGGCAGCGCAACCCGCACGCGCGCTGGACCACGACGCCCGACGACGTGCGTGAACTTGCGGTGGTGCAGACGCAGCTCCTCCACCACGTCGCGCCCTCCGTGAAGCCCGGCGGCAAGCTCGTCTATTCCGCCTGCACGCTCACCCGCGCGGAGACGGAGGAAGTGGCCGCCGCGTTCCAGGCCGCGCACCCGGAGTTCACGCCCTTGCCGGTGGCGGACCCGTTTCAGACGCACAAGCCGCCGCAGCCGCAGCATTGTCTCTGGCCGCAGGAGACCGGCGGCAACGGGATGTTCATCGCGGGGTGGAAGCGGACCGGGTAGGGCGAGGCTCCGTCGAGCCGCCTCAACGCAGGTCAGCCATCTTGGCTGACTTCTAATCGGCTCCATCGCTCCCGGAACTGAACAGTTGCTCCCCATTCACCTCCGTCAGACAGTCCGCCTTGAGGCGAACGTCGGACATGGGGATTCGTGCGGATTGGCAAAAGGTAAGCGACAGCGAAGTTAGATGTCAGGCAGGATGCCTGACCTACTTCTTCGCCGGGGCCGCCGTGCTCTGGCGGATGACGAGGTCGGCGGGCAGGCGCTTGGACTCAAACTTCTCCCGCCGCAGTTGCGCGAGCATCAGTTCCATCGCGGCGACGCCGAGGCGGAACTTGGGCTGGCGCACGGTGGTCAGCGGCACGCGAAAATGTTCGCTGACCAGGACATTGCCGAAGCCGGCGAGCGAAATGTCCTGCGGAATTTTCAGGCCCTGCTTCAGGAACAGGCTTCCCGCGCCGATGGCAACCATGTCGTTGACGGCCTGGACGGCAGTGGCTCCGGTGGACTCGCCGAGAAACTGCACCGCCGCCTTTTCGCCTTCCTCGATGGTCGCGCCGGCCTGGAAAATGAGGCTGTCGTCGAGTTCCACCTTCGCCTCGCGCAGCGCCTTCTTGTAGCCGGCGAAGCGGTCGTGCGCCCACGGCGACACCTGCGGGCCGGCGAAGAACGCGATGCGCTTGTGGCCCAGATCAAGGAGATGGCGGGTGACGTTGGCAGAGGCCGTCACGTCGTCGCTCTCCACGCACGGGAAGCCGGCGCAAAACTTCGCGCGCGAGCCGAGGATGACCACTGGCACGCCGCTGCCTTGCAACTCCTCATAGACTTTCGCGCTCGCCTCCATGCGCGACGCGGGCGAGATGAACAGGCCGTCCACGCGCCGCGAAAGCAGCCGCCGGATGCACTGCTCCTCGCGCGGCGGGTCGTTGTGCGAGTGCATCAGCAGCACCGCGTAGCCGTGCTGGTAAGCCCATTCCTCGATGGCCATGACCATCCGCGCGAAGATGGGGTTGGTGAGCGTGGAGATGACCAGGCCGAGCAGCCGCGTGCTGCGCGTGCGCAGGCCGGCGGCGGCGGCGTCGGGCACGTAGCCCATCTCCTCGGCGAGATCCTTGATCCGCGCCTTGGTGGCGATGGAGATGTCCTTCGCGTCACGCAGCGCCTTGGAGACGGTCATCACCGAGCACCCGGCGCGATAGGCGATGTCTTTGAGGCGGACCATTCAGCGGGAGGCAAGTGGCGTTCGTGTCACGTTTCTGTTTCGACCACGGAGCGTGGGGCAATGGCGGAAAAAGAAAAGGGCGAAGTGCGCCGCTCACATCGCGCGGGCATCAAGAAATTCCTGAGTGAGGGACGGCAAGCCGGCTCACACGTGCGACCCGCTCCAGTTCAACTTCTGCCGCAGCGTCCGGAAGAACGAGCCGCCCGCCAGGTGCAGCAGCCGCACCGAGCGCGCGCTGCGGCGGATCAGCACCGTCTCACCCGCCGCCAGCGGCGCGACCACCTCGCCGTCGGCGGACAGCAGCGTCTCGATGCGCCCGCTCAGGGCCCGAATGCCGATGGCGGAGTTCAGGCTCACGACGACGGAGCGGTTCGAGAGCGTGTGCGGGCAGATGGGCGTGATGGTGAAAACCTCCGCCCTCGGGCTGACAATCGCCCCGCCCGCCGCCAGCGAGTATGCCGTCGAGCCGGTTGGTGAGCTGACAATGAGGCCGTCGCAGCGGTAGCGGGTGAGTTCTTCGCCGTCCACGGTCACTTCCAGTTCGATGAGCCGAGAGCCGGAACCGCGGCTCACCACGAAGTCATTGAGCGCCGGCCGGGACAACAGCCCTCCGCCAAGTGATCCGCTCACTTCGATGAGCGGGCGCGTCTCGATGGTGAACTTGCCCTGCCACACGGCGCGCAGTTCCTTCGAGAACTGGCTGGCGGAAATCGCCGTGAGGAAGCCGAGGCCGCCGAGGTTCACGCCCAGGAGCGGCGTGCCTGCGTCCGCCGTGTCGCGCGCGGCACGGAGCATTGTGCCGTCGCCGCCGAAGACCAGCAGGAGGTCGGTCTCGCAAGCCACGGCGGCGGCATCGGCGGCGGTGCGGACCTTGAGATTTGCGAGGCGTGCGGTGGCGGCATCGGCAACTGGCTCGCGTCCGCTGGCGCGCACGAGCCGTGCGGCCTGCTGCACGACCGAAACACAGGAGCTTTTCTCCACGTTCGCCACCAGCCCGACGCGCTGGATTCTGTCCGCGAGCTTCTTCACGTGCGAAGGGGTTTAACCGAAGCCGGACGCCAAGGCAATCGCGCGAGAGAATCGGCCTTCAGGCCGCAGAAACTTCCGCACTCGCAGTCGTGCTCATGGCCGCGATGGGCTGGTTGCTCACTGGACCGGTGAAACCCTGCCCGTTCCCGAATGCCATTTGACCATTCCGGCTTGCTGCGGCCTGAAGGTTGCGCTCCGCACCGATCTCACTCCCGCGAGCGCCGCAGCTTCTTCTGAATCAACGCGGCCACCTCCATCGCCGCCGGCAGCTTGTCCGCCCACAGCACGGCCCAATACAACGCGGTGGTGAGAATCGCGGGCACGAAGACCCCACCGAGTTTGGCCGCCAGCGTGGCGTGGCCGAACTGCGTGTCCCATGCATTGTAGCCGGGCCAGGCGAGAATGCTGACGACGATGGACGCAGCGAGCACAGGTTTGAGGCTGCGCTTCACCTCGATGAGTTCGAGCGTGCCGAGCTTCTTGCGCAACGCTCGTAAGAGCAGCCAGACGTTGAGACAGGAAGTAATTGAGTTCGCAAGGCCGAGGCCGGCCTGCCGCAGGTCGCTGATGAACAGCACCGAGAGCAGCAGGTTCGCGCCGAGGCAGAAGACGCTCACGCGCATCGGCGTGTGCGTGTCGCCCAGCGCGTAGAAGGCACGGGCGAGGATGTTCACCATCGAGAAGGCCACGAGGCCCGGCGCGAGGCATTGCAACGCCAGCGCCGCGCGCTGCGTGGACTCCGGGCCGAACGCGCCGCGCTCGAAGAGCAGCCGCACGATGGGTTCCGCGAGGAACAGCAGGAGCACGGCGGCGAGGCTGTTGATGACAACGAGATACGACAGCCCCTGCCCCAGCGTCGCGCGGAACTCGGGGAACTTCTTCTCCGCCGCCAGCCCGGACAGGCTCGTGAGCAGATACGTTGCGAGCGAGATGCCGAAGACGCCCTGCGGCAGCTCCATCAGGCGCACGGCGTAGTCGAACGAAGCGACGATCTGCGGGTCCACAAGGAACGCGACGCAATCCGTTAACACGACATTGATTTGAAAGGCCGCCACGCCAACCGTCGCCGGAATCATGCGCCGCGCGACCTCGTGGACGGTCTCGTCCTTCCACGGCGTCACCCAGGCAAACCGAAAACCTTCCCGCCGCAAACTTGGCAGTTGAAACGCCGCCTGCGCCACGCCCGCCACCAACACGCCCACGGCGAGAGCGAAGACCTGATTCTCCAACCGCACCCCAAACTGCGGCGCGAGCAGATACACCGACGCGATCATCACCACGTTCAGCGCCGCCGCGCCGATGGCCGGGATGAAGAAATGTCCGCGCGCGTTCAGGATGCCCATGAACACCGCCGTGAGGCAGACCAGCGCCAGATAGGGAAACATCATCCGCAGCAGCTCCAGCATCAGCGTGGTGTTCGCCGAGAACCGGCCGACCGACAGCACCACCGACAGCCCAAGCATGCCCACGCCGACGATGACCGTGGTGAGCACGACCAAGGCCGAAGTCACGGCGTTGGCCGCGTGCCACATGGCTTCCGGCCCTGCGTTCGCCTCCTTGTCCTTGAAAATGGGGATGAACGCCGCCGTGAGCGCGCCCTCGCCGAGCAGCCGGCGGAACAGGTTCGGGATCTTGAACGCCAGCTTGAAGGCTCCCGCCACCGGGCCATCCCCCATAAACCCCGCGTAAGCCATCTCGCGCACCATGCCCAGCACGCGGCTCGTGAGCGTGGCCACGCCCATCGCGCCGGAGGACTTGAGCATCTGCGACATGCGCCGCGAGGCTAAGGCGGTGGTTCAAAGTTCAAAGTGCAAAGTTCAAGGTCACAAAGCCCGCACCTGCTCAACCTTGAACTTTGAACCTTGAACCTTGAACCGCTTGGCTTCGCTGCTACCGTCCCGGCAAAACCAAACCGCGCATGACCGAGGAACCTTATCGTTGGCTGGAGGCGGTCGCGAACCGCCGCGAATACGTCCGCGAGCAGCTCCGGGGCGGCTCGCCCGTCTTCGCCGCCAGCCTGCCCGACGGCATCCTGCTGCTGGGCGTGGGCGCGGGCCGCTCGAAGGTCTTCGAGCTGCACGACCGTCTCGCGCTCGCGGGCCTCGGCCACCCGGCGGACATCGAGAAGGTCCGGCAGGCCGCGATTGACGCCGCGCACCTCGAAGCCTTCACCCGCGCGCCCGAGGACGTGAGCCTGCGCCGCCTCGTGAGCTTCGGCCTCAGTCCGCAGCTCAAGCAGAACTTCGAGCAACTCTTCACCGCGCCCACGCTCGTCGAGCTGCTCATCGTCGAGCTGGGCAACGACCCGAGCCAGGACCTGCTCGCGAACGTGCATTTCGATGGCGCGTTCCAGCTCCAGACCGGCGGCCTCGCCGTCGCCGCGAACACGCCGGAAGCCGAATCCGCCGCGAAGGACTGGCTCATCAAAGCCCTCGCCGGCCAGACCGACCGCGCCGCCGTCGCCGACCTGCTGCTGCAAGCCTGGTGGGTGCTGACGGAGAACAAGTCGTTCACGGACAAACTGCCGGCGGAAGCGGAGCGGCGCGAGGGGTGGAAGAAGGCGGTGAGCGGAAAGACGGTGGAGGCGGGGTGGCTGAGTCGCTCCGTCAACCGGTGTTCACGCTTCTCGCTGGTGCCGATAATCTCATGAAGCACGAGAACCAGCTTCCGCCACTTTCGGCTGGCGCACGGATTGCCGTCGCGCTCCTGTCATTGTTCATCCTCCCGATTTCCGTTGGATGCCTGCTGTTCGCTCATCGGGCCTTTGATTCACTCGCAGCCCCGGCTTGGGCTTCTCAGTTCTTCACCAGTTTGTTCGGCTTTGTGTTTACCGAGTTTTTTGCGGCAAGCACGGCGTTCTTGCTCGTTATGTTCCTGTGGGCTTCGTTTCGTCCGGCTTGGGTGGAGCGCCTCTTGGTGCGTGCCGGCAGTCGCGTTGGACACTCCATCCTGCTCTTGTTCTGCGGCATCTTCATACCGGCTGTAATTGGGGCTGTCGTTCTGGTTATCACCAAATAGCCATGAAGCGCATCGCAGTTTTGAAACGCTTGAGCCGCGCCTCCGCCCGAACTCCCGCTTGTCTTCCCCTCGTTCCGCCTGGATTGCCGCCTGAGCGCCGTCGAAGTCATTGCGGAACGCATCGGGCAGTTTCCTGCCGCAGAGGTGGCCGAGTTGCGCGTCCGGCTGGGCGGCCACCTGAAGGACTTGCAGCCGCTGTCCTCCGAGTTCGTCGCCAGCTTCGAGCGCGGCGCCTGGCGGTTCGAGGAGCTTCTCCCCGTTTCGGGATTGCAGACCGGGCGCGGAAAGTTCCTCCTTTGTCCTCATGTATGATCTGCGCGGCTACGGCGGGATGCTCTCGGACGAAGGGCGCGTGGCGGCCTTCCACCAGGCCATCCGCGCGGCGGTGAAGCCGGACGACGTGGTGCTGGAGCTGGGCACGGCCACGGGTTTGATGGCCTGCTGGGCCGCGCAGGCCGGCGCGCGCCACGTCCACGCGGTCGAGCCGGACGCGTCCATCGCGCTGGCCCGCCAGTGCGCGCGGGACAACGGCCTCGCCGACCGCATCACCTTTCACCAGACGGTTTCCTCACGCCTCTCGCTGCCCGAGCGCGCCAACGTGCTCATCGAGGACATGCGCGGAGCCATGCCCTGCTTCAAGACGCACCTGCTGGACGTGGCGGACGCGCGCGCGCGCCTGCTCACGCCGGACGCAACCCTCATCTGCCAGCGCGACACGCTCTTCGTCACCGTGGCCGAGTCGGAAAAGCAGTCGCGCCACGTCCACGCGCCGTGGGACGGCAGCCGCTGGGGGCTGGACCTCGGCGCGGTGGCCAGGCTCGCGCCCAACTGCTTCACCAAGCACCGTTGCGCGCCGGAGGAGGTGCTGGCCGAGCCGCGCGCCTGGGCGGAAATCCATTATCCCACGGTCAGCGCGCCCCATGTGCGCGGCGGCGCGGAGCTTACGGTGACGCGCGCGGCCACCGCGCACGGGCTGGCCCTGTGGTTTGAGGCCGGGCTGTTCGGCGGCTTCCGCATCTCGAACGCACCCACGGAGCCGAAGCACACCTACGGCAGCGCCTTCCTGTCGTGGCCCGCGCCCACGCCGCTGCTCGCGGGCGACCGCGTGGAGGTGCGGCTGGACGCGCTCTTCACCGGGGAGGACTACGAGTGGAACTGGGCCAGCACCGTCCGCCGCGACGGGCTGGCCGAACCGGTGGCGCGGTTCAAGCAGTCCACGTTTCAAGGCCGCGTGGTCACGCCGCAGGACCTGGCCAGGAAGGCGGGCAACTTCCGCCCGCGCCGGGGCGAGGCCGCCGAGGCGCAACGCTTCCTGCTCGAACGGATGAACGGCACGGCCACGAACGCGGAGCTGGCCGCCGCGCTGCGCGCGCAGTTCCCGCCGGCGTTTCCCTCGGACGCGGCGGCGTTGGCGCGCGTGGTGGAGGTGGCGGAGAAATTGGCCGAGTGAGCGGGCGGCCTGAGCCGCCCGAGGCCGCCCTCCCTCACGCCCGCGACAGCGCGGCCTTGAGCTGCGCCATCAGCGCCGCGTGGGTCTCCAGCGCGGGGAGCTGCGGGAACTCGCGCTTCACGTTCTCCGGCGCGTGGAGGAGAAAGCCCTGGTCCGCCTGGAGGAGCATCGCCGTGTCGTTGTAGGAGTCGCCGGCGGAGAGGACGCGGTAGTTGAGCAGTTGCAGCGCGCGGACGGACTCGCGCTTCTGGTCGGCCATGCGGAGCTGGTAGCCGGTGAGGCGGTCGTTCTCCACGAGCAGCCGATGGCAGAAAAGCGTGGGCCAGCCAAGCTGCCGCATGAGCGGTTGGGCGAACTGCTCGAAGGTGTCGCTCAGGATGATGACCTGCGTGAGCGCGCGCAGCTCGTCGAGGAATTCCTTGCCGCCCGGCAGCGGCGCAAGCGTGCCGATGACGGCCTGGATGTCGGAGAGCTTGATGCCGTGCCGGTCGAGGATGCCGATGCGCTGGCGCATGAGCTTGTCGTAATCCGGCTCGTCGCGCGTGGTGCGGCGGAGGTCGGGGATGCCGGTCTTCTCGGCGACGGCGATCCAGATCTCCGGCACCAGCACGCCTTCCAAGTCCAGGGTGACAATCGTCTGTTTCACGGCGCGGGAGAGTGGCGATGGGGCTGACGGAAGTCGAGCGCGGCATGACCACCGCAAGTGAGCGGCCGGGGCTTCTCGCACTGACACGGAGCGCAGGTGTCCAACCTGCGCGATGGAATGAAACACGAACGCGCAGGATGGACTCCTGCGCTCCGCTCAACTGAACAACTGCCGCGCTGGCTCGCCACGATCCGTGATGGGCACGGGGCGCGGGCCGTCGTAGAGGTTCTTGGCGGGGTTGATGCCCAGCGCGCAGCAGATGGTGGCGTGGACATCGGGGACGGACAGGGGGTTGGAAACCGGCTTCTTCGCCAGCTCGTCGGTTTCGCCGATGGCCTGGCCGGTCTTCAGGCCGCCGCCGGCAAGCACCCAACTGAAGGTTTTGCCCTGATGGCCGCGTCCGCCGCCGCCATCGAACTCCGGCGGGCGGCCAAACTCCGTGCCGATGACGATGAGGGTCTTGTCGAGGAGGCGCTGCTTCTCCAAGTCCGTCACCAGCGTCGCGACTGCCTGGTCGAGCTGCTGGATGAGGATGTGCTGGTTGAGCTGGCCGTCATTGTGCGTGTCCCAGCCGGTGCCGTTGATGAAGTTCAGGTTGAAGGAGACTTCGATGAACCGCACGCCGCGCTGCACGAGCCGGCGCGCCAGCATGCAGCGCTGCCCGAACTCGCCGCCGTAAGCCTGCCGCAGCGACGACGCCTCGCCGTCCAGCTTGAACGCGGTCATGAAGTCGCCGTTCGCCAGCGTGACGGAGGCGGCGAGCGCCTCGTCGTAATCGGCGATGACCTTGTCGCCCTTGGTGCGCTCGCCGTAGCTCTTGCGGAGTTCGGAGAGGAGCTGCTCGCGGTCGGCCTGGCGGGCGGAGTTGACGTAGCTCGGGCGCGTGAGGCCGGCGGGGCCTTTCTCCGTGTCGGTGAGATAGACGTAGCTGTGCTTCGCGCCGAGGTAGCCGGGGCCGCGCATGACCATCGGGTAGCCGATGACGACGTAGGGCGGGATGCCGTCCGCCAGCGCGCCGCGCTCGTGCGACACGAGCGAGCCGAGGCTCGGGTAGGTGATGGTGCCGGTCGGGCGGCGGCCGGTGTGGACAAAGTTCGTGGCGGCCGCGTGCTCGTCAATGATGTCGTGGTTCACCGTGCGCAGGAGCGCGAAGCGGTCGAGGAGGTTCGCCGTGCCCTTGAGGTGCTCGCAGAGCTGCACGTCGCGGATGGCGGTGTTGATGGCCGGGTAGGCGGAGCCGGCGATTTTCTTCTGCGGGTCGCCGAGGCGCTTGGGGTCCCAAGTGTCCGTGTGCGCGCAACCGCCGCCGAGCCAGAGGAAGATGCAATGCTCGGCCTTGCCCTGCGGGTAGGTTTTCTTCTCCTGGGCAAGCGCGGAAAGTCCGCTGAGGCCGAGGGCGGCAGCGCCTGCGCCGGTGCGGGCGAGGAAGGAGCGGCGCTTAAAAGAGGCGGTTTCAATCTCAGGTTTCATTTTCGCTTCGTTCTCAAGTTGATGTATCGCTTGGCTTCGTTGCTAACCCGCTCGCTCCTGTCGTGCGACAACGCTTGCAGTCTCGCGAGAGCTTCTGCTGTGTCCGTTCCTCCGTATATGTGAAGAACTGCGATGCGCACGTCCTCTGAGTCGTCGTTCCAGAAGTTCAGGAGGAGTGGAATCGCCTCGGGGTGCTTGCACTGAATCAAGCTCCGGACCGCATAGTGGCGCATTCCTCCCGCCAGTTGAGCGGCCAATTCGGTGCTCCCAGCATTCCGAATGTCTTTCCCAGTGAGGTTCATGGCACGCTTGAGCCCCTCAAACGCCTCGTCGCTCGTGAAATTCCCAAGCGCTATGATGGCGGGCGTCATTGTAACGGTGTAGCCGCTGACGACCGCCTTGTTGAAGATGGGCACCGCCCTCTTGTCGTTGAGGGTGGTCAGGATTTTCATCGCTTCTTCTCGGTCATCCCATTTGCCGTCAAAAACCTGCCGGCCCAGCGACTTGATGAGTTCCCCAAATTTCTTGGGGTCTGCCGCTACGACTCGGACCTTGCCATTTTCCTGAACGTCCACGGGACCAGTCGGTTTGGAGATGGTCCGATTTCCACTCTGCTTCAACATTTCGCCAGCACTCCAGATGTCCAGCCTTCGAGCGCAAGTGACAGAGTAAGCTCCAGGTTCACTGAAAGTGGCCCAATGAGGAACAAACAGCCGGAAGGCATCGCTACCCTTCGCTGCAATTATCCGTGCTCCCGTGACGCCACCTTCGTTCATTCGCACCGTCGGTTGAGGCACTGGCTTACCATCCGCCGCGATAAACATGATTTTGAAGCTATCAGGTCGGCCGACTTCGTTTCGGTAATCGCCGCCCACCGTCATCCCCAAGTCCACGTCAGAGAGGTTTCGAACTTGGAGTGTGAACCAAGTTGGTTCGCCCAGCATGAACTCGGGTTTGTCGAAGCGCAGGCTCACGTCGAGTTTCAAGCCGTTCGTATCGTAGATTGCTGAACTGGCAGGCAGTCCACCAACCCACAAAGCGAGGAGTATGGCCATTGCCTGCCATGTGCGGCGGAAACCGTTGAAACGGCTTCCGCCCGTCTGGCTCGCTGGCACCCTGCTGAAGCCGGGTGCTAATGAGAGGGGATGGTTCACGTTGCTCTCAAAGTTCGCTCGTCATCAATTCCTGCCGTGGCTGAACAACGGCAGCATCCGCTGCACGAAAAACACTGCGCGCTTGCGGGCCAGCCGGTGCCATTCCTCCCGGCACGCCTGACCAATCAGCCAGCCGCTTGCGGAACGCGGGGCGGGCGCTTGCAGCCGGGCCGCGCCCTCCAGCTCTCGTGCCAAGTCGAGCAGTGTCGCGCTCTCCGGCATCCGGTTCACGAGGTCCATCACGACGGCTTTGTCATCGGTGTTCACGATGCGTTCGGCATCAACACCGGAATCGGCTGGCGGCCATGCCGGCGATAAACATGGAAATCCGAATCCAGTGTGAACACACGAGACGTGGGCAATTCCTCGGTCATGCAAACCACGCACGCGTCGGCGAACGGCATCGGGATATCCGCATATCGTTGCATGAGCCGGACAAGTCGCTCGACCTGCCCGGAGGAGTCAAACACCGAGACAATGACACCGCGCACAATCAAATCATGCAGCCGTTCGGTGGCTGTGTTGTCTTTGGAGAGCAGGTAATACGCCTCGGTAAGCACCGCGTCGCACGTCAGCACTGGAGGCTTAATGCCGCGAAACACCTTCGCCACCCATGTGTGCGCCTGCTCGCCCGCGCTCAGATAGGCGACTAGCGGACCCGTATCGAGAATCAACGTTTCCATTTCCCGAGGTCTTTGAGGTGGCTTTTGTTCGTCGCCAAATCACCCGGTCCGCCGGTGACGGAGCCGCACAAGTCCTTGGTCAGGTCGTAAAACGATTTGCCATCTGGAAACGGGCGGAGACGACGGACGGTCTCCGCCAAGGTGGCTCCGCGAAGGGAAGCTGCCTTGGTGCGGCCAGTCGGACGGGAGGTGGCGTCCACACTGTTCATCAGCTTCTCCGCAAGGCGCAGCCGCTTCGCGGGCGTGAGCTTCATCGCTTCCTTCTCAAGGGTTTCCGTAGTCATGACGCTAACTTTCTCCAACTCAACTCACGGCACAAACACAAACTCCGGCGAGTTCACCATCGCCCAGAGCACGTCTTCCATGCGCTCGCGCCAATCTTTCTTCAGGCGCGGGGTCGGCTCGTCGCCGAGGCGGGCCTTTTCCTCGACCACGTATTTGATTTCGCTGGCCTTGGCGTTGAGGTGGTTGGTCCAACTCAGGAGCTGTGTGGGGTCGAAGTCCTTGCGTGATTTGCGCGGGCCGCAGTCCACGACGCGCTCGGCGTAGCCGGCCTGCAGGTAGCTCGTGAACTTCGTGCGTTCCGCCGTCGTGGGCGCGCGGGACAGCACGCGAGCGAAGACGGCGTCCACGAGCGCGGGCAGCGGCTGGTTCTCCAAGCACAGGTCGGTCACCGCGCAGTCGTCGGTGAGGCGGGCGATGCGGCCGTTGCCCATGTCACCGTTGGCGAGCACGGCGGGCTGGAGGACGTTGGGTGCGTCGTCGCGCGTGGAGAGCGGCCCCTGGCGGGCCTCGCGCCAGCCGAACATCTGGAGCACGTCCACGATGGCCTGCGTCTTGGGCATCGAGAGCGCGGGGCGGTCGCGATCGTTCGAGAGGCCGGTGAACTGCCATGCGCGGCGCGCGTAGCCGAGGTTCAGGAAGCTCTGCGCGGCGCTCTTGGCGTCGTTGTCGAGCGTGAGCAGCTCGGAGGAAAGGGGCTTGCCGGTCACGGCGAAGAGCGAGTCCACGAGCTGCTCGGCGGCGAGGCGGCGGCGCGCGGGCGAGGCGAAGAGACGGTCTGCCGGCTCGTCGGACTTCGGCGTGTGCAGGCCGGCGACGCGCTGGTAGGCGTGCGAGTTGAAGACGAGGCGGGCGAGGTGCTTGAGGTCATAGCCGTTCGCCATGAACTCCCGCGCGAGCCACGCCATCAGCTCGGGATGCGACGCGGTCTTGTTCTCCCAGTCGTCCACCGGCTCGATGAAGCCCCAGCCCAGCCAGCGCTTCCACGCGCGGTTCACGAGGACTTGGGCGAAACGGTCGTTGCTCGGCGAGGTGATGTAGGCGGCGAGCTGTTCGCGGGTGTCATCGGGCTTGCGCGTGAAGTCCGCCGAGGCCGCGCCGCCGTAGTTGGCGAACGTCCACTCGGGCGAAACCTTCTCGCCGGGGTGCAAGGTGACTTGAATGCGCTTGCCCACGACGATGTTGGCGTTGGCCGGGATGGAGCTGCTCTTGGGCACGTCCTGCGCGTCGCGCTTGAGCATGGCGGCGAGGCTGAAGAGGTCGCGCTGCTTGAAGTCGTGATACGGCGCGTCGTGGCAGCGGGCGCAGGCGAGGTTCATCGCGAGGAAGGCGGAGGAAACAATCTGCGCGCGGTCCGCCATCGGCACGTCGTTCTGCGTCGCGAGACCGAAGCCCGCCGGCCCGCCGTGATAGACGCTGCCGTCCATCGCGATGAGTTCGGTGGCGAAGCGGTCCATCGGTTTGTTGTCAGCGAAGGACTCGTGAATCCACCAGCGGAACGGGCCGGTGTTGTTGAGCGTGGGCTTGAGGATGGCAGGGTTCTCGGCCAGCACGTCCTGCCAGTAGCCGACCCAGTTGTCCGCCCAGCCGGGCAGCGCGAGGAAGCGGTCAATCGCGGCGGCGCGCTTGTTCGGCGACTGGTCCGCGAGGAACGCGCGCAACTGCTCGGGCGTGGGCGGCACACCGACGGTGTCGAGCGCGAGGCGGCGGAGGAACGTGGCGTCGTCCGTGAGCGGCGCGGGCTGGACCTTTGCGGCGGCGAGCTTCGCGGCGAGGAATCGGTCAATTTCCGTGCGCGGCGACGGGCTGGTGCCGGGGGCGATGGCGGGAATGCCCGGGCCGGGTTTGTCGGCGAGAAACTTGCGGACGGCCTCGTGGCGCTGCGCCCAATACTTATTCTCGGCGGCATTCGCGTCGCGGCGGCGCTGGGCGTCGGTGGTGGCGAGGCGGCCGAGTTGCTGGGCGGAATAGCTTTCCCACGCGAGGTCGTCGTGGGCGACGCGCGCGGTGGGGGCGAGGAGGACGAAGCGCTCGCCCGTGCCGGCGGTTTGCAACCGCCGTCCATCGCGTTCGTTCGCCCCGGACGGCGATTTCAAATCGCCGGCACGGGCGCTGGCGACGGCGGTCGCAGCGGATTTCTCGGACAGTTCGACGCTCACCGTCAGCTCGCCGACCTCGGGCCGCAGGCCTTTGCCGCCGATGATGGCTTCGAGCACGAAGAGTTGTTCCTTGCCCGTGGACTTCACCGTGCACCACTCCTCCTTGTGGCCGTTGAGCGGGAAGCGGAGGCTCGGCGGATAATCCGCGCCGGGCGCTTCACCGACCTTGCCGTGTCCGCCGCCGCCCGTCGCGATGAACTTGGTCTGCGCCGCAAGCCGGCCGTCCACATGGACCTTGGCCCCCTGAAGCGAACGCAGCAGCACGCGATGCTCGCCCGTCGGCAGCTTCACGAGCGCCGACGCGCGGAGCAGGAACGGATTCGAGCGGTCGGCGCGCACGCCGCGGTCGGTGTATTTCTGCGGCACGCCCACGAAGCCAAACGCCGGCTCGGTGTAGGTCTCGACCGGTATGCCGAGCGTGAAGTTCCAGTTCGCCGTCGCGCCGATGCCCTCGAAGAGTTCCACCTGCACCGCGCCCTTGGGCAGCTTCGCGAGGTCGAACTTCGCGACGGGCGGCACAAAGTTGAAGCGCGTCGCGATGGCCTTCGCGTCCAGCGCGCGGCGGTGGATGGCGACCTCGTTGAGGAGGCCGTTGAACGTGCTGCCCGCCTGCGCACCCATCGAGGAGCCAATCCACACCTCGTCGTCGTCCACGACCGGCGCGGCATCGGACTGGCCGCCCATGTCCCACTTGCCCTTCACCTCGACGCCGTCGAGATAGCCTTTCACCGAGCCGCCCTTGCCGAACGTGTAAGTGACCGCGACGTGATGCCAGCCGGAGCCGGGCGCGAAGCCGTCGGTCGAGGTCCAGCGATGCCAGTTCTTCTCGGCCTCCTCCTTGGTCGCCTTGGCCTTCGCCGCGCCATCGCCCTTTTCGGTGTCGCGGAAGAGGAAGCTCACGCAGGCCGCACCGCCGGTGCCGTGCAGGCGCAGCGCGTAGTTCTGGTTGTTGGCCTCGAAACCCTTGTTTCCCGTGCGGCCCTTGCCGACCACATAGACATACTGCCCGTCCTTGAGGCTGTTCACATAAACCCACGCCTCCATCGTGATGGCGTCGCCCTTGGCGAAGTCCAGCGGGCTGCTCGCGCCGGGGTCCTTCACGCGGATGAACTCGCCCTTGCCGCTGAAACCCGCCGCCGCGCTGTCCGGCTCGAACTCGGGGAACTGCTCGCTCGGCTGCGCGCGCTGGCCGATGGCGACCTTGCCCTCGACGGCACCGTTGAGCAGCGCGGCCTTTGCGCCGGGCGCGGAGTTCAGTGCGGTCGCGCCGGTGTCATTGAGCCGCCAGTAAGCCGCCGGCTTGTCGGCGAGCACGAGGTCGGCGTAACGGGAGGGCTTGGTGGCGGCCGTGGCGGTGGCGACGAGTGCGGCCAGCAGCAGGCCAGGGAAAAGACGAAGGGCGTTCATGGTGTTCGGTCGGGCCATCAATTGACGATGACAGCAGCGTGGGGACTCAAGTCCAGCCGGTAAATAGCCCGATGGGGCTAACTCGGGCCGGCAACCCTTACGTTTTACACATTACGCATTACAAGAAGCGTAATGCGTAACGCGTAAGGGTCACAACCGCACAATGCCGCGCTGAATCGCCGTCGTGGCCGCCTGCGTGCGGTCCTGCACGCCGAGCTTGTCGAGGATGACCTTCACATGGTTCTTCACGGTGTTCTCCGCCACGCCCAGCGCGGAGCCGATTTCCTTGTTGCTCCGGCCCTTCACGATGAGTTCGAGCACCTCGCGCTCGCGCGGGGAAAGCTCCGGCGCGGCCTGCCGCTGCGCGAGCCGCGCGGCGACCTCGGCGGGCAGCCGGTAAGTGCCGGCATGGACGGCGCGGATGGTTTTGAGCAACGGCTCGCTGTCGGTGTTCTTGAGGAGATAGCCGCACGCGCCGGCCTGGAGCGCGCGGAAGATGTCCTCGTCGGTGTCGAAGGTGGTGAGCACCAGCACGCGCGCGTCGGGGGATTTGGCGCGGATGGCCGCCGTCGTCGCCGCGCCGTCCATTTCGGGCATCCGCAGGTCCATGAGCGTGAGGTCGGGCTGGTGGCGCTCGAACTCCTTCAACGCCGCCGCGCCGCTCGCAGCCTCGGCCACGACCGTCAGGTCCGGCTGCATCTCCAGCAGGCTGCGCAGGCCGATGCGCACGACCAGATGGTCGTCCACAAGCAGCAGGCGGATTTTGGGCTTGGCCATGACTAGGCGGGGAACGGCATTCCAACCACGGATGAACACAGATGGACACGGATGGGAAGACGCAGGCTGACACAGGACGGAGCGCGGCGTTCACGCCGCTTCAACACCCGAAGCACCGGAAGCTCCCAGTAAGACCCAACGCGTCCGGCCAACGAGTGTTGAAGCGGCGTGAACGCCGCCCTCCGTCCGCATCCGTGTCCATCTGTGTTCATCCGTGGTTCAATTCAGTTTTCCACCGTCACCACGACTTCCGTGCCTACGCCGGGCTTCGACGCGAGCTGCACGTCGGCCTTGATTTGCTCGGCGCGCTCGTGGATGCCGCGCCAGCCGAAGTGGCCGTTGCTGTCGCGCTCCAACCGCCCGGCCTCGAAGCCAATCCCGTCGTCCTTCACGCGCAGGCGGACCCCGTCCGCCTCGAAAATCACTTCGGCGTCAATGCGGCTGGGCTTCGCGTGGCGCACGGCGTTGGTGACGCACTCCTGGCCGATGCGCAGGAGGTTGTTCTCGACGGCCTCGCTCAAGCCGCGCGCGGTGCCGCGCAGTTGCAGGTCGAAGGCGATGCCCGTGCCGGCGGTCATCTGCCGGCCCAGTTCGCCGAGCGCCTCGGCGAGGCCGCCGCGCTCCAACTCCTGCGCGCGCAGGTTCATCAGCGAGCGGCGGAACTCCTCCTGGCCGTGCCGCACCATCTGCTTGGCGGTGTCGAGGCGCGTGCGCGCGGCGTCGGCGGCGGACGGCAGGCTGGCGGCGAGCGAGTCGAGCTGGAAGCCGAGGCCGGAGAAACTTTGCGCAAGCGTGTCGTGCATCTCGCGGGCCATGCGCTGGCGCTCCTCCAAGGCCGCTTCGCGCTCGGCCTTGAGGCGGATGACCTCGGTCTGCTGCGTGACGCGCCGGCGCAGCAGCACGGCCCACGCGAACGCCGCGACCAGCAGCACCAGCAGCCCGCCCGCGACCGCCGTGAGGCGTTCCGCCGTCCACGGCGAGGGCACGGCCAGCAGGGCGATGTCCTCCGCAGAGCGCAGCAGCAGCTCGATGGAGCGCGGGTTCGCGCGGAAGCCGGTGCCCGGCGTGGCGGAC
>WRPG01000036.1 GCA_009773355.1 Limisphaerales bacterium
GTGACGCGGTCGGCGAGGCCCTCGACTTCGCGGTTGCCGAGCGTGGCGATGGCGATGGCCGGCTCCGTGCGATGGACGGTGACGGCCTCGAGCGCCGGCTCGCGCGTGAGCATCGCGGCGACCGAGCGCGCGAGGCAGGAAGGCCCGCCCGCGCCGCTGCCCGCGCCCGCGAGATTCGCCGTGGGATGTGGCGCACCGCTCATTGACGCAAGCTGAACACAGCCCCGGCCAAAGACAAGTCACCGGCTGCAAAAGAATTGCCAGCGCTTGCGAAACGGCCAAACAATCCCGCGCTTTCGCCACCTATGAAACACGTTGCCGCCGCCCTGTCCCTGCTTGGAATCACGCTTTCCCTCTCCGCTGCGCCGACGGGGAATTCCGCCGACGGCATCCTGCGCGGGCCGTTCTTTTCCGGCACCATCATGTCCAGCGACGGTCGCCAGCTCGCCGCCGGCAAGGGCATCGTCGTGACCGTCGGGCCGAACAAGGACCACTACCTCTGCTACGACACCGACACGCTGCGCTGCGCGCTGGGCTGGTCGGGCGACTTCCTCGAATTTGGCAAGACGCAGGAGCGCATCGAGTGGCCGCCGCCGCCGAAGATCAAGGGCCGGCTCGCCTTCGAGACGCGCATCGGCCCCGGCTGGACGACGACCGAGGATTTCACTGACCCGCGCGCCAACCAGCAAGGTCCGCTGCCACGCGCGCAGGCGAAGTATCGCGGCCTTTACATGCACGGCGACAACGTCGTGCTGTCTCACTCGGCGGGTGACGCGGGCGTGCTGGAGCTGCCCGGCCTCGAAACCATCGGCGGCAAGAGCGTCTTCACGCGCACGCTGAACCTCGGCGCGGGCAAACAGACGCTGCGCTTCCTCGGCGGCGCGGGCATCGTGGCTGGAGCGGACGAGGGCGCGGTCAAGACCGAGTCGGCGAAGGAGTTCAAGCTCGCCATCTTCGGCAACGGCACGAACCGCCTTGTCATCGGCGTCACCGGCAACACGGACATGAGCAAGCTGTCCGCGCAGAAGCGCAACCAGTCGGTGACGAACGGCACCACGGTGTCTTTGGCGTGTGAACTTGCGCTCACGGCCCCGCCGCGCACCCAGCCGCTTCATCTGAAAGTCTTCATCGCCCGCGTGGACACCGACGCGGAAGTGGACGCCCTCCGCGCCGCGCTCAAGTCCGCGAAAGCGCCTTCCGACCTCACACCGCTCACCAAGGGTGGACCTGCGCAGTGGCCCGCTGTTGTGACCAAGGGAGTTCTGGGAACGGGAAATGTCGTTTCAGTTCCAACGGGAAAGGCTTCTGTTCCGCCCGGCTCTAAAGAAGCCGGCGCGAAGTGGAATGATGCCTTGAACAAGACGGTGACCAACGCCGGCCCCTACGTCGTGGACCACATCACCGAGCCGACACCGAATCCGTGGAACGCCAAGACCTACTTCGGCGGGCACGACTTCTTCCCCGACGGTCGCGCGGCGGTCTGCACTTTCCACGGCGACGTGTGGCTCGTCAGCGGCCTGGACGCGACGCTGGAGAAGGTGACTTGGAAGCGTTTTGCCTCCGGCCTGTTCCAGCCGCTCGGCACGAAGATCGTGGACGGCAAGGTTCACATCACGGGCCGCGACCAGATCACCCGCCTGCACGACTTGAACGGCGACGGCGAGGCGGACTTCTACGAGAACTTCAACAACGACACCTTCGTCACCGCGAACTACCACGAGTTCTGCCTCGGCCTCGACACGGACAAGGCGGGGAACTTCTACTTCGCGAAGGGCGCGCCGTGGCCACCCACCGTGCAGTCGCCGCATCAAGGCACGATGCTCAAGGTCTCCAAGGATGGCTCCAAGCTCGATGTCATCGCCACCGGGCTGCGCGCGCCCAACGGCATGGGCATCGGCCCGAACGGTTGGATCACCGTGAGCGACAACCAGGGCCACTACATGCCTTCGAGCAAGCTGAACCTCATCCGCGACGGCGGCTTCTACGGGATGCGCCAGGCCGCGCACGGCAAGGCCCCGCCCGACGACAACATCCACGCCTACGACCAGCCGATGTGCTGGCTGCCGATGAACATGGACAACTCCAGCGGCGGGCAGGTGTGGGTGGAGAGCACCAAATGGGGACCGCTCAACGGCCAGCTTCTCTTCATGAGCTACGGCAAGGGCACGCTCTTCGCCGTGATGCCGCAGGAAGTGGACGGCGTGGTGCAGGCGGGCATGGTGCAGTTCCCGCTCAAGTTCCCGAGCGGCACGATGCGCGGCCGCTTCAGCCCCAAGGACGGCCAGCTTTACACCACCGGCCTGCGCGGATGGCAGACGGCGGGCGTGCGCGACGGCGGGTTCAGCCGCGTGCGCTACACCGGCGCGCCGGTGCGGATGCCGCAGGCGTTGCACGTCTCGAAGGACGGCGTGCGCATCACCTTCACCGCGCCACTCGACGAGGCCAGCGCCAAGGACACCGGCAACTGGAACGTGGAGATGTGGAACTACATCTACTCCGGCGGCTACGGCTCACCCGAAGTCTCGACCAAGGACCCGAAGGTCAAGCAGCACGACAAGCCCGAGGTCACGAGTGTCGCGCTGAGTGCCGACAAGAAAACCGTCACGCTCAAGCTCTCCGAGCTGACCCCGGCCATGCAGATGAAGATCAAGTTCAACCTCAAGGCTGCCGACGGTTCACCGGTGAGCAGCGAGATTTACAACACCATCCACAAGGTCGCGGCGAAGTGACCGTAGTCGCAGGCTTCAGCCTGCGCGCGATTCGCAACCTGAAGGTTGCGACTACCGACCAATCGAATGAAACCCAGCCTCCTCATCCTGTTGCTTCTCGGCGCGGCGTGCGTGAGTGCCGCCGACGCCCCGAAACCCAAGCCCGCCGCCTACCTCACCGAGGCCGAGGCGCGCGCCGCCGGGCCGGACTACGAGTTGCAGGGCGAATACGCCGATGCGGGCCTGGGCGCGCAGGTCATCGCGCTCGGAGACAGCAAATTCCGCCTCGTGTTGCACACGGGCGGTTTGCCCGGCGCAGGTTGGGACAAGTCCGCGAAGACCGAAGTCGAGGGCGCTCTCGACGGGGCCAAGGCCGTCTTCAAGAGCGCCGATGGCAAGGTGTGCGGCACTGCAGCGGGCGGCCTGCTCACCGGCACGGATGCGGCGGGCAAGGCCTTCAAGCTCATCAAAGTCTTTCGCCAGAGTCCTACCCTCGGCGCGAAGCCGCCCGCCGGTGCGAAGGTGCTCTTCGACGGCTCCAGCGCGGACGGCTGGCAGAACGGAAAGATGGATGAGCGCAAGCTGCTCCGCTGCGGCACGAAATCCAAGGAGATGATCCAGAGCGGCACGTTGCACATCGAGTTCTTCCTCCCCTTCAAGCCCCTCGGACGCGGCCAGGACCGGGGCAACTCCGGCGTTTATCTCCAGGACCGCTACGAGGTGCAGGTGCTCGACAGCTTCGGCCTCAAGGGCGAGAACAACGAGTGCGGCGGCATCTACTCCAAGCACCGCCCCGCCGTCAACATGTGCCTCCCCGCGCTCACCTGGCAGACCTACGACATCGAGTTCACTTCAGCGCAGTTCGACGCCGCCGGGATGAAGACCAAGGACGCCACCCTCACCGTGAAGCACAACGGCGTGCTCATTCACGAGAAGGCCCCGGTCAACAGCACCACCACCGCCGCCGGCCTCAAGGAAGGCCCCACGCCCGGCCCCATCCAGCTTCAGGACCACGGCAACCCCATCTTCTACCGGAACATCTGGTGGCTGCCGGCGAAGTAATCCGAATCAGGCATCAAGCTGGCGGCGAAGAGGGATGCGCCGCAGCGTTCCCTCACTGCAACGGCAGCGTGAGCCGCACTTCCAATCCGCGCGTCTCGCGGTTGCGGGCGGTGGCGGTGCCGCCGCAGGCTTCGATGCAGGTTTTCACGATGGCGAGGCCGAGGCCCGCGCCGCCGGTGTTGCGTGCGCGGTCCGGGTCGGTGCGATAGAAGGCGTCGAAGATGCGGTCGAGATGCTCGGGCGGCACGCCGGGGCCGAGGTCGGTGACGAGGATGACGCAATTGTTCCCGTCGCGGCGCGCGGTGATGGTGATGGGGCCGGCGTCACCCGCGTATCGAAGCGCGTTGCGGACGAGGTTGGAGAGCGCGCGTTGCAGCAGCTCGGGCCGGGCAAAACAGGTGAGGTCGGCGGGGACTTCGACAACGACCTCGCCCTTGTTGGCAGCCTCACGCTGGGCGGCGTGGTCGGCGACGGTCTTCACGTTGACGCGCTCGCGCTTGACGTTGCCGGGCTTGAGCGAGGCTTTCGAGATGGAGAGCAGCTCGTTGACGAGGTCGCTCATGTGCTGGACCTCCTCGCTCAAGTCGGCGAGGGACTCCTTCTGTTGCTCAGTGGAGTGTTGCTCTAGGATGCCGACGGACATTTGCAGGCGCGCGAGCGGCGAGCACAGCTCGTGGGCGATGTCGCCGAGCGAGCGCTTCTGACCGCTGACGAAGCCCTCGAGCCGCGTGCTCATGCGGTTAATGGACGCGCCGAGCTGGCCGATTTCGTCGGTGCGCCTGTCATCCACGCGCACATCGAACTGGCCGTCGGCAATCTGCCGCGTGGCGCGCGTCAGTTGCGCGATGCTGCGCGTGATGCCGGTGATGAACGGCAGCCAGAACAACCCGCACACCGCGACCACGCCCGCGCAAAACAGCACCCACGGGCGGTAGTCGAAGAAAAACCCGCCCGCACTGAACGTGCTGGAGCGCGCCAGCAGCGTGCAACGCAGGTGCCCCGTGCCGCCGGTGCCGGGGCGGAGCGCGCCCATCAGCCCGACCCAGTAGGCGCGCGGGTTTTCCGACTGCACGAGGAAGCGGCGGTGAATCGGCGCGGAGCCGGGCGGCTCTTGTTTGCCGGTCCCCTTCACCCCGCCAGCCGGGGAACCGGGCGCGGAAGTTTCCGTCCAGTCGCTTTCCACGGGCGGGCCTTTCCTGCCGCCCGGACTTTTTTTGCCGGGCGGGGGGAAACCGCCCTGGCCGAATTCGTTCGCGCCAGGCGGTTCGCCGGGCAACGAGCCGCGCCGGCCGGAGCCGAGACCCTCGCCGCCGCGCGGCGGGCGCGGAAGCTGGGCGCGCAGGGTTTCCGGCAAATCCACCTCTTCGCCGGCAAGTGTCTGCAACTCGTCGCCCAGCAGAATGAACTTCACGCCGTGCGTCTCGCCGTAGCGCGCCAGCACGCCATTCCACTCGCCGCGCGGCTTGGACTCCAGCTCGCCGAAGATGGCCCGCGCGGTGGACTCGACGCGCCCGCCGACGTGGCCCGCGAGAAAGGAGTCGAAGCCGCTGCGGGTGGCGAACCGCAGCCCCAGCCACGCGATGAGCATGAGCAGCAGCAAGTTCGCGGAGAACCAGATGAGAATTTTCGCGGTGAGGGGGAAGCGTGCAGTCATGGGAAAGCGGAAGTGGACAGGGAAAACTTCTGGCAAGAGCGTGCTGCGTGCTGCGTGTTGCGTGAAAGCCCGGTGCGCGACCGGTCGTCCTCACGCAACACGGAACACGCGACACGCGCTCCATCGAAGCCTGAATGAGCCTGTGTTCGCATCGCGTTCATTGGCTCACCCCACCTCCGGCCGGATCAGCATGTAGCCCGCCGAGCGCACGGTGCGGATGAAGCGCGGCTCCTTCGGGTCGTCGCCGAGTTTTTTGCGGAGCGCGGAGATGTGCACGTCAATCGAGCGATCGAACACCTCGTAGTTGCGGTTGCGGATTTCGTCGAGCAATTGCTCGCGGGACTTCACGCGGCCCTGCGCGCGGGTCAGCGAGAGCAGCAGGTCAAACTCGACGGGCGTGAGCGTCAGCGTTGTCTTGCCGAGCACCGCCGTGCGCGCGGCGGGATTGATGCGCAGGTCGCCGGCCACCACTTCCTCGTCCGCGTCGGCGGCCATGCTGCTGGCGGCCTGAGAGCTGCGGCGCGTCACGGCGCGGAGGCGCGCGAGCAGTTCGCGCGTGGAAAAGGTCTTCGGCAGGTAATCGTCCGCGCCGAGTTCGAGGCCGACAATGCGGTCCGCCTCGTCGCCGCGCGCGGTGAGCATGAGCACGGGCACGGCGGACTGCGTGCGGATGCGCTTGAGCACCTCAAAGCCGTCGCAGCCCGGCAGCATGAGGTCGAGAATGATGGCGTGCCACGACTCGGCCACGGCGCGCTCCGCGCCCTCCGGCCCGGTGTGCGCGGCCTGCACGCTGTAGCCGAGCGGTTCGAGGTAGTCCTTGATGAGCCGGCAGAGCTTGCGGTCGTCGTCAATGACAAGGATGCGCGTGGCCGGGGCGGCGGCGGGAGCGGCGGTTTTCGGAGGCGCGGCCATGTGTGCGTTGGGGAGGGTGATAACAGAGGCGAGCGCGTTTGGGAACTCGCGCGAACCGGAAGGCAGGAGGGTCGTCGGCATGGCGTGGTCGGGTTTTGCGCGAAGTTTTGCCGGCTGGAACCGGGGTGCGAGCAGTTTTACACCGGCTTAACAAATCTGTCCGGCCCGACTCACAATCCCTTAACACACGCGGCGCAGCTTGTTGGCAGCAAACATTGCCGCGCCATGAAAACCCATCTGCTCCGCTGCCTTGCCGCGCTCGCCCTGCTCGTCCCGGCCCACGCCGCCGATGTCACCGTGTCCGACACGCTCGTCGCGCTCGCGTCCAGCGTGAACGGGACGAAGAACTACACCTTCACCGACGCCGGCTCCGGCCAGAGCGTCACGGTGGCCGTGACGATGTCCCCGTTTTCGCAGACGGCGGGCGAGGTCTTCACCCTGCTCGACAACAGCACGCACCTGGGCATCGGTCCCGGCGGCACCGGCGACGACAACCATGTGGACAGCACCGAGGGCGTGAACTTCGCCGCGTCGCTCGTGTCGGCGAGCGCCGGCGTGACGGCCAGCTCGGTGCGCTTCCGCGTCGTCAGCATCGGCCTGCGGAACACCAGCGGCCCGACCCTGAGCTGGGTTTCCTCGGCGACCGGCTCGAACGGCTTTGTCCTGAATGCCGAGGCGTTGTTCACACTCGACTCGACGACTGCTTCACTCAGCGGCGCGAGCTACGCGGGCCAGTTGCGCTTCGTCACCAGCGACGACCTGCAACTCAGCGACGCCGTCACCGGCGGCCTCGGCCTGGTGCTGAACGCGACGTTCTCGACCGATGGCACGACGGTTCAGCCGCCGCTCATCTCATCGTGGTTCACGCGCGACTCGGGCCGTTACGCGCGCATCTACGAGACGCTGGCGAATCAGTCCGCCGGCACGACCTCGCTCACCTGGTCGCGCGGCGCGGTGGCGCAGACCTTGCCGGCCTACGCGGGCGTGCAGGAAATCAGCTCCTCCGCGAGCTACGTGTATGTCCGCACCACGGGCCTAGGCTTCCACAACATGGGGCCGTGGTATCTCGACGCGGGCAAGTCGCAGCTCTTCCCGAATCTCCCCGGCAACACCGCGACGCTCTGGCGCTTCCCGCGCACGCCGAGCGCGTCGGCCTCGCCGACACTTACGACGCTCGGCGCGATTGGCTATTTCGTGGACGGCGTGGCGATGTTCGACGGGCAGGACGGCTACTATTGGAACGGCACGGCGGAGGCACAGAGCGGCACCGGCGGCTTGTGGAATCGCGACGCGTATCCCGAGGAAGGTGTTTCCTTCGACCCTGGCAACGCGCACCAGGAGCAGACCGGCACGTATCACTATCACGCCAACCCGCTCGCGCTGCGCTTTCAGCTCGGCGACAACGTGACTTACAACGCGGGGACGAAGACCTGGAGCGAAACCGCCGGCACGCCGACGAAACACTCGCCCATCCTCGGCTGGGTGAAGGACGGCTATCCCATCTACGGGCCTTACGGCTACTCCTCGCCAAGCAATTCCAGCAGCGGCATCCGTCGCATGACCACCGGCTACCTGTTGCGCAACGGCCAGAACGGCACGGTGAACCTCGCGACGACCGGGCGCGTCACCTTGCCCGCGTGGGCCGCGCGCGGTCGCGTGCGTTCCGCCACGCTCGCGGCGAACGAATTCGGCCCGAACGTCACCGGCATCTACACCATTGGCCGCTATCACGAGGACTACGAATACCTCGGCGACGTGGGCCAGACCCAGGGCGTGAACTTCGACCTCGATGAGCACAACGGCCGCTTCTGCGTCACGCCGGAATTTCCCAACGGCACCTACGCCTACTTCATGACCATCAACAGCAGCGGCACGCCGGTCTATCCCTACAACATCGGTCGCGTGTTTAAGGGCACGACCAGCGGCGGCCCGGTGACGAGCATCACGGAAACGGTGACGACGAACTTCGTCGGCGGCCCGAACGTGCCGGTGAACGTGGCGCGTCCGACGGTCAGCGGCGGAACGGTCACGCTGGCTTGGAGCGCGGCGGAGGGCGGGACTTACACGGTGGAAAGCCGCTCCGAAGTGAACGGCTCGTGGACGCCGGTGGCGACGGGCGTCGCGCTGACGGGCAACGCGGGTTCCCGTGCGGTGACACCCGCTGGCAGCCGCGCCTTCTACCGCGTCGCCCGCACCGCGCTGGCGAGCTACTCGACGACGGCAGCGGGCACAGGGGGAGGCGGAGGCGGCGGTGGCACGCCGTTGCCGCCTACCATCGCGAGCGTCACGCCAAACAGCGGCACGGCGAGCGCGTCTGCCACCGTCACTATCACCCTCGGCGGCACGAACCTGCCACCGGCTGACGCGGTGCCGACTTCCGTCACGCTCGGCAGCGCGAGCGGCACGGGCATCTCCTACAACGGCAGCGCGGTCTCGGCCACCTTCACGCTGCCGGTCACGACCGGTTTGCAGAACGTCGTCGTGACCTTCCCCGCGCCCCCGACGGGCGGAGTCGCGCTGACCATCACGGGCACGAACGTCTTCACCGTGAACGCGGCGGGCGGTGGCGGCGGCGGCGGAACGCCCGCGCCGCCCACCATTGCCAGCGTCACGCCCAACAGTGGCACTGCCAGCGCCTCTGCCACCGTGACCATCACACTCGGTGGCACGAACCTCCCGCCGGCTGACGCGGTGCCGACTTCCGTCACACTCGGCAGCGCGAGCGGCACGGGCATCAGCTACAACGGCACGGCGGTGACGGCGACCTTCACGCTGCCGGTCACGACCGGTTTGCAGAACGTCGTCGTGACCTTCCCCGCGCCGCCGACCGGTGGCGTGGCGCTGGTCATCACGGGCACCAATGTCTTCACGGTGAACGCAGGGGGTGGCGGAGGCGGCGGAACTTCCGCCACGACCGCACCCGGCGGCACAGCAACGCGCGGCAGCACGGTGACGGTGACCATCACGCTCCCCACCGACCCGCCGCAGCCGCCGCTCACGGACATGATGGCGCAGACGATCCTGCCTTCGTCGGTCACGCTGGCGGGCATCACCGGCACCAGCATCTCGCGGCCCGCGCAGGGCACGGTGGTCGCCACGTTCGTCATCCCGGCCAACGCCGCGACCGGCGCGCAGAATGTCGTCGTCACCTTCCCGCCGCCGCCGGGCATGCCAATGGGCGCGACTTACACGCTGACGGGCGGGGTGACGATTCAGTAGGATTTCGCCATGACACCGCCGCCGCCCAAAACTCTTCTCGCACGCGGATGGAGCGCAGGTGTCCAACCTGCGCGATGCGGCGGCCTTTCAACGCGCCGGTTGGACACCTGCGCTCCGTGACGTATGAAGCCGCCGGGACTCACCACCAACCAGCGCATCGCCCGCGCTTGGGCGTTGCTCGCGGTGCTGGGGCTGCTGCTCTGGCTCACGCAGCACGCGCGCGGCGCGGAGTCGGAGGTGACGGTGTCCATCGCGCCGCGCTTCCGGGGCGAGCCGCTGGTGTTTGACCAGCTTCGTTGCACCAACACTGCCGGGCAGGCGCTGACCGTGACGCGTCTGGACATGTTGCTCTCCGGCGTCGCGGTGCGGCGCGCGAACGGCTCGTGGCTGGAGAAGCACCACTGGTATGCCTTCATCAGCGCACGCGAGGGCCGGACGAACTTCGTGCTGCGCGGCCTGCCGGCGGGCGACTACGACCGGCTGCGCTTCAACATCGGCGTGCCAACGGAGCAGAACCACGCCAGCCCCGCGCAGTGGGACGCGGCGCATCCGCTGAACCCGCAGGTCAACGGGCTGCACTGGAACTGGCAGGGCGGCTACGTCTTCCTCGCATTGGAGGGCAAGTGGGCATTGCCACCACGTTTCGCGGGCGAGCGCGAGGGCTTCGGTGGCGAGCGGGTCAATCCGTTAAGCACCGGTCTGGCGGAGACGGGGTTGAGCCATCCCTCGCCCGCCCTCGGCGGGAGCGCCGGTGTCCAACCGGCGGGGACGGGCACGCCGCCGAATCGCCGGTTGGACACCGGCGCTCCGCAGGCGGGTTTTTCCTGGCACCTCGCGACGGACCGGCAACTGATGACTGTGGACGTGCCGGTGACGCTCGCTGTCAGCTCCGCACCGGCTACGGTGCGGCTGGACTTCGACCTCGCCACGGTGTTTGGCGAACTCACGCTGGACCGCGACACGCTCTCCACGCACTCGCGCGAGGGCGATGAGCTGGCGGACTGGCTGCGCGGCAACGTGGAGCGGGCCTTCGCGGTGAGCCGTGCCGGCGGTTTGCAACCGCCGCTGGTAGGGCGGGGTGTCCCCGCCGCGCCGCCGAACGACAGTGGCTCGCGGGTGGCCGGCGGCGGGGTGGGGACACCCCGCCCTACCAACATCATCGGCACGCCGTATCGCTTCACCTACGCGGCGCATTTCCCCAAGCCCGCATTGCCGCTGGACAATCCGCTGACGGTGGAAGGCGTCGAGCTGGGGCGGCGGCTTTTCAACGACCCGCTGCTCTCGCGCGGCGAGAAGCAGTCGTGCGCGTCGTGCCATCAGATGGACGGCGGCACGGTGGATGCGGGCAAGGCGTTCAGCCTCGGCGTGGACGGCCTGGAGGGGAAGCGCAACGCGATGCCGCTCTACAACCTCGCGTGGAAGTCCGAGTTCTTCTGGGATGGCCGCGCGAAGTCGCTGCGCCAGCAGGCGCTCATGCCGATTCAGGACGAACTGGAGATGCACGAGACGTTGCCGAACGTGGTGGCGAAGTTGAAGGCAGCATCGGCAAAGACCCCGCCCCGTAGCAGCCGACGTGAGGAGGCTCCAACTTCCCAATCGGCAATCGGCAACCGGCAATCAGCAATCAATCAGAGCCTCCTCACGTCGGCTGATACCAGTTACGGGGAGATGTTCGCCCGCACCTTTGGCACGCCGGAAATCACGGCGGAACGGGTTGGTCTGGCGCTGGAGCAGTTCCTCATCACGGTGACTTCCTTCGATTCAAAGTTCGACCGAGTGCTACGCGGGGAGGCGAAGTTCACCGTGGAGGAACAGCGTGGCTTTGAGCTGTTCCACACCGAGTTCGACCCGCGCCGCGGCCAGTTCGGCGCGGACTGTTTTCACTGCCACGGCGGGCCGCTGTTCCAGAACGTCGCCTTCGCCAACAACGGCCTCGACCGCGAGCCGAAGGACTTGGGTCGCTTCCTCGTGACTGGCCGCGACGGCGACAAGGGCAAGTTCTCCGTGCCTTCGCTGCGCAACGTGGAACTCACTGCGCCTTACATGCACGACGGCCGGCATCGCACGCTGGAGGAGGCCGTCTTCCACTACGTGCGCAACGTGCAGCGCAGTGACACGCTCGACCCAAACCTCGCCAAGCACCCGCCCGGCGGCGTGCGCATTCCGCCGCAGGATCTGCACGCGCTCGTGGCGTTCCTGAAAACCCTCACCGACGAGTCGCTGCGGCCTGCGACCCGCCGCGCCGCCAGCGCGCCATCGCCATGAGCGTCGCACTTCACTTTGCCCGTGTGGGCGAACGGCGGGCGGACCGGAGGCAGTCGTGTGCCCGGTCCGTCCGCCGCGAATTCTTGGAAGCGACTTTCGCTTCCGTCGTCCAGTAATCAGCCAGCCAGCACTCGCATGAACCATCGCACCTTCACCCGCCAGACCGTGACGCTCCTCGCGGTGGTTTCCCTCACCGCCCTGGTTCGCGCGCAAAACCGCCCGGCGGAACCCAAAGGCCCCGGCGGGCGCGGTGGCGAGCAGAAGGGCAAGCAATACGCCGCGCCGGCGGGTGATGGAAAAAATCCCGCGCCCAGCCAGGTGAGCATTGCGATCGAGGGTGGCTTCCGGGTCATCAAGGCAAACGGCCTGCCGGACCACGCGCCAGGGCAGTTCCCGAATCGCGGCAACCCGAACGTCGTCGCGGCGCAGAACTACACATACCGCGTGCCGGTGCGGCCGCAGGCCAACGCGCAGTTCACGCGGCTTGCCATGCACCCGTTCGGCGTCGCGCTCAACGGCGTGGTGTTCGACCCCGGCGCGGCGGAGTGGTGGCAGATGGACCCGCGCTCCGGCTGGACGCTCGACCCCATCAGCGGCTCGCAGAAGCTCGGGATTGACCGGCACAACGCGCACGTCCAGCCGACCGGCGCGTATCACTACCACGGGATGCCGACGGGGCTGGTGGAGAAGCTGACCGGCGGCAAGGAGAAGGTCGCGCAAGTCGGCTGGGCGGCGGATGGGTTTCCGATTTACGGCCCGTGGGATTACAGCGACGCGAAGAGCACGAACAGCGCGGTGAAGCGGATGAAGTCGAGCTACCGGCTGCGCGAGGGCACGCGGGCGAGCGGGCCGGGCGGGAAGTTCGACGGCAGCTACGTGGAGGACTTCCAGTTCGTCGCGGGGGCGGGCGACTTGGACGAGGCCAACGGGCGTTTCGGCGTGACGCCGGAGTTTCCGCAGGGCACATATCACTACGTGTTGACGGACGATTTCCCGTTCATCCCGCGCCAGTTCAAAGGCACGCCGGACAGCAGCTTTTTCCGGCACGGCCCCGGTCCGATGCGTTTTGGTGCGGGCGATGTGAACTTCAAGGGCGGGCCGGGCGGCAAGGGACCGCCGGGCAAGGGGCGTCCGTTCTAATCTCACATTTTCCCATGGCTGAAACTTCCTCCCATCGCCGCAGTGAAGCCACCGTGCCGACGCTCATCGTGGCCGCGCGCCGCGAGCGGGACGTGCGCCCGCACCGGTTGCAGCAAATCGAAGGCGCGGGCGCGCCGCGGCTCATCCCGCTGGACCGAGAGGAGTTCGTCATGGGACGCGACGAGGCGGCGAACATCCGCATCAACTCCGCGCGCGCGTCGCGGCGGCACGCGCTCATCCGCCGGCACGAGGAAGGGTTCGAGCTGCTGGACAACGAGAGCCGCAACGGCGTCCTGCTCAACGGGCTGAAGGTGTATTCCGCCGTGCTGCGCGATGGCGACGTGGTGCAGGTGGCCGATGGCGTGTTTGTTTATCACGAGAGCTGAACATGGCGATGATTGTCAAATTCTGGGGCGTGCGCGGGTCCATCCCGGTCACTGCGCAACGGTCGCGTGTATTCGGGGGCAATACCCCCTGCGTGGAGGTGCGCTGTGACGGCGAGCTGTTCATCTGCGACGCGGGCACGGGCATCCGCGAGCTGGGCCGCGACCTCGCCCGCCGCGCGCCCGCGCCGAAGGCGGCGCATCTCTTCCTGAGCCATCTGCACCTCGACCACATTCAGGGCCTGCCGTTTTTCCTCGCAGCGCTGCCGGACCTGCGCGTTCACGTCTATGGCGTGTCCGATGACGACACGAGCCGGAAGCGGCTGCTTTCCGGCGAGCTGGGGGCGGAGTTCTTGCCGCAAAACGTGGAGCAGCCCCGGGCGAGCCTGGTCTTCGACCATCTGGATGACACGGAGCCACGGCGCGTCGGGGATGTGCGCGTGCGGAGCCTGCCGCTCAAGCATCCCGGCGGCTGCCACGGGTTTGTCTTCGAGCATGACGGGCGGAAGGTGGTTTATGCGTCGGACGTGGACCTCGACAGCGGCACGTCCGGCGCGAAAGAGCGCACCGCCACCGCCGACGTGATGACGCTCCGACCGGTGCCGCGCGCGCTGCTCAACGCGGCGCGAGGAGCGGACCTGTTAATTGTGGACGGGCAATATGACGACCCGCAGTATCGGGCGCATATGGGCAGCGGACATTCGAGTTGCCTCACGGCCACAGACCTCGCCATCCAGGCGGACGTGAAGAACCTTGCCCTGTTTCACCACGACCCGGACGACCGCGATTCCGACGTGGAGGCGAAAGTGAAGCTCTGCCTCGCCCGCGCCGCCAAGCTCGGGGCCGAGCTGCCCATCTTCGCCGCGCGCGAGGGCGTGGCGTTGAAACTCTGACCGCATGGACGAGACCATTTCAGACTCCGCGCCCGCGCCACGCCGCCCGGCCAAAGACTTGCCCGGCGCGAATGACGAGACGCTGGCGAGCGGCCAGATGCCGCGCGGATCGGTCACGCCCACGGCGGGTTCGGCGATTGCCTTCAAGGGCAAGGAGCGCGACCTCTCGGGCGCGCAGCTCGGCGAATACCAGCTTGTCCGCAAAATCGCCGTCGGCGGCATGGGCGAGGTGTATGAGGGCGTGCAGCTCAAGCTCGACCGGCGCGTCGCGGTGAAGCTGCTCTCCGAGGAGCTGTCGCGCGAGCAGGAGTTCCTCACCCGGTTCGAGCGCGAGGCGAAGTCCGCCGCCGCGCTCAACCACCCGAACGTCGTGCAGGTCTATGACTACGGCTGCGCGGAGGGGCAGTATTACTTCGTGATGGAGCTGGTGGATGGGACCGACCTCTCGGTCTTCGTCAAGGAGCACGGCAAGCTGCCCGTCGCCGAGGCGCTGGCGTATTTCGAGCAGGCCGTCAACGCGCTCAAGTTCGCCGCGCGCAACGCCATCATCCACCGCGACATCAAGCCCGCGAACCTGATGCTCACGCGCGAGGGCGTCGTGAAGGTTTCCGACCTCGGCCTCGCCAAGAAGCTCACCGACGACTCTGACGTGACGATGACTGGTGTGGGCATGGGTTCGCCGCACTTCCTCGCGCCCGAGCAGGCGGACGACGCCGCGCATGTGGACCATCGCGCGGACATTTACGCGCTGGGCGTGACGCTGCTTTACCTGCTCACGGGCAAGCGGCCCTTCGAGGGCGCGTCGAACTTCTCCGTCGTCCTCGCGCACGCGAACAAGCCGCTGCCCACGGGCTTCGAGCTGGGCACGCCGCTGCCGGAGGAGATTGAGCGCTTCATCAAGCGCATGACCGCGAAGCTCCCGGCGGCGCGCTATCAGGACTACGACGAGTTGCTCGCCGACCTCCAGCGCGTGAAGGCCGGCCACCGCCCGACCGTGAACTGGGGTGCAATCCTGCGCGACCCGAAGAACCTCCAACGGCTCGCCATCGCCGCCGTGGTCATCCTCATCACCGCGCTCGCCGTGCCGATGATGCTGCCGGACAAGCAGCCCCCCGCCGGTCCGGCCGGCCAAGCTGCCGCGCCCGGCGGGTTCCAGCCGCCCGACCATCCGGATGACCGGGACACTCGGCCACGCTTCGGCGGCGACGACGGCAAGAAGGGCAAAGGCCCCGGCAGCGGCCTCCGCCTGCCGTTCCCGCCGCCGCCGGCGAAGAACCGCGCCCCGCTCAAGGACGCCGCGCCCGCCGAGATGATGGCCGAGGCCGACCGCTTCGCCGCCGAGAACAAGGACGAGCTGACCGGCATCGTGGACCGCTACTGGCAGGTGGCCGAAAAGGCGCGCGGCACGCCGCTGAGTCAGGAGGCGCAGCGCAAGACCGACAACGCGCTCCTGACCCACCAGGTCAAAAGCCACCAGCTCATCGAGGAATTGCAGGTGAAGATGGACGCCTTCGTGAGACAGGGCAAGGCGCAGGAGGCCTTTGATGTGTGGCTGGCCTTCCCTTCGGACTGGCGCACCCGCGAGACGGACGAGGAGATTCTTGAAATCCTGGGCCGCAGCCTGCCGCGCGGCTTTCAGCCGAAGTGACCATGAAGACCATCCGCCGCGCAGTCACTGGCATTTCCCCGGGGCGCTTCATGGTTGGGTGCTTCCTGCTCCTCGTGACGCTGCCGCCCATGCACGCCGCCGAGGCGGACTGGCCGCGCTTCCGCGGGCCGAACGGCGCGGGCATCGCCGCCGGCGCGCAGCCGCCGACCACTTGGAGCGACATGCAGAACGTGAAGTGGAAGACCGAGCTGCCCGGCCCCGGCACATCCAGTCCCATCCTCGTCGGCGACCGTGTGTTCGTGACCTGCTGGACGGGCTACGGCGCGACGAAGGGCAAAAGCGCGCTCACCCGCGAGTTGGTCTGCGTGGACCGTGCCAGCGGCAAGGTGAAGTGGGCCAAGTCCGTCACGGGCGAAGCGCCCGTTGACCAATACGAGGGTTATCTGCCCGAGCACGGCTACGCGAGCCACACGCCCACGAGCGATGGCAACGCGGTCTTCGTCTATTTCGGGCGCGGCGGCGCGGCGGCGTTCGACCTCGACGGCCAGCAGCTCTGGCACGTCAAGCTAGGCAACAGCGCGAACCAGAAGAACTGGGGTTCCGCCGCCAGCCCCGTGCTCTACAAGGACACCGTCATCATCACCGCGTCGGAAGAAGCGCACGCCATCGTCGCGCTCGACAAGCGAACCGGCAAGGAAGTCTGGCGCGCCCCCGGCTCCGCACTCGAATACGTCTTTGGCACGCCCGTGCTCGCGGGCGCGTCCGCGCAGCCGGAGCTCATCTTCTCGCTGCCGGAAGAGCTGTGGGCGCTCAACCCCGACACCGGCAAGCTCCGCTGGTTCGCCACCTCCAACCTGCCCGGCAACATCGCGCCCAGCGTCGTCGCGGGCGACGGCGTCGTCTTCGCATTCGGCGGTTTCCCGCAGCTCGGCGCGGTCGCGGTGAGGACCGGCGGCAAGGGCGACGTGACCGGCACGCACCAGCTCTGGCGCACGCGCGACAGCACCTACGTGCCCACGCCCGTCCTGCATGAGGGCCGGCTTTATGTCGTCACTGATCAGGGCTTCGCGCTCTGCCTCGACGCGAAGTCCGGCGAGCTGGTCTTCAAGGAGCGGCTCCCCGGCGCGAGCGCCACGGGCCGCGGCGGCAAGCCCTTTTACGCCTCAGCGGTGCTGGCGAACGGCCACTTCTACGCCGTGAGCCGGCGCAACGGCACGTTCGTCATCGAGGCCAAGCCGCAGTTCAAGCTTGTCGCGCACAACTCGCTGGCCTCGGACACGACGCAGTTCAACGCCACGCCCGCCGTGAGCGGGAAGGAGCTGTTTCTGCGCTCGGACAAATTTCTCTACTGCCTTGCCACCCAGTAACCATCAGCGCCATGAAAACCAAGCTCCCGCTCCTCACCACGCTCACTCTATTCGCCGCCGCCTTCGTGCTTACCGCTCAGGAGCCGCAACGTCCGCCACAGGGCGGCTTCGGCCAGGGCGGGCCGGGACAGAAAGGCCAGAAGGGCGGTCCCGGCGGCGGCAACTTTGGTGGTGGTGGCGGCGAAGGCTTCCGCCCGCCGCAGCATCCGCTCGAAACAGCCCTCGATGCCAACGGCGACGGCGTGATTGACGCGAAGGAACTCGCCAATGCCGTCGCCGTGCTCAAGCGGCTCGACAAGAACGGCGATGGCCGGCTCACTGACGATGAGTTCCGTCCCATGCGGCCCGGCGGCGGCTTCGGCGGACCGGGAGGGCAAGGTGGCGGGCCGGGCGGCTTTGGTCAGGGCGGGCCGGGGCAGAAAGGGCCGGGGCAAAAGGGCGGCTTCGGCGGCGAACCCGGCGGCGGGGGCGGCCAGAAGGGCGAGGCCAACCCGTTCGCCAAGGGCGCCGACGACTTCGTCTCGCGGCTTTTCCAGAACGACAAGAACAATGACGGCAAAATCACGAAGAGCGAACTGCCGGAGGCGCTGCAAAGCATCTTCGAGCGCGCCGACACGAACCGCGATGGGGCGATTGACCGCAAGGAAGCCGAGGTGCTCGCCGAGCGCATGAAATCCCGCACCGGCGGCCAGGGCAACGACGGGAAACGTCCGCCGCTGGAGAAATAGGCGGACGGAGCGCAGGTGTCCAACCTGCGCGTTCCAACGCGACATCCTTGCGCAGGCTGGACACCTGCGCTCCAGTTCAGTTCCCCGCCGTCAGGTCGTAGCAGCGCACGCGGTCGCGGTGGCGGAGGAAGACTTTGCCGCCGGCGATGGTGGGCGAGGGAATCCAGAGCGCGCGGACGCTCGCCTTGCCAAGTTCCACGCGGTCCGTCGGCGTGGCCTTGAGCATGAGCAGGTTATTGCCGTTGTTCATCACCACGAAAATTTTGCCGTCGGCGACGATGGGTGAGGTGATGGAGGAGGCGACCTTCTGGGTCCACGCGATTTTCCCCGACTCCAGGTTCACGCAGCGATGCTCGCCGTCCTCGAAGAGATACGCGTGGCCGGCGTGAATCACCGGGCTGGACTGCGAGCGCAGCGCGTCGGTCGGATGGTTCCAGAGCTTCTCCGCGCCGGTGGCCGACAGACGGTAGGCTGCGAAGCCGACTTTTGCGTCGCGAGAGAGCACAACCGCACGGTCGCCGGCAAGCGCGGGCGTGGAATCGCCGCCGCCGGGCGTGGTCCAGAGCACCGCGCCGGTCTTGAGGTCCACGCCGGCGAGTTCATTGCGACCGTTGCAAACGAGGATGGTCTTCCCGTCCTTATGCCACGCGCTGGGCGAGGAGTAGTTCCCGCCTACCTTTGGTTGCTCCCAAAGCTGCCTGCCCGTGACCGCGTCGTAGGCGGCGAGCTTGCCGGCGAGGATGACGACCGCGCCGTCCACGGCGAGCGGCGAGGAACCCGGTGCCTTCGTCGGCAGCGGTTGTGACCAGAGCAACTTTCCGCTCGTCGCGTCCACGGCGTTGAGGTGCGTGCTGCCCATCGCGAAGACGCGCCCACCCGCGACGCACGGCGTGCTGGAGCAGTTGCGGCCCCTCGGCTCGCCGGGAGTCTTCGTCATCCAGAGCGTCTTGCCGGACTTCACGTCGAGGCAGACGACGGTGTCCTCGGCGACGCGTTTGCTCGGCGGCACGGCGGCCAGCACGGCGGCCTTTACGTGGTCGGCGAAGCCCTGCTCGTTGACCCACTTTTCAAACTCGGCCTGCGACGCGAAGGGTTTCTCCACGCGCGTCTGCAACTTGTCGTAATCGCCCAGCGGGATGGCGAGCTGGCCCTTGCGAAAACGTCCGCTGACGAACCCGCTGAAAAGCTGGCGCTGCTTCTTGTCGAGGTTCTCCTCGATGAACTTCTGCGCGAACTCGTCGAGCTTCGCGCCGCGCAGCGTGGGCGGAAGCGATTCACGCATGGCCTCAATCTTCGCGACGAGTTCCTTGCCGAGGCTGGCGGGGTTTTGATGACTGAGCTGCGTGCGGAGGATGAGGTCGGTGATGGTGCGCGTCTCGCTTGGCTCGTCGCGATGCCACACGACCGACAGATAAGCGCGTCCGCCCGCGACCACCACGCTGCCGTGACCGCCGTCGTCGTCGCTGGGAATCGGCTCGCTCTCCCAAAGCTTGGGCGGGCCGTCGGTGGACCAGATGCTCGTAAGCGCGGGCCCGCCGGCGAGCGCGCCGTTGCGGTCCGGGCCGCGCCACTGCGGCCAGTCGGCGGAGGGGGCTGCCAGCAACGGCGCGGCGAAACTCAGTGAAACAGCGAGGGTGGCGAGTGCGGTCTTGGTCGGCATGTCGGAGGGCCAGACGCACCAGCACCGGGGATGGCTTCAACCCGCTTTGCCCAAGTTGCTGGTCGGCTTGCACACCATAAGATGCGCAGCTCTTGGCAAGCGGTGGTTAGCCCGCCGGCGCCGCGGTCGCCACTCTGGCGGCGTGAAAGCTGAGAACCAACCGGACGAAGCAGGTCAACCCGCCGCGCAGCCGGGCCGCCCGTGGGTAGCCTCGATCGTGCGGTGGGGTGCCTTGGCGGTCGGTTTGGCGGCGGCGGTGACGATGGTGTCCTGCGCCACGGTCACGCGGACCGTCGTGGTGCCCCCGACCATTCCCGGGGCGGAGTTCGTCGGTAACCAGAACTGCTCGCAGTGCCACGCGGAAATCGTCCGCGATTTCAAAACCTCCAGCCATGCGCGCCTCATGGCGAAGGGGACCAACGCCATGCAGCTTGGATGCGAGGGCTGCCACGGTCCCGGCAGCTTGCACGCGCAGGCCGGCGGCGGGCGCAACAACATCCTCAACCCGCGCCGCGACTCGCAGGCATGCTTCGTGTGCCATCTCGACAAGCAGGGCGAGTTCAATCTGCCGCACCACCATCCCGTGCCCGAGGGCAAGATGAGTTGCGCGGACTGCCATCACCCGCACAAGGGTTCGGCCATCGCGGGCGGCGGCACGCAACTGGCCACGGAGAAGGAGACCTGCGGCAAGTGCCACACGGCGCAGATGGGGCCGTTCGTCTTCGAGCATGAGGCCATTCGCGAGGGCTGCACCACCTGCCACAAGCCGCATGGCTCGGTGAACCGCCGGATGCTCACCGAACGCAACTCGACGCTCTGCCTCAAGTGCCACTTCCAGCAGCAGACCGCTCCAGGCGTGTTGGTCATCGGCGGCCGCAACCATGTTGGCTCCATGGCCCGGGGAAGCTGCTTCAGCGGCGGCTGCCACGAGGAGGTGCATGGTTCCAACATCGGTTCCTCACTGCGGTTCTGAAAGGAGCGCGCCATGAAGACATTTCAACCACCCCTGGCCGGGACAACGCGGGAGGAGCGCGGCCTTCAGGCCGCAGCGCGTGGAGATTCAATCGGGTGCCGCGAAACGCCCCGCAATCATGCCGGACGTTTCTGCGGCCTGAAGGCCGCGCTCCTGCTCGCGCTCGCGCTGTCGCTGCTTCCGCACGCGTCGGCGCAGACGGTCGCGACCAACAAGGTGGCCGAGCCGAAGAAAGCTGCCGAGGCCGACCCCAACGAGGAGCCGGTCAACTGGATTACCGTCGGTGTCGGCGGCGTGTCCACGAGCGGCAACCGCGCACAATTTCAGGAGCGTTGGGGCCGGAAGCAGGGTGTGCTCGGTGGGTTGCAGGACTTCCACTACGAGTTGATGTTCGGGCAAAAGGGAATGTTGGAGCTGGATGGCCAGGCCATGTATGGCGGGGAGGATTACTCGGTGAAACTCCAGGTGGTGGACCCCGACCGGGGCTTTTTCCGGGCCGGGTTTCGCCAGTTCAAGACCTGGTATGACGGCAGCGCCGGATATGTCCCGGCCACCGGCGGATTCATCTCGCTGGGCAGCGACGAGTTGAGCCTCCGGCGCGGTGAAATCTGGGTCGAGGGCGGGCTGACCCCGCCGGACGGCCCGATGTTGACGCTGAAGCTGTCCCGCGAATATCGCAAAGGCACGAAGGACTCGATCATCTGGGGTGATTCGACCCAGGGCGGCGTGACGCGCGGGATGGTGCCCAGCTTCCGGGAGATCAATGAGATCAGGAACCGCGTGCTGGCGGACTTGCGGCACACCGTTGGCCGGTCGGACTTTGGCATCGGCTTCCGGCTCGACATGGCGGACACCGACAACAAATTCAAGGAGCGGCGGACCCCCGAAGCCGCGGGTGTGGGCAACCGGTTCGTCACCCAGCGCGACGTGTTCGAGTCGGACATGTTCAATGTCCGCGCGTTCACGGAGACGCGGTTCAATGACCGGACCCTGTTGACCAGCGGCTACTCCTACACGCGGCTGGACACGGACATCGGCGGGAGCCGGATTTATGGGGCGAGCTTCGATGCGCCCTACTCGCCGGCTTACGTGGACAGCGGCTACACCAGCCTCTCCGGCGGCTCGATTGTGGATCAGTATGTGATGAACCTGTCGCTGCGCTGGGAGCCGTTTGCGGATTTCGTGGTCGTTCCGTCCCTGCGCGCGGAGAAGATTGATACCGGCGACAGTTCGCAATACTCCGTCGCGAACGTGCCCACGGGCATCACCTCGGTGCAGAGCGGCTTCCTGACCGTTTCCGAGGCGCTGGAGGCGCGGTTCACCGGCTTCACCAACTGGGTGCTCTACGCCCGGGGTGAATGGTCGGAAGGGGACGGTTACCTGCGCGAGCAGAGCACGCCGGTCATTCTGAGAAACACGGACTCCGAGCGCTTCACGCAGAAATACACCGTCGGGGCCAACTGGTATCCGCTGCGGCGGCTGCACTTCTCGGGGCAGTATTACCACAAGACGGTGGACAACGATTACACGCACCTGACGGACTCGACGGCCAACACACTTGTGGCCGGCAACCGCTACCCGGCCTTCCTCCGCGAGCACAGCTTCCAGACCGATGACCTGAATCTGCGGGCCACCTGGCGTCCGCTGCCGAACGTCACGTCGGTGACGCGCTACGACTATCAGGTCTCCACCATCAACACGCGCGGCGACAACCTGGGCAATGTTGAAAGCGGGAAGACCACCGCGCACATCGTCAGCCAGAATCTCACCTGGGCTCCGTGGTCACGGCTCCTGATGCAAGGCAGCTTCAGCTACGCGCTGGACAGCACGACCACGCCCGCCAGCTCGATCACAGGGACTGTCACCGACGCGCGCAACGACTACTGGCAGGCGACCGCAACGGTGACTTTCATCGTGGATGACAAGACTGACCTGCTGGCGAACTACTTCTATTACCGCGCCAACAACTTCATCAACAATTCCAGCGTCAGCATGCCCTACGGCACCAGCGCCAACGATCACACGGTCAGCATCGGACTCACCCGCAACTTCAGCAAAACCGTCCGTGGCTCGCTGAACTACGGCTACTTCCGCCACCGCGATGAAACCTCCGGCGGATTCGACAACTACGACGCGCATCTCGTCTTCTCCACCATCACCTACCGCTTCTGACTCAGCTCAACCCACCCGTCCCATGAAAACCAAAACCCTTCTCCTCGTAACCGCAGCCATGCTGCTGGTCGGAACATCCACCCTGCGCGCGGCCGATGTCGCGGAGAACTGGACCAAGCACTGTGGCTCCTGCCACGGCGCGGACGGCAAGGCCCGGACCAAGGCCGGGCGCATGGCCGGCGCGAAGGATCTCACCGACGCGGCCTACCAGAAGCAGTTCACCGACGAGCAAATCCTCCAACGCCTCATGGACGGCGTGACCGACAAGGGCAAGGAGAAAATGAAGCCCTTCAAAGCCGTGCTTTCCGACGATGAACTGAAGGCGCTTGTCGCGAAGGTGCGCACCTTCGCTAAGTGATGCGCGCGGCGCGAAGCAGCACGCCGGCGACTCTCTCTGACCATGAAAACCGGTGGATTCAACAGTGGCTGCCGGAAGTTCGCCTTCTCCCTTCGCGCAGCGAGGGGAGAAGGTGGCCGAAGGCCGGATGAGGGGAGCGGCCACTTGCGCCGACGCACGCAACCCCTCACCCCAGCCCTCTCCGTCAAGCGGAGCGCGGGACTCCGGCCCGCAGCGGCCACCTTCATCCAAGTGCACTGCGGAAACTCGCACGCCGCTCTGCGCAAGCTGCCGCTGCGGCCCGGAGGGCCGCGCTCCAGTTCAGGGGCTGAAATCGGGCCGTGGAACCTCTCCCCTTGCTCCGCAAAGGGAGAGGGAGAAGAAGCGTTCTTCGACCCTTCCAGCAGATGAACGAGAACCAGAAAACCTCAGCGGTGCTGACGGGCCTGACGGGCCTTTTCGCGGGTGCTGCGGTGGCCTTCTGGACCACAACAGGCAGCGGCACAGCGGTCGCGCACAAGCCGGCCCCGTCCGCCCCAGTCTTCACGAACGCCGCCACCGTGCGCCTCTCGATGACGGAATTGACCAAGTCCGGCGGCGATGTGTCCGGGCTGGACTGCTACGCCTGCCACTCAAAGGACAAGCCGGTCGCGCCGAAGTTTGATGCGGCGGGCGTCCTGATTCCCTCGGTGGCACATCGCGACGTGGTCTTCTCGCGAATGAACTGCGCGGCCTGCCACACGCCCGAGGAGAAGGTCGAGCTGAAGTTCGACACTGAAGGCAAAGTTCTCACGCCCGCCGCCCACACGAACGACGTCGCACGCCACGGCCGCACCATCGGCAATGACCACTGCTTCAACTGCCACGACCCAGCGAACCTCGCCGAGTTGCGCACGGCTGGCGGCAAGAAGCTCAAGCTCACCGAGAGCACGTTGCTTTGCGCGAGCTGCCACGGTCCGAGCTACCGCGACTGGGAGTCGGGCGTTCATGGACGGCGCAATGGCTTTTGGAATGCGAAGCTCGGAGCGACCGACCGCAAGGACTGCACGTCGTGTCACGACCCGCACGCGCCTATGCTGCCGCTCCTGAAACCCCTGCCGCCGCCTGCCCGCGCGGTGGCGAAAGGACACTGACATGGCTGCGAACACCAACTTGCCGAACCTCGCAGTGCCCGCGCCAGAGACGGGCGGGACAAGCCGGAGAAGTTTTCTCCGCACGTCTGCGGCGGTCGCGTCCGGTCTGGCCGCGATGGCCGCGAGCCTTGCCCCGCTGCGCGAGTTGAGCGACTTCGGCTCGGTCGAGGAGTTCCTGCAAAATCACTACAAGGAACTCACGCCCGTCGAGATGGAACAGGCGCTCGCGCGCATCCGCCGCGAGGTCGAGAAGCAATACGGCCTGCGCCCGCACGTCCGCGACCTGCGGCCGATGGACGGCGTCGAGTTCGTCTATTGCCTCAACCTCACGCGCTGCATTGGCTGCCGGAAGTGCGTCCACGCGTGCGTCGCGGAGAACAACCAGTCGCGCAGCCCGGAGATTCAATACATCCGCGTGCTCAAGATGCCCAACGGCACCTTCGACATGGAGAAGGGCGACCATCACTATCAGACGCCGACCGTGCCGGAGAAAGGTTTCTTCTACATGCCGGTGCAGTGCCACCAGTGCAAGAACCCGCCCTGCGTGAAGGTCTGCCCCGTGGACGCCACCTGGCAGGAGACCGACGGCATCACGGTGATTGACTACGACTGGTGCATCGGTTGCCGCTACTGCGAGGCGGCGTGTCCCTACTTCGCGCGCCGGTTCAACTTCGCCGAGCCGGGCATCCCGAAGGAGCAAATCAACCCCGACATGGCGTATCTGGGCAACCGCCCGCGTCACAAGGGCGTGATGGAGAAATGCCACTTCTGCATCCAGCGCACGCGCGCGGGGAAATATCCGGCGTGCCTCGAAGTCTGCCCGACCGGCGCGCGCAAGTTCGGCAACATCCTTGACCCGGCGAGCGAGGTCTCCCAAATCCTCCGGCACAAGCGCGTCTTCGTGCTGAAGGAGGAAGTCGGGACGCTGCCGCGCTTTTTCTACTACTTCGACGTATGACCCGGTCGGTGAAAAACTTTCTGAGCTTCCTCGGGCGCTGCGGCCAGCTCGCCTGCGAGGGCGACTGGCGCTACTACGCGTGGACCGGCCTGCTGTTCGCCCTCTGCCTCGTTGGCCTCAACGCCTACGCGAAGCAATTCGTCCACGGCCTTGCCACCACGGGCATGACGGACCAGGTGGCGTGGGGCGTTTACATCGCGAACTTCACCTTCCTCGTCGGCGTGGCGGCGGCAGCGGTCATGCTCGTGATCCCCGTTTACGTCTACAAAAACGAGGAGCTGCACGACCTCGTCATCTTCGGCGAGCTGCTGGCCATCGCGGCGATTCTGATGTGCCTGGCGTTTGTGATGGTGGACCTGGGCCGGCCCGACCGCTTCTGGCACATGATTCCCGGCATCGGGAAATTCAACTTCCCCGGATCGCTGTTGAGCTGGGATGTCATCGTCCTGAACGGCTACCTCGTGCTGAACATCTACGTCTGCGCCTACCTGCTCTGGTGCCGCTACGAGAAGCGTCCGCCGAACAAGTGGCTTTACCTGCCGCCCATCTTCATCGGCATCGTGTGGGCGGTGTCCATCCACACGGTCACGGCGTTTCTCTACGTCGGTCTGGGCGGCCGGCCGTTTTGGAACTCCGCCATCATCGGCCCGCGCTTCCTCGCATCGGCATTCACGGCGGGGCCGGCGCTCATCATCCTCGCGCTGCAAATCATCCGCCGCGTGACCGCGCACGCACAGGCCGGGCCGGAGGAGACCGCAACGCCCGGACCAGAGCCTGTCACCCGGGCGGCAACATCGGATGACCTGGCAGCGCTCGCGCAGGCCCTCCCGGCGTTCGGCGAAGTCCCGCGCCCCGTCCGCCAGTCGTTGTTCACGGCCGCGAAAATTTTGGAAGTGCCCGCCGCGTTCGCACTGCTGCGGCAGGGTGCGCCCGGTCAGCACGCCTACTTCGTCCTGCAAGGCCGCGTCTCCGTGAACCGCACGGATAGCGGCCGCGTCCGCACCGTCCGCACGCTGGGGCCGGGCGAGCAGTTCGGCGAGATCTCCGCGCTCAACGGCACGCCGCGCACCGCCACCGCCGTGGCCGAGGAGCCAAGCCGCGTGCTGCGCCTGCCCGCCGAGGCGTTGCGGCAGTTGATGAAGACGCCTGAGATGGCACGCGTCATCCGCGCGCGGATGCACGACCGCCTCATGATCAGCGACCGCGCGCTGCTCACGCTCCGGCACATCGTGCAGGTGGCGATGATCATCAACGTCTTCCTGCTCGGGAACGAGGTCTTCAAGGAGTTCTACACGGGCAACCTCCACGTCAGCTCGGCGCAATACCTCTACTTTGGCCTGCACGGCCACCACGCGCTTGTGCCGTGGATCTGGACCGCCATCGCCTGCAACCTCATCGCGCTCACGCTGCTCATGCTGCCCATCAGCACCAGCCTCAAGTGGCTCGACCTCGCGTGCGTGCTGGCCATCGTCGGCATCTGGATCGAGAAGGGCATGGGGCTCGTGATTCCCGGCTTCGTGCCGTCGCCGTTGGGCGAGATCGTGGAATACTCGCCGACGTGGAACGAGACGCTCATCTGCTTTGGCATCTGGGCGTTTGGCCTGCTCGTTTACACCGTCCTGCTGCGTGTCGCCGTGCCGATCCTGCAAGGCCGCTTCACCCGCGCCACCGTTCCATGATCCGCCAACTTACAACTGACGACGCCCGCCAATCCCTCCGCGACCACTGCGCCGCGAAGGGTGGGGAAGTCCGCGCCAAGTTTGGCCCGCACCTCGGCTGGGCGGAACTCAACCAACTGCTCGAAGACCGCAAGTTCGTGCGCTACCCGTGCAGCATCGCGTTCGATGCGTTGCCGCTCCAAGCCGGCGAGTTCGCCTATCCCGAACCGCTCGCTGAAAGTCCTGAGGCTGGCTACCGCATCTGCGTCCACCCACGCTTCGAGCGTGACCTCGACTCCGTGCCCGCGCTCGTGCTCTACCAACTGGTCGCCGTGAACTACGGCGACTTCGCCACGCCGGAGGACGCCGAGGCGTTCGGAGCCGCCGCGCTGGGCCTGAGCCGGGAGGAGTATTACCACCGGCTTTGCGCGTGCGCGGACCAGGTTGGCGAGGGCGGTGCGGAGCGCGGCGTTCACGCCGCAGACGGCCAGCCAGGCAATTGTTGCTCGTCCAACTGCGGTTGTTCGTCCGCTCCTGCGGCCTGAAGACCGCGCCCCGCGTGCTCGCCGTCGGCCGCATTGCGGGTCGTTGCGTCTGCCCTGTCTTTGCCTTCTAATCGCCCCATGCCAACACCCGTCATCACCATCGCACAGATGCGCGAGTGGGAGCGCGCGGCGTGGGCGACCGGCGTGTCCGAGGAATTCGTCATGCGCCGCGCCGGCGCGGCGGTGGCGCAAGTCGCGTTGCGGATGACCCGGCCCGGAGCGGAAGTGCTCGTCCTCGCGGGCAAGGGGCACAATGGAGACGACGCGCGCTTCGCCGCCGGGAAATTGCCGGGACGCTCCGCGCGCGTTGTGGACGTGACGGATCCGGCGGCGGCGGTCGCGGAAGTGAAGGGTTTTTCCGGTGCGCTCATCGTGGACGGTCTTTTCGGCATCGGCCTGAGCCGCCCGCTCGCGGGGGACTGGGTGAAGCTGGTCACCGCGTTGAACGAGTCGCACATCCCCATCCTCGCCGTGGATGTGCCATCGGGCTTGGACGCGGACTCCGGCGAGCCGCTCGGCGACGCGGTGCGCACGGCGGTGACGGTAACTTTTGGAGCGATGAAGCAAGGATTGCTGCGCGCGAACGCCGCGCCGTTCACCGGACGGCTGGAAGTGGCGGCGGACATTGGGCTGGTGGCTTGTCCGTTCAAGACCGAGTTGAACTGGACCTTGGCGGAAGACTTCGCGCACTTCCCGCCGCCGCGTCCGGTGGACGGGCACAAGGGAACCTTCGGCCATCTCGCCATCCTCGCCGGCAGCCAGGGCTATCACGGCGCGGCGGTGCTGGCGGCGCGCGGCGCGCTGCGGGCGATGCCGGGCTTGGTGAGCGTGTTCACCACGGAGCGGGCGTATCCGGCAGTCGCGGCGCAGCTCGCGCAGGCGATGGTGCATCCGTGGGCGCCGGACGCGCCGCTCCCGAACTCGTGCTCGGCGATCTTGATTGGCCCCGGACTCGCGGGCATGGAGGTGCCAAAGGCGCTGGTTCAGCAGGCGGTTCGCCTCTGGCAGGAATCTCCGTTGCCGATCATCGCGGACGCGAGCGCGCTGGCGTGGCTGCCACCGGGGCCGCCGTCCGAGGCGCTGCGCGTGGTCACGCCGCATCCCGGCGAGGCGGCGGCGATGCTGGGCGTGGCAAAGGCGCGCGTGCTGGCGGAGCGGGGGCCGGTGCTCCGGGAAATCGCGCTTTCACGGAGCGGTTGCTGGGTGGTGCTGAAAGGCCGGCACACGCTCATCGGGCGCGGACGCGGCGAACTCTTCCTGAACTCCTCGGGCAATGCCGGCCTCGCGCAAGGCGGCAGCGGCGACGTGCTGGCGGGTTATCTCGCCGGCTGGCTCGCGCAGCCGCTTCTGCGGGAGGATGCAGGGCTGGTCATCCGCCACGCGGTTTGGGAGCACGGACGCGCGGCGGATGAGCTTGCCGCGCGACAACGAGCGTGGGGCATGGCGGACCTCATCGAGGTGCTCGGAAATTTCCAGCGAGCAACGCAGGGGGGGGGCTGACCGGCTCCCGGTGAACGGTCCTACGCAACTTTAGGGGGTTACGAGGCCGCCTTTTTGGCTCGCCTTTTTGCCCGGGCGAGGGAACTCTGCGCCACCAAACAAGAGCAACACGGCTGTTCAGAGAACCAGACAACGGGGACGCCAGCCGCCGGTTGCCCAAGCGAATTTGAACACGCCGTCCGGACGGCCACCCAACCCACAAGCATGGACGCTTCAACTGACACCCCGGCAATCGCAGCCGACAAAAAAGCCCCGCCGCCGCCCAAACAGGAGGTTCACTGGCACAAGGCGCTGTTCTGGCACGCGCTGGGATTCATCACCATCGTCATGGTCCTGTGGGCGGACGAGCTGTTCAACCTCGGGCACCGTCTCGGCATCGGCGAGGAGCGCGACGCGAACTACCTGGAGGTTTCGGCGAAGTCCGGGGTGGTCATCCTGCTGTGGATGTTCTCGGCCTACAAAATCTACCTCATCGTCTCGCGCCTGAGCTACCTGGAGTCCTTCCTCCATGTCTGCGCGTGGTGCCGGAAGATCGAGGCGGACAACAAGTGGCTGACCGTGGAGCAGCACTTCGCCCAGCAGACCGGGGTGAAGGCCTCGCACGGCATCTGCCCCGAGTGCGCGAAGAAGCTGGAAGAGGAGTATTCCAAGCCGTCGAGCTGAACGGCTGGCGGCAAGGGGCGCGGCCTGCAGGCCGCAGGAATGTCCCTTTGCCCGGAGCGTCCCGAAAACACGGCGCACCTTCGTCCAACCCGGCCTGCTGCGGCGTGAACGCCGCGCGCCTCAGCCCACTTCCACCGGCAGAAACACCGTGAAGGTCGTCCCCCGGTGCGGCTCGGTCTGCACCTGGATGCCCCCCTTCGCCTCGGAAACCAGCCGCCGCACAATGGCCAGGCCCAGCCCCGTGCCCTCGCCCGGCGACTTGGTGGTGAAGTAGCTCTCGAAGATTTTGGGCAGGACAGTTTCGGGGATGCCCGGCCCGGTGTCGCTCACGCGCAGGGCCACCAGCGGCGGCTCGTTGACGAAGCTGTCGCGGTTGACGAAGACGCTGCGCGGCGAGTCGGCCAGCGCCGCCGGGGCCACGGCGTCGTCATGATACTCGCCGAAGACCTCGACTTGCAGCGGCTGGGCGGAGGCCTGGAAGGCGTTGGTGACGAGGTTCAACAGCACTTGTATCAGGTCCGTCCCGTTCATGCGGATGGTGAGGTCGGCGGGCAGAAGCTGGACGTCGAACTGGTGGCGCTTGCCGCTGGGGTGCGCGCGGAGCAGCTCGCGCACGTCGGCCAGCACCTGGTTGAGGCGGACGGACTGCTTCTGCGCGGAGCGCTCGCGGGCGTAGTTCAGGTAGCGCCGGGAAATCTCCATGCAGCGCGCCACCTGCTGGTTCACGCGCGCGAGCTGTTCCTTGACGGAATAAGTCGCGCCGCCGCGCGTGGCCTCCAGGTCCATGCTGACCATCTGGAGCATCACGGAGACGGCCGTGAGCGGGCTGCCGATGTCGTGCATGACGCTGGCGTAAATCTCGTTCTGCGAGCGTGCCATCTCGCCCTGCAACTGGAGGTTGCGCAGCTCCTCCTGCAGGTCTTGCACGCGCTTCGAGCCGTCCGCCATCGCCTCGTTCAACGCGCGCCGCTGGACCGCGTTGGCGACGGCGTCGCGGATGACGGGAATTTCAAACGGCTTGGTCAGGTAGTCGCACGCGCCGTGGCGCAACGCCTGGCGCGCGGTGTCGAGCGTCTCATAGGCGGTGAGCATCACCACCTCGATGCGCGGATCGAGCTGCTTCAAGTGGCCGAGCAGCTCCGTGCCCGACATGCCGGCCATGCGGATGTCCAGCACGGCGGCGTCCACGCGACGGCTCCGGGCGATTTCGAGCGCCCGGGGACCGCTTTCCGCGAGCACCACGTCGTAAAGCTCCTTGAACACGACGCGCAGCGACTGCCGCGGCCCTTCCTCATCATCCACGATGAGCAGGGTGGGGCGTGGCGCGGCGGCCTCAGAAACGGAGGCTGACCGCAGCGGTGAGGGCGTGGCTGAGGAATGTGTAGCGACCATTGGGACTGGCGGGTGGAGTTGGGGCGGCGGCAAAAGCAATCGGCACGGTCAGCGCGTTGCCGCTGACACTGCGGCTGGGTCCCCACCCCATTTGATACGCCACGTCCCAGCTCACCCGCGCCTGCTGGCGGCCAACGCCGAGACTGAAGATGTGCCGGTCCGAGTCCGGCACGAGCGGCGAGAAGTTCGCGTCCGGCACGGAGTTCTCGCTGAAGATGTAGCCCGCGCTCGCGCGCCAGCCGCCCTCGAACTTGCGCGTGACACCGAACTCGTAGAACCAGCTCGACCGCCAGTTGAACGGCACCGCCGTCGCCCCGGTGAACTGCTGGAATGTGACCGTCGTCAGCCGGCTCCACTCCGTCCAGTCCGCGTTGAACTCGAAGTTCCAGTCCGGCGTCGGGCGGAACGAGTAGCCGAGCACGACGTGGCGCGGGAACGGCAGCCGCGCGCTGGCCGGCCCCGTCCCGTCAATCACCCCCGTGCCGGAGATGGTGCCGGTGCCGGACAGGCCCATCGTCGTCGGGCTGCGGTAGTTCACGCCCACGGAATGCTTTTTCAACGGCTGCCAGAGCAGGCCCAGGTTGTAGCCCACGTCCGTGTCATCGCCCTTGAACCGGTTCACGCCATTGCCCACCGCGCCCGGCAGGTTGCGCGTCGCCTCCTGCCGGATCTCCGTGTCGCAATAGTTCAGCGTCAGCCCGGCGGCCACGGACAACGTCGGATGCACCTGCCAGGCCGCGACCGGGTTGAGCGAGAGGTGCGCCATCTTGCCGTAAAGCAGGCCGAACTCCGCGTTGTTCGGCCACTCCAGCGCCAGCCCGTAAGGCGCGTAAAGCCCCACGCCGAACGCGAGCGGCTGCTCCTTCATCCCGTAGGCGTAGTAAAGCTGCGGCGCGAAATCCACGCGGCTCTTCGTGTCGAAGCGCGCGCCCGCCGGGGAGGTGAACCGCGATTCAAACGCGATGGTGTAGCCGCCGAGGCGGACGTGGTGCCCCTCCAACTGCGTCAGTCCGGCGGGGTTGTAGTAGATGGCCGAGGGGTTGTCCGCCGTGGCGGCGAAGGCGTTGCCGCGCGCGGTGGCGAGGGGATCCTGGTCGGCGATGCGGATGCCCAGCGCCCAAGCCGGCGTGGTTCCGCCGCCCAGACACAGCCCGCCCAGCACTGCCAAAGAAGTTGTCCTGCCGGAGCCGCTCGGAAACACGCGCGAGAGTGTTCGTCAGAAGGCGGCGGCGCGGCAAGCAGGATTTCCGGCGCGCCGGAATTTGGCTGACGGCCCGGTGCGTTCGTGCCAAGAATTTCTTCGCGTTACCCGCAGTTCTGTCGCCAAGCGAAACATCATGGACCCGGATTCCAGCCAGCCGCCGAACCCGCCGGAGGAGACCAGCACGTTCCAACTGCTGCGCAGCGCGGTGCAAAGCGGCCTCTCGCCCGAGCAGGCGCTCCAGTTGCAGCGCGCGGAGTCCGACCAGTCCGGCCGGCAGGCCGCCATCCTCGTGGCCGATGACGAGGACGCCATGCGCGGGGTCCTGCTGCTCATGCTCCGTGCGCTGGGCTACCAGAACCTCGCCGAGGCGCGCGACGGCGAGGAGGCGCTCGCCGCGCTGCACGAGCGGGAGTTCGACCTGCTCATCACCGACATGCAGATGCCCGCGATGGACGGCTTCGCGCTGCTCCAGGCCATCAAAGACGACCCCTTCATGCGCCACCTGCCCGTGATCGTCGCCTCGGGGATGAACCAGCTCGACGCCGTCGCGCGCTGCATTGAAATGGGGGCCGAGGATTTCCTGCCCAAGCCGGTCAACGCCACCATCCTGCGCGCGCGCGTCAACGCCTCGCTGGACCGCAAACGGCTGCGCGACCTTGATCGCCTCCGGCTCATCCAGCTCCAGCAGGAGAAGCAGCTCCTCGAAATGGAGAAGGAGAAATCCGAGCGCCTCCTGCTCAACATCCTGCCGCAGTGCATCGCCGAGCGGCTCAAGGGCGGCGAGCGCAACATCGCCGAGCGCTTCGCCGAGGTCACCGTCCTCTTCGCCGACATCGTGGACTTCACCACGCTCGCCAACGAGACCGACCCCGAGGATCTCGTCACCATCCTCAACGAACTGTTTTCCCGCTTCGACCGCCTCGCCGAGCGGCACGGCCTCGAAAAGATCAAGACCATCGGCGACAGCTACCTCGTCGTCGGCGGCCTGCCGCTCCCGCGCGCCGACCACGCCGAGGCGGTGGCCGAGATGGCGCTGGGGATGTTGGCGACCGTGCGTGACCTGAACAGCGATTCCGGCATCAGCCTCCGCGTGCGCATCGGCCTGAACACCGGCCCGGTCGTGGCCGGTGTCATCGGGCGCAAGAAGTTCACCTACGACCTCTGGGGCACGGCCGTCAACCTCGCCAGCCGGATGCAGTCCAGCGGCCTGCCCGACCACATCCATCTCTCCGAAGGCACCCGCCGGCTGCTGCGCGGGCACTTCAAGGTCACCGCGCGCGGCACCGTCCACTGCAAGGGCCACGGCGAAGTGCGCTCCTACCTGCTTGAGGGGATGAAGGGCTGACGGCGGGTCGGTGGGGTTTGAAGGCGCGTCGAAACCGGTTTGCTTTCCCTGCCACCGGCCATTCCAAGCACACGGAAGCGAAGCCGGAGGGCACGCTCACACGCTCCGCAAATCCAGCGTGAAGGGCAGCTCCGGGTTGACCTGCGCCGGCTTGACCTTCACCGGGCCGGGCGTGTGGCCCAGGCGGAAGAAGCGCGCGAGGCGGCGGCTCTCGGCTTCGTAGGCGTTCACCGGGAAGCTCGTGTAGTTGCGACCGCCGGGATGCGCGACGTGATACTGGCAGCCGCCGATGCTCTTGCCGTTCCAAGTGTCCACCACATCGAAGGTCAGCGGCGCGTGGACGCCGATGGTGGGTTGTAGGCAGGACGCCGGCTGCCACGCGCGGTAGCGGACGCCGGCGATGTATTCGCCGTGCGTGCCGGTCGGGTGCAACGGGATGGCGTGGCCGTTGCAGGTGATGACGTGGCGCGAGTCGGTGAGGCCGCGCGCCTTCACCTGCACGCGTTCGAGCGAGGAGTCCACGTAGCGCACCGTGCCGCCGCCGCCGGGTTCCTCGCCGAGGACGTGCCACGGTTCGAGGGCTTGCCGGAGTTCGAGCGCGGTGTTGCGCAGCTCGACATCGCCGAACTGCGGGAAACGGAACTCGAAGTGCGGCGCGAACCACTCGGGCTTCATCGCGTAGCCGGCGTCCTTCAAGTCGGCGACCACATCCTGCAAATCCGACCAGACGAAGTGCGGCAGCATCCAGCGGTCGTGAATCTGCGCGCCCCAGCGCACGAGCTTGGCGTTGTAGGGCTGCTGCCAGAACTTCGCGACCAGCGTGCGCAGGAGAAGCTGCTGCGCGAGGCTCATCTCCGCGTGCGGCGGCATCTCGAAGGCGCGCATCTCCAGCAGGCCGAGGCGACCGCTGCTGCTGTCGGGCGAGTAGAGTTTATCAATGCAGAACTCGACGCGATGAGTGTTGCCGGTCGCGTCAATGAGCAGGTTGCGGAACAAGCGGTCGGTCTGCCATGCGGGCACGGGCGCGAAGTCCTTGATTTGTTTGAAGGCGACTTCCAGCTCGTAAAGCGAGTCGTTGCGCGCCTCGTCAATGCGCGGACTTTGGCTCGTCGGCCCGATGGACAGGCTGCTGAACAGAAACGACAACGACGGGTGATTCTGCCAGTAGCCGAGGAGGCTCTTGAGCAGGTCGGGCCTGCGCAAGAGCGGCGAGTCGGACGGCGTCGCGCCGCCGATGACGATGTGGTTGCCGCCGCCCGTGCCGGTGTGGCGGCCGTCCAGCATGAACTTTTCCGTGCCGAGCCGCGACTGGCGCGCCTCCTCGTAGAGCGTCGTGGTCTGCTGCACCATCTCGTTCCACGTCGCGGTCGGGTGCATGTTGACCTCGATGACGCCGGGGTCGGGCGTGACCTTGAGGACGTTCAGGCGCGGGTCGTGCGGCGGCGTGTAGCCCTCGATGACGACCGGCGTTTTCAACTGCGCGGCGGTGTCCTCCACGGCGGCGACGAGTTCCAGGTAATCTTCCAGCGTCGCCACGGGCGGCATGAAGACGTGCAGGCGTCCGCCGCGCGGCTCGACGCACAGCGCGGTGCGCACAATCCACGCGGCGGATTCGCCGCGTGCCGGTTCGCGCGTCGGGTCGTCGAGGAGTTCGGCCTTGCGCAGGTCCTCGTCGGTCTGGCTGCGACGCCGGAGCGCGGCGGCTTTCTTGCGGGCGGGCGTGTTGACTTGCAGATAGCGCTGGCGGAATTCCGCGCGCTCCGGCAGCGGCGGGCGCGCCACGCTGGGGTCCAGTTCGTTGAGGTAGGGATAATCCGACTGGCTCACCCACGGGAGCGAATCGAGTGGCAGCCGGAAACCCATCGGCGAATCGCCGGGGAACAGTAAGAGCTTTTCCGACCGAAGAAACCACGGCCCACTCGCCCAGACCGGGAAGCAATTCCGCCACGCGCGCTGCACCGGCAGCGCGTGGCCGACGAGTCGGTCAAGGCCGCGCTCCAGCACCTTCGCGAGGCGGGCGCGTTCCTCCTCGTCCTTCAAGTCGGCCTGGTGCGGGTCCACGTTCGCGGGCAGCCGGCGCTCCTTCCAGAGATGATAGAACGGGTCTTCGTAGCCGGGCATTATCCACTGCGGGTCGGCCTTGATGCGCTCGGCCAGCGCGGCCATGAAGCGCGCGGAATGGTCGGTCGTGTGGCCGTATTGCGTCTTTTCGTCGGCGATGAGCGCGGGATTTTCCCAGATGGGCTGGCCGTCCTTGCGCCAGTAGCAGGCGAAGGCCCAGCGCGGCAGCGACTCGCCGGGATAGGCCTTGCCCTGGCCGTAGTGGAGCAGCGCGCCGGGCGCGAAGCGGCCTTGCAGGCGGCGAATGAGTTCATCCGCGAGCGGGCGCTTCGTCGGGCCGAGCGCGGCGATGTTCCACTCCGCGCCGTCCATGTCGTCAATGCTCACGAAGGTCGGCTCGCCGCCCATCGTGAGGCGCACGTCGTGTTTCTTGAGGTCGGCGTCCACGGCGTGGCCGAGCTTCGCAATCTCCGCCCACTGCTCGGCGGTGTAAGGCTTCGTGACGCGCGGCGACTCGTGGATGCGCGTGACCTTCATCTCCACGTTGAACTCACACTTGCTGTCGTCCACAACGCCCGAGATGGGCGCGGCGGACGAGGGGTCAGGCGTGGCGGCGAGCGGGATGTGGCCTTCGCCCGCAAGCAGGCCGCTGGTCGGGTCGAGGCCAATCCAGCCCGCGCCGGGCAGATAGACTTCGCACCACGCGTGGAGGTCGGTGAAGTCTTGCTCCGCGCCGCTCGGGCCGTCGAGCGACTTCACATCGGGCTTGAGCTGAATCAGGTAGCCGCTGACGAAGCGCGCCGCGAGGCCGCAGTGGCGGAAGAGCTGCACCAGCAGCCACGCGGAGTCACGACACGAGCCGCTCAACGTGGCGAGCGTCTGGTCCGGCGTCTGCACGCCCGGCTCCAGACGGATGAGATACTTGATGTCCTTCCAAAGCCGCTGGTTGAAGGCGACGAGGAAGTCAATCGTGCGCGGGCGCGTGTCCTTCTCCTTGTCCTGATGAATCTGCCCGAACTCCGGCATGTGGCCGTGGGCGTGGACATCTTCCGCCAACTCGGAATGCGGCACCGGCGCGTGGCGACGATTCGGGAACGTGACGTTCTCACCCAGCGCCTCGCGCGACACGGTGGCGAGGTAGGCCTGAAACCTGGGCGAGAGCGGGCACTTGAGTTGAAACGGCTCCAGCTCGTGGTCGAGCGTGCGGTCGTATTGAAATGGGAACTGTTCGGCGTGCGGCTCAAGAAAGAAATCGAACGGGTTGAGCACCGACATCTCAGCCACCAGGTCCACCTCGACGCAGAATTCGCGCGTCGGCTCCGGGAAGACGAGGCGCGCGAGGTAGTTTGACTGCGGGTCCTGCTGCCAGTTGATGAAGTGTTTCTCAGGCGAGATGCGCAGCGAGTAGCTCAGGATGCGCGTCCGGCAATGCGGCGCAGGCCGCAGCCGCACGACCTGCGGGCCGAGCGTCACGAGCCGGTCGTAGGCGTAGTGCGTCTTGTGGTGGAGGGCGACGTGGATGGACATGAATCAAAGCTCCAAGTTCCAAGCTCCAAATCCCAACCAACGTTGCTTCGCCGCGTCCCCCGCATTACGCACGTCAGCGACATCCCAGCTTGGAGCTTGGAGCTTCTTTGGAACTTGGAGCTTGGGATTTGGAGCTTTCACTGCTGCTGCTGCTCCTCCTGCTGCACGAGCATTTGCTCATCCATGCTGGCAATGGACTGGAAGAAGTAGGCGGTGAAGAGCGCGTCGCCGATGGCGTTGAGCTTGAGCTGGAACTGGTCGAGATACTGGTGCAGTCCGTCCGCGAAGATTTCGTCCACGGTGCTGAACTGCAACTCGGCTTCGAGCCGGCCGGTGAGCTTCTCGGCCTCGTTGGAGAAGCGGCCCACGGGCACACCGGAGATGCGGCGCAACGCGAGGTTCAATTCCTTGATGCAGAAGCGGGCCGAGCGGGGAAAGTCCTCGTTGAGCAGGAGGAATTCCGCCACGAGCTTCGGATGCACCTCGGCGCTGTGGATGGACTTGTAGGCGTCCCACGCGCTGCACGAGCGCAGGATGGCGGACCATTCGAGCGCCTCGGCCTGCGTGACGTTGGTGGGCGCGCCTTTCTCGGGCAGCGTCTGGTAGCGGAGGTCGAGGATGCGCGAGGTCTTGTCCGCGCGCTCGATGAACTTGCCGGCCTCGCTGAAGTTCCAGCCCTCGTTGCGGATGGAGGTCGCGCGCGTGAGGCCGATGAGAATGAGCGACGACGCCTTCACCTGCTGGAAGAAGTCGGTGGGGCTTTCCTTCCAGACCTGCCGTGCCTGCGGTGAGCGGACGAAGAGGTAGAGGCGGTTCAACTCCTCCCACAGCTCGCTGGTAATCTGGTCGCGCACCATGCGGGCGTTCTCGCGCGCCTGGCAGATGGAGGCGACCAGCGAGTTCGAGTTCTCCATCTGGAAGACGAGAAACTCGGTGACATGCTTGCCGGTGGCCTTCTTGTGGAGCTGGAGAAACGCCTCCTCGTCGCCGGTGCTCTGGACGATGGGCATCCAGTGGTCGGCGAGGCGCTGGTCGTTGAGGGTGCGGAAGTCGAGGAGGAGCTGGAGGTTCACGTCCACGATGCGCGCGATGTTCTCGGCACGCTCGATGTAACGAGCCATCCAGTAGAGGCAGTTGGCGACGCGGGAGAGCATGGGGAATTTACGCTTTACGTTTTACGATGCTGGTTCGCCTGCCACGGTCAGCCATCAGCCGGGGCGTAAAACGTAATGCGTAATGCGTAATCATTTCACTCATCTCCATACAGCACCCAAGTATCCTTGCTCCCGCCGCCTTGCGACGAGTTGACGACCAGCGAGCCTTTCCGCAGCGCGACGCGCGTGAGGCCGCCGGGGACGATGACAATCTTCTCGCCGTAGATGATGTAGGGTCGCAGGTCAATGTGCCGGCCCTCGAACTTGCCGCCGTCCACCTGCGTCGGATGCCGTGATAGCGAAATCATCGGCTGCGCGATGTAGTTGCGCGGGTCGGCCTCGACCTGCTTGCGGAAGGCTTCGATTTCCTCCTTCGACGCCTTCGGCCCCATCAGCATCCCGTAGCCGCCCGACTCGTTCGCCGCCTTGACGACCAGCTTGGAGAGGTTTTCGAGGATGTATTTCTTGTCCGCCTCCTCGTTGGCGAGGTAGGTCGGGACGTTCGGGATGATGGGTTCCTGGTCGAGGTAATACTTAATCATCCGCGGCACGAAGTAATACATCACCTTGTCGTCCGCGATGCCCGTTCCGATGGAGTTGGCGAGGCTGACGTTGCCGGCGCGGTAGGCGCGCACGAGGCCAGGCACGCCGAGCATCGAGTCACGGCGGAAGACCGTCGGGTCAATGAAGTCGTCGTCAATGCGCCGGTAGATGACGTGGACGGGTTGCAGGCCCTTGGTCGTGCGCATGAACACGCGCGCGTCGCGCACCACGAGGTCGCGGCCCTCGACGATTTCGATGCCCATCTGCCGCGCAAGGTAGGTGTGCTCGAAGTAAGCCGAGTTGTAGGCGCCCGGCGTCAGCAGCACGACCGTCGGGTTCGCCACGCCGGCGGGCGCGATGTGATTGAGCATCCGCAGCAGCTCCTGCGGATAGTCCTCCACCGGCCGCACGCCGATGTCCTCGAACATGCCGGGAAACGAGCGCTTCATCGCGCGGCGGTTCTCCAGCACGTAGCTCACGCCGCTGGGGCAGCGTCCGTTGTCCTCCAGCACCAGCCATTGCCCGCTGCCGTCGCGAATCAGGTCCGTGCCGCAGACGTGGATGTAAATATCCTTGGGCACGTTGAACCCCGCGAACTCGCGCCGGAAATGTTTTCCCGACAGGACGTAGTGCGGCGGGATGACGCCGTCCTTGAGGATGCGCTGCTCATGATAGATGTCGTGGAGGAAAAGGTTCAGCGCCGTGATGCGCTGCGTCAGCCCGCGCTCCAGAAACTCCCACTCCTTCGCCGGGATGATGCGCGGCAGCAGGTCGAACGGGAAAATCTTCTCCGTCCCCGCCTCGTCGCCATAGACGTTGAAGGTGATGCCCTGCCGGAGAAACGCCACGTCCACCGAATGCCGCTTGTGCTCGAACTCCTGCGGCGTGAGCGCCTTGAAATGCTGGCGGAACTTCCGGTAGTGCGGCCGCGCCTGGCCGTCCTTGTCCAGCATCTCGTCGAAGAACCCCGCCTGGTCGTAGCGTTTCAGCATTTGTTGTCTCGTTTTGTTCACGCCGGCCAATTCTTGCACAAGCAAGCCGCGCTGCTACGCGGCAATCCAGCGAAACTCAAGCGCCGCTCCGGTAGCGCAACTCGCGTGCCGCAGACGGAACACATCCGCAATTTTGTGCCTCAGGCCGCGAGTCAGGCCTTCAGCTTCATCAGCAAGTCTTTGCTCTCCACCGTTTCGCCGACCTGCGCGTTGATTTCCGACACGACGCCGTCCGCCTGCGCGTAGATGGTGGTCTGCATCTTCATCGCCTCCATCGTCACGAGCTTGTCGTCCTTGGCGACCTTGGCCCCAACGCCGACTGCCAGTGAGGTGATGATTCCCGGGATTGGGGCGGCCACCTCCAGTGGGTTCGCGGGATCAGCCTTGGCGCGGGCTTTGGCTTTCACGGCCACGGATTTGTCCGCGATGCTCGTCTCGCGCGTCATGCCGTTCAGCTCGAAGGTCACGGTGCGGCGGCCGTCCTTGTCGGCGGTGCCGATGTTCACGAGCTTGATGAACAGCGTCTTGCCCTCCTCGATGCTCACGCTGACTTCCTCATCGGGCTTGAGGCCGTAGAAGAAGGCGTTCGTCGGCAGCGCGCTGACCTCGCCGAAATCACGCTGGACCTTCGCGAAGTCGGCGAAAACCTCGGGATACATCAGGTGGCTGAAGAGGTCGTCGTCGGTCGCGTCGCGCTTGAGCTTGGTGGCCAGTTCTTCGCGCACCTTCTTCAAGTTCGCGGCGGGCATGTCCTCGCCGGGACGGACGGTGATGGGCTTGTGCCGGCCCAGCACCACCTTCTGCAATTGCGCGGGCCAGCCGCCCATCGGCTGGCCGAGACCGCCGGAGAGCATGTCAATCACGCTGGCGGGGAAGGGCACGCTGCCCGGTTCGAGGTTCACCACGTCGGCGGGTTTGATGCCGCGCGTGATGAGGAACATCGTCATGTCGCCGACGACCTTGCTGCTGGGCGTGACCTTCACGATGTCGCCGAAGAGCGCGTTGACCTCCGCGTAGGTGCGGGCGATTTCGCGCCAGCGGTTCGCGAGGCCCATGCTGGCGGCTTGTTCCTTGAGGTTCGTGTATTGGCCGCCGGGCATCTCGTGGAGATAAACCTCCGCGCTGCCAGCCTTGGGCGCGGTATCGAACGGGCGGTAATACTCGCGGGCCAGTTCCCAGTAGTCGGAGAACTCGTTGAGCGCGTCGAGGTCCAGCTTCGTGTCGCGCGGCGTGTTTTGCAGCGCGGCGACCACGCTGTTCAAGTTCGGCTGGCTCGTGCTGCCGCTCATGCTGGCGATGGCGAGATCCACCACGTCCACGCCCGCGTCGCACGCGCGCAGGACGGAGCCGGCGTTGATGCCGCTGGTGTCGTGCGTGTGGAAGTGGATGGGCAGGCCGACCGACTCCTTGAGCGCCTTCACGAGCTTCTGCGCGGCGTAGGGACGGCAGAGGCCGGCCATGTCCTTGATGACAATCATGTGCGCGCCCATGCGCTCCAGCTCCTTCGCCAACTCGACGTAATACTTGAGCGAATACTTGTCGCGCTTCGGGTCGAGGATGTCGCCCGTGTAGCAGACCGTCGCCTCGCAAATCGCGTGGGTGTCCTGCACGGCCTCCATCGCGGCGCGGAGATTGGGCGTGTAGTTGAGCGAGTCGAACACGCGGAAGATGTCCATGCCCGACGCGGCGGCGTGCCGCACAAAGCCGGCGACGACGTTGTCCGGGTAGTTCGTGTAGCCCACGGCATTGCTGCCGCGGAAGAGCATCTGGAAGCAGATGTTCGGCACGCGCTTGCGCAGCTCGCGCAGGCGCTCCCACGGGTCCTCGTGCAGGAAGCGCATCGCGGTGTCGAACGTCGCCCCGCCCCACATCTCCAGCGAGAACAGCCCCGGCGCGCGGCGCGCAAGCGCGTCCGCCACCGCCAGCATGTCGAAGCTGCGGACGCGCGTGGCCATGAGCGACTGGTGCGCGTCGCGGAAGGTCGTGTCCGTGACGAGCAGGCGCTTCTGCTTGAGCGTCCACTGCGCGAACTTCTTCGGCCCGAGCTTGTGCAACAGGTCGCGCGTGCCGTTGGGCGGGACTTGCTTGTGGTCGTAGGCCGGCGGCTGCGCGAGCGCGAACGGCTTCTCCGGCTTGAAGCCCTTCGCGTGCGGGTTGCCGTTCACAATCACGTTGCCGAGGAAGTTCAGCAGCTTGGAGGCGCGGTCCTTGCGGTGCTTGAAGGCGAACAGCTCCGGCGTGTTGTCAATCAGCGTGGTCGTGGCCTGCCCGCTGCGGAAGACGGGGTTGTGAATCAGGTTTTCGAGGAACGGGATGTTCGTCTTCACCCCGCGGATGCGGAACTCGCGCAGCGCGCGGTCGGTGCGCTGGAGAGCCATGTCGTAGGTCTGGCCGGAGCTGGTGACCTTCACCAGCATCGAGTCGTAGAACGGCGTGATGACCGCGCCCGCAAAGCCCATGCCGCCGTCCAGCCGGATGCCGAAGCCGCCCGCGCTGCGGTAGGTGAGAATTTTCCCGTAGTCCGGCGTGAACTTGTTCTCGGGGTCCTCGGTCGTGACGCGGCATTGCACCGCGTAGCCGTTGCGCGGAATCTGGTTCTGCGGCGGCATCCCGACCTCCGGCCCGTGCAGCGGATGCCCCTGCGCGATGAGGATCTGCGCGCGCACGAGGTCGAGGCCCGTGATGACCTCCGTGACCGTGTGCTCCACCTGGATGCGCGGGTTCATCTCGATGAAGAACCACTCGTGCTTGTCGAGGTCGTAAAGGAACTCGATGGTGCCCGCGTTGTCGTAGCGAATCTCGTAGGCCATCCGCGCGGCGGCGGCGCACAGCTCCTTGATGACGTGCTCGGGCAGGCCAAACGACGGCGCGACCTCGACGACCTTCTGGTGCCGGCGCTGCACCGAGCAGTCGCGCTCGTGCAGGTGAATCACGTTCCCGTGCTGGTCGCCGAGAATCTGCACCTCGATGTGCTTCGCATTGGGAATGTATTTCTCGAGGAAGACCGCCGGATTGCCGAACGCCCGGCCCGCCTCCGCCTGCGCCTCGTCCAGCAGGTTCGCGAGGTCGGCGGCCTTATGAACGACGCGCATTCCGCGCCCGCCGCCGCCGAACGCTGCCTTGATGATGAGCGGGAAGCCAATCTCCTTCGCCAGCTTGAGCGCATCGGCGCGTTCGGAAATCGGTTCCTCCGTGCCGGGCAGCGTGGGCACGCCAATCCGCTGCGCGAGCGAACGCGCCGCCGTCTTGTCGCCCATCATCTCCAGCAGCTCCGGGCGCGGCCCGACGAACGTGATGCCGGCCTTGGCGCACGCCCGCGCAAACGCCGCGTTCTCCGACAGGAAGCCGTAGCCCGGATGAATCAGGTCCACGCCGCGCTCCTTCGCCAGCGACACGATGCTCTCGATGTCCAGATACGCGCCGACCGGCCCCTTCCCCTGCCCCACCAGATACGCCTCATCCGCCTTGAAGCGGTGCACACAGAAGCGGTCCTCCTGCGCGTAGATGGCCACGGTGCGCAGCCCCAGCTCCGTGCCCGCGCGGAACACGCGGATGGCGATCTCGGACCGGTTGGCCGCCATCAACTTGGTGAACGTCCTCGGCCCCTTTGGAGCCTCGGCGTTCTGCTCGACGGAAATCTTCTTCGCGCTGCGGCGTGAACTCATAAGCCCGGACGTTTTACAGGACCGCCAACCGTTGTCCAAGCCCGGATGCGCGCACCACCGCCGGCTTTGCCTCCCGGCCTACGCCGGGCGCGTGATCGTCATCGGCGGGCTGCCCTTCTGGTTGCCGGCGTTCGTGATCACATACACGGACACGGACACCTTGGCCCCCGGCTGCGTCAGCCCGAAGGCCGAGACGAACTCCCGTGGCGCGTCCTTGGCGTTCGTGGCGATCACCACCGCGTCCTCGCTCTTGAACGTCGCGCCCACGTTTCCGCGCAACTGGTATTCCTTCAGGTCCGCCGCCTCGCTCGCGTCATACACCACCTTGAACTGGTTCGGGGCCTGGAACACCGCGCTCGCGTTCACCGCGTCCGGCGTGCTGCCCGGCCCCGGCGTCAGACGCGGCAGTGCGGCCAGCAGCACCTCGTTGTTGGGCAGCCGCGCGGGCACCGCCAGGCGATACTGCCGCAGCGACTCGTAGATCACCTTATGCTTGGCCTCCCGACGGAGCCGCTCGATCTTCAAGTCCTGCTCCGCCAGCGCCACCGCCTCGAAGGCATCCTTCAACCCCTGCAATAGCAGCGTGAAGTCCGCCAGCGCGAAATTCCCATCCAGCACCAGCGGCAGCGTCAGGCCCGTCGGTGCGGGAGCCGCGTTGAGCTTGGCCCACAGGCTTTTCATGTCCCGCAGCGGCTCCGTGAACTTCTCCTCCCCCTCGCCGATGCCCGGTGCCAGCGGACGCGCCGCCTGGAAGGTGGTCCCCTCGTAATAAGAGTCCACGATCCCGTTGAACTCGTTGAGTCGCGCCAGCAGCACCGCCTTCTTCTGCTTGAGCGCCTCCGTGGCCGTCTCCACGTCGTTCAGCTCCTCCTGCACCAGGTCCAGTTGCGTGCCCAGCTCATCCCGCAGCGTGATCAGCCCGGCGCGGGTCAGGCCGGATTTGAGCACCAGCGGCTTGTCCGGTGGCAGCGCCACCAGCACATCGCCCCAGTGGGGGATGAACTCGTTGAGGGTGGGTCCATAGGAGGCATTGTCGGTGATGGCCATGGTGTTTTATGTGGTTTGTGGTTTTGTCTGCAAAGCAGGAAGCTGTGGACTGAGCAATAAGGAGAGCAGGAAGGCATGAGGGAAACCCATGCTTGGTCCTCCTGCCCTCCTGCCATCCTCATAAGGTCCCCCTCCCAGCCCGGAGAATTGCTCTCTTGGTGCGGAAAATGGGTGCCTCACTCCATAAAATGACGTTCCGGGTGCGGAAAATGGGGTGCCCGGCTCATAAAATGGCGGTCCAAGCGTGGAAAATGGCGTTCCCGGCGACCGCCCGCGCCGTTTTACCGGCCCCGCGACCGCCTGCCCCTGCCCGCACCTCGATTTTACCGTCCCATCACTCATTATTCCCTCAATTGTTCCCAATTTATCCGTCCCGACCTCACTTCTCACCCACCCCGACTCAGAAAACCCGCCATTTCCACCCCTTTCAACGCCGTCCGACCGCTCTTGCCCTGCCCCAGTAGGTCAGTGCTTCCAGCCTGACTTCTGACTGAGAAGATTCCGCTCAAGCGGGATGTGATCAGATGGAAGTCAGGCGGGACGCGCTGACCTACTTTGGCCCCCGCCCCGCCACCTGTCGTGCTTTGTCTTCCCAATTTCATTCCCGGTCTCCCATCTGCCATCTTCCATCTCCGATTTCCGACCCCTAGCTCCTCAGTTTCCACCACGCCCAAGCGAATACACCGACGCCGAGCACCGCCCACGGCCACACCGGACGACCGCCCGGATGCTCCGCTCCGCTGCTGGCTGGCTCTGCTCCGGCCGCCGCTCCCGAAGTGGCCGAGGCTGCCGCTGCTTGACTACTGCGATTGCTGATACCCTCCCGGATTCTGGACGGCTTGGCGATGGCGGGCAATCCCGGCTCTGGTCTGGGCGCAGGGGCTTCTGTGCGGAGCCACCGCTCCCCCTTCGCGCCGGGCACCGGGCGCGGGGTCTTGGCAGCAACCTCCGGCTTCATCGCCGCGAAGACCTTGTTCACGACATTGGTTGAAATCGTAGGCGGGAGATAGCCATCCAATTTCTCCTGCAACCAAGGCAATCTGGCGGGGTCCAGAGAAACAGTTTTGACGATTTGAGAGGCTATTTTATTAGTCAGTGATTGGCCTTCTATCCGCAGCCGGTTCAGCTTTTCGTTATTGCTGCGTGCCTCTTCATTCCGTGCCAATTCCGCCTCGTATCTGGCCGTGGCAAAAATGTCGCCTTGAATTCCTGGCGGAGGAATGTTCGCAGCAACTGCTTGGTGCCTTGCTTCGCCGATTTTATTGGCTTCCTCCAGAAGGGCGTGCCATGTGGACATCAAGACATCTATCTCTTCGACCGATTGCTGCCCGAGTTTCTTCTCATTTACGCTGTATGTGCGATCCAAAGGAAGTGTTGATTCCCTCAGTAATCTGACACGGTCCCAGAGTGTAAGAGCGCCAAGATGGCTCCGTTGTTTCTCAACTAGCATCTCGTAAGGTCGAATCGCCTCTTGGTTCGTCTGAACTGAAAAAGCCATCAGGTTGGCCGCAGCGTGGAATGCGAAAGCTGCTCTTACTTCGTCCCTTGATTCGAGGTCAGGAATATACGTAAGCGCTGTGCTTAGAATTCGCTTAATCGAATCGGCACTTTGGCTTGCTTCGTCTAACTTGGTCAGAATGCTTAATAGTTCGGAATCGCTGCCACCGGTTTGAGCTTGCGCGGCCCGAGCACAGCTTACTGAGGCTAGAATCCTCAGGCAGACAAAGATGCCAAGTATTGCCAGTTTCATGGTTGCGACCCGGGAGCATCGTAGGGAACAAAATGCGGCCCGGATTCAGGTATCTTTTCGATTTGCATTGCTCCATCAGTGTAAAACTTGCGTTCGGAGAACATTGCATAAAATGTATACCAATTGCCACTGCGGTGACTAAATTCGATTGGGATTGAGCCCGTCAGTGTCGCAATCACTCCCCGCTGATGCGCGACGCTATAAGGATCCACCTCCGTATGAGCCTCGCCATACGTGTCCGTTGCCCAGTGGTTTGGAGCGGCTGGACCTGTTAAATCCAAGATGTTCGTTGGTGGCATAAAGGGATGCCAAGGTTGGCCTGGTTGTTGTGACACTTGGTGATCAGCAACCGGTGGGAATGTCCAAGTTTTGTTTGTTCCATTGCTGAATGTCACTTGTTGTGTCAGGCCATTGGTTGCATGCACATTACTATTGTAGTGGTAAGGACCGGCTCCCTCGCGCACGTAAATCGCATGGAACGAGACATCTGCCGGTAGCAGGAAGTAAGAAGCTCTTTTTTGTGCTGAACACACGTTTTCCGTGTGCCCAACATTTGTATATGCGATCACAAAATTATTCGGAAATGAGTTCGTCACGCTGAAGAATGCAGACTGATTCGTCCAAACAACCAGAACATCCCTCAAAACTGCACTGCTTGGGCGAATGATAGAGAACTGATTGCTGCGCGTGCTGCCTGCGCACAACCCAGCTGCGATTGTGGCTTTGGCGGTATTAGTTTCGACAAAGGCACCGGCGATGAAGAGATCACTCCCGGCTGCTGGCGGAATACTACGGTCCCCACTAGGAGTTCCTAGACTCATGCCTGTCACAGACCAATTCATTTCCCCCATTTGCGCCGATGTAAGACCGCTGGGCGTGGGCGATGCCCATAGAACTACCCCTTCTCCGACCCCGAAGGTTGTTGGGTTAGTTGCACGGCCGAGAAACGCCCCGGGTGCTTCTGCTAAAAACTTCACCGAGTAGTCAAACACCACCACTTGGTTGCTGGCCGTGGTGCCCGCCGTGACGCTGACCCACTCGCCGTTGGTGGTGCCGGAAACGGCGTTGAAGGTGATGTTAACCGTCGTGGCCCCGGCCGTGCCACCGTGACTCCACGTCGGCAGGCCGCTGGGCCAGGTCACGTTGTTCACGCTGGTGGCCACCCGGAAAGTCACCGTGGTGTCCTTGAGCACATACAGGGGGTCGGAGCGCCAGTTGGTGGTGGAGGTGTCCAGCCATTGAAGCGTCAAATCCACCCGCCCGGCGGACACGGAATAATTCCAGTTGGTGACGCTGTTGGTGAGGGAGCTGTCCAGTGCCACCGTGACATCGTTGGTGGTGCCGTTCCCATAGACCTTGAACACGCGCCCGTCGGCGTCGGGCGTCAGGCCGGCCAGCTTCCAGCCGTTCGTGAGGGGAACCCCGGTGCCAGAGGATACGTCGTTGACGGAGCCGGTCAGGCAAAAGAGCGCGTCGCCATTGGTGCCGCTGGTGAGCAGCTCGGCCTCGGAGACAATCGAGTAGGTTTGCGTCTCGACCAGCCCGCCCTCATCAAGCGAGTAGCTCCAATTGCCCATCACCCACGAGGCATTCCAGACGGCCACGTAGTTCGTGTCCGTCCAATCCCACGGTTCATAGACATTATCCTCGATCCACTCGCTGTTGACCCATGTGTGATGCCGCTGCAAGCCGTAGTCCCGCAGGGTGCCGGTGGCGGGAGCCACGGTCCCCCAAGGGGCGCTGGCGGCGTTGGTGCTCTGCAGGATAAAGGTGCCCGGCCCCGTGCCGGGAAGGTTGGTCCCGTAACCCACGCTGTTCAGCCATTGCTGGGACCAGTAATTCGTGTAGGTGTCGCCCCAGCGATAGACATAGCTGCTGGTCTCGGTCAGATCAGCGACATCCAGGGCATCGTAGGCGTTGGTGGTGGTGGTCGTCTGCGCCAGCGCCCAGCTCATGGTCTGCGACTTCATCCGGACCTCGTCCGCTTCCGCGCGCGGCAGCCCAACCACGAGGCTGAAAGCCGCCAGCAGCAGCGGCAGGAGCCGCTTAAGCGCAGATGGGGGGGGGGGTAGGCTTCAAGCGGCGCTGGCCGCGCGCGGCGGCACCGAGCCAGACGGAAAGGCGAAGCGAGAGGAAGCAGCGGATGGCACCCATAGTTTTACTCCGGTGGTTAATTCGTCAGGAACGCGGGAAGAGGTAGGTGAAGATCGGACGCCGGTCAATCAGATATTCAAACTTTTTTCAGGCACCGGCCAGTTCCGCTGTCGGACCAGCTCACGGGGACGCTCGCCCCACCAACGGAGCAAACTACAAACCCGCGCCGTGTTCCGAGTTTGCAAAGCTTTCGTCGCCGCCTAGGCTCCGGCCCGTTATGGAATGGCTTACGGACCCGCAAATCTGGATCAGCCTCTGCACGCTCACGTTGCTGGAGATCGTGCTGGGGATAGACAACCTCATCTTCATCTCCATCCTGAGCGGCAAGCTGCCGGCGGCGCAGCAGGCCCGGGCGCGCAAGGTCGGCCTCTCGCTGGCGCTCATCACGCGCATCCTGCTGCTGTGCTCGCTGGCGTGGCTGGTGTCGCTGGACAAGCCGTTCTGGCAGGCGCGCGTCTTCAGTTGGGATCTCGCGGTGTCGGGCAAGGACTTGATCCTGCTGGTGGGCGGCCTGTTCCTCATCGGCAAGAGCACGAAGGAAATCCACGAGAAGCTCGAGGGTGAGGATGGTTCCGTGACGAACCACCTCGCGCCGACGTTCGTGAGCGTGATCATCCAAATCCTGCTCATTGACATCGTGTTCTCGCTGGACTCGGTCATCACCGCCGTGGGCATGGTGAAGCAGATCGGCGTGATGATCGCGGCGGTCATCATGGCGATGATCGTGATGCTGTTGTTTGTGGAGCAGATCAGCGGCTTCGTGGACCGGCACCCGACGATCAAGATGCTGGCGCTGTCGTTCCTCATCCTCATCGGCACGATGCTCGTGGCCGAGAGCTTCCACCAGCATGTGAACAAGGGTTACATCTACTTCGCGATGGCGTTCAGCGTGGGCGTGGAGATGCTCAACATCCGCATGAAGACGAAGCAGGCGACGAAGGTGGCGTTACATCAACCCTACCGCTGACATGAGACTTCCCCTGCCCTGCCTCGCGTTGTTTGCGGCGCTGTTGACCTGCCTGGCCGCCGAGCCGGTCCGCAAGACGACCGTCGCCATCGTCGGCGAGGAGTTTCACCTCAACGGCAGGCCGACCTACGCGGGCCGGACGTGGAACGGGAAGAAGATTCAGGGCCTGCTCATGAACTCGCGCATGGTGCAGGGCACCTTCGACGACCTGAACCCGGACACCGTCGCGCGCTGGGCTTATCCCGACACGAAGCGGTGGGATGCCGAGCGCAACACGCGGGAGTTTCTCGCCGCGATGCCGGAGTGGCGGCGGCACGGGCTGCTGGCGATGACGCTGAACTTGCAGGGCGGCTCGCCGCAGGGCTACTCACGCGAGCAGCCGTGGGAGAACAACGCGTTCACGCCCGAGGGCGCGTTGCGACCGGCCTATCTGGCACGGCTGGAGCGCATCCTCAACCGCGCGGACGAACTCGGCATGGTGGTGATCCTCGGCTACTTCTACTTCGGGCAGGACGAGCGCTTGAAAGACGAGGCCGCCGTCCTCCGGGCGACGGACAACGCAACGAAGTGGCTCCTCGACGTCGGCTGGCGCAACGTGCTCGTCGAGGTCAATAACGAATGCAACGTCCGCTACGACCACGCAATCCTGAAGCCCGACCGGGTGCATGAACTCATCGCGCGCGTGAAGAACGCGAAGCGCGACGGTCGCCGCCTGCTCGTCTCCACGAGCTACGGTGGCAACCAGATTCCCAAGGAGAATGTCGTCCGCGCCTCGGACTTCCTGCTGCTGCACGGCAATGGCGTGTCCAGGCCCGAGCGCATCGCCGAGCTGGTCCGCCTCACACGCGCGGTGCCGGGCTACACGCCCAAGCCGATTCTCTTCAACGAGGACGACCACTTCGGCTTTGACCAGCCGGTGAACAACTTCGTCGCCGCCGCGGGCGCGGGGGCGTCGTGGGGCTACTTCGACTTCCGCATGAAGGACGAGGGCTTTGACGAGGGCTACCAGAGCGTCCCGGTGAACTGGGGCCTCAGCAGCGCCCGCAAGCGCGGCTTCTTCAAGCTGCTGGCGGAGATCACCGGTGCGAAGCCCTGATCACTGATTTGCCCCCGGCCAATTTCCGCTCGCCTCCGGGCCGGGCACTGTTAAATTCCGCGCACTACCCGGCCATGCGCACTCTCAACTGACGCCCCTCCCATGAACTCACGCAATCTGCTCCTCGCCTCCATTCTGTTGAACGTCAGCCTGCTGGCCGGCTTCGCGTGGCACATCAACCGCGCGCCCGTCGCGGCCGATGCCAAGCCCGCACCCGCCTCGGCAACAGCCGCCGCGCCCGCCGGGCCGGCCAAGCGCGGTTCCGCGACGGGCACCGAGCCGGCACCGATGGCACCCGCCGCCCGCGCCGAGGCGTTCAACTGGCGCAACGTCGAGTCGGAGGACTACAAGAAATACATCGCGAACCTGCGCGCCATCGGCTGCCCGGAGGAGACCATCAAGGACATCATCATCGCCGACGTGAACAAGCTTTACGCGCCGAAGCTCGCGGCCCTGAACCGCCCGGCCACGGAATACAAATACTGGGAGCCGCAGCGCAATTACCCGGTGGGGATGGACAAGGACAAGCAGCGCCAGATGCGCGAGATCGCGAAAGAGAAGAAGGCGCTCTTGCAGGAGCTGCTGAGTGTGGACTCGGAGGAGGAAGCGCGCAAACTCTACGGCGGGACGGACTACTACGAGCGGATGAGCGGTTTTCTGCCAAAGGAAAAGCGCGAGGGGGTGCGCGAGCTGGTGCAGAAGTTTTCCGAGCTGGAACAGGATGTGTATCGCAAAAGCGACGGGCGCCCAGACTCCGAGGACAGCAAAGAGCTGTTGAAAATCCGCAACGAGCGCCGAGCCGAGCTGGCCAAGCTGCTGACCCCGCAGGAGCTGCTGGACTACGAGCTGCGCAGTTCGCAGACCGCCAGCCAGATGCGCTACGACCTCACCGCCTTTGAACCCAACGAGGATGAGTTCCGCAGAATTTTCAAGGCACGCGCTGAGTTTGACAACGAGTTCGGCCCCAACTACGGCGGCACCCAGGACGCGGAGCAGCAGAAGAAGCGCGCCGAGGCCCAACGGAAGGTGGACGAGGCCTTGAAGCTCGAACTCGGCCCGGAGCGTTACGCCGAATACAAGCAGGCGAGCGACTACGCCTACCGGGAGCTGGCCCGCGTCGCCACGCGCTACGAGCTGCCCAAGGAAACCGCCAAGAAGGTCTGGGCCGTGAAGACCGCCGCCGAGGAGCAGGCCAGCAAGCTGCGTCAGGATCAGAGCCTCAGCACCGAGCAACGTCAGGCCGCCGCCAAGGCCATCCAGGCCGAGACGGAAAAGGCGGTGACCGAGATGCTGGGCGAGCGGGGTTACAAAAGCTACGTCAACTCCGGTGGTTACTGGGTGCGCAACGTCGGTTCCGGCGTTGGGGTTCGCCGCGTCGTCTCCCCTTGAACAAGGCTGCGACAACCCGTTGAAGGTGGGCATTGCGGCAACGCCGGCACGGGGTTTAAGCCCCGCTCCGAAAACGCCGGCTCCAGCCGTGATGCGGCGACGAGGACCGTTTTCCTGCCGCGTTTTGCGTTGAATTCGCAGTTCGGGACGGCTACATCGAACGAAAGCTTCCGTCGGACAGGTTTTTCCCGACCAGTGGAAATGCAGGAACGGTGAAGAGCCGATGCGGCACTCAAGGTTTTGGACATGAATTTCTTCATCCTGCGACGCGGACAAAAACTCGGCCCGTATCCCGACGGGGCGGTGGAGGGAATGTCATCCCAGGGTGAGCTGAAGGCGGGCGATCTCGTCTGCTATGAGGGCGAGCAAAACTGGCTGCCGGTGAGCCGCTTCCTTGAGCATCGCCAGCAGCGCGCGGCGGCGGGCGAGACGGAGACACCGGGGCAAACCGTCGAGGAGACCGCCTCCGCCCCCGTGCCCTCGAAGACCTCGTTTCTGCGCCGCAGCGTGGCGGAGATGGACGAGGCCACGCTGACCGAGGCGGAACGCGAGGTCATCGCCGGCGGACGCTATCTGGCCTTCGAGTATTGCTGGTCCCTGCTCATTTCCTTCAAGCACAACTCACCGCCCGTGCTGGTGCGGGCGGGGGACGACGGCTTTGGCGCGGCGCTGCGTTACTCGCTCGTTTCTTTCGTCTTCGGCTGGTGGGGCGTTCCCGGACCGATCTGGGTTTTCACCACCCTCCGGCACAACGCGCGCGGCGGCCAGGATGTCACGCTGGCGACGCTCACGCAGCAGGTCGGCCACGCCCGCGCCGCC
>WRPG01000160.1 GCA_009773355.1 Limisphaerales bacterium
GAGGGCGGGGTGGGCAGGACAGCGGCAGGGGCGTTTGGCTAGTTGGTGGTGGCTCTGTGCTTCCGGTGTCTCCCGCTCTCCTCGCGCACTCCTCTGCTGCGCCTGCTCCTTCTGCTCGGCCCTTCCGCGCTAGTCGGCCGCAGGGCGTGGAGCGCACGCTCGCTTACTCCACCTCCGTCCCCGCGCCGCCCTCAGCGCCACCCGCCGCCTCGCCGCCATCCTCCTCGGCGGCCTCCCCGCAGGACTCTTCCGAGCCAAGCTCGCCGTCCGAGCCCCAGCCCCAACTGTCGGTGTCGAGCTCCTGCGTTGTGGGTTTGCTGCTGGCTACGCTGTCCGCGCGCCCCTTCTGCTGCCCCTCGGCGTCCTCCTCGGCGCGGTTCCCTGCAGCTTCGGTCTCGCCAGCGGTGCCGTTGAGGGGGGCCTGGTGATCCGTCTCCGCGTCTTCTTCGGCGGCGGCGTGGCCTCCCTTGCCCTCGTCCGCCTGCGGTTCGCGCTCATCACAACCAGCGCCGTCGAGCAGCATCGCCTCAAAATCGCGGTCGCCTCGGTCTTCTGGTGCCCTACGGCGCCCTCGGTCAGCACACTGTGCGGCCATCTCGTCCAGGCCCTTCGCGACCGCAGCGGCTTGTGCTTGCACAAGTGCCATCGAGAGATTCCCGAAGACCACTTCGATGGCCTTGCTCTCTGGCATGCGCATCCTTGTGGCGTATCTGTTTGCCACTTGGCGGATCACACGGATCGCCCCCAAGCTCCATGCGCCGAACGTGTCGACGACCAACGGCTCGAAGATGTAGCCGTGCTTCTCCGCAAGCTTCGCGTTGGAGGACCTTGCCTTCACGGTTTCTGCGTAGATGTCTGCTGCTGCGCCACCCTCAGCCGAGGATTTGGTGATGTGTTTAGGCTGATGAGGGTGCGTCCGCGCGACGTCCACGCAAACCGATTTGCCGTCCTTACCGGCACCGACAAGTAGTGTGTCCGCTGGCCGCGGTCCTGAAGCGAAGCGCTGCCTTCCCGGCTTGTTGCCCCAGTTCCTCGGTCGCTTCG
>WRPG01000161.1 GCA_009773355.1 Limisphaerales bacterium
GTTCCATTCCTGCGTCGCGTTCATGGCGGTTCTCCAGAAGGAGTGACGGGGGGTGTGGCATAGGCTTCCAGCCTGTGACCCGCACAGGCTGCTCGCCTCTGCCACACCCCGTCCTCTCCTTCTGGAGAACCGCCATGAACGCGACACAGGAATGGAACTTCGCCACCGAGGCCGATGCCGTCCTTCATCCCAAGGGGCCGAAGCCCACGCCCGAACGCATGCGCAAGCTGCTCCGCCGTGAAGAAGAGAACCTCGAAAGTCTGCTGCCCGGTTCCACGACCACGCCCGCCGCGGCCACGCCCGAGGCTCCGCCGCGCGACGATGGCCGCAATCCGCTCGGCAGGTTCGGCAAGGGCAACAAAGGTGGAACCGGAAACCCCTTCGCCCGACAGGTCGCCGGCTTTCGCGCGGCGCTCATCAACTCGGTCACGGCAGCGGACTTCGCCGAAATCGCCCAGGTGCTCCAGTGCAAGGCCAAGAACGGCGACCTGGCCGCCATCAAACTGTTTCTCGCCTACACCGTTGGCAAGCCGACCGCGCCCCCTGATCCGGATCGGTTGGACCTGGAAGACTTCCAGCTGCTGCGCGAGCGGCTGTCAACCCTGGAACAAGACTGGCTCCTCATCAGGAAGATGGTGCCGGTCGAAGGGATCATCGAGGCGGGCCATCGGGTGGCCGACCTGCGTGCCGAAAGCTGGCGTGAGGAAGTCCTCGGGCAGGAACGGGAACCGCCCCAGGCGCAGGTTCCGGCGAAGAGCGCGGAGGATCTGCTTCTGGATCAGCTGATGACGAGGGTCTGGGAGGACGCGGCGAACGGCGGGGACGTGAAGGCGTTGGCCTGCATGGAGAAGCTGCTGCGCGAGGCGCACCGCACCGGCTGCTTGCGGGAGACGCTGGCGAAGCTGCGCGAGGAGTTTGCGGAAGAGATCAAGAGCTTGGATGCGACCAAGGCCGAGGCCAACGCCAGCCAGGCTCCACCGTCAACCAACGGCGGCACGGCGGCGACTGCACCGTCAACCAGCGGCGGCACGGCGG
>WRPG01000108.1 GCA_009773355.1 Limisphaerales bacterium
GCATCGCTACGCTCGCCCTCCTCCAAGAATGGCGGTGGGGACAGCAGATTCCTGCTTTGCTAACTCCCAAACTTGTCCTGCTTTGCTCGCCCCGCGACAGGCCCGGAACGGGCAGGGCTGACGCCCTGAAACTGGCGGGCGCAGATTTCCTCCCTTGTTTGCCGGCGCGGCGGACGCTAATTTTCGCGCGAACCAAAAATTCACCACTGCTCAACCCATTGTCGCCATGAAGAAACCTCGCTCGTTCGCCGCCAGTCTCGTCGCCGTCGCCTATGCCGTCTTCACCGCCGGCTGCGCCTCCCCGGGGCACGATGACCACGCACGCCACGACCACAATCACGGCTTCGACGGCATCAAGCAGCTCGTCGCCACCATCCAGCCCACCGCCGGGAACAAGTGCGCGGGCGTCGTGCGCTTCACCGAGGTCGGCGGCGTCGTGTATGTCTATGCGGAAATCTCCGGCCTGACGCCGAACGAGAGGCACGCCATGCACGTCCACGAGTTTGGCGACGGCACCACGCCCGACGGCATGAAGGCGGGCGGCCATTACAACCCTGAGGAGAAGCCGCACGGCCTGCCCGGCACGAACGAGCGCCACGCGGGCGACCTCGGCAACCTCCAGGCCGACGCCGCCGGCAAGGCGGTCTATCGCGGCGAGTTCAACAACATCTCCATGACCGGCGTGAAGAACCCCATCGTCGGCCGCGGCGTCATCGTCCACGCCAAGCCCGACGATGGCGGCCAGCCGGTCGGCAACGCCGGCGCGCGCATCGGCTTCGGCACGATTGGCGTGGCGAACCCGAAGCAGTGAGGGGGGGGCGTAATGCGTAATGCGTAAAACGTAAGCAGATGACCGCCGTCCATTACGTTTTACGCATTACGCATTACGCGCACAGCTCTGCTGAATTCAACTGCCTGCAACCGCATCGAAATCTCCACACATGAACTCGTCTCCTGTTTCCCGTCGTCGTTTCGTCCAGTCCACCGGCGCGCTGGGCGCGGTGCTCGCCTTGAGCAGGCCGCCCGCCGTGCTGCCCGCTGAAAGCCCCGGCAACCGCGTCATCGTCGGCGTCGTGGGCCTCTCGCGCGGCATGGCGCACGTGGCCGGACATCTGGGCGTGAACAACGTCGAAGTCGCCTATGTGTGCGACGTGGATTCCGCGCGGCTGGCCAGCGGCTTGAAGACCGCCGAGACCAAGCAGCCGACGGCCGTCCGCAAGCCGCAGGGCGTCGGTGATTTCCGCCGCATTCTCGACGACAAGAACGTGGACGCCGTGTCCATCGCCGCGCCGAATTTCTGGCACACGCCCATGGCCATCCTGGCCATGCAGGCCGGCAAACACGTTTATGTCGAGAAGCCCGGCAGCCATAATCCTTGGGAGGCCGAGGCCATCGTGGCGGCGGCGGCGAAATACAAGCGCAAGTGCCAGATGGGCAACCAGCGTCGCAGCTACGCCAACGTCATCGAGGCCATCCAGAAACTGCGCGAGGGCGTGATCGGCAAGGTCCTGTTCTCCCGCTGCTACTACAATGGCGCGCGGCCCAGCATCAAGAAGGGCCAGCCCGGCCAGCCGCCCGCGACGTTGAACTGGACGCTCTGGCAAGGCCCCACGCCGGAGCGGCCTTACAAGGACAACCTCCACCCTTACAACTGGCACTGGCACTGGCACTACGGCGGCGGCGAGATGGCCAACAACGGCGTCCACGCGCTGGACGTTTCCCGCTGGGGTCTCGGCGTGGACTACCCGACCAAGGTCACGTTCCTCGGCGCCCGTTACCACCACGACGACGACCAGGAGACGCCCGACACTGGCAGCGCGGTGTATGACTTCGGCACTTGCGGCGCGTCGTGGGACGACAGCTCGTGCAACCCGCGCCGGGGCGAGAAGAACCCGTTCGTCGCCTTCTACGGGGACAAGGGCATGATGACGATGGCCGGCGGCAACGACTACACCGTCTTCGACAACGCCGGGAAGGAATTGGACAAGAAGACCGGCGGCCCCGGCGGCGGCGACATCCCGCACTTCACGAACTTCTCCGACGCCATCCGCGAGAACAAGCCGCTCAACTCGCCCATCAGCGAGGGCCAGAAGAGCGCGCTGATGTGCCACCTCGCCAACATCGCCTACCGCACCGGCTCCGTCCTGAAGCTTGACCCGAAGACCGGCCACATCATCGGCAACCCCGAGGCGCAGAAGCTCTGGAAGCGCGAGTATCGCCCCGGCTGGGAGCCGAAGGTGTGACGCGGAGGGAGCGCGGACGCCCACATCCGCAGCGAACCTGGTTGCGCGCGATCTCCTCTGAACACGGACGCAGGCGTCCGCGCTCCGCTCACCAGTTCTTCGGCAGCTCCGGCAGCGTCGCCTTGAGGATGCCGCGGATGCTCTGCTTTTCGGTGGCGGGCAGGTAGGCGAATTCTTTCTCCGGCTTGGCGGCGTCCAAGGCCTGGGCCAGTCGCGTAAAGACGCGCTGTTTTACCTCCGGCGGCAGCCCTTGGAACGCGAGGCTGTAAATCATGTGGCTGCACCGGTGCTGGAACAGCCGCGTGCGCAGGTCGAAGTCCTTGAGCGACGCGCCGCCCGGCCCAAGCCGGCGCACGCTGGTGAAGTCGCGCTTGAACTCCTCGTCGCCCGCAACGCCGCCTTTGGGCAGCGGCACCTCGTCCGCGAACAGCAGATAGCGCGTCAGCGCGCGGGCCTGCGCGTCGAGCATCGCGGCGTCGGTTGGCCGCAGCTTGCCCTGCCCATCGGCGAGCGCCGTGCGCGTGCGGTAGGTCGCCTCGATGGCGCGGTTCACGAAGCCAACTTGATGCTCATGGACGAGCTGCGGCAGCAGGTCGCTGTGCGCGGCGAGGTAGCGGTCGAAGTTGAACGTCACGCCGGGCTGCACCGGCTGGCGCTGGATGCCCTGCGGCGAGGACGAGCCGAAGAAGTTGGCGAGGTGGTTCGTGAGGCCGCCCGCGCCGGTGAGATACCAGCCGCCGAAGCGCTGGTTCAGCGGGATGCCGTGGCCGGACTGCTCCTGCCGGAAGGATTCGAGGCTGCCGCCGCGCACGCCGGGGATGACGGACTTCACCACGAGGCCGGGCACGTAGCCGGTGTCCTCGCGCGCGTGGCAGTTCATGCAGCGCGTCGCCCGCTCGGGACGGGGCGGCTGGCCGTTGCGCGGGATGTCGAAGATGTAGAACACGCCGCCCAGGTCCGGGTCCACAGAGACGATCTCGATTTTTCCGCCCAGCACCCAGCCGAGGTAAATGTCCTCGTTGAAGAAAATCGCGCGCGGGTTGCGCGGCGTGATGAGGCTCAGTTGCAGGCTGGTGGTGGAGAAGAGCAGCATTTGTGACGACGCCGGGATGTCGAGCGACTTGAGCACGCTGGCGACGAACGCCTTCTCGCCGGAATAATCCAGCTCCACCTTGCCGGCCTGCACGTCCTTCATCCAGCGGCTGAAGCGGTCCTTGGGCGTCTGCTTCCAGTAGTCGTGCGGCGGCTGGTCGAAGTCGCGGTAATCGCCGGCGAAGGTCGTGAAACCTCCGGCCAGCAAGATCAACGAACACCAGAAGCTAAATTTCATGTGCGGTTCAGGATACGGACGCCCCTTCTGACGAACCAAGCGCCGTGGCGTTCAACCGCGAAGGGTCTCCCAAAGCACCACGGCGCGGGAGGGGCAGCTCCCGCGCCGGGTGTGTGTTTGTTGTTGTTACCAACTTCGCCGCCGCTCCGGTCCACAGCCACGTAAACCTGGCTCGGCGGCGAAAGGGTTGCAGGAGCGGCCCGCGCTCCGGGTTCAGCGCGCCCCCGCTGGCAGGCAAGGGGTGGCTGAGGTCTCGTTCGTCATCGGCGGCCTTTCGTTGGTGGGTTCACGGGGTCTTGGGTCTGCGGTCTGCGGTCTGCGGTCTGAAGTCTGTGGTCTGCCTTACAGCTTCTTGAGCGTCACGCTGGCACCCGCCGCCAGGGTCACGTAGGTGATGCGCTGGCCCGCGTAGGTTTCGCTGCTGATCACCGGGGCCGCGCCCGTGTAGCTCACCACCCCGCCGTTGACCAGGCCCGTCACCGGGATGCGCGCGCCCTTCGTCACCGTCAGCGTCACGGTGTTGTTTGCGTTGCGCGTGGCCACCACGCCCGAGGCGTTGTAGTTCATCCGGCGCTGCAGGGTCACCGCCAGGTTGTTCATCGTCGGGGAGAGGGCCGGGAAGTTGTAGAGCTGCTCATACTTGTTCGCGACGGCGGTGAGCAGGTCGCACAGGAGCGTGTGGCCCCGGCCGTCGTAGTCCCGGAGATTGGGCTGGTGGAACATCAGCGGGCTGACATCGCCTTTGAGCAGGAAGCCCAGGAGGAGTTCGGCCTGGTTGTCCAGAATCTCGGCGTAGCTCAGGTCGCGGCCCCAGTAGGCGGCGTAGATCGAGTTGTATTCGCTGGCCCACTCCTCGGGGGTCGAGACGTTGTAGAACAGGTTGTTGGCGTGCCGGGGGATCATCAGGATGCGCGCGTCCACCCAGTTCGGGATGCCGGTGTTCGGCGTCGTGGGCCGGTGCGCGGGGATCGAGGTGTCGGTGACGAAGTAGCGGATGCCGGCGTCGTAGGCGGCCTGGATGAACTGCGGGTTGTTCAGGCCGGTGATGTTGGGCGTGACCATGTTGGCCCGGCTGTAGTTGGGCAGGCCCAGGCCGGTGGCGGTCTGGTTGTTCTTGGTGATCTCGGTCAGCGCGTCGGCGTAGGAGATGTCGTCGAGGTAGGGGTGCGTGTAGGTGTGGCTGATCCACTTGAACATCGCCTTGTTGGTGCGGACGTAGGGCGTGAGGTCGTCGTTCTCGTATTC
>WRPG01000037.1 GCA_009773355.1 Limisphaerales bacterium
GGCCTCCTCCAGGCCCGCTAGGGCGGGAGTGTTCGCCTTTGCTCGCACGCTTGTCCGGGTTTGCTCGCACACTGTTCACCTTTGCTCGCAACGCGACAGTCCTTTTTACTCTTGGCCGCAAGGGGCTGCGCTCAGACCACAGACCACAGACCGCCAATCGCTTCCCGCTACCCTCTATCCGCTATTCTCTCTCCCCTTCCCTCCCCTCCTCTCAACCCTCAACTTTCATCTCTCAACTGCTTCAAAACCCCTTGCCCCCTCCGCCCCGTCTGGCAACACTCACGCGGTTTCCACGGAGCACTGGTTAAAACCATGGACCGGACTGCAACACCAAGCCGCGAGACTGCCAGTCCCGGCTTCTAAGCCAACCCGCGCGTGAACAAAAAAAAGCTCACTGAAACGGACATCCGCACCAAGTTCATCACGCCGGCACTCGTTGGACCGAACGGCGACAAATGGAATGTGATGACGCAGATCCGCGAGGAAGCCTACTTCACCAAAGGCCGCGTCATCGTCCGGGGGAAAACTGTGAAACGCGGCGAGGCGAAGAAGGCGGACTACCTCCTCTACTATAAACCAAACGTCCCGCTCGCCGTTCTCGAAGCCAAGGACAACAACCACGCCGTCGGCGATGGCATGCAGCAGGCCCTCGCATACGCCGAGATTCTCGACGTGCCCTTCGCCTACAGTTCCAACGGCGACGCCTTCCTCGAACACGACCGCACGGTTACCACTGGCATGGTCACTCGCGAAATCCCGCTCGACCAATTTCCGACACCCGAAGAACTCTGGACCCGCTTTTGCACCGCCAAGGGGTGGACCGAGGGCCAGCAAAAAGTCACCACGCAGGACTACTACGACGATGGCTCCCGGAAATCCCCGCGCTACTACCAGCTCATCGCCATCAACCGCACCGTGGAAGCCATCGCGCGGGGAGAGAACCGCATTCTCCTCGTGATGGCCACCGGCACCGGCAAGACCTACACCGCCTTCCAGATCATCTGGCGACTGTGGAAGTCGGGAGCCAAAAAGCGCATCCTCTTCCTCGTTGATCGCAACATCCTCGCCGACCAGACGAAGACCAACGACTTCAAGCCGTTCGGCACCGCGATGACGAAGATCACGAACCGCACCGTGGACAAGTCGTTCGAGATTTATCTCTGCCTCTACCAAGCCGTCACCGGCACCGAGCAAGACCAGAATATCTACAAGCAGTTCTCCCCGGATTTCTTCGACCTCGTCATCGTTGATGAGTGTCACCGCGGCAGCGCCGCTGACGATGCGCGCTGGCGGCAAGTGCTCGAATACTTCACTTCGGCCACACAGATCGGCCTCACTGCCACGCCGAAGGAGACGAAGGAGGTCTCGAACATCGAATACTTCGGCGATCCCCTCTACACCTACTCGCTGCGGCAGGGGATCTCCGACGGCTTCCTTGCGCCCTACAAGGTTGTGCGCATCGGCCTCGACAAGGACATCCTCGGCTGGCGGCCCCAACTCGGCGAGGTGGACAAATACGGGCAGCTCATCGAGGACCGCGAATACAACCTGCGCGACTTCGACAAAAACCTGATCCTCGAAAAGCGCACCGAACTCGTCGCCGCCAAGGTTTCCGAATTCCTCCGCACCACCAACCGCTTCGCCAAGACCATCGTCTTCTGCGAAACCACGGACCACGCCGAACGCATGCGTCAGGCGATGGTGAACGCCAATCCCGACCTCGCCGCCGCCAACAACAAATACGTCATGCGCATCACCGGCGACGACGATGAAGGCAAGGCCCAGCTCGACAACTTCATCGATCCGGAGTCCACCTACCCGGTCGTCGCCTGCACCTCGCGGCTCATGAGCACCGGCGTGGATGCCCAGACCTGCCACCTCATCGTCTTGGACAAGCGCATTGCCTCCATGACCGAGTTCAAGCAGATCATCGGGCGAGGCACGCGCATCAACGAGGACTACGGCAAGTTTTTCTTCACCATCATGGATTTTCGCGGAGCGACCGCCTTGTTCGCCGACCCGACTTTCGACGGCGACCCGGTGCAGATTTATGAGCCGGGCCCCGACGACCCTCCAGTGCCACCCGACGAGAAAACAGAGGAGAGCGTCCTGCGTGAGGGTCCGGCACCGTATGGCAATGAGCCGTCCGATCCGGCTGATCCGTCCAATCCAACCAAATACTACGTGAACAACGTGCCGGTCAGCGTCTCCGTGGAGCGCGTCCAGTATCTCGACGAAAGCGGCCGACTCATTACCGAATCGCTCACCGATTACACCCGCAAGACCGTCCGCACCGCCTACGCCTCTCTCGACGACTTCCTCACCGTCTGGAACGACGCCGACAAGAAGCAGGCCGTGCTCGAAGAACTCGCCGCCAAGGGCGTGTTTCTCGACGAACTCGCCGAGCAGGTGGGCCGCGAATACGACGCCTTCGACCTCGTCTGTCACGTCGCTTACGACCAGCCGCCGCTTACCCGCAGGGAGCGCGCCGCTCAGGTGAAAAAGCGCGACCCCTTCGGCAAGTATGGCGACAAGGCGCGCGCGGTTCTGAACGCCCTCCTCCAGAAATATGCCGACAGCGGCATCACCAGTGTTGAGTCGCTGGAGATTCTCAAAGTGGACCCGCTCACCGCCCACGGCACCCCCGTGGAAATCGTGAAGCTCTTCGGCGGGCGCGACGGATACCTCGCCGCCATCCGCGAACTCGAAACCGCCCTTTACCAACTAGCCGCCTGAGCTCTCGCATCCCATGAACATTGTTGAAGTCATTTCCACCATCAACCGGATGCAGGCCGATGGAGTGATCGAGCGCTACGCCATCGGCGGCGCCGTCGGAGCCACCTTCCACCTTGAACCTGTTTCAACGCTCGACGTGGACATCTTTGTCTCCTTCCGGCGTGAGCCCGGCTCCGTTCTCGTCAGTCCGAAGCCCATTTTCGATTATCTCGCCGCCCGCGGCTGCGGCATGGAGGGCGAATACATCGTCATCGCGGGCTGGCCGGTTCAATTTCTGCCACCCACCGGACCGCTGGTGGAAGAAGCCCTCGCCGAAGCCATCACGATCCCCGTCGGAGAGACTCCCGCGCGCGTCTTCACGGCGGAGCATCTCGCGGCCATTACGCTGCAAGTGGGCCGGGCGAAAGACAAAGCCCGGCTCCTCCAGTTCATTGAAGCGGGTGTCCTCGACGCCGAACGCTTCCAGGCCATCCTGGTCCGTCATCAACTCACCGGGGCTTGGGAGGTGTTCCGTCGTCAATTCCTCACCGACACACCATGACCTTCGAACTGTCAAAAATCCTCGCCAGCAAGCGCGCCTTTCGTCACGCGCTCGCCGCCCGAGACATCACGGAGAAACTGCGGATGCTCGATGCCCTACACGAGCGCGCACTCGCCTCGCGGGCTCACCGGTCTGCCGCCCCGGATGCGAGTGCCTTGCGGGAAGCTTCCATCCCGTATCGCGCACAGCGGAAATCCAACCCTTCATAATTCAGCCTTCTGCCTCATGCCCAACGTCTCCAACCTCGTCAAAACCATCCAGGACATCATGCGCAAGGACGCCGGCACCTACGGCGACGCGCAGCGCCTCGAACAACTCGGCTGGATGTTCTTCCTGAAGATCTTCGACGATCGCGAAAAGGAAATGGAAGTCCTCCGCGACAACTACAAGTCGCCCCTCCCCAAGCACCTCCGCTGGCAGACCTGGGCCACTGACGACGAAGGCATCACCGGCGAGGCGCTGCTCGACTTCATCAACAACACCCTCCTGCCCAAGCTCAAGGCCCTCACCGGCGGCGGCGACAAGATCGCCGGCCTCATCCGCATGGCCTTCGAGGATGCCAACAACTACATGAAGAACGGCACGTTGATGCGCCAGGTCATCAACAAGATCAACGGCATCGACTTCAATGCCTCCGATGACCGCCACATGTTTGGCGACATCTACGAAAAACTCCTCAAGGACCTCCAGTCCGCGGGCAACGCCGGCGAGTTCTACACTCCGCGCGCCGTCACCCAGTTCATCGTCGAGCAGGTCAATCCCCGCCTCGGTGAGACGATCCTCGACCCCGCCTGCGGCACCGGCGGCTTCCTCGTCTGCGCCATCGAGCACCTGCGCCAGCAGGCCAAGACCGCCGCCCACGAGCGCACCATCCAGGACTGCTTCGCCGGCATCGAGAAGAAGCACCTCCCGCACGTCCTGTGCATGACCAATCTTCTCCTGCACGGCATTGACGTCCCCTCCAACGTCCGCCACGACAACACCCTCGCCCGCCCCCTGCGCGACTGGGGCCCGAAGGAGCGCGTGGACGTGATCGTCACCAATCCGCCCTTCGGCGGCATGGAGGAAGACGGCATCGAGTCCAACTACCCCGCCGAGTTTCGCACCCGCGAGACCGCCGACCTCTTCCTCGTGCTCCTGATGAAGATCCTCAAGCCCGGCGGCCGCGCCGGACTCGTGCTGCCCGACGGCACCCTCTTCGGCGAAGGCGTCAAGACCCGCATCAAGGAAGCCCTCCTCACCGAGTGCAACCTCCACACCATCGTCCGCCTGCCCAACGGCGTCTTCAATCCCTACACCGGCATCCGCACCAACCTCCTCTTCTTCACCAAGGGCGCGCCCACCACTCACGTCTGGTATTACGAGCACCCCTATCCGCCCGGCGCCAAGAGCTACAACAAAGGCAAGCCCATCCGCATCGAGGAGTTCGAACCCGAGCGCGCCTGGTGGGGCGATGAAAAGGACGGCTTCAAATCCCGCGTGGAAAACGAGCAGGCCTGGCGAGTCTCCATCGACACCATCAAAGCCGGCAACTTCAACCTCGACCTCAAGAACCCGCACAACCCCGACACCGGCCCCGGCGACGTGGACCACCTCCTGCCCGAATACGAAAAGCTCCTCGCCCAGATCGCCGCCACGCGCGGGCAACTTCGGAAGGAATTGGAAACCGCGCTCACCCGCTGACTATGCCCGACGCAGTCAAACAACGATTCCTCTACATCTTCCTCGACGAAGCCGGGAATCTGGATTTTTCCAAAAACGGCACGAAGTATTTCGTGCTGGGCGGCATCACCAAGGAGCGCCCGTTCCAGGCCTACAAGGAACTGACGGAATTCAAATACGACCAAGTGGAGCGCGGCACGGCTTTGGAGTATTTTCATGCCTCGGAGAACGCGCAGGCGGTGCGCAACGGCGTGTTCGACATCATCGAAAAGAATCTGGCCGGGGTGGCCGTGGACGCCCTCATCGTGGAAAAGCTAAAGGTGGACGCACCGCTCCGCGCGGAGGAGCAGCTTTTTCCCAAGGTGCTTGGCACGTTGTTGCGCGAAGTTCTCAAACATTACCCGCTCGCCGAATTTGCCGAGGTGATCGTGTTCACGGACAGCCTGCCGGTTCAGCGCAAGCGGTCGGCGGTGGAAAAAGGGGTGAAGAAGACGCTCGCAGCCATGCTCCCGGCCTCGGTGCGTTATCGCGTCCTGCATCATGCGTCGAAATCCAACCTGGATTTGCAGATCGCGGACTACTGCACTTGGGCGATTTACCGGAAATGGAACGGAAACGATGACCGCTCCTTCCGCCGGGTGCGGGCGGCGGTGCGCCGTGAGTGGGATGTGCTTCAGGCGGGAACGGGATTTCCCGACTGAACATGAAGACCCTAAAAAATGACCACCCCGGCTACTCTTGCGAGAGAACCCAATGGGTTCTTGTCACCGGGGTGGGACCTTTAAATTGTCTGGCCCCACTCAACCTAACTGAATCTCTGACGCAAAACGTCAGGCTTCGGTCGAAGCAGAGCCGGGCACAGTGTTGGACCGACCGGGGCCGACAACAAGCCCAAAGATGCCCGCCCGGCGCCGACATTCCACTGCCGCCCCAGACTGCCACCCCATGAAGCTGGAAACGTTTTTCGAGAAGTTCGACCAGTTCGCCGACGCGCCCGATGCGGTGGCGAAGATGCGCGAGTTGGTGCTGCCTTTGAGCGCCAACGGCGCGCTCCATCCCAGCCTGGGGCAACGCCCCAGGAAAACCGCACCCCAATCATCTCAAGCCCTGAAAGGGCGGCGCAATGCGGCGTCATCGGGTGCGATCCGGGTTTTGAATCCCGGCGGATGGATCGCCCCTTCAGGGCTTGGTTCGTTGGCTGACGCCATACCCAGGGCGTTGCCCTGGGCTGGTATGGGTCGCCGCGTTGCGGCTGGGGGAACCGCCCGATGAAGCTGGAAACGTTTTTCGAGAAGTTCGACCAGTTCGCCGACGCGCCCGACGCGGTGGCGAAGATGCGCGAACTGGTGCTGGAATTGAGCGCCAACGGCGCGACCCATACCAGCCTGGGGCAACGCCCCAGGAAGACCGTTCCCCATTGGGTTCAAGCCCTGAAGGGGCGGGCCAGCGTGTCGGCAGGTGGAGCAATGTGGATTGTGAAACCCGCCGAATGGATCGCCCTTTCAGGGCTTGGTTCGTTTGTGGATGCCATACCCAGGGCGTTGCCCTGGGCTGGTATAGGACGCCGCGTTGCGGCTGTGGGAGGCGCCCGATGAAGCTGGAAACGTTTTTCGAGAAGTTCGACGAACTCGCGGACACCCCCAACGGGGTGAAGCAACTGCGCGAACTGGTGATGCAACTGGCGGTGGAAGGTGGCTTGGTGCCGCACTTGGCAGCCGAACCTGCCGTTCCGTATGCCTCAGTCGAGGACGCAACCCCCATCAATGTTTCAGACGTTCCGGAGAATTGGCGCGTGGTGCTCCTCGCCGACGCCATCAAGAACCGAAGCGGAAACAGCAAACTCATCAAAGGAAAGCTCCACGAAGAACCCGCCGCCGGACGCTTCCAAGGATTCAGTGCTTCGGGCGCAGACGTGTGGTGCGATGGCTACGAGCACGAAGGCCAAGCAATCATCATCTCGGCGGTTGGCGCTCGTTGTGGCAAAGCGTTCAAGGCTTCTGGAAAATGGAGCGCGATTGCCAACACCAACATCACACGTCCCGAGCCGACGCTGTTCGACTTCGATTTCGCCTACTTGGTTCTGAACAACGAACACTTCTGGGTTCGCGGCGGTTCGGCTCAACCGTTCGTGAAGTTTCCGCCTTCGCTCGACCGGCACTTCGCCCTCCCACCCCTCGCCGAGCAGAAGCGGATCGTGGCGAAGGTGGATGACTTGATGGCGTTGTGTGATCGGCTGGCCTTGCAGCAGCAGGAACGGGAGACGCGGCACGCCGCGCTCGCCCGCGCGTCGCTGGCCCTCTTTGCCGACGCGCCCACCCCGGCCAACCTCCCGTTCCTCTTCCACCCGTCCTACGCCATCCCCCCCGCCGACCTCCGCAAATCCATCCTCACTCTCGCCGTCCAAGGCAAACTCGTCCCCCAAGACCCCAATGACGAACCGGCGGAGGATTCTCTGGCGCGAAACGACGAACGCCGACGCGAGACGGCGCGCAGCGACCACCGAGCCGATGAAGAGAACCAACCGTTGTTGTCAGGCGACGACCGTTGGGACATTGCGGACACATGGTCATGGCGCGGCTTGGCTGACCTTGTTCTGTTCGTGGACTATCGCGGCAAGACGCCTGCGAAACTGTCGAGTGGCGTTCGATTGCTTACGGCGAAGAATGTTCGGAAGAGGCAAATCAACCTCTCGCCCGAAGAGTTTCTGTCCGAGAGCGAATACCACGCTTGGATGACTCGAGGATTCCCAAAAGCGGGCGACGTTCTGTTCACGACTGAAGCGCCTATGGGCAACGCCGCAGTCGTCGAGCTGACTGAACGCTTCGCCTTAGCGCAGCGCGTCATTTGCTTTCAGAGTTACGGCGCGCTCGATCCCGCCTTCTTGGTCCTTCAGATTCTCAGCGACCAGTTCCAGTTCATCTTGGACAAGAATGGGACTGGTGTGACGGCGAAGGGCATCAAGGCATCAAAGTTGAAGCAGCTTCCAATCGCCATCCCGCCCCTCGCCGAACAACGCCGGATCGTGGCCAAAGTGGAGCAACTGATGGCCTTGGTGGACGCGTTGGAAACGCAGCTCGCCGCCTCCCGCGCCACCGCCGCGAACCTCCTCTCCGCCCTCGTCGCCGAACTCACCGCCGCGCGCGTCTCTGTTCCCAGCGCCAACGGCGCGTCCCCATCCCAGCCTGGGGCAACGCCCCAGGTCAAAGGCCGAAAACACAATGAGGGCTGAAAGCCCCGCCCCATCGCCATGCAACAATCATCATCGAATCACCGACCACATCGCACGGATGGATCGCGCCGTTGGCGCTTGGGAATTCTTGTGTGCCGAATTCCTGGGGCGTTGCCCCAGGCTGGGATGGGCCGGGCCTTTGGCCCTTGCGCAGGCTGGAATCAATCGGGCCTTTGGCCCTAAAATGCCAACGCCATGCCCCAATCGCTCTCCCTCGTCATCGTCCACGTCATCTTCAGCACGAAGGAGCGCCGTCCCTTTCTCGATCCCGACACGCGCCCAAAACTCCACGCCTATCTCGCCACGGTCGCGCGCAACGCGGGCTGCGAGGCGTATCGCGTCGGCGGCGTGGCAGACCATGTTCACCTCGCCATCCGTTTGTCGCGCACCATCACCATCGCGGAATTGGTGGAGACGTTGAAGACGGCATCATCGAAATGGCTGAAAACTCAATCGCCCGACCTCGTGGCGTTCTCGTGGCAACGTGGCTACGGATGTTTTTCCGTCGGCCCGTCGGATTTGGAGGCGCTGAGGGCATACATAGACAGCCAAGAAGATCACCACAAGACGCGGACATTTCAGGAGGAGTTTCGGATGTTCCTGAAAAAATACGGCGTGGAACACGACGAGGCTTATGTCTGGGATTGAACGATGAAACGGGCTTTCAGCCCTTGGCGTTGTTGCGGGACCTTCTTCCTGGGGCGTCGCCCCAGGCTGGTATGGCACCGGGGCTTCGCCCCTCATGGCGCCCATCCCACCCCTCGCCGAACAACGCCGGATCGTGGCCAAAGTGGAGCAACTGATCGCCTTGGTGGACGCGTTGGAAACGCAGCTCGCCGCCGCCCGCGCCACCGCCGCCAACCTCCTCTCCGCCCTCGTCGCCGAACTGACTCGTCGGGAGCCTCACCCCACCGTTTGAAGCTGTCTCATTTTGCGCACCTTTGCGCCCTTTCGCGGCAAGAACCGGATGCGCTATCGCAAGTGGCTTACTGGCAATGGATTGAACGCGAAAACCGCCCGCAGGACACCGTTTTCCCCTCCGTCGAATGCCCGTTTTCCAGGCAGAATGGCGTTTCGACGGCGTCGAATCCGGGTTTTGCCGGCAGAATGCCAATCCGACGGCGTCGAATCGGCGTTCCGGCGGCAGAATGGCCATCCGACACGGTCGAATCAGCGTTTTGCCGGGAGAATGGCGATCCGACGGGCGGGGGAAGCCCGTTTTTCCGGCAGAATGCCAGTTCGACGGGGGCGGATTGGCATTCCGCCGGCCCAAAGGCGGTCCGGCGCGGAGGGAAAGGCCGTTCCGTCGGTCGGTTGCCGGTTCGCCGCCGGGGAAGCGGGGTTCCGCTGACGGAAAGCCACTTCGCCGGGGATGATGACGAGTTCCGTCCCGGGAAGCTGCTTTCGACGGCAGGGAAACCTCAACCCGGCGACAGGCGGCTGATTCGCTGCCGCCGAACAGGTGTCCAGCCGGCGGAAGGGCGGTTCCGAGGGATGGGGTATGGAAACCAACAGCGCCGCCCGCGTTCCACCATTGACACGCGCTCCGAGTCGCCGCCCAAATACGCGCCTCGAAACACATGAAACTCTGCCGCTTCAAGACCGGTCCCGCCTGCCACCACGCCCGCATCGGCCTCACCACGGACGACGCCACGGTGCTCGACCTCTCCGCCGCCGGGGTGAAGTCGCTCACGGCCTTGCTGGAGGGCGACAATCTGGTCGCGGTGCTGCAAGCCCTGATGACGCTGCCGATGCCGCGCCTGCCGTTGGCGGAGGTCACGCTGCTCGCGCCGGTCGAGCAGCAGGAGGTCTGGGCGGCGGGGGTCACCTACCTGCGCAGCAAGAAGGCGCGCATGGACGAGTCCGAGTTCAGCGCCAGCGCCTACGACCGCGTGTATGACGCGGAGCGGCCGGAGATTTTCTTCAAGTCGCTGCCGGAGAAGGTCGTCGCGACCGGCGGCGACGTGGGCATCCGCAAGGATGCGAAGTGGAACGTGCCGGAGCCGGAGCTGGCGCTCGTGTGCAATTCGCGCGGCAAGGTCGTCGGCCACACCATCGGCAACGACATGAGCTCGCGGGACATCGAGGGTGAGAACCTGCTCTACCTCCCGCAGGCGAAGACCTACCTGAAGTCCTGCGCGGTCGGGCCGTTCATCACGGTGGGCGCGAGCGAGGCGGAGGCGCGCGGATGGACCATCGGCGTGGAGATTCTGCGCGGCGGGCAGGCGGTCTTCAGCGGCGAGACTTCCGTGGGGCAGATCAAGCGCACGTTCGACTCGCTGGCGGAGTTTCTTTTCCGCAGCCAGAGCTTCCCGCACGGGGCCGTGCTGCTCACCGGCACGGGCGTGGTGCCGCCGGACAACTTCACCCTCGCCGCCGGCGACCGCGTGCGCATCCGCATCAGCGGCATCGGGACGCTGGAGAATCCCGTGGCCGTGGTGTGACGTAACCACCGCCCCGCCCAGCCGTCTTTCCTCCCAGAACACCGGCAAGCAATTTTGCCGGGAAACAGAACCAAAACCAAACATCACCATGAAGAAGTCATTGTTGTTCGCGCTCGCCCTGGGCGCCGCCCTGGCGTGCAGCCCGTCCACGCAGGCGCAGGAAAAGAAGGAAGGCCGGGGCCGCCAAACGGTTGAGGAGCGCATGAAACAGCTCTCCGAGGCGCTCAAGCTCACCGACGAGCAGAAGGCCAAGCTCGAACCGATCCTCAAGGAGGAGGGCGAGAAGCTGCGCGCCATCTTCGGCGATGCGAACGCCTCCCGCGAGGAGAAGGGCAAGAAGATGCAGGAGGCCCGCAAGGACATCGCCGCGAAGGTGAAGGCCGTGCTCACGCCCGAGCAGGCGGAGAAATACGAGAAGCTGCAGGCCGAGATCGCCGCGAAGCGGAAGAAGCAGTAGGCCCGGCGCCCGTTGATTCACGACGGCGGTGGTTCACTCCACCGCCGTTTTCATTGGCCGGCGCCGCCCTATTTCAGCACGCCGCACGCCTTCATCGTGGCCCTGAGCGCATCGCGGTTCTTCGCGCCCATGCGGACGAGGGGCAGGCGGTAGTGCTCCTCGATGACGCCCTGCATCGCGAGCGCGGCCTTGACCGGGATGGGATTGGTCTCAATGAAGAGGTCCTTGAAGAGCGGATAGAACTTCCGGTGCAGCTTCAGCGCGGCCTCGGGCCGGCCGGAGCGGAAGTAGTCCACCATGTGGCTGACCTCGCGCGGGATGACGTTGCTGGCCACGCTGATGACGCCCTCGGCCCCGACGCTCATGAACGGCAGCGTGAGCGAGTCGTCGCCACAGAGGATGTTGAAGTGCTTGTCCAGCGCCTGGCGGAGCTGGCTCACGCGGTCGCAGGAGCCGCCGGCCTCCTTGATGGCGACGATGTTCGGGCAGCAGCCGGCGAGGCGCTTGACGGTGTCCACGGCGATCTCGATGCCGCAGCGGCCCGGGATGCTGTAGAGGATGAGCGGCAGCTCGGTCGCGGCGGCGATGGCCTTGAAGTGCTGATAAAGCCCCTCCTGCGTGGGCTTGTTGTAGTAGGGCGCGACCTGGAGCGAGCCGTCCGCGCCGACCTCCTCGGCGGCCTTGGTCAGGTAAATGGCCTCGGAGGTGGAGTTGCCGCCCGTGCCGGCGATGACCTTGCACCGTCCGGCGGCGAACTTCACGGCCAGCTCGATGACCCGGATGTGCTCCTCGTAGTCGAGCGTGGGGGACTCGCCCGTGGTGCCGACGGGGACGATGCCGTCCACGCCGCCCTTGAGCTGGGCCTTGACGAGACGTTCGAGGGCGGCTTCGTCGAGCCGGCCGCTCGACAGAAAGGGGGTGACGATGGCGGTGTAGGTTCCGGTGAACATGGGGAGGCTTACTTGACCGAGCCGATGAGCAGGTTGCGGGTGTTGAGGAGGCTCCTCAAGTCCAGCAGCGCGCGCCCGGCCTGCTCGGTGTCCTCATATTCGAACTCGTGCACCTCGTCACTGACGGCCACGTAAAGCGTGGTGTCCTCGACGTAGGCGCTTTCGACGAAAGCGAGGTTGAGCAAGGTGCTTTGCAGTTCGATGAACAGCGGCACGGTCATAAACGGGCGCACACTTTGGGCAAACGCGGCGGTTTGGCGAGTCTGATTTTGGAAAAACGGGCTTCACCAGCCCGGTGAAGCGGTTCTTGCCCAAACACCCGGCCTTTCCCAACGCCAAAATTCGGGATTGCCGGGCAGTTGACGGGGTGATTGAATCCCCGACGGTCTGGCCCCGGCGCGTCGCCGGGGCGAATCCCCTATGAAAAGAACCATCATCGGTCTGGCGCTGCTCGGATGGCTGGGTCTGCGCCCGTGCGAGGCGATGCCCCTGCGGCGGTCGCTGGCCATGTTCGAGACCGGAGCCACCACCTGGCAGCGGAGCGCGGCGGATTACGTCCGGGGGGCCAGCGGCGAAGTCAGCCGGTTCCAGATCATGCCCGACGTGTGGCGGCGCTACTCGAAATCGCGGGAATACGACAATCCCGAGGTCGCCTGGGCGGTGGCCCAGCGCATCCTGGCCGACCGCACGGCGGACTTCCGCGCCGCCACCAGGCGCGAGCCGAGCGGACTGGAACTCTACCTCCTGTGGAACAAGCCGGGGCATTTCGAGGCGCACGGCTACGTCGCCAGCCGCGTCAAGTCCGACTACCGCAGCCGCGCGGAGCGCTTCGCCAACCTGCTCGCGCTCCGTTGACGCCTGTAACCGTTCCTTCCAGCCTCGCGTCCAGCCAGCCGCACCGACATGAACAAACTCGCCGCCTCCTTGCTGACCCTCGCCCTGGCCACCCTGCTGCCCGCCACAGCGGCGGAAAAAACCGACCAGAAGGGCGAGAAGAAAAAGGCCGCCCCCGCCGCCCCCGCCAAGCCTGACGCCGACGGCTTCCTGCCGCTCTTCAACGGCAAGAACCTCGCCGGCTTCGTCCAGGTGGGCGGCCATGCCAAATATCGCGTCGAGGACGGCCAGGTCGTCGGCCAGTGTGTGCCGAACACGCCAAACTCCTTTCTCTGCACCGAGCGTCACTACACGAACTTCATCCTTGAAGTGGAGTTCAAGGTGGATCCCAGCCTAAACTCCGGCATCCAGATTCGCAGCCATTACTTCGACCACCTGAAGGAATACGAGTGGCAGGGCAAGACCATCAAAGTCGCCCCCGGCCGCGTGCATGGCTATCAGGTCGAGATTGACCCCTCCGCGCGCGCGTGGAGCGGAGGCATCTACGACGAGGGCCGGCGCGGCTGGCTCAACGACCTCAAGGACCGGCCCGAGGCCGGCCGGGCCTTCAAGCAGGGCGATTGGAACAAATTTCGCGTCGAGTGCCGGGGCGACTCCATCAAGACTTGGATCAATGGGGTGGCTGCCGCCGACCTGAAGGACGGCTACACCCCCGCCGGCTTCATCGCCCTCCAAGTCCACGGCGTTGGCAACAAGGAAACCACGATGGAAGTCCGCTGGCGGAACATCCGCCTCAAGGAACTGCCCTGAGCCGGGCGGCTTGTGTCGCGCGGCCGGGCGAACTACCTTCGCCGCCATGCACAGGCCGCTAGCCCTCTCCGTCGCCCTCGCCAGTTCGCTCGTCACCGCCTCCGCGGACGAGGTGCAGCTCCGCGACAAATCCGCCGTCATTGGCCGGATCATCGCCGAGAAGCCGGACCAGGTGTTCGTGGACATCGGCTACACCGTCATCGGCGTGCCGCGCGCGCAGATTCTGAAGGTCGTCCGATCGGATGAGAAATCCGCCACAACGAAGGCGGCCAAGAAACCGGCTGACTCCACCGCCAAAGCCGTCGCCCCGGCCAAGCCAGCCACCGAGGCGAAAGGACTCTTCACCATCAACGCCACGCCACCGCCGGAGCGCTCGGTGCGCGAGCTGATGGCGCAACTGGGCCAGGCCGTCGTGCAGGTGCGCACGCCCAGCGGGCTTGGCTCCGGCTTCTTCATCAACGAGGACGGGCACCTCATCACCAACTTCCACGTCATCGAGGGCGAGACGCAGATTTCCATCGAGGTCTATCACCAGCGCGGCGGCCAGTTGGAGCGCCGGGCCTACAAGCAGGCGCGCATCGTCGCCATGAACAAGTTCGCGGACCTCGCACTGCTCAAGATCGAGGACGCCGGCGCGCCAAAGTTCGCGCGTGTCCCGCTCGGCGACGCCGATGCGCTGTCGGTGGGCGAGCGAGTGTTTGCCATCGGCAGCCCGCTTGGGCTGGAGCGCACGGTGACGGAAGGCATCCTCAGCACCAAGACGCGCCAGATGCAGGGCGCGCTCTACCTCCAGACCACCACGCAGATCAACCCCGGCAACAGCGGCGGCCCGCTCTTTAATTTGCGGGGGGAGGTCGTGGGCGTGACCAACATGAAGATCACGTTCGGCGAGGGTCTTGGCTTTGCCATCCCCGTCGAGCAGGTGAAGTTCTTCCTCACGCACCGCGACGCCTATGCCTACGACGCCGACAACCCGAGCAATGCCTTTCGCTACCTGCCCCCGCCCAGCCGGGTGAAGCAGAGCGAGGCGAAGGGGAAGAAGTAGCGGGGCAGGCTGCCAGCCTGTCGTGACGGGCGTCTCGCCGCGTGGCTTACGATGGCCACGATTCCCTGACCATCTGGGACTGCGGGCAGACTGGAAGCCCGCCCAGCTTCAGAGCCTGGCCGACTTGACCGGGGCGGAGGCGGAGGCCGCCTTCATCTTCTGGTAGTCAGTGGTCATGGCCTGGAGCTTCTTCTCCTCGGCCTGCAACGGCTTGGTCATCTTGTCGGCGGCGGACTTCGAGCTGGCGGCGAGCTTCTTGTTGTCGGAGATGGATTTCTCCAAATCCTTGACGCGCTTCGTGAGCTTGTCCTTCTCCTCCTTGGTGGTGGTCTTGACCTTCTTCGCGGCCTTGATGTCGGCCTCGGCCTGCTTGATGGCGGCCTTGGCGGAGTCCGCCTCGGCGAGGAGGCGCTTCTGCTCGTCCTTGCGCGCGGTGAAGTCCTCCTTCGCGCGCCAGACCTGCGCGTAGAACGCGCCGAGCTTCAGGCGGCCCACACTTGACCGGGCGATCTGCAATTCCGACTCGGCGTTCTCGATGGCGGCCTTGGCCTCGCCCTGCTTTTTCGCGGCGACCTCGGCGGCCAGCGTGAGGGAGCGCTTGGCATTGCCATCCTTCGCGGCGTCGAGATCGGTCTTGGCCTTGACCGTGGCGGTGGTGGCCTCGGCGAGCTTCGCCTGCAGCTTGGGCAGCTCCGTCTCCAGATCAGTGATGCGCCGGGCGACCTGCTGCTGCTGCTCGGCAATCGTGGGCGGGTTCAGCGAAAGACCGGTCAGTTCACGCCCGTCGGCGACGTTCCAAACGTAGGCACGGCCGGTCCAGTCGGTCGCGATGACCCGCTTGCCGTCGTGGGTGAGCGTGGCCCGGACCGGCAGGTCGTTCGTGATGGTGAAGGTCTTGGCCTTGTTGCCCGCCTGGTCCCAGGTCGAGATGGTCTTGTCCCGGCCCGCCGTGACCATGAGGCCGTCCACGTTGAGGCGGACGCTCACGGTGCTGTTGTGGGCGTTGGCCGTCTTGACCTGCTGGCCTTCCTTCACGCTCCAGGTCTTGACCGTGCCGTCCTCGCTCGCGGTGACGAGCAGGTCGGGCGTGCGCCAGGCGACGGAAGTGATGGCTCCGCGATGGCCGGTGAAGGTCTGCACCTCCTGGCCGACCTCGGCATCCCAGACGACCACGCCGCCGTTGCGGTCGCCGGTCGCGAGGTAGGTGCTGGTGTGGTTGAACTCGGCGGCCATCACCCAGTCGGTGTGCTTCTTCATCTTGTGCAACTGCTCGCCGGTGGCGGTGGCGTAAATCTTCACCAGCCGGTCAGGCCCACCGAGGGCGATCCACTTCTGGTTCGAGGAAATGTCGGCGGCGAGGGCGACATCCAGCTCGTCACCCGCCGTGAGGATGCGCTCGCCGGTGGTGATGTCCCAGACGGCGACGACGCCCTTGTTTGCGCCGCGTCCGCCGCCCGCGAGGAGCAGCTTGCCGTTGCGGCTGAACTTCACGTCGTGCGGAAAGCCCTCGGGGAAGGGAAACACACCCGCGAGCTGGAGCGTGTCGGTGTTGTAGAGGAAGACCTGCTTCTGTCCGCCCAGCGCGACGAGCGGCGCCCAAGGGCTGGCGGCGAGCGCGGTGCTGGCGCTGGTGCGCGCGGTGCGGACGACCGGCTCCAGGAGCAGGTCACCCGGCATGGGCGGCGCGCCCTCGGGCTTGCCGAACGAGGCGGCGCTGAGGCTGAGGTCAACCTTCGGGCGGTTCGAGGCGATGGCCTTGCTGCCGGAGTTCTCCAGCAGGCCGCCGGCAATCCACTTCTTGATCACGTCAATTTCCTTGTCCGCCAGCTTGCTCTTCGGGGGCATCGTCGGCTCGGCGGCGTGGGTGACGGTCTTGTAGAGGACGGAGCCGTCGGGATCGCCGCCCGCGACGATCAGCCCCGAGCTGCCGCCCTTCATGGCGCCGCCGTAAGTTGAGAGATCAAGGTCGGCCTTGGGCTTGTCGGCGTTGTGGCACTTGAGGCACTGATTCTTGAAGAGCGGGAGGACATGCTCGTCGTAAGTGACTCTTTGCGCTTTGGCGGCGAGCGGAAGGCCAAGGACGGCGGCGGCAAGGAAGAGACGGGGGTTCATGGCGGAAAGCACAAAGGGGTTAAGCCAGTCACTGGTTTGCACGAGTTGAAAACGAACGAACGCTCCGAATAAATGACACGGTTACCCAAACCGAAACGGCCACGGCAACGACCACCATTGAATAGTCGAACCAAGTTTCCCAAGTATCCGGTCTAAAATCAGCCCCCAACGCTGCAAGGGATTCTCTCAGGTTCTCCTTACTAGCAATCACTTTTAACGTGGAGTTCACATGGGAAAACGAACCCAAGGCGACAACGCCCAATGCACAGGTCGCGAGACGGCTGAACCTTCTCTCAGAAGCTGTCATGGGTGTCGGCGAAGCCATGCGGCTGAGGGTGGTCAATGGTTGAAAATGAACTCCTTCGAGTTCAGCACGGCCCAGAACAGGTCGTTCAGGACGATGGACTTCTCAGCCGGCGTCTTGGCGTCGGCCATGAAGGCGACGAGCTTGGTCTGCTCCGTCTGCGTCGGCGGACGGGAGAGGGCGCGCCAGTAGAACTCCTCGATGATCTGCTCAGGTGCCTTGCCTTCCTTCATCATCGTGCTGACCAGGCCGCCGGCCTGAATCTTCTGGTTGACCGTGTCACCGTTGAGGAGATGGAGCGCCTGCGAGAGGTTCGGCTCCATCTTCACCTCGCACGCGCAGACGGTGTCGCGGCTGGCGCGGCCGAAGGTGGTGAGGAAGTAGGTGGTGGTGCGGCCGTCCACGATCTCCACGGCGCGGGCACCGAGCGGCAGGCCGCGAAACTTGTCCTGCCGCATGGTCACCTGATTGATGACGTCGAGCAGGATTTCGGCGCGCAGGCGGCGGATGGAACCCTTGGCGAAGTTGCGCGTGTCCTCGGCGTTGGTCGCGTTGGACTTGGGCGTGAGCTGGTAGGTGCGGCTGGCGCAGATGTCACGCACGAGCTTCTTGAAGTTGTAGTTCGAGTCGGTGAAACGCTTGCCCAGCTCCTCCAGCAGCTCGGGATTCGACGCCGGGTTGCTGATGCGCACGTCGTCCACCGGGTCAACGATGCCCTGGCCGAAGAAGTGCGCCCAGACGATGTTCGCGAGGTTGCGGGCGAAGAACGGGTTTTGCGGCGAAGCCAGCCATTTGGCCATCACCTCGCGGCGATCCTGGCCCGCCTCCGGCTTGCCGCCGTCCGTCCCAAGGAACTTGGGCGGGATGTCGCGGTTGCCGACGGGATGGCGGACGCCGCCATTGCCCCGGTCAAACACGACGGTCTCGCGCTGGTCCTCGCCGGTCTTCCGACCGACCTGCGCGAAGAACGCGGCGAAGCCGTAGTAGTCGTTCATCGTCCAGCGGTCGAAGGGATGGTTGTGGCACTGGGCGCACTGCATCCGCATGCCCATGAAGACCTGGGCGACGTTCTCCGAGAGCTTCAGCACGTCCGTCTCGACCTTGTAGAAGTTCGCCGCCGGGTTGGCGAAGGTGCCGCCCTTGGCGGTGAGCAGGTCCTGCGTGAGCTTGTCCATCGGGACGTTCCGGGCGAACTGGTCCTTGAGCCAGTCGTAGTATTGCAGCGCGGACTTGTATTGGAACTGGTTGTTGTCGGTGCGGATTTGCAGCAGCTCGGCGAACTTCATCACCCACAACTCGGTGAACTCCGGCCGCTCCAGCAGCTCGTCCACCTTCTTCTCGCGCTTCTTGGTGTCCTTGTCGGCGAGGAACGAACGGACCTCCTCCGGCGTCGGCATCGTGCCGGTGATGTCCAGCGTCACGCGACGCAGGAAAGTCGCGTCGTCGGCCACCTCGCTGGGCGTGATGCGGATCTTCTTCAGCTTGGTGTGGACGAGCGTGTCAATGTAGTTGTGCTCGGCGACCTGCGGGAAGGCAAACGAAGGATCCTTGGGAATCGCCAAGATCTGCGCGCCGACGGTGAAGGCGTCGTAGCGCGCCATCACGAACGCCTCGCCGCGCTTGTCAGCGGTGACCAGGCCGGTCTTCGTGACCTTGGCGCTCACATCGTTGTTGCTCACGAAATGCGCGGTCTTGGTCACGTCGCGGTCCGTGCCGTCGGAATACAGCGCGCGAACCGTGAACTGCTGGGCCGCGCCGGAGCCTTCGAGCACGGCCTGCTTGGGGAAAATCTCGATGCTCGTGACCTGCGCGATATCCTTGGGATCCTGGGGCGCACCGGACTCGAGCCACCTGAGGATGGTCTGATACAGCTCATCCGTCCGCTCGAAGGACTTGCCGCCGGTGTGCTGCACCGCGCCGATGGCCTTGGTGAGCAGCAGGCTGTCCTCCGGGAGGGCGAGGTTGACCCGCCGGCCCAGCATCTGCCGGGTCACCTTGCCGTAGTCGCCGTCGGGGTCGTAACCGAAGAGGGAGAGATGGAAGCCGTCCTTGCCGCGGGCCGAGCCGTGGCAGGAGCCGGTGTTGCAGCCGGCCTTGGTGAAGACGGGCATCACGTCCTGATAAAAGCTGAGGGCGGGCGTGAAGCCGGACTTCTCCACCTTGACCGGCAGGGTGAGCGTCTTGCCCTCGAACTTGACCTGCAGCTCGGTCCTGCCGTCGGCGACGGGATAGACGGCAGCCTTGTCGAGCCGGGCGAAAGTCTTGTCCGCAAGCGCAAGCTGCGCCTGGGCCGTCACGTCGCGCGTGGTGCTGTCGGAATAGATGGCCTGCACGACGACGGTCTGGAAATCCACCTTCGAGGACAGGTTGATGTCCGGCGGCGAAACGCGGACGTCCACGAGGCTGGGAGCGGCGACCGCGACGAGCGGGAGCGCCAGCGTGAGGGCGGTGAGGAGGGTTCTCATGGGAGAGTGATGATGCGTGTCCAGGTTCACTTGCCGGTCTTGGGCGTGGTCTTCTGCGAAGGAGTGGCGGGCTTGGCGGCGGGTTTCACCTCGGCGACCTGCTGGCGGATCGGGTCAATGCGCAGGGCACCGGCGTTGGCGAACGTCTGCGTCACGTCCTGGCCCTTGAGCTTGAGGCTCATGGCCACGAACAAGGAGCGCTGCATACCCTTGACGGCGTTGGTCGCGACATTCACGTCGAAGACGATCTGCTTGTCGTCCTTGGTGATGGACCTCGGCTCGGCGGTCGCGCCGGCCGGCAGGCCCAGGAGCTTGACCTCGGCGCGGCCCTCGAAGGGCGTCTTCTGATCGAGCGCGCAGACGAGCTTCACGGGCGTGCCGACGATGGTGTTGGTCTGCGCGATCTTGCCGGTGACGAAGGCCGGCGCGACTTCGAGGTCGGCAAGCTGCGTGGACGCGTAGGCCGTGCCGCCGCTGACAGTGGCCGAGCCGAGGAAGGCGATTTTCCAGCTCTTCGTGGGCGCGCCGCCGTTGGCGTTGAGCTGGTATGTGGCCGACTTCTCGCCCTTGGGGATGGTGATGTCCGGGGTGCTGCCGGTGCCGGGCGGGTTGTAGAGGTTGATGACCTTGATCGGCTCGTCGAAGCCAGCCTTGCGCTCGGCGATGATCCGCACGTTGAGCGAACCACTCTGGACCAAGGGAGCCTTCAGCGGCTCGACACTGATCTTGAAGGGCAGCTCATCCACGACGGCGACCGCGATCTTGTCCGTCCAAGTCTGGTAATACACGCCGTTGTTGCCGTCCTGCACCAAGTCGTAGTTCTGCCAGATGCCGCCCTTGACCGGCACCTTTGCGTCCGCCGGGGTGCGGATGGCGAGATTGGCCAGCCTGCCCGCGATGGGCGCATCCGCCCGCGCCTCGAAGACGACCGGCCAGGTGGTCTGGTCCTTGGGAACCAGCGCAGCCTGCATGGTGATGCCGGAGGGGAAGTTCTCCATCGCGAACTCAAGGTCGCTCACTTCGCTGGGCAGATCCTTGCGCCGGATGCTCTGGAGCGAGGCGAAGCGGTTGCCGCGCGCGACGACGATGGACTTGCGGGTCTGCGCGTCGTAGCGCGCGGTGTCCGCGACGTAAGTGGTCACTTCCGGCTGCACCGGCGTGAACTCGACGCGATAGGTGCACTCCGGCCCGCCGTAACCGAGGTGATCAGAGACCTTGAGGGTGAAGTCGCCATCCTTCGGGAAGGTGTAGCGCACAAAGCTGTCCGCGCCGCCAGTGTCGTCGTTGTTGGCGAGGGTCTGCTTGCCCTCGGCGTCGTAAATGGTGAGCACCGTGTCAAGCTGGGAACGGATGCGACGGGCATGGACGTTGATGTCGTAGGTCTGGCCTTTCTTGGCCGTGAAGCGATACCAGTCCACGTCGCCCTTCTTGCTGATGATGCCGTTGAAGGCGACGGGCAGCGTGCCCGAGGCGACGGTCGCGGACTTGGCATCGTCGTTCGGCTCCTGCTCGTTCACGTTCCCGAAGGGGGAAATGCGCACCAAGTTGAACGACGGCGCGCTGAGCCCCTTGCGCTCGGCCACCACGCCGAACTTGAAACGGTTGGGCTGCGGCAGGCTGAAGGTCTGGTTGAACTCGCCACCGGCGTCGCCGATGAACTTCACTTCGAGGGACTCACCCGCCTTGCCGCCGGGAGGGAACACCGCGCTCGGCCGGGGGAACGTGCCGATGTGGACGCGATAAGGATTGCCGTTGCCGCCGTAGCTCGTCTCGCGCACCTCGATGAGATACTCGCCGTCCGCCGGCGCCAGCACGGTGGCATAGCTGTCCTGAATGAAAAGCGCGGTGTCATCCGCCTTGGCCAGCACTTTGCCGCTCTTGTCGAGAATGGCGACGTAGGGGTCGAACATGGTGCGGCCCAGCCGCATGCCCTCGACTTCGACCGCGATCGGCTCGCCCTTTTTGGCCTCGACGAGATAATAGTCCACATCCTCGTTGCTCACCGTGCCGAGCACCGTGGAGTTCATGGCAATCTTTTGCGCCTTTTCAGCCGTGGTGTTCGGCTCCTTCTCATCCACCTGCGGATACGGCCCAACCACGAACGTGCGGAAATCCGAAACCCCTGACTTGGTGCGGATGCGAATCTTGTGCTCGCCGAGCGGGCAATCGGCTTCCAGCTTCACACGCGCAAGGACGTGGCTGTCCTTCACCTCTTTCAGTTCCAGGACCTTCACCCCCGGCTCGTAGAGGAGGATTTCCTCGGCGTCAGCCAGCCGGCTGCCCTCGAACTTGATCTCCACCTCGGTGCCGCGCTGGACGCCGTTGGGAGTGGTGCTGCGCAGCGAGGGGGCGACGGCTCCAGCGGTGAGGGCGGAAGCGGCGAGCAGGGTCAGGACGAGCGTGCGGGTGTTCATGCGGAAGCGGTGTTCTAATTGGTCTTTGGTTGCCTGTCGGTCACGGACTGGTGCGGCTTGCGCGTTTTAAGAACAACGGGGCAATGCCGTGTGCCGGACATTGCCCCGTCAGTTAATCAAGTCGCCGGCGGAACCCCATGCGCGCTCAGGCGAGCAGGTCCTTCTCGACGTGGCCGTCAATCACGATGGCCTGCGGGCGGCTGCCCGGGGACATGAGCCGGCGTTCCGGATCAATGCCGATGAGGCTGTAAATCGTCGCCGAGTAATTGCTGACCGTGAGCGGGTCGTTATCCGGCTCCGCGCCCTGGGCGTCGGACGAGCCGTGGATGTAGCCGCGCTTGACGCCGCCACCCGCCATGACGATCGAGAAGACCTTGGGCCAGTGGTCGCGACCAGCGGTCTGGTTGATCTTGGGCGTGCGGCCAAACTCGGAGGTGACATAGACCAGTGTGTTGTCGAGCATGCCGCGCTCGTCGAGGTCGCGGATGAGGCGGGCGAACGCCTGGTCGAAATCGGGCATCTGGCGCTCCATCGCGCGCTTGATGTTGTCGTGATGGTCCCAGCCGCCGTAGGTCATGGAGACGAAGCGGACGCCGGATTCCACGAGGCGGCGGGCGAGCAGCATGCGCTGACCGGCGGTGTTGCGGCCGTATTCGTCACGCAGCTTGCTCTTTTCCTTCTCGATGTCGAACGCCTCGCGGGCCTTCTCCGAGGAGATGAGGCTGTAAGCGCGTTGATAGAAGGTGTCCATGCCATCGAGGGCATCGGTCTTCTCCAGCTTGGAGAAGTGCTCGTCCACTGCGGCGCGCATCGAGCGGCGGGTGGCGAAGCGCTTGTCGTCAATGCCGGCGGGCAGGGTCAGGTCGCGGACCTTGTAGCCGCTGCTCGCCGGATCAGCGCCGAGGCTGAAGGGCGCGTAGGCGGAGCCGAGATAGCCCGTGCCACCATTGGCGGTGACGGACGGAATCGCAACATAAGGAGGCAGGCTCTGGCGGGGTCCAAGCTCGTGCGAAACCACCGAGCCGAAGCTGGGATAAACGAGCGCCGGACTGGGCCGCACGCCGGTCATCATGTTGTGCGTGCCGCGCTCGTGGGCCGCCTCGCCGTGGGTCATCGAGCGGACGACTGTGATCTTGTCGGCGACCTGCGCCGTGTTCTTCATCAGCTCGGAGAAATACACGCCGTCGAGCTTGGTCTTCACCGTGCCGAGCGGGCCGCGATACTCGATGGGCGCATACATTTTCGGATCGAAGGACTCCTGATGCGCCATGCCGCCGGGCAGGTAAATGTTGATGACGTTCTTGGCCTTGCCTTCCTTGGAAGGATAGGCGTCGTAAGCCTGCGCCTTGAGGGCGTCGCCGAGCGTCAGCCCGAGTGTGCCCAGTGCGCCCACTTGGAGGAAATTGCGGCGGGAGGTGTAGAAAGAATGCTCAGCCGAGTTGCACCAGCGAGGTTGATAATTGCTCATACGGGTCTTTTTTATTTTCTCGTCCGCATTGCTGGACGGAGACGGGTTGTCATTATTCGATAATGAAGAAAAAATGTTGCATTCTATTCAAGAAGCACCGGAGCGGAGTGGAAAAATCCTTCCCCGGAGGCCGGAAGCCCTTCAAACATCGTGCCGGCACCAGCTCCAGACCAGCTCCGAACGGGTCGCCGCACTCAGCTTGAACGGCTCGGAAATCCGCAGCCCCTCCACCCAGAAAAGCCTCCCGTCCGCCGCCTCGGCCACGAGCAGGCGTCGCCGCAGGGGCGCGGGAATCTTCGCGTTCGTGAAGAGGTCTTGCAGCTTCACCGGTCGCGCCATGCCGCTCGGTTGGAAGCGGTCGCCGGGCCGCCAGTGCCGCAGCCGGACGCCCGGGCCGACCTTGTCCGCGTCGAAACGCTCGCGCCCGTTCGCATGGCGAACCGCCGCACGAACAGCACCGGATTTGACCTGCCATTTCACCTCCACCCCGCCGAACGACACCGCCCCGCGCGCGGGCCGCAGTTCCAACCGTTTTGTGTCTGAAGAATGCCCCCCGGCGACCGCCCGTTGCCGCGACACTTTGCCGGACACGGCATCGCGCACCAGCCAGCCATCCTGCCAGGAGTGCTTCACGCCGGGCTGAAGCCGCAGGCGCTCCACCAGCTCGAAGTCAGCCGTGAGCTTCAACCGCGCGAGTTCGAGCAGGACGCACTGCCGCTGCACCGCGACGGGCAGGCGCGCGAACGCCACGCGCGATTTTCGACGCCGCCAGTCGCGCGCCGCCCCCTGCGCAAACTCCGTCTCCTCGCCAACAATCTCCATCGTGCGCAGCACCGTGCGCTCAATGCCGGGCTGGAAGCGCCTCCGCAGCAGCGGCAGCAGCTCGCGCCGGACGCGGTTCCGCAGAATGTCCACCGACCGGTTCGAGGCATCCTCGCGGAAGCGGACCCGTTCCGCCCGCGCAAAGGCCAGCAGCGCGGCCTTTGGCTGGTCGAGCAAGGGCCGAACAATCGCAACCGACCGCGCCGCCGGCGAAGCCCCCCGCCAGCTCATGCCCGCCAGGCCCGGGCCTGCGCCCCGCAGCAGCCGCAGAAAAAAAAGCTCCACCTGGTCATCGGCCTGGTGCGCCAGCGCCACCGTGCCCAAGCCCAGCCGCTGCGCCGTCCGCGCCAGGAACGCATGCCGCAGTTCCCGCGCGGCCATCTCCACGGACCACCCGCGCCCGCGCGCCAAGCCGCGCACGTCCCCGCTTTCCACCGCGCATTCCAGCCCCAGCCGCCGCGCGGCCCGCGCCACAAAACGCGCATCCCCCTCGCTCGCCACCCCGCGCAGCCGATGGTTGAAGTGCGCCACCACCAGCCGCCAGCCGTGTGCCGGCGCGAGCGCGTGCAGCACGCGCAGCAGGACCATCGAATCCACCCCGCCCGACACCGCCACGAGCACGCCCGCCCCGGGTTTCAGCAGCCCGCGTTGACGGATGCTGTTGTCCACATGGCCGGCGAGCGAATGCACGGCGGGATGCTAGGGGCGGAGCCGGCTTTCACAAGTCGTTTGCCGCCGCCCGGCGGATGAAGCCCGAAGGAACGCCAGCCGGCACCTGAAGGCGCTTACGCCTTCTTCACGAAGCAGGCTTTCAGGCCGACGGCGATGCCCTCCACCTTGCAGTCAATTTCATGGTCGCCATCCACCAGGCGGATGGGTTTGGACTTCGAGCCGCCTTTCAGAACCTGCGAACCGCCCAGCTTCAAGTCCTTGATCAGAATGACGCAGTCGCCGTCGGCGAGCACGTTGCCGTGGGCGTCCTTGACCACGCGGGCGGCGGCCGGCGCGTCGGGCAGGGCGGCGCGCTCCCACTCGTGGCCGCAGGTGACGCATTCGTAGCGCGTCGGGAATTCCAGCACGTCGGTCATCTCGCACATCGGGCAAGCGGGTTTGCTCATAGTGCGAAGCACACTAAGGCGACTCCGCCCGGGGACTCAACCGCGCACTTGGAGCAGCCTGCATCTCCCCGCCGGCCGTTGCCGGTCCCGCAGTCACAACGGCTTCCCAAGCTTGCCCGGCCGGCCCGCTCCGCCGACACTTGGCCCATGCCGCTGCGCATCGTCTTCATGGGCACGCCGGACATCGCCTGTCCGACGTTGCAGGCGCTGGCCGGCGCGCCGGATTTTTCCGTGGTGGGCGTGGTGGTGCAGCCGGACAAGCCCAAGGGGCGCGACCTGAAGCTCCAGCCGCCACCGGTCAAGGAACTCGCCGCGCGCCTCGGCCTGCCGGTGTTTCAGCCCGAACGGGCACGCCACGCGGCGTTCCTGGAACAGCTCCGCGAACTGCGGCCCGACCTCCTGGCCGTGCTCGCTTACGGGCAGATTCTCCCCCAGGCCGTGCTCGACGTTCCGCCCCACGGCTGCCTCAACGTCCACACTTCGCTGCTCCCGCGCTGGCGCGGCGCGGCCCCGATCCAGTGGGCCATCCTCGAGGGGGACGCCGAGACGGGAGTGACCATCATGCGCATGGACGCGGGGCTGGACACCGGCGGCATCGTCGCCACACGCCGGACGCCCATCGCGCCGGAAGACAATGCGCAGACCCTCCACGACCGGCTCGCCGTGCTCGGGGCGGAACTGCTGACGCAGACCATCCCGCGCTACGTCGCCGGCGAACTTCCGCCGCAGCCGCAGCCGGTTGACGGCGTCACCTACGCCCGCAAGCTCACGAAGGAGGACGGCCGCCTCGACTGGGCGCAGCCGGCGCGCGCGCTGCACCACCGCCTCCGCGCCTTCACCCCCTGGCCGGGCGCGTTCACTTTCCTCCCCGCCCAACCCCGGCCGCTGCTGTTGAAGGTCTGGCGGGCGGAGACCGCCGCCGGCTCCGGCCCGCCGGGACGGGTGCTCGCGGCCGACAAACTGGGCATCGTCGTCGCCTGTGGCGAAGGCGCGCTGCGGCTGCTGGAAGTGCAACGGGAAGGCAGCCGCCGCATGACTGCGGCTGAGTTTTTGGCGGGCCACCCGCTGGCCGGAGCCGCGACGCTGGGTTAGCCCGCCGGGACGGCGCAAAACCCAAAGCCTCAGTGGCTCGAGGTGAGCACCAGGACCTGCTCCAGCGTGGAGATGCCGTCGCGGACCTTGTCGAGGGCGACAGCGCGGAGGTTCTTCATGCCCTGCGAGACGGCGACCTTGGCGATCTCCGAGGCGCTGGCGCGGGCGATGACCAGTTTGCGGATGTCATCGGTGACGGTCATGATCTCGATGATGGCGCAGCGGCCCGCGTAACCGGAGTTCTTGCAGCGGTCGCAGCCGTTGCCCTTGAAGATCTGCGCGCCGGCGAAGAACTTGGGGTCGAGGTCGAGCTGATCGTAAATCTTGGGCGGGTAGTTGATCGGCTCCTTGCACGCCGGGCAGATGCGGCGCATGAGGCGCTGGGCGCAGGCGAGGATGACGGAGCTGGAAATGAGGAAGGGCGCGATGCCCATGTCGTCGAGGCGCGAGATGGCGCCGGGGGCGTCGTTGCAGTGCATCGTGGAGAGCACCTGGTGGCCGGTGAGCGCGGCCTCGACGGCGATCTCGGCGGTCTCCTCGTCGCGGATTTCGCCCAGCATGATGATGTCCGGGTCCTGGCGGAGGATGGAGCGCAGGGCGGCGGCGAAGGTGAGGCCGATCTCCTTCTTCACGGGCACCTGGTTGATGCCGGGGATCTGGAACTCGACGGGATCCTCGACGGTGACGATGTTGTAGTCGGGGTTGTTAAGCTCGTTGAGCGCGGAGTAGAGCGTGGTGGTCTTGCCGGAGCCGGTGGGGCCGGTGACGAGGATGAGGCCGTGCGGGGCGTCCACGGCGGACTTGAAGCGTTTGAAGGAGTCGGCGTCGAGGCCCAGCTTGTCAATGCTGGCGGTGAGGTTGGACTTGTCGAGCACACGGAGCACGATCTTCTCGCCGTGGACGACGGGCAACATGGAGACGCGGAGATCAATGTCCTTGCCCGACACGCGCATCCTCATGCGACCGTCCTGCGGGAGGCGGCGCTCGGCGATGTCGAGGTTCGACATGATCTTGATGCGCGAGGTCAGCGCCATCTGGAGGGACTTGGGCGGCGGCGGCATGTCCATCAGCGCGCCGTCCACGCGGTAGCGGAGGCGGACGGACTTCTCGAACGGCTCGATGTGGATGTCGGAGGCGCGGTCGCGGATGGCCTGGACGAGGATGAGGTTGGCGAGCTTGATGACGGGCGCCTCCTCGCCGGCGGCGGCGAGCGCGTCCACGCTGGCGTCGTCGGTCTGCTCGGCGACCAGCTCCGCGCCCTCGGCGTCGGCGTCCATCTCGGCCGACTTCTTGATGATCTCCTCCATGCCCCCGCCCTTGGAGGTCTCGAGGTTGTTGATCTTGTCGAGGATCGCCTTCTCGGAGGCGATCATGGGCGTGACATCGAGCTTGGTGATGCGCTTGACGTCGTCGAGGGCGAGGACGTTCAGCGGGTCCGCCATCGCCAGGAACAGCTTGTTGTCGAGGCGGGAGACGGGGAGAACCTTGTAGTTGAGGGCGACCTCGCGCGGGACGAGGCCGGCGATCTCGGGCGGGATGCCGGCGCGGGCGAGGTTGACGGGCGGGGTGTTGAGCACGCGGCCCATGGCGACGACCATGTCGGCGTCGCTGACGTAGGCCTTGTCAATGATGAGCTTGAGGAGGCGGGTGCCCTCCTTCTTTTGCAGGGCGACCAGCTCCTCGACCTGCTGGGCGGTCAGCAGGTTGTCCTCGACCAGCGCGTCGGCAATGCGTTCACCGAAGGATTTGACAGGGGCGAGGCTCACGGTCAGCGGAAGACTTTCTTGATGGCCTTCACCAAGTCCGGCGGCGAGGTCACATACCAGATGAGCCGGTTGGGAGTCGCGGCCTGCAGCTCGGCGGCGGCCTGCTTGTTGAAGGGGTTCGCCGTGGCCACGAGCACGGACTTGCTCATGCGGTCAAAGGGCAGCACGCACCACTTGAGGCAGACGGCGCGGGGGAAGGTCTTCCCCAGCTCGTTGTCAACTTCGTATTTCTCCAGCGGGAGGTAGCCGATGCGGGCGCGCTCGATGATGAGCTTGAGGGATTTGTCGAGGCCCAGCACGCCCTTGTCCGCCAGGATCTGGAGGAACGGCTCGTTGACCTGCGTGACCGGCTCGTTGCCGGGCGTGAACCACAACCGCCCGAAGTCCTGCGCGTTGACCAGCTTGCCGTCCACGAAGATGCGCTGCATGGCCGCCTTGCCGTCATCCTGCTCGGCGGCGACCTTGGCGGCAAGCCCGCCAGGCTTGCCCTTGCCGGGCTCCGCAGCCAGCGCGCCGGGCATGGCCGAAGACTCGACGGCGCGGCCCGCGAAGCTGTTGGTCTTGTTCTCGATGTCGTTCAGCGCCTTCCGCACGTCGGGGTCGTCGGGAAAGCGCTGAAGGATCGTCTCATACTCCATGATGGCGGAGCTGAGCTGGCCGAGCTGGACGTAGGCCTCGGCGATGCGCTTGGACGTGTCCACCACGTCCTTCTGCATCCCGAGCTTCATGTAGGCCTCCTTGAGGATTTCCAGGGACTGATAATCCAGCGGCTGCGACTGAGTGATCACGCGGAACATCTCAATCGTCTGCTGCAACTGGGCTTCTTCGCTGGGAGACAGGGCGGCCATTGCTGCGCGTTATGTCGCACGGAAGCCGCGCGGCTGTCGAGCGCGCTTTTGCAGGCGAGCGCGCGCTGCAAGCCCGCTTGGCCGGGACAAATGCGCCGCCGGGCTGGCCCGCCCGGCGACGGTGGCGGGCTGGTTTGCGGGATCCGCCTACGCGCCGAACTTGTCGAACATCTTCGCGTTCGCCTGCATGAGGCGGATGAGATACTTCGCCTCGAAGACGCCGAGCGAGCCGGAGTTCGCGCCGGTCTCGGTGAAGCGGTCGAGCTTGTCCGAGCCGCTGCACGCGCTGTGGAGCAGCACCGGCTGCGGGTGCCACGAGTGGCCCTTCATCGCGCAGGGCGTCGAGTGGTCGCCGGTGATGACGAGCACGTCGGGCTTCTTCTCCAGCAGGAGAGGCAGCGCGGCGTCGAAGTCCTCGATGGCTTTCTTCTTCGCCTCGAAGTTGCCGTCCTCGCCGTATTTGTCCGTGTATTTGTAGTGGAGGAAGAAGAAGTCGTAGTGGTCGTATTCGGCGACGTAGCGCTGGCACTGCTCGGCGATGGTCTGCGGCCCCTCGACCTTCGTCATGCCCACGAGCTGCGCGAGGCCCTTATACATCGGATACACCGCGAGCGCGGCGGGCTTGAGCTGATAGCGCTGCTCGAAGGCGGGAATCTCCGGCTGGTGCGCGATGCCGCGCATGAGGAAGCCGTTGGCCTTCGGATGGCCGGCGAGAATGGGCAGCGCCTTCTTGTAAAACTCCGCGATGAGCTTGGCGGTTTTCTTCTGCTTCGCGTTCTTCGGATCCTCGGGCTTCGCCTCGACGAGCTTCAAGCCCTCGCGGTTCGGATCGGTCGAGCTGATCGGACCTTCCAGTCCCCTGCCCCGGAAGATGACGACGAAGCGGTGCTCCTTGCCGGCCTTGATGATGACCTGCGTGTCGCCGAGCTTCTTGATCTTCTTCGCCAGCAGCGCGCACAGCTCCTCGCATACTTCGGTCGCGATGCGGCCCGCGCGGCGGTCGGTGACAATGCCCTTCTTGTCGAGCGTGCAGAAGTTCGCGCGCGCGGCGACGTCGCCGGCCTTCAGCTCCATTCCAAGCCCGAGCGCCTCAATGACGCCTCTGCCGACTTCAAATTCCAGCGGGTCGTAGCCGAACAGCCCGAGATGCCCGGGGCCGCTGCCGGGCGTGATGCCGGGCGCGACGGGGATCAGGCGGCCCTGCGCGCAGCCGGACTTCACCAGCGCGTCGAGATTCGGCGTGGCGGCGGCTTCGAGCGGCGTCATGTTGCCGGTGGCGGCGGTGGCGATGTCGCCGAGGCCGTCGAGCACGATGAGCGCGAGCTTCGCGCCGGTCTTGATGGTCAGCGAGGAGTAGAGTTCGTCGAGTTTCATGGTCAGATGTCAGTTCAATACCGTTCAGGCGGAGTTTGGGCGGAGGTGCGGGCTTGGGATTCCCCTGGCCGAAACGCCGCGTGCATAGTGCTGGCAACGGAAAAGGCGCGTCAAGGACAGGGAAAGCTGAGACCGGCCTGGCGCAGCCGAAACGCGCGGGGCGCTCAATTCGCCCCGAACAAATCCGGCGCGGCGCGGGAGACGAGGGCCTGCGAGCGGGTGAGGATTTCGGCGGAGGACTCGCAGCTCAGGGCGAAGTCGGCCAGCTCCTTGCACTCGGCGAGTTTGAGGCGGCGGATGATGTATTTGATGGGCGGCACCAGCGGCGGCGTGGTGCTGAGTTCGTCCACGCCCAGGCCGAGCAGCAGCGGGACCATCGCGGGGTCGCTGGCCATCTCGCCGCAGACGCCCACCCAGATGCCGTGCCGGTGCGCGGACTCGACGGTCAGCTTGATGAGGCGCAGCACGGCGGGGTGCGTGGGGTCGTAGAGGTAGGCGATCTTCTCGTTCAACCGGTCCACGGCGAGCGTGTATTGGATGAGGTCGTTGGTGCCGATGCTGAAGAATTTCACGCGCTTGGCCAGCGAGTCGGCGATCATCACGGCGGAGGGAATCTCGATCATCGCGCCGATCTCGAGGTTCTCGTCGAAGGGCACGCCCGCCGCGCGCAGCTCGGCCTTGCACTGCTCCACCAGCTCGTTGGACTGCGTCAGCTCCTCCAGGCCGGAGATCATGGGATACATGATCTTCACGTTGCCCTCGGCGCTGGCGCGCAGGATGGCCCGGAGCTGGGCGCGGAAGACGGCGGACTCCTGGAGGCAGAAGCGGATGGCCCGCCAGCCGAGGAAGGGGTTCATCTCCGCCGTGTCCTGCGCGATGCCGACGATGGACGGCAGCTTGTCGCCGCCCAGGTCCAGCGTGCGGATGATGACGGGCGCGGGCTTCAACTCGGAGGCGACCTGGCGGTAAGTCTGATACTGCTCCTCCTCGCTGGGGAGCGTGGAGCGGTTGAGGAACAGGAACTCCGTGCGGAAGAGGCCGACGCCCTCGCCGCCGGCGAGCTTCACCTCGGCGGCGTCGGTGGCCTCCTCGACGTTGGCGGAGAGGACGATTTGCGCGCCGTCGAGCGTGACGGCGGGCTGGTCGTGGATTTCGCGCAGCCGCTCGTCGAAACTTTTCTGCCGCTGCTCGATCTGGCCGTATTCGAACAGCGTCTGGTCGGTCGGGTTGAGGACGACCAGGCCGTTGAAGCCGTCGAGCAGCACGGTCTGGCCGGTGTGGAGCTCGTGGCTGGCCCGCTGGAGGCCGACGACCGCCGGGATGCGCAACGAGCGCGCCATGATGGCCGTGTGCGAGGTCTTGCCACCGACATCGGTGCCGAAGCCGAGCACCATCTTCTTGTCGAGCCGGGCGGTCGTGGACGGCGCGAGGTCGTGCGCGATGACGATGCACGGCTCCTTGAGATGCGCGACATCCACGGCCTCCTCGTGGCCGAGGAGGTTGTTGACCACGCGCGCGGCCACGTCGCGCAGGTCCGCGACCCGCTCGCGCAGGTAGTCGTCCGGCAACGCCTCCAGCGTCTTGGCAAAGCGCTCGGCGACGATGTGAAAGGCCCACTCCGCCGTCACCTTCTCGTCGGCGATCATCCGCGTGACGCCTTCGAGCAGCGTGGGGTCGTCGAGCACGAGCACATGCGCCTCGAAGATGCTCGCGTCCTTCGCGCCCATCGCCTGCGTCACCTGCTGCTGGATGTCGTGAAGCTGCTGGCGCGTGGTCAACAGCCCCTGCTCCAGCCGCTCCAGCTCCCGGGGCACTTCGGCCTCGCTGATTTCCTGCCGGGTGACGGGCGCGCGCTGCTGGCCGAGCAGCAGGATCTTGCCGACGCAGACGCCCGTGGAGACGGGTATGCCGCGGAAAACCGCTTCTCCCGTGGCAGTGCGCTCTGGCATGGAATTCCATTAACCGAGCCGCGGCGGTTTGGAAATTCAAAAGTCCAGGCGCGCGCAATAATTCGGCGGCCGCAAGGGAGCGCGGGGTTCACCCCGCAGGCGGCTGGCACTGGCAGGCGGACGTTTCCGCAGCCGGAAGGCCGCGCACGAGCAGGCGGCGGCCAAACAGCGGCCAAATAGCCCTTGCCAGCCGCTGCCCGGCCGCTACTGTCCGCCCCGCCTGAACGCCGTGAGTGCGGCGCTCATTGAGGCTGAGAAACATCGGTCAACAACGCAACCTAACCTCTAACCTCCGTTGCCCTGCAACGTCGGCCGTTAGGCAATGGATTCTTCGCCGGGCCTTCGCCCGCCTAGTCTCCCGCAGTCACACACAGCAAGTATGCTAACCATGGAAGAAGCCATGCGCGCGAGCTCGAAACGCTTCGCCGCTGGTGAAATTGTCAAAGGCATCGTCCTCGAAGTTCGCAACAAGGAAGTCCTCGTGGACATCGGCTACAAGTCCGAGGGCGTCGTCTCTCGCGGCGAGTTCCTCGATCCCGAGGCCATCAAGGTCGGCGACGAGATTGATGTGCTCATCGAGAAGCTTGAGGACAAGGAGGGCATGGTCATCCTCTCCCACGAGCAGGCCGAATTTAAGAAGAACTGGGACCGCATCCAGACCATCTGCCGCGAGGGCGGCACCATCGCCGGCAAGGTCAAGGCCGTCGTCAAGGGTGGCCTCATCGTCAACATCGGCGTCGAGGCCTTCCTGCCGGCGTCGCAGATTGACGTCGTTCCGCCCAAAAACGTCGGTGCCATGGTCGGCAACCTGTATGACTTCAAGGTCGTCAAAATCAACGAGGACCGCCGCAACATCGTCCTCTCCCGCCGCGAGCTGATCGAGGCCGAGCGCGCCGAGCGCCGCGGCAAGCTCTTCAGCGAGATGACCCCGGGCGACATCCGCAAGGGCACCGTCAAGAACATCACCGACTTCGGCGCGTTCATTGACCTTAATGGCCTCGACGGCCTGCTGCACATCACCGACATGAGCTGGGGCCGCGTCGGCCACCCGAGCGAGATCCTCAAGGTCGGCCAGGAGATCGACGTGGTCGTGCTCGACGTGAACAAGGAGAAGGAGCGCGTCAGCCTCGGCCTCAAGCAGAAGCTCGCCAATCCTTGGGAAGCCATCGAGAGCAAGTTCCCCGTCGGCACCAAGGTCAAGGGCAAGGTCGTCAACCTCGTCGCTTACGGCGCGTTCATCGAACTCGAGCCCGGCGTCGAAGGCCTCGTCCACGTCACCGAGCTGTCCTGGACCAAGCGCATCGCCAAGCCTTCGGACGTGCTCAAGCCCGGCCAGGAAGTCGAAGCCGTCGTGCTGGGTATCAACCGCGATGAGCAGAAAATCTCGCTCGGCATCCGCCAGCTTGAATCCAACCCGTGGGAAGCCGCGCAGGCCAAGTATCCTCCCGGCACTAAGATCAAGGGCAAGGTCCGGAACCTCACCAGCTACGGTGCCTTCGTCGAACTCGAAGAGGGCCTCGACGGCATGGTGCACGTCTCCGACATCTCGTGGACCCGCAAGATCAACCACCCCTCCGAAGTCTTCCAGAAGGGCGACGAGGTCGAGGCGGTTGTGCTCGAGATCGACAAGACCAACCAGCGCATTTCGCTGGGCATGAAGCAACTGGGCACCGACCCGTGGGCCGGCATTGACCAGTTCTACAAGGTCGGCGATCTCGTCACCGGCAAGGTCACCAAGCTCGCCAGCTTCGGCGCGTTCATCGGCCTCGCCCACGACATTGACGGCCTCGTCCACATCAGCCAGGTCAGCGAGGAGCGCGTGGACAAGATCAAGAACGTGCTCAACGTCGGCCAGGAAGTGACCGCGCGTGTCATCAAGATTGACCGCGCCGAGCGCCGCATCGGCCTGTCCGTCAAGGCCGCGAACTACAGCCCCGAGCAGCTCAAGGAAGAGCAGAAGATCCTCGACGCGCTCAAGCCCGGCGAAGACCTCGTCGCGCTCCAGCACGCGTTCGACGCCGCCGAGGACCGCTAAGGCGCGCGGCAACGCAAGTTTGCCTCACACCGGCAGGCCAGCGATGGCCTGCCGGTTTTTGCTTTGTGAGAAAGAGGCCGAGGCGTCGGAAGCGGAGACTTGGATCGGCTTTACGAAGAGGGAGGTGGTGGACGCTGCAGGTTTCGAACCTGCAAAAAAGAGCGGAATTACAGGGTAATTCGCATGGTGACGCACAAGGAGACGCACAATCTTGTGGCTCGGCCTGTCGCGATTTGTCGCGCGTGGTCGCAAGCTGGCCGGAACTCAGCGCGCCGATTCGTGCGGCGGTCCTCGCCCTCGTTGACACCTCGCTCGCGCAGAAGGGAGGCGCGCAGTGATCGCCCTGGCTCCCGCTGCTGGTCGCGACTACGTCCTGCGTCGCCTCGAACCTGGGAAACCCATCGAAGAACGTGCCAGCCTCGGAGGTGGGGGTGGCACCCGCACCGATTCACAGGCTGGCGACGAACCTCGCAGCGGGCCGGGCCGGGATGCGCGGAGCGCACCCGGCGCGGCCCGCGCGGGCTTGTTAACTGGTCATATCCTGTCGCACGACCCGCACAACCCTTACGATGAGGGACACGTTGAATGGTGGGCAGGCGCTTCGCTGGTGAAGGTCATCAAGCAGGGCCGGCACGAAATCAAACCCGAGCAGGAAGACAAGGCGAGCAGCTCCAAGCGGGGCCGCATCACCGGTTTCAGCCGCACCTCGCGCCGGCGCATGATGCTCTTCCTGGCTAAGGTCCGCCTGCCGGAGGACAACCTTCCGTTGTTCGGCACGACGACGTATCCCGACATTTTCCCAGAGGAGGCGGCAAAGTTTAAGCGCGACCTGCAAGCGTTCCTGCATCGGCTCAAGCGGCGCTTCCCTGATGGTGGCATCCTGTGGCGATTGGAATTCAAGCGGCGCAAGAGCGGCGAGAACGTCGGCAAGATTGCCCCGCACTTTCATTGGCTCCTGTGGAATGTGCCCGAGGAATTTCCCTTCCGGGAGGAGCGCGGGAAGTGGTGCGCCCTGCGGGTGCGCGATGGCGGCGCGGAAATGACGTTGCGTTCGCGTAGTGACTCGGAAGTTTGTTCGGCCACGATGACGCTGTCGGGAAAGGACGAGATTCGGCACTGGTTCAGCCGGAACTGGTATGACGTGGCGGGCACCGGCGACCTGCGGCATTTCCTGGCCGGGACTAACGTGAAGCAGCTTGCCTCGGCGCACCTCGTCTTCTGCTACGTGGCGAAGTATCTCAGCAAGGTGGACCGGGAGGCGGTCTGCCAGTATCCGGGGCGGTTCTGGGGCGTGGTGAATCCGAAGAACATCCCGCTGGGCCAGCGGGTGGTGCTGCCCTGCACCGGGCGGCAGGCCGCGCAAGTCATGCGGTTTCTGCGGCGCTACATGCGCTCGGTGATGAATCGGAAGGTGCGCGGCAATCCGTGGTCGGCGAACTGCATCTGCTCGGCGGACTTCTGGTCGGCTCGGCTGCCGCAGCTCGTCGAGATTCGCGCGCCGGATTTGAGTCGAGCGCCTCAGGCGAGGATGTAACGGCCTGACTTCTTGGTGCCGATGCGTTTGACGAGGCCCGCCTTCATCAGCGGGCGCAGCAAGTCCAACGCACCCTGCTTGGACACGCCCAAGCCATCCCAAATCTCACTCGGAGCAAGGCTCCGATGGTCGCGCAGCAACTGTAAGAGCTGCTCCTGCTTGGGGCGCAAGACGAGCTTCTCCTGGCCGGGCTGCGCCGAGAACTTCTGCACCCGCGTCCAGACTCGCTCCAGCGTCATGAGCAACCCCTCCGCCGCGTATTCCAGCCAGCCGCTCAAGTCCTCGCCCTCCCGCCGGACGGCGTCCAGCGCGGTGTAATAGCGCGGGCGGTCCTCCCAGTAGAACTCGTCCACCGAGAAGATGTGATGCGAGTCGAACCCGCGCCGATACAGCTCCCACAGCGCCAGCGCGCGCCCCGTGCGTCCATTGCCGTCCGCAAACGGGTGAATCGCCTCGAACCGGTAATGCAGAATTGCGGAACTCAGCACGGGGGACAGCCTGGCCGCCTCCTTGTTCCACCACGTCAGCAGCTCGAACATCAGGCCGGACACGTCGTCCTGGTGCGGCGGCACGTAGCGTCCTACTCGCACGGCGATGGTGCGGTAACGCCCGGCAGTCCCTTGGTCCATGACCTCGCCGGCGATGATCTTGTGAAGCTTGAGGATTTCCTCGTGCGTGACGGGGCTTTTGCCCGCGTTCTTCTCCACGAAGCGCAACGCGGCGAAGTAGTTCACCACCTCGCGCCTGGCGCGGTCGGCGACGGCGGGCACCTCGCGGCCCTCCTCCACGGCGCGGACCTGTTCCAGCGTCAGCGGGTTGCCCTCGATGGCGGTGGAAGAGTGCGTGTTGCGGGAGCGCGAATCCTTCTGCAAGGCTGGAATCCAACGCACTTGCACGGTCGCGGCCAGGATGCGTTCGCGGAGGGCGGCGATCTGCTCCACCCGCGACAGCAGGGCGGGCGTGATGGTGAACTGTGGCTGGTAGCTCACGCGGGGAACGTGAGAGTAAGTCCAGTGTAAGTCAAGTTATTGGTCAAGCCGTGTGCCAGATGATTCCGCCCTTGCCCGGTGCGGTAAGACGGGCAAGGTGTGACGCATGGAAACGGCAACGCTCTCCGCCAATGGCAGGCTGGTCATTCCCCGCCGCTACCGGGATGCGTTGCACCTAACAACCGGCGATGAGGTCGCAATCGAATTGACCGGCGGCAGGCTTGTCGTTACCCGAATCGTGGAGAAGTCGGCACGGCTCGTGATTACAAAGACAGGGCGCAAAGTTCTCGTGGGTTCCGCGGAGGCACCGGTAATGAGCGCAAGCAAGGTCAACGAGCTGCTCGCGGACTTCCCCTGACCGCTACTTGAAAAGGTGAACCTCGGGTAGCCCGGCGAGGCGGGCGAGTTCCGCCTGGGCTATGTCGCAGGTGATGAACACCTCGGCGCGGGCGTGCTGGGCGGCGGCGACGTGGACGAAATCCCAGGTGCCGGCGGACGCGGCCTGCGCGTGGCGGGCGCTCAATTCGTCGCCCCATTCCAGCAAGTCCGGCAGGCGGTGACTGCCTAACTTGAGTCGTTGCGAGGTTTCGCTGGCGCGGTAGGCGTGCCACGCGGCGGCGGCATAAGTGCCGGAGAGCCGGCGGAGATTGTGGCGCAGTTCAACGCGCAGCAGGGGATTCCAGCAGAAATCCGGCGAGCGTTCGCGGCACCAAGCGGTCACCACCGGAGCGAACTCGTCAGCCGGGTGAAACCACGCAATGAGCGCGGAAGTGTCGGCGTATATTCTCACCGGCGGCGGCGTTGACGCTCCTGCAAGACGGGATTGGGCACGCGCTCGGCGGCCTTGACGCTCTTCTGCGCCCGCCACACCTCGCCCATAATGTCATTCCAGCCGGGTTGCTCGACGGTGGTCATCGGCTCAATGCGCCCGATGGCGCGGCCATTGCGGGTGATGACGAGGGACTCGCCCTGCTCAAGCTGGTTGAGGACGGCCTTCGTCTCCTGGTGCAACTGCTTTGCCGTGATGGTGCTCACGGGCGGAAAGTAACACCGTGAAAGTGTCACCACAAGCTCTCTGTGCTTACAGCTTCGTCCTGCCGGTGCGCTCCAACTCCAGCAAGGCACGCAGGCCGTGGTAAAAGCACTCCTTGCGGTAGCAGAGTTCCCACTCGCGAATGTAGTTGGCGGCATCCAGCCTCCCGGCTTTCAGCAGCTTGCCGAGTTCCTTCTCGCGCTTCTTACGCGATTCACGGGAGCGATCGAGCCATGCGGGCGGAATGTTGGCCCCCTCCTCGCGCAACGCCAGATAGGCGAGGAACAGGTTGCCATTGGTGGAATCAAACAGGGCGGCTTCGCGAGGCATGGTATGTTCGGGAAAAGTTACAGATTCGGAAAAAGCGACGACCGCGTAGGCGGCTTTCCTTTTCGTTCACGCCCGAAATGCTCCTTGATGGACTTCATGAACGAGGAACTGGTCAATTTCTCCGACGCCGCGTCGCGTGCCCTCAGCACCAACTGCACCCCCTCCGGAGTGCCTGTGACTCTCTTCCAGAATTCGTCGAAGCCGACGAGTTCCTCGTCATGAAAAAGCTTTGCAGACTTTGCTAAAGATTTGAACGTGGCCCCTCGGTCGAGATAAAATGCAAGGCTTACCTTCAGGTTCGCCATGCCGTAGGCAGAGAACGCGTATTTGAGAAAGTAGCGCACCAGCAATGACTTTCTACGCAGTTCCCTCTGGTCAGCCGCGTTCGCATTCTCACGCACCAGTAGGAAACACTCGATGCTGTCGCTCGCCATCTCATTGAACAGCACGTCAACCGGGACACTTTCATGCCTGCCCTCACCCAGCGGGTCCCGCACCGCCTCGTGGATTTTTCCACACAACTCCTTGAGGCTTGGGAGGTGCCCGCTCATCCCGAGTTCCACGACTTCGGAAGCAAACTGGTTCAACTTCGCCGGCACAAAGAGCATCAAGTTGCCTTGGGTCAATCCCGTCGCCTTTTCCATCTGCAACCGGCGCAGCGCGGCCACGCCATCCCGAAAGCTCCTCTTCGGGTCTTGTGTCAGCGCCGCCGAGATGACCACCGCTTCCCGGGCAAGTTCTTCGTCGGAACGCCGCCAGAAACTTTTGCTGTTCAGCGCTTCCAGATGGCATCGGATGCATGCCGCTGATGCCCACGCTTCCGACACGTCAAGCCCGGGCGCACGGGCGACGGCCGACCACAAGGTTTCACGGCTGAAGACGGTTGAAAACCGCTCCGGCTGGGCTGACATCAAGCTGGTGATGAATCGCCGGAAAAACTGCGGCGAGTTGGAGAAGGCTTCGTGCAGCAGCTTATAGACGACGAAGACCGGCGCAGCCTCATCCTCTAGGCCACGCCAGAGGATTTGGGATGGCACAGATTCCAGCTCATGCTTCATCCACGAGTTTAGAAAGCCCTCCCGCTTGGGAAAATCCCGCACGCGGGCCAGAATGCTGTCGGCGATGCTCGCTCCGCCCTCCAATGCGATTGCTTCCAGATGCTTCTGCGTTGCCTGTTGAGCGCCCATGTGGATGTCTTACCCTAACGGCCATCCCCCATGGTTTTCAATCACTTCGTCGATCTCCTTCATCAGCCGGATGGTCTCGGAGAGGGCGACGACGATCTTTTGGTAGTGGGCGAGGTCGTCCTGCGTGAGTTCCCGGCCTTTGCGGTCTTTGAGCCATTTCTCACAGACTTGGTAGCCGCCGATGTGGAAGTTCCACACGTCCTCGCGCACGCCGCGGAAGCCGGTGGTCTGCGCCTTGTCCACCCACACGGTGTGGCGCGACCACGAGATTTTTTCGACCTCGGGATGGCGGCCCCCGATGAACTCGGTGATGGGCTGGGCGAGCTTGGGCGATTCCAGCAGGTGCAGGGCTGTGAGTTCGCCGCCGAGCCGGGCCAGCGCGCGGAACAGCTCCAGGTTCCCGGTCAAGGGCAGGCGCGGGAAATCGATCTTCAGAAACTCCGCGTAGCGGCTCCGGTAGCCGGGACTGTGAAATACCGCGTAGGCGTAGTGGAAGATGTCTTCGGGCGTCAGCCCGGCGGGCAGGCTTGTTTTATGCGTGACGGATAAGCCCAGCATCGTGGCAAGACGCCGGATAAAATCGCCGCCGAAGTTGCACTTCCCTCCGTAGTCGAATTGCCCCTGATGCCCATCCTTGTCAGCGGTAAGATACAAAGGGAACATTGTGTCCACACTTTGATTGTCCATTCGGATGGCCCCATTACTTATCAGCGAGCGGCTGACGAAAAAGTAAGAGCAGTCAGCATTCGACGGAACGCGGCGAACCGTGATGATGCCGATGTTCTTACCCGCAAGCATGTGCTTCATCGTCGGGAAGGCCATGCCCCAGACAATAGAGGGGTGGTAGAAAATTCGGCGCGTATCGAAAACGCGGTAAACGATGGGCTGAACGAACCGGTGGATGTTCTTCTCTTCTCGAAGCCTCTTTCGGGCAGTCGATATGTCCCAACCTTTTTTGAGACTGATGTCTAGCTGTTCGCAAAGGCTCTCATCCGATGCAGTTGAGCGCCTGAAAATCTCTGCACGTTCGAGCAATGCAGGTTCAGATTCATCAATTGCGAGGTTGTCGCGTGCGGTGATTACTCCGGCACTGTATTGTGGCATCACCTCGGACAAGGCAGGAAACGATTGGAACTCCTGAACCAGACTCTCGTCTTGGGACGTGAAAAGAAAATACGGGTGGCTCGGTCTGACTGGCGTGAGCGGTGTGCTGGCAACAGATTGAGACGCTAGGAACGAATACTTTGAAGACCTCTCGCCCCACAAATCTGAATGACGAACTGAACAATTATGGGTTGGGCCGCCCCGTAGCCCAATCAAAATAGCCACCCCTTGCTTGATATCGAAAACATTGCGGTCATCGGAGCCGTCAGGGCATCGCTCGCCTTTCAAAGAATTACCATGAAGGTCGAGAACCGAGAGCGAAGGGAAGGTTGCCATCAAGTGGTCTCTTACTCCACGCATCGTCGGATTATCCACGAAGCTGTGATTCGTGATTAAGCCATTCACACCGACGCCGGTATTCTCGATTTGGATTTCACTAAGCCTCAAGAATTTCACGTAGTCGTCTTGTAAAAGCTTCTCAAACTGCAAGGCACCTCGCTCCTTGATTGGGATTCCTTGGACTGACTTATACACGTCAACGATGGCCCGGCTTGCCTCTGTGAGATTTTGCGAAAGTATAGAATACGGCGGGTTGCCGATGACGACGGTGAAGCGCTTATACCATTTGATTTCGTTCACGGCGGCGGCTTCGTGGGCGAGGGCGTCGAAGCCGATTTGCGGGAGCTGTTTGACCTTGGGTTCGAGGGCGTTGGTGAGGTAGATGCGGGCGCGTTCCTCGGTGCCAAAGCGGTAGCCGGTCTCGGCGAGCTTGAGGCCGATTTTCATGTGGGCGATGGCGTAGGGGGCCATCATCAGCTCGAAGGCGTGCAGGCGCGGGAGGAGGTGCTGCGGGACGTACTCGTTCCACGCGGCGCGCTGCTGGGCGTCGGTGAGGCGCTGCTGCTTCCACTTCGCCGCGAGGGTGCGGTGGATGACGTCGATGACTTCGACGAGGAAGGTGGCGGTGCCGGTGGCGGGGTCGAGGATTTGGACGAAGGGTTCGTCCGGGGAGATGGTGCGCTTTTCGCCCGGCTCGTCGGTGAGCGGGGGGAGCTTTAATTCCCCGTAGCCGCCGACGTGAGGAGGCGGATTCTTCGCGGTGGCCGACCGATCCGCCTCCTCACGTCGGCGGCTACGGGCGATCATCTCGCCCCACGTCACCGTGGAGGCGAGGCCATCCTCCAAACCGAACTCGGTTTGCAGGAGTTCGTGGACGCTGCGGACGATGTAGGAGACGACGGGCTGCGGGGTGTAGAAGACGCCGCGCTGGATTTTGAGCTGCTTGTTGTAGGCGCTCAGAAAGTGCTCGTAGAAGTGGATGACGGGATCTTCGCCGCGGGTCTTGTTGTTGAAGTCGGCGAGGACGACCTCCATGTGGGTGTCCGGGCTGGTGAGGAGGTCGGTGACGTCGCTGACGCCGAGTTCGTCGAAATCAATGGCGCCCTTGCGGCTCTTGATGCCGAGGAAGACGCCGAGCATTTCTTTCAGGAAGGGGCTGGTGAAGATGAGGTTCGGCACGTCGTCCTTGGTGACGGCGGTGCCTTCGCCGGGGAAGGTGCGGCGGACGGAGACGGAGAAGAGGCCGTAGGTGACGGTCTGCGCGAACATGTCGGCGAAGCCGTCGTCGTCGAGGTCGTGGATGAGGCCGGTCTGGAAGGCGCGCTGGAGCTTGCGGATTTCGCCGAAGCCATCCTCGGAGCGCAGGATGGTGCGGATGCGTGAGCGCAGACGGCGGGCCAGCACGGCGAGTTCATCGGCCAGTTCCTCCGAGGTGCGGATGACGTGGCGGTGGCGGAGGATGAAGGCCTCGGACCATTGCTTGCGCCATGCCTCCGGGCTGCGCTCGAACTCGTCACGCCAGCGGAGCTTTTCGCCCAGCCGCTGGGCGACGTAGTCCATGTGGAGCGGGGTGTCGTCATCGTCCCAGCCGAGCACGCGCAGCTCCGCGAGACCCAGTTCGGGATGATCGACGAAATGGGCGAAGGTCATCTCACGCTTCTCTTCGTCGCCCCAGGCGGAGATGAAGAGGAGGTCACGCGGCTGCCAGCGCTTGGCCTCGGCCAGGTTCGGTGAGGCCCGCTTCTTCATCACCAGATGCCGGAGGACGCGGCGGAGGACGACGACCGGGAGCCGTTTCTTGTCGAACTCGACGAAGAAGATGCCCCACGGCTGGCCGGTCGTGAGCGGGCGAAGCTGGTGGATGCGTTTGACCTTGGCGGCGTCCTCGTCCTTGAGGCCGAGTTCCGCCGGCTCGTAGGTGAAGGTGAGTTCGTCGAAGGTGTAGTTCTGAAGCGGCCAGCCCAGCCCGTCCTCCAAGTAGGCGGTGAGTTCCTCGAAGCTGCGGAGGGAGCGGAGGCGGTCGGAGGGGTGCGACATGGTTACGTGTTTTTGGGCGGGACGCGTGGGGATTCCGCAACCATCTGTCTCTGAAGGTCAGCCAATTGGTCGAGGTCAATTCGGCGCGCCTTCCGCACGTTTCCCTTCATCAACTTGCGGTCATCTGCCATCGAATAGACCTTGTCGTTGGTCAGGAAGTCGGCGGGGCCGTTGTAAACCACGTCCCAAGACCGCCAGTCTTCGGCGACGGAAAGTGCGAGCAGCAATTCAGGCTGGGAAGTGAAATCAATAACTGTGCTTGCGCGGCGGCATTTCACCTGGACGCCCTGCTCGCGGCCTTTGATGACGCAGGTGCCGTCATGGACTTGCCCTTGTTTGCCGTAGAGCTTCACCGCAAAGTTCCTGACAGCGAGCAGCTCGCCCACATCCCCAACAAACCTCCCGTCCAAAGTGAATTCCAGATTCAGTCCGGACTGGGCAGCAAGGTCGTAAAGCGCCGTCGCTGCTCCCTGCGCCTGCTCAAGCAACGCCAAGATGTCAGCGGGCATTTCTGGCATAACGGTTCCTAGTTCAGCTCCATCCAGCACCGCAGAATAGGTTTCACGCCGACGGGGGCCTGCACCTTCTTCAAGTAGGTGCTGGTGATGTGCCGCTCCACCTTGAGCCGGATTTCCCGGAGGGTCGCCGGGGGCATCGTGCAGTGCCGGGGTGTGTCGGGTTCGCACCGAATGAAGGCGTCAATCTCCTCCGGCTGGTCGCGAATCTTGCCATCGGCGAGGGAAACCAAATACCATGCGGCGCGTCCAGCGGCCTCGGTCCATTCCTTCTTTGCCTGATCCTCGGCGGGGAGGGTGTAGCAGAAGAACACAGCCTGGGTCCCGGGCTTGGGAAGGTGTTTGCCGCTGAAGACGCGGCCCGGCAGGCGGTCGAGTCGCTCCGCCAGCTTCGGATCGGCCGCGAGCAGCCGCTCCAGTTCAAGCTGCATCTTCTCGGCGGGCGTGGTGCTGCCTTCGTAGGAGGACAGGAAGTCTTTCAGCGCATCGAAGTCGTCGTCCGGCTTAAGGAGCTTGCGGCCCTCGATGCCAAAGACCTTCGAGATACGCAGGGTCTTGTGCGCCACCCGGCCAAACAGTTTCAGGAGATCATCCAGCTCATCGGGCGGCAGGAAGTTCCAGTAGATGACCCGGCCCCGGTTCTGCTGCTCGCCGGGATGGTCTTTGAGGAGCTTGGCCTCGACCTCGGCGCTCAGGCGGCGGTCCACGCGGCCTATGCGCTGCATAAGCCGGACGGGATTCCAGTGGAGGTCGTAGTTGATGAGCCGGGTGGCGTCCTGCAAGTTCAGGCCTTCAGAGAGGACATCCGTGGCGATGAGGATGCGGGACTCCTTGAGGCCGCGCTCGGCCAGCCAGCCGGAGGTGACGCCGTTGTAATAGGGCGAGAACTGTTGCAGCGCCTCGGCGCGGTCGCGCTTGCTGCCGCTGTCAATTTCATCCACGCCGTCGAGGCCGGCTTTGACCAGCTCCCGCTTGAGGTAGCGTGCCGTGGTCATGAACTCGGTGAAGATGAGCACCTTGCGCCCCTTGAGATCGGGGTCGCTCTTCAGCAGCTTCACCAGGGCGCGCAGCTTGTCGTCATGTTCCGGGGTGAAGGTCCGCAGTTCTTCGAGGAACTTTACGAGCGTGTCCATGTCGCCGTAAGTGTCGTCGAAGACCTCGTCCATCTTGTAGTTGTCCCGCTCCAAGGCCGTGAAGTGGCCAGCGAATTCGTCGGCCAGCTCGTCCTCTTCCTCCTCGGCGGTGTCCTCCTCGGCGAACTCCTGCTTGCGGGCCTGGACGTGCTCCAAGACTTCGGAGTTCAGAATCTTCCATTTGCCGAACCGCTTCAGCTCGTGCTCGGTGGCGCTGTTGACCTTGATGAAGGCGAGCAGCTTGAGGAGCAAGTTCTGGCAGGACTGTTCGAAAGCCATGATCGAGCTTTCAAAGCGCTTGAGGAAGCCGACGCGGATGAGGCGGACGAGGCCCTTTTGCCGGCCACCTTCGAACCCCTCGATGGTCTCCGGGTCGCCTTTGAAGTAGGCCAACGGGTAATACGGAGCGAGGGCGAACAGGGGTTTGTCCTTAGAGAAGGCAAGCTCCACCTTCCCCAGCAAGTGGCCGTAGGTCTTCTTGACGGAGTAATCCGCCACGCGCGGGTCTTCCTTTTTCGGGAAGAGCGCCTCGCTGCTGCCCTGCTGTTTCTGGCTCTGCTTCACGAAGGCCCGGCTGCGCTGCACCACGAGTTCGCGGAAGAGCTTGTCAGAAAAAAGAACTTGTTCGGCTTCAATGGCATTGGCCTGGAACAACTCGCCGAGGCCTTCGCCCCGCATGATGTTCGCAAGCTGTTTTTCGAGGAGCTGGAAGTGGCTCGGAATCGAGTGGATGCCGAGCCGCGTGTCGAAGTAGTTGGTTCGCTCGATGCGGGAAAAAAGCTCGATGAGGTGCTGGAAGTCGGTGAGGTGGTTGTTCACCGGCGTCGCGGTCATCAGGTAAACCTGCTTGCCCTCGCACAAGCTGTAGAGCTGCCAGTAGCGGGAGCCGCCGGATTCCCGGCTCAGGCCGCGATTGCGGAAGTGGTGCGCCTCGTCAATGAGGATGACGTCGGCCTGCTGCTTGAGCTGGGCGAAAATGGCCGGGTAATCCACCTCGTCGGCGCTGACGCCGCGCATGAGGTCGGTGTGGTTGTAAATTTTGAAGGGAAGGAAGCCGTTGAGAACATCCGGCAGGTATTTGCGGATATTCCGTTCCCAGACGGACTCGCGGCCAGATTTCGGAACGAGCAGCACGACACGCTTCTTGTCGTAGTTCACGAGGCGGTCAATGAGCATCAACCCGATGAACGTCTTGCCGAGGCCGACGCCGTCGCAGAGGAATGCGCCCCCGTGCTGGCCGGCAATGCCGTAAACGCCTTTGTAGCCGTCCCGCTGGTATTGATCGAGTTCCTGAAAAATTCGTGAATCCTTCTGCTCCCACTCGTTGGCCGTCATCTCGTGGCGGGTGAACAGCTCGCGCAGCGCCTTGGCGTAAACCTCAAAGGGCGAATACTCGCGGACCTGGCGTTCGATGATTTCGATGACCTTGGGAGTGACCTCTTCCGCCTGTTCCCAATGGCGCTCAAACCAATCCTGCAACTGGCTGACATCGCCCGGGGCTCGGATCTGAATGTTCAACTCCACGTTCTGCGTGAGGCCGGGAACCGTGAAGTTGCTGGAGCCGACCAGCGCGACCGAGCCGATGACTTTGACACGGGGATGGGTGATGTAGGCCTTGGCGTGGAATTTCTTCTTCGTGAAGACGCGGCACTCGATTTTCCCGGTTTTCATGGCGGTGACAATCGCGGCCACGCCCGTCAGGAAATCATTCTGCTCCTTCTCGCGCTCCAGACTCGAATCTAGGGCGGCGCTGATTTTCGCTTCAAGGCCATCACGGATGGCTTTCTGCGTTCTGGCCGAAGCCTCGTCCCCCATGAGGATTCGGACGCGGTCCAGCTTCTGCCAGCGGCCGTCCAACGCCAGCAGCGAACCAATCTCGAAATATCCGGTGGCGATGTCGAACGCAGAGGCGATGTCCGTCCACTCTTGGAGGTAATTGAGTCCCTTCCAGTCGGACTCGCTGTTGTCCACGATGAAGAGTTCGCCGCCGGATTTAGCTGGTTCGCTCATGCCGGTTAATAAGAACCGGAAGCGGCCTTGCACCGGTCTGCCGGCCACAGCTCTCCTCCGGGGAATGTCCAATGCATGGGTGGTTCCTAACCAAACGTGGGACGATGGGCAAGCACTCACAGCGGTGGAAAACTGGGGCGCGTCGATTTCCGCTAGGCAACCGTGACGAATGCGCCGTCAGCCGCCGGAGCGATGTCCGCAGTGGTCGCGGAGAAGGCTGTCGGCGCAATGGTCGCGCTCGAAAGACTAGGAGGCTGAGTCGTTGCGTCCGGCAGTGCGCAGCGCAGCGGAGTGGTGACGGCGGAACGTCTCAGCCCGGCGACGGTTACGAGGCCCTGGGAGTGACGGTCGCAATCCCCTGCCGCGACGAGCCAAGCTGACGAGCCGGAGAGTGCCCGCTGGTGCCTCGAAGGAGAGTCCGCGCGGGCTGGTCGCGGCGGCTCTTAACCTTCGACTATTGACAGGCGTTAAGTAGTGATTTAGCTTCGCCGCCATGGAAACAGGCAATCACTTGATTCAAGTCCCCGAGGAAATGCATCGGGTTGTCGGAGAGCCGGTGCCTGGGACAAGGCTTTACCGCAAGGAAGGGCCGGAGTCGGAAATCAGCTATTGGAGCGATGCGGTTCTGGACCGGTTCGGGCCGATGGTTTCACCAGGTGGCGTCACGATGTATGCCCCGGTGTCGAGAGCTGCGGTGCATCTGCGCATCAAGTTGGGTAAAATGACGGCGTTTGCCTTCTACATGACGACGCCGAAGCGCAAATGGTTTGGCAAGCCGGAGGTGAAGCGCGAACTCGGGATTTTTTACGTTCCGGTCTCCGAGTGCCGGGCGTGGAAGGCGGAACTTGAAAAGCGAGCCATCGAAAAGGGTGTGCTCACGCGGGAAGAGCTTGAGGGCGAAACGCCGGACTGGCATGGCTGGTTCATGGATTGGAATTCCGAATTTGTGAAGGCGCGGACGAAAAAGAAATGAGGCAAGTCATGGATCGTTTGATGACATTGAAAGGCGTCGCGGCTGTGATTGGCAGCAGCGTGCGGCACGTTTGGCGGGAAATCGGCAGAGGCAAACTGCCGAAACCAGTCGCTGGCAAGCCGGCCAAACTTTTCGAGTCGGACGTTCAGAAGTATCTGGACCGTCTGCGAGCGGAACGAGATGGAAACGCAGGCGGTGCTGCGGGGGCTTCTTGAGGGCTGAAACAATCAACGGGAGACAAAACTCATGATCTGTTACGTGTTCAAGCCGGGTCGCAGAGGCAAGCGCGCGCGACTCTACAGCGGACGGTATCGGCTCAAGGCTGACTTGAAGGCCACCACGGTTCCGCTGCATCTGGTGGACAAGCAACTGGCGGAGGCGAAGCTGCGCAAGATCGTCAAAGAGAGGGAGCAGGAAGCGGAGGGGTGGCTTGCGCCGGCACGGGTGCGCGATGCCGCGCAGAAGCCGTTGGACGAACATCTGGCGGCCTTCGTGCGTGACCAGATCGCCAAGGGGCGGGTGGCTCGCTACGTCGAAAACATTGAGATGTCCTTGGGCGTGCTCATGCAGGAGTGCGGCTGGAAATGCGCGCAGCAAGTCACGGCGTCATCCTTCGTTGAGTGGCGGCAACGGCAAGAGAAGTCGCCAAAGACGCTCAACGAATACTTGGGCAACGCCAAGGCGTTCCTGAACTGGATGGTGCGGCTTGGTTTTATCGCAGCGAACCCTTTGGCACCCGTGGAGAAAACCCGCACGCAGGGCCGGGAGACACGAGCGCGCCGGTCCTACAGCGCGGAGGAGATTCAGCGATTGCTGGCGGCGGCTGGTCCTCGAAGGGTGATTTACCTGATGGCGGTGTTGACCGGACTGCGGCGCGGAGAACTGAGCAAACTCAAGTGGGCGGATGTGCATTTGGATGGGCCGGCCCCGTTTGTCCTCATCCGGGGAGCCAATGCGAAGAATCACAAGGAAGAGCGGCAACCCTTGCACGCTGACCTTGTCGTCGCGTTGCGCGAACATCGCGGGCCTGCGTGGTCGCCAAGCGAGCTTGTCTTTGCGAAAGGGCTGCCCCGGATGAAGCGCTTTTACGACGATCTGAAGGCAGCGGGCATTTCACCGAGAGATGCCGAACGGGGGAACGCCGATTTCCATTCGCTGCGGGTCACGTTCAACACGCACCTGGGCATTCAGGGAGCCGGTGACCCGGTGCGCATGGCGCTGATGCGCCACAGCGACCCGCGCCTGACGGCCAAGACCTACACTGACGCGCATTTGCTTCCGAAGGCGCAAGCGGTCGCCGGGCTGAACTTCCTCGGAAGGCCGATGACTCACAAATAGACGCACAAAAATCCGTCCCGGAGGGTCATGATGGGTCACGGCCTGTCACAGTTGAGGCTTCGGCTGCGGGTGCCAAAAACCATGAGAAACCGGCCAAAAGTCACGATTTGGCGCGGTCTGTCACAGTGGGACACGAAAAGGGGGGATGGTGGACGCTGCAGGTTTCGAACCTGCGACCCCTACCGTGTGAAGGTAATGCTCTACCACTGAGCTAAGCGCGCCAACTCCGCAGGCGGCGCGCTCGAAGTCGCCGCCCACAGACCTAGGCTATTTTCGCAAAGCGCCGTGCGCAAGAGGGAAAATTGGTCGCCCAACCGGCCGTGACCAAGGGTGAATTATCGGGGCAGAATTTGCAAACTTCACCCCCAGGCGTATCCACATGGTATGGAATGACTTGCATTGCTTGTGAAATAATTCACAAAATCGGCTTGCCCATATTTTGGGGGGCCGCTAGCGTTGATTTCACGGTGCCTTGCAGCGGGCCCGATGCCCATGAACACCAACACTGAATTTGGTTATGATACCAA
>WRPG01000038.1 GCA_009773355.1 Limisphaerales bacterium
GCCCTCGGCTACCAGTCACCTGTGGACTTCGAGCAGCAACTCAACTAAACCAGCCGTGCCAGCTTACCCAAGCGTGTCCGCCAAACCGATACAGGCTCACTGTGCGCGTGAACGCCGCGCTGCCCGTCGCCGCCCCGCTGGTCATCGGGCCGCTCACCGCCGCGCTGCTGCTGGCCCGGCATGTCACGCTCACCGCGAAGATGAAGGAAGTGAGCGACGCGGAGTTGGAACTCTCCCTCAAGCGCGCCGACCGCGAGCAACTCTTCGGCGACGAGGCGGCCGAGGTGCGCGAGCCGAACTCCATCATCGCGCGCCTGCTCCAGTATCACGCGACGATTCTGGCGACGTTTCCCAACCAGCCCATCGCGGACACGCTGCCGCGCATCTTCCCGCAGGACGCGGCGAGCCTGCCGCGCTTCGACTTCAACTGGCGCGACCTCGGCGGCGGCCAGCTCAAGACCTGGCTGCGCGATCCCGGCCTGAACGACGCGGTGCAACTGCACCTGGAAGAAGGTGCGGTGACGCTGAACCAAGCCTACGCGCAAGGCGCACCCGTGCAGTCGCAGACGTGGGCCGGCATCACGATGGTGGGTGAGCTGGACGTGCTCGAACTGCGCGATGCGGCGGGCCACACCATCGCGCGCGGCCGCCGGGACACGACATTGGCGGAGGTGTGAACACTTCCCGCTCCGCGTCGTCCGTTCTTGCTACAGCCGACGACCAAGCCTGACCGGGCCAATGCCCGCTGGTGCCCAGTTCGCCGGTTGTTTGCGTTCGTCGCGCCGAGCCATGAAAATCTCCTGCCCGCATTGCGACCAGCACATCACGGCGGATGACTCATGGGTCGGGGCCGAGGTGTCGTGCCCCACCTGTGGGCAGCGCTTCACCCTCGCCGCCCGGCCACCTGAGTCTGCCGCCGCCTCTGCGCCCGCGATTGCGCCGCCTCCGCTGCCACCCCCGATGCCTTCCGCTCCCCCGGCAAGCAAACTGGCGATTGCGCAGTTCTCGCCAGCAGCATCCGCCGGCGGGGCGGCTCCAGGCACCGCGCGAGGCTCCGCCGCGTTCCCGCCCGGTTGCGGCAAGATAAGGCTGCTGGGGCCACGTCCAGGGTCGCTCGGGCCTGAATGGACGACCAAACGCCGGGTGATGCTCTGGTGTGTCATCTTCGGCCCGTTGCTGCTGCTGGCACCCGGCGTATTTGTCCTGATGATGATGCGCCTGCCGCCGTTTCTGGTGGTGCTGCCCCTGATCCTGCTCGCCATTGCCATGCCGATGCTGATGAAGATGATGAGTCCGTCGGGCCAGGCGGGGCCGGCCCGGACTGTCTCCGTGCCGCCAGAGACGATGCCTGCTGCGGGGCAGTGCTGTGATGTCTGCGAGCAGCCATTGGCCCAAGGCTCGGGGCACCTGCTGGTGACCACAGAGGTCGTGTCCTCCCAGCGATTTTGGGCGCGCTTCTGGAAGCTCCACCACCAAGTGCTGCGCTCGGGAGTGGAGCAGTGGCGCGCCGGTCTGGGGGGCGTCGTCAACTTTGCCACCTTTGCCATGCAGTTTCGGCAGTTCACCCAATGTCATCCGGCCATCCACAAGGTCGCCGACAACGAGACACCCTGGCTGGTCTGTCCGAAATGTCTGGGCAAATTCCGCGCACAACCCGGTGCGACGCGCGCCGATGCGGAAAGCTGGTGGAGCAGCGGCGGGGTGCTCCAGCCCAAGGGCACCGGGGCGGCGGCCCACGACGACGTGGATCTCGGCGGCTTCAAGCCGGTGCTGGCACTGTTTCTGTTGATTTTCTGCGTCTTGTTTTCCCTGCTGGCGGCCATGTTGTTCCTCCTGAGTCTGATTTCAGGTGCCAATGACAAGGGCGGGGAGGCCATCGCGGGGATCGTGCTTGCGATCATGGCGGGCGGAGGCTGGGCGCTGTGGCGGTTCTTGCGGCGGCCCTGACAGCTTCAAACTCGCCAGCCACGACACCTTGGCTCGACGGAGGGCGGTGAGCCAGACTCTCTGGCGTCGCGGAGACCGCGCTGGGTGGCGGCACGCCCCCGACGAACTACACCATCGCGAACCTCAACGCGCTGTTGACGGACCTTGACGAGGTCTTAGACCACAGCCCCGGTGACACCCACCGGAGCCGTGGTGTTATCGGCCTCCTGCCGCCTGCGGAGTCGCACCCGCAGGCCGCATCAGTTCTCGCCGTCAGCACTGCTACGAACGGGCCGTGAACTCCGGACCCTGAAGCGGCTTGAGGCCGCACGGCGCGCCAATGTGCGCCCAGCGCGCGGCGCGAATCCAACTTGCGCTCCTTACTCCGCACCGCTTCCTCGCGCCCTCCGGTCTAGTCACCGGCGGGCGGAATGCCGTCCGGTGCAGTCTGGCCGGCTGGAGACTTTGCGTCGGCCGCCGGCGCAGCGGCACTTGGCAACGGCCGGGTGGCTCGCTTCTCCGGCAGCAGCAAGGCAAGCAGGATGGCTCCCGCCACCAGGCTGAACCCCCCAAACTGGCAGGCGGCCATCTCGGCGGCCGGGAGCGGCTCGGCCCCGCCGCGCAGCCGCAGCACAAAGACGTAAGTCAACGGGAGCGCGATCAGCACGGCTCCGGCGGCGATCAGAGTGATGGAAATGCTTTTTTTCACCGGCCAGTTCTGCTCAAACGCGGGAATACTGGGCGCATGAGCTGGCATTGATAAGAGCCGGATGGTGGGGAAAATGCCCCTACACAAACTGCCAACGGCCCCGGCGAATCGCCGGGGCCGTTGGCGTTGGGACTGACTGTCCGGGTGCCAGGCCGGATCACAGCGTGTGACCGCTGCCCGAGAGGCTGCACGTCGGCGAGCCGGAGACCGTGCTGGCGGCGCTGTAGGTGCCGCCGCCGGGGCAGGCCGGCAGGAGCGAGCCTTTCAGGTAGGCGAGCAGCGTGGTGTCCGTCAGGGCATACGTGTCCGTGGCGGCCTTCTTGTTTTCGAGCGCCCAGCTTTGCACCGCGCCGTCCACCTGCTTGAGGTTGGCGATGCAGGCGTTCTTCTGGGCCGTGGCGCGCGCCTTCACGAAGTTCGGGATGGCGATGGCGGCCAGCAGGCCGATGATGGCGACAGCGCGCCGCACTTGGTTATGAGTGATGATTGCAAGTGCCGCCGGCGACAGGCCGGCGACAGTGAGAATCGTAGCGTGGGCTGTGCCGGGTGATGACAATAGTCACAACTATTTAGGCCCTGACCGCGAAAGCGCCCGGCAGCGACCAGGAGTGGCGGGTTGTTCCGGTTCACGGTGGTGTTTCCTGGCGGAGGCGAGCGGGGCGGGGCGGGGGGGAGCCGGGCGGGGAAGGCCGTTTGTGAACAGCCTGGGGATCGAAGGCAGGGGGAGGGCCGGGCAGATTCCGGCCTGGCAAACGGTCAGATTTCCGCCCACGAATCAATGATGAAGGCGGCGGAAGGTCCGTTGCGGCCCAGATTCTCGTCGTAGTGGAACTCGAAGTGGCCGTTCAACTGCGCGGAGCCGACGATGGCCGCGCCCATGAAGTCGGCGCGGTCCATGCCGCCGCCATTGTAGGTCATGTGTGCCTGGGGCGCATACAGGGTGCCGGTGAACTCGGAGTTGCCGCTGAAGCTGATGCTGGTGCAACTGGGCAGGCCGTTGATGCGCATGCGCGTGGCGTCGCCGGTGGTGTTGACCGCCGCGTTGCCGGTGAAGCTCACCGAGCCGCCGACCCAGACTTGGAGGGTGCCGGAGTTGCCGATGGTGATGGCGCTGCCACCGGACTGGGAAACGCTGCCCTGGACGTAGAGGCGGGCGTTGCCGCGGACGAGGATGTTGGCGCTGCTGATGCCGGAGAGGTAGTAGTCACCGTTGTCGAGGACATAGTCGTAGGTGGCCACGGTGGAGTTGGTGGTGTAGCTGTTCGTGTTGTAGGCGAACTGGGTGTAGGTGTAGTTCGTGGCGTAGGTGGTGGTGGTCGTCTTGCCTTTCTTCTCCGTGGTGGCGGTGACGTTGGTGGTCACGGGGTAAGTGGTCCCGCTGGGATAGGTGGTGGTGGTGGGGCGGTTGGAGGAGACCGTGCCAACGTAAGCCGACGGGAAGGCCAGGGAGGTGGCGGCGGCGAGGTTGGTGATGATGTCAATGTTGGTCACGCTGCCGCCGGAGGGGATGATGCCGGACGTGAAGGGCGCCACCGCATCCGGGAAGGCGACGTTCAGGTCGTCCTGCGAGTGGCCGGTCTGGATGCCGGTGCCGCCGCCGGCGATGAAGGCCGCGTCCCCCACCGCCCCGTGCGATCCGGTGGTGATGACTCCCATGGGCCCCGTGCCGGCGCTGCCGTAGATGGTGCCGTTCGCGCCGACATCCACGTTGCCCTCCACGGAGCCGATGGAGCCGTTGTCTTTCCGAAGCGCCGGGTTGTAGCGCCCGCCGGTGCTGTAGGCGGGATCCAGCGAGTCAAAGCTGTCGGAGAGGATGCTGCCGTTCCAGTTGATGGTGCCGCGCGCCACCAGCCCGCGCGCAAAGAGCGCGCCGCCCACGGTCTGCACTTGGATGGTGCGCGAGATCATGTCCGTGGTGGACAGCGGCTTGGGCATGTTGCCCTGCACGGTGAGGGTGGGCGTGGTGCCGCTCTGGATGGCGGCGATGAAGTTGCCGCCGTTCAGGTCGCGGGACTTGTAATAGACCGAGCCGGTGAGCGAGATGCCGTTGCTCATGGTCAGGCCCGAGGTGCTGAGGGTCCAGCCCTGGCTCGCGAGATTCGTGCTGTTGAGATAGACGTGGGTGAGCGCCTCCTCGAGGCCGCTCTCCGCGACCGGAATGCAGGAGTTCCACACGCCGGAACGGATCACGGACCGGTGCGCCGCGCTGCTGAGGTCCATGAAGGCCGCGAGGGTGATGCCGATGATCATGGAGATCAGCAGGGTGACCACGAGCACGCTGCCAGCGCGGCGGGAGGGATGGGGGAGGGCGAGGAGTCTCATAGTCGGATCAGTCCTGTTTGCGCATGACGATCTTCGCGGTCTGCACGCTCTCGGTGTTGACCGCCTGGCCCAGGATGGTGCGGGAGCACGTCCAGTTGAGCTTGATGAGCTTGGCCCCGGTGGCGTTCGTCACCACGAACTGGTCCCAGGTGTTCGACACATTGTTGCGGCCATAAACCGTGAAGGTGAGGGAGTCGCACTCCTGCAACAGGGTCTCGCGGTTGTAGCCCTGGAGGCGCACGAGGGTCCGGCGGTCGGGGTAATAGGTGTAGGTGATGTTGCTCCGGCCCCGCGAGGAGTTGAACTGCAGCTCGGTCGAGGTGAAGCCGACCAGTTCGGTGGCCTGCCGGATGTCCTGCGAAAGCTTGTCCACCGCGCCGCGGCTGTAGCGGTCCAGGTCGGCGTAATTGGAGAGCGCCGCCAGGCTGCGCGCGTTATAGACCATCAGCGACCCGGCGGCCGCGAGGATCATGGTTCCGATGCCGGTGGCCACCATCACCTCCACCAGCGTCATCGCCCGCTGCGCCAGCCTAGTAGATGTAGTTTTGAATTCCATACTGGGCGGTGTAGGTGGACATGCTCTGCGAGCGGGAAACGCCGTTGGTCCAGCGCAGCGTGATGGTGACGAGCTTCACGCTGTTGGAGTAGTTCTGCGTGAACCCCGAGTTGGTGATCTCCACGGTGCCGTAGTAGGTGAAGCCGCCGCTCGTCGCTCCGGTGGACACCAGGCTCTCGCTGTAGTTGGTCGTGGTGGGGTAAAACGTCTCGGTGAAGGTCGAGGGGATGTAGGAGGTCGAGGTTCCGAACGTGGAAACCTGGGTCCAACTGTAGAGCCGCAGCGTCTCCATCTTGTCAATCAGCACCTGGGTCGCCCGCAGGTTCTCCCGCGCGGAGTTCAACGCCCCAAAGCCCGCCGTGATTCCGGCGTAGAGGGAGATGAAGAGCACGCCCACCACGCAGGCCGACACCAGCGCCTCGACGATGCTAAACGCAAGGGTGCTCTGCGTGGAAAAGGGCCGGATGACGGGTTCTAACTTCATGCCTGGGCGGCGGCTCGCCCGTCTGCGGAGTGCGGCGGGGCGAGGCGCTTGCAAGGGACAGTCAGCACGCGCACTGCCAGGCTCAAGCTGGCAGATGGCACGGGAAGAACGGCCCTACCCTCGCGTGACGGCGCGACGCAAGCCGCAGGGCCAAATGAGAAAGGCCGGCCCGCTTGCGCAGGCCGGCCTTCGTGATTCAGTTCCTCACCGAGGAACGGGCGGGATTACATGTCCATGCCGCCGGGACCGTGGTGGTCGCCGCCGGCCGCCGGCTTTTCCTTCTCCGGCATGTCGGTGATGAGGCACTCGGTGGTGAGCAGCAGGCCCGCGATGGAGCTGCTGTTCTGGAGCGCGGCGCGCGTGACCTTCTTGGGGTCAACGACACCGGCCTTCACAAGGTCTTCATACTCGCCCGTGGCGGCGTTGAAGCCTTCGTTGCCCTTGCGCTTCTTGATCTCCTGCACGACGACGGAGCCTTCGTAGCCGCCGTTGTTGGCGAGCCACTTGGCCGGCCACTCGACGGCGCGCTTGACGATCTCGACGCCGAGCTGCTCGTCGGTGTTGGCACCCTTGACGGTGTCAATCGCCGCGAGGCAGCGGAGCAGAGCGACGCCACCGCCGGGAACGATGCCTTCTTCCACCGCAGCGCGGGTGGCATGGAGGGCGTCCTCGACGCGGGCCTTCTTCTCCTTCATCTCGGTCTCGGTGGCCGCACCGACGTTGATGACGGCGACGCCGCCGGCGAGCTTGGCGAGGCGCTCCTGGAGCTTCTCGCGGTCGTAGTCGCTGGTGGTCTCGTCAATCTGGCGGCGGATCTGGTTCACGCGGCCCTGGATCTCGGAGGACTTGCCAGCGCCTTCGACGATGGTGGTGTTCTCCTTGTCCACGACGATGCTCTTGGCACGGCCGAGGTCGGTGAGTTCGAGGTTCTCAAGCTTGAGGCCGAGGTCCTCGCTGATGAACTTGCCACCGGTGAGGATCGCGATGTCCTCGCACATGGCCTTGCGGCGGTCACCGAAGCCGGGAGCCTTGACGGCCACGACGTTCAGGATGCCACGGAGCTTGTTCACGACGAGCGTCGCGAGGGCTTCGCCTTCGACTTCCTCGGCGATGATGAGCATGGGCTTGCCGACCTTGGCGACCTTCTCGAGCAGCGGCAGCATGTCCTTGAGGGAGCTGATCTTCTTCTCGAAGAGGAGCACGTAGGCGTCCTCGAGCTTGGCTTCCATGGTGTCCGCGTTGGTCACCATGTAGGGGCTGAGATAGCCCTTGTCGAACTGCATGCCTTCGACGACGTCGAGGGTGGTCTCGATGGACTTCGCCTCTTCAACCGTGATGGTGCCGTCCTTGCCGACCTTGTCCATCGCGTCGGCGATGATCTCGCCGATGGTGGCGTCCCAGTTGGCGGAGACGGTCGCGACCTGCTTGATCTCTTCCTTGTCCTTGACCTTCTTGGCGATCTTGTCGAGGTGCGCGACGGCGGCGTCCACGGCCTTCTGAATGCCGCGCTGGATGCCGATCGGGTTCGCCCCGGAGGTCACGTGCTTGAGGCCCTCGCGGAAGATGGCTTCCGCCAGCACCGTCGCCGTGGTGGTGCCGTCACCGGCGGAGTCGCTGGTCTTGCTGGCGACTTCGCGGACCATCTGCGCGCCCATGTTTTCATAGGCGTCAGCGAGTTCGATCTCCTTGGCAACCGTGACACCGTCCTTGGTCACGGTCGGGGAGCCGAACTTTTTATCAATCACGACGTTGCGGCCTTTGGGGCCGAGGGTCGCGGCGACGGCCTTCGCGAGCTTGGAGACGCCCCGCAGGAGCGTCTGACGCGCGGCTTCATCGAACAGGAGTTGTTTTGCTGCCATAGTAGTATCTGTTTTCTGGGTTGATGGTTTGGGCCGGGATTACTTGATGACAGCGAGAATGTCGTCGCTGCTGAGGATCTTGTATTCCTTGCCGTCAATTTTGATCTCGGTGCCGCCGTATTTGCTGGCGAGCACGCGGTCACCGACTTCGACCTCGAAGGGAACCTTCTTGCCGTTGTCGTCGGTCTTGCCGGTGCCGAGGGCGCGAACCACGCTCTCCTGCGGCTTCTCTTTGGCGGTGTCGGGGATGATGATGCCGCCCTTCTTTGCTTCTTTTTCCTCTGCCGCTTCGACTAGGACGCGGTCACCGAGGGGTTTCACGTTTAATGCCATGGTGTGTTTCTGTGTTTGTTGTTTTGTTTGATTTACTGCGAATCAAATCCCGCGGCACCCGCCGCGAGAAAAGTGTTTAGTGATTAGTCATCAGTCTTCAGTGGGGCGCGCGGCGAACCGGCCGAGCACAGGATGCGCTGGTCATTTCTTCTTCTCGTCCACGACCTCGGCGTCAATGACCGGGCCTTCGTCCTTGTCCGCCTTCTTCTCCTCCGCACCGGGCGCGCCGGTGGCGGTCTTCGTGGCCTGGGCCTTCTCGGCGGCGGCCTTCGAGAGTTGTTCGGATGCACCATGACAAGCGTCGGTGAGCTTCTCGCGGGCCTCGCGGATCTTGTCGGCGTCGGTCCCGGCCAGCGCCTCGCGGGCGGCCTTGACAGCGTCCTCAATCTTGGACTTGGCCGCACCGTCGAGTTTATCCCCGTAATCTTTGAGCAGCTTTTCGGAGCGATAGACCATGCTGTCGGTCTCGTTGCGGGCCTCGATTTCCTCGCGCTTGGCCTTGTCTTCCTCGGCGTGGGCCTCGGCGTCCTTGCGCATCTTCTCGACCTCGTCCTTCGAGAGGCCGCTGCTGGCGGTGATGGTGATCTTCTGCTCCTTGCCGGTGCCCAGATCCTTGGCGCTGACGTGGAGGATGCCGTTGGCGTCAATGTCGAAGGTCACTTCGATCTGTGGCATGCCGCGCGGCGCAGGCGGGATGTCCGTGAGGTGGAACTTGCCGATGGTCTTGTTGTCGCGGCTGAACTGGCGCTCGCCCTGCAGCACATGAATCTCGACGCCCGGCTGGTTGTCGCTGGCGGTGGAGAAGATTTCCGACTTGCGGGTCGGGATGGTCGTGTTGCGCTCGATCAGCCGCGTGAACACGCCGCCGAGCGTCTCGATCCCGAGCGAAAGCGGGGTCACGTCGAGCAGGAGCACGTCCTTGACCTCGCCCTTGAGCACGCCGCCCTGGATGCCCGCGCCGATGGCGACGACTTCATCCGGGTTCACGCCTTGGTGCGGGGGCTTGCTGACGAGCGTCTTGGCCGTCTCGACGACGCGGGGCATGCGGGTCATGCCGCCGACGAGCACCAGCTCGTCAATCTTGTCCGCGCTCAGGCCGGCATCGTGCATGCAGTCCTTCACCGGCTTGATGGTGCGCTCGAACAACTCGTCGCAGAGCTGCTCCATCTTGGCGCGCGTGAGCTTGGTGGAAATGTGCTTCGGCCCGCTGGCGTCAGCGGTCACGAACGGCAGGTTGATGTCATAGACCTGCGAGCTGGACAGCGCGATCTTCGCCTTCTCGGCTTCTTCCTTGATGCGCTGGAGCGCGTCCGGCTGCTTGCGGAGATCAATGCCCGCGTCCTTTTTGAACTCGTCGAGAATCCAGTCCATGATGCGGTTGTCCCAGTCGTCACCGCCGAGGTGCGTGTCGCCGTTCGTCGCCTTCACCTCAAAGACGCCGTCGCCGATCTCCAGCACGCTGATGTCGAACGTGCCGCCGCCGAGGTCATACACCGCGATCTTCTCATCCTTCTTCTTGTCGAGGCCGTAGGCGAGCGACGCGGCGGTCGGCTCGTTGATGATGCGGAGCACTTCGAGGCCGGCGATCTTGCCCGCGTCCTTCGTGGCCTGCCGCTGCGAGTCGTTGAAGTAGGCCGGCACCGTGATGACCGCCTGCGTGATCGTCTCGCCCAAGCGCGTCTCGGCATCGGCCTTGAGCTTGGCGAGGATCATCGCGGAAATTTCCGGCGGGCTGAACTGCTGCGGCTTGCCATCAATTTCGACCTCCACCGCGACGTCGCCATTGTCGGCCTTCACCACCTTGTAAGGCACGCGCTTGATCTCCTCCTGCACCTCGGAAAACTTCCGGCCCATGAACCGCTTGATGGAATAAACCGTGTTGCGCGGGTTCGTCACCGCCTGGCGCTTGGCCGCCTCGCCCACGACGCGCTCGCCGGCCTTGGTGAACGCCACGACCGACGGCGTGGTGCGTTTGCCCTCGGAGTTTTCGAGGACCAGCGGCTCGCCGCCCTCCATGACCGCCATGCAGGAGTTCGTCGTGCCCAAATCAATGCCCAGAACTTTTGCCATAATATGAAACTGTTAAAAGCCGGCTCCCTCTAAGCAGTGCCAGTGCCACCAGCCCGTTTCGGCTGACAACTCCCTGAAACCCCAAGCAATTCACAGAAACCCGCCCGCCGACGATGGCCGGCTGAACGGGCAACCGCCCGCCGACTGTGCCACCAAAGGCACAAGGACCAGCACCCTGGCACAATTCTGAGGCGCAACTCGCTGATCATGAGTTTGAAGGGGCTTGCCCGCGCGGCTCCGAACCAGCTCTGCCGGCGGGCGTCGCTGGCGGCGGCAGTTGTCGTGGCCGCCGCCGCCCGGTGCCCATGCTCAACGGTCTCGCCGCCGCGCTGATGGCGCCGGCCGAGCGGATGTTTCTGACCGGCAGGGCATCATATCTCATCGAACGCAGACTCAGAACGTGTAGTTCAACTCCTTCCCCGTCTCCGGGTCTTTCGGCGCGGCCTTGAGATACTTCGGCACGAGGTCTGCGAAGCTGGCGGGGCGCTTGCCGACTTCCAACTCGTGAAGGCGAGCGGCGGCGTCCACGAGGATTTTCCTTCGCTGTCCGGCACTTCCGTTCATTGTCCTGAAGAAGCCCTCCTTGACCGGTTTCAAGTCCGTCCGCACCGAGTGGTAGATGGCGTCCGGAGTCACCAGTTGCCAGACATTGGTGCGCGAGGCGAACATCGCCTGCCGTCCCCACACGGTCGCCGGCGTTTCCACCTTCTCGTCGAGGGCGGCGAGGGTTTTGCAGATCTCCCGCGCGGAAGTGGCATCCGCTTTGACGAGCATGTCGTTGGCGTGCCGGAGAAATCTGCTCTCGATATTGGCGGCGTTGGCCATGTGCGCAGCCATGCCACCGCGATAACGATAAGGTTCATGGGCCAGTCGCAAGGCGTCCAGCAACAGGGCACGCGCTTCATTGGTGTGCCCCAGAGACCTGAACTCATGCTGGATCACCTGTTCAATCCCGAAGCTGAGATAGAGCAACCCGCGAAAGTAATCGCTCGCCAGCCGGGGGTCTTCTTCCAGTCGAGCAAGTGGCAGCCGGGTGGTTTTGGCCAGGCCACGTTGCGCCAGCTTCCATGCCTCGGCATTCTCAGCGCGCGAGAGGAAGGAGCCGCCGGCGGCGAATGGAGCCAGCGAAGTGCGGGCATCCGCCACCAGTCGCGCAGCCGCCAGAAAGTCCTCGAACCCATTGTCCGCCGGGAGCGCCTCCTTCTCCTTCGGCCACCACGCCCAGAGCAGGCCCAGCGGGACGAGCACAAAGAAGAAGCCGATGCCGAGGTTCTTCTTGAGCTGGTCCATGCGACGAATCCAACACACGGAGAACGCGCTGGGCAACCCCTTTCCACTGGCCTCACCTTCCCGTCGGACTTACGCTCGCCGCCATCCGATACCCGGTTCTCATTCTCAGTTGCCTCCTGCTGGGTGGCCTTGGCCGTTGTCCCGCCGCATCGCATGAGGTGGTGCGGGACTGGCCGGCGCTGCCGGCGGGGCATGTGCTCGGGCAGTGCGTCGGGGTGGGCGTGGATTCGCGCGGGAACGTGCTGGTGTTCCATCGGAGCGGGCGCACCTGGAGCACGCCCTTTCCCACCGAACCCATCGCGTCGCCGACGGTGAGCGTGCTGGACGGGCGCACGGGCCGGTTGCTCGCCGCGTGGGGCACGAATGAGTTCATCATGCCGCATGGCCTCTCGCTCGACCACGCGGACAACGTCTGGCTCACGGATGTGGGCCGGCAGCAGGTCTTCAAGTTCTCGCCCGACGGCCGGCGGCTCCTGCTCACGCTCGGCGAGCGCGGCGTGCCGGGCGCGGACCGGACGCACTTCAACCTGCCCACGGATGTTGCGGTGCTGCCGGACGGCTCGTTCTACGTGAGCGACGGCTACCGCAACACGCGCGTGGTGAAGTTCACCGCCGAGGGCAAATACGATCTCGAGTGGGGCGGCAAGGGCGCGGGGCCGGGACAGTTCAACCTCCCGCATGGCGTGGCGGTGGACGCGTCGGGCCGCGTGATCGTGTGTGACCGGAGCAACTCGCGGCTGCAGGTCTTCGACCCGCGCGGGAAATTCCTCGCGGAGTGGAAGGGGCCGCTCCTCGGGCGTCCGTATGGCGTGGCCACCGGCGCGGACGGCCATGTCTTCCTGATTGATGGCGGCGACGGCCCGGCGCGGACGGTGGACCGGCATCGCGCGGTGGAGCTGGACGCGGAAGGCCGCGTGGTGGACCGCTTCGGCGGCTTCGGCACGGGGCCGGGGGAGTTCCAGCTCGGGCACGACCTCGCGGTGGCGAAGGACGGCGCGGTGTATGTGGCGGACGCGGCGGGGAAACGCGTGCAGAAGTTTGTGCGGAAGACCGCGAAGCCTTGACCCTTGCGGCGGGCTTCACCCGAAGGAAGCGAGGAAGGGCCAGGCCGCGTCCACCTGACCCCTCGGCAAGTCTCCTGACTTGTCAACCGGGGAAAAATCGGCATTCTCCCGGCAACCTCCAACATGCAACCGAACCGTCGCACAGTCCGCTGGCTGCTGCTCGCCGCCGCGCTCGTCACCGTCTGGAGCTTCCGCTTGCGGAACGCTTCGCAGATCCCGCCGGCCAGTCCCCCGCCGGCCCCCCCGCCGTTGGTCTCCTTGGCCGCCCGCGCGACCAGCCCGCCGGCCAGCGCCGAGGCGGCTTGGAACGGGTGGCGCGCGCAGTTGCCGGTGACAAAGCCCGCCCTCGAAGACGTGACGGAATGGCCGGCGAACCGCGCCGAGCCGTTCGAGAAGTTCCGGGAGTGGCAGGGGCAATATCGCGCGGCGGCGGACAAGGCCGCCAGGGAGGCCGAGGGCGTCGCGCTGGCGAAAAGCCGGCGGGCGGCGATGGCCCGGTGGATCGAGCGCGACCCGGAGTTTGCCCTGGCGCAGGCCGTGGGGCCGGACGCGCGGCGGGACCTGCCGCCGGCGGTGCTGGCCGAGCTGGAGCGCTGGGTCGAGGGCAAGGGCGGGCTGGAGGTGATGATCCGCTGCGGGCCGGAGGTGAAGGCCGCCGAGCAGATGACGCGCACGGTGCGGGTCAACGGCGAGGAGTTCAAGGCGTTCGTCTATGGCCGGCGGCTGGGGCAGACGACGCGTTACGACCTGCCGGTCCACGCCGTGGCGCTGGACGGCAGGCTGGCCCTGCACAGCAGCCCGGTGCGGCAGTTGGAGCCGGGCGAGGCGCGGGAGCGCGGGTTGAATCCGCAGGGAATTCATTTGGAGACGGGGGGCGAAGTGGCTTCAGCGGCGAGCGCGGTGGACGCGTTTGCCATCGAGGCCCGGCTGCTGCAACGCGAGGCCGGGCGCGGGCCGTATCCGGCAGGCCAGACGGCGTCCGGCCAGGCACCGGCGGGGTTGCCGCCGGGCACCGCGCCGTTTCCGCCTAGTCCGGGCTGGGCGTTCGGCGTGAAACGCTTCCTCATCGTCCGCGTGGACTTCTCGGATGACCCCGGCGGACCGTTTGACCGGAACACCGGCCAAACCATCACAACAAACATGATGAACACGGTGATGGCCACCGTGAACCAGTTCTACCTGGACAACTCACAGGGCCAGACTTCGATCCAGACCTTCCATTTGCCAGCCGTTTTGCGGATGCCGCAGACCAAAGCTACCTACGATGCTGGCACGCCAGCCGACCTCCAAACGGACATGCAGACGGCGGCACTCCAATACGACCAGGCCAACGGCAACACGGGGCAATTCAACCCGGCGAACTACGACTTGGACACCGTGGTTTTCTCGGTGATGACCGGCGGCAACTGGCAGTTTGGAGGCCTGGCAGGAGTCGGAGCCAAACGGATGTGGATCAACGGGGAATTCACCCTGCGCCTGCTCGCCCACGAGTTGGGGCACAATTACGGACTGTGGCATGCGAACCGCTGGGATGTCACGGGCACGGACCCGCTAGATCCCGCCGGGACGCATCTCGAATATGGGGACGACTACGACATGATGGGCGGCAACAACGGGTCCGGCGGCAACCGGCCCATTCACTTCAACGAGTGGTTCAAGTCGTATCTCGGCTGGCTCAACACCAACCAGTGGCGCACAGCACCCACCGGCGGGGTGTATCGCCTCATGCGGCACGACCACACGAATGCCTCCGGTCTCCGCGGCATCACGGTGGGCCAGACGAACGACCGCTCCTACTGGCTGGGCTTCCGGCACGACCTGACCAACTATGCCAAGAACAGCTTCGGGGCGACGAATTTCCTGGCCAACGGCGTGGAGATCCGCTGGGGCATGCAGGCACCAGGTCTCGCCAGCGACATGGCAGGCGAAGGCAGCCGCCTGCTCAACTTCACGCCGGCCACGGCCGATTTCACCCGGCACCCGCTGCCCGTCGGCCAGACGTTCACGGACACGAACTTCAGCCTCTCCATCACGCCGCTCGGCGTGGGCGGCACCGCGCCCAACGAGTTCATTGATGTCAACGTCAGCTACTCCATCGCGCCGGTGACGATCACCCAGAATCCGACGAACGTGACCGTGCCGGAGGGCGGCTCCGCCAGCTTCGCCGTGACTGTCACCGGAGCCGGGCCGATCACCTACCAGTGGGCGTTCAACAGCGTGAACATCCCGGGCGCGACCAGCTCCAACCTCAGCCTCACCGGCGTGACGACGAACCAGACCGGCACCTACCTCGTGCGCGTCACCAACCCCGGCGGCACCGTCAACAGCCAGCCCGCCACGCTCACGGTGGTGCCCGTGCCGATCAACCTGTTGAGCAACGGTGGTTTTGAATTCCCGGTGTTGAGTTCCGCCACGGTGGTCAATGCAGGGGGCACGAACATCCTCGGCTGGAGCGTCGCCGGCAGCAGCCCGATGTTCTTCCTCAACGGCCCCAGCCAGGGGGTCACGGCCCATGACGGCGCGCAGATGGTGAGCTTCAACATCAGCGACTCGCCGCCCGGCAACACGCTCGCGCAGACCTTCGTCACCACCCAGGGCCAGGCCTACTCTGTCACCTACTACGTCTCCCGGGGCGGCGGCGGCCTCGGCACGGTGAGGCTGCGCGCCGCCGTCACCTCCGGCACCGGAGCAACGCTGGCGATGACGGACTCGACCGCCCCGGCCACCGTTGGCTGGAGTCCGGTCCAGACCTTGTTCTTTGTCGCCACCACGACGACCTCCACGCTGACCTTCCTGGACAACTCGCTCGTGACGACGTCGGTGGACGCCTTTCTGGATGATGTCACGGTGGCCCCCGCGCCGCCCGGAGTGCCCATCATCACGGTTCCGCCGCAGGATCTGACAGTTCAGGCGGGGACCAGCGCGACCCTCACGGTGAGCGCCACCGGCACGCCGCCGCCGGCCTACCAGTGGCTTTTCAACGGCACCAACCTGCCGGGGGCGACCAGTTCCGACCTGACGCTGGCGAACGTGCAGCCGGCCAACGCGGGCACCTACTCCGTCCGCGTCAGCAACGCCAACGGCTCCACGGTCAGCCCGTCAGCGACCCTGAGCGTCATCACCTTCGCCCCGGTCGCCCACTGGAAGTTCGACGAGGTGCCGGGCAGCACCGTGGCAGTGGACAGCCAGGGCAACTTCAACGGCACCAACTCCCCCACCGGCGCGGCGTTCGTCGGCGGGGGCCGCTCCGGCAACGCGCTCAGTCTCGATCTCGCCGCCAACGGCCTGGTCAACATGGGCGACAACCTGATGCTGGGCGCGACGGACTTCACCGTTTCCGCGTGGATCAAAACGCCCCCCGGGGACACCACCGGCTTCGCCAACTTCCTGTCCAAACACGTTTCGGGCACGGGCAATGGCTATATCCTGGGCTACAACCATACGGCGATCCCCAACGGTGCCAACCACGCCTTCTTCTATGCTGGCACCCGGACGATCTTCGCTGGCGGCTTTACGATCGTGGACGTGCCCGTCTCCACCTCAAGCGTGAACGACGGCACCTGGCACCAGATCGTCGGTGTCTATCAGGCATCCGGAAACACCACTGTTTATGTGGATGGCGCGCCGCTGGAGGGCAGCATCCTCAGTTCCCCCATTGCCGCCAACACGGCCTCGTTCCTGATTGGCGGGGTGACCGTGGGCACCACGCCGACCGGCAATTACTCCGGCTTGGTGGACGATGTCCAAATCTACAACCGCGCGCTGGCGGATGCCGAGATTGACTTCCTCTTCCAGAACCCCGGCCAGCCGGTCGTCGGCGCGCCGATTGTCACTGTGCTGGCGCAGAACACCAACGCCGTCGTGGTCGGCCAGACCGCCACGTTCGGCGTCACGAACCTCGGCATCGCGCCGTTCACCTACCAGTGGCGGTTCAATGGCACGAACCTTCCCGGCGCGACCAGCCCGACGCTCACGCTGAACAACGTGCAGACCAATCAGGGCGGCAGCTACAGCGTGCGCATTGACAACGCGCTGGGCTTCACCACCAGCACCAACGTCAGCCTCACGGTGCTCGTGCCGGCCTTTGTCATCGCGCAGCCCACGAACGTGACCGTGCTGGCGGGCGGGAGCGCCACTTTCGCCGTCACCCCGGGCGGCACGCCGCCGTTCAGCTACCAGTGGCGCTTCAACGGGACGAACCTCCCGGCGGCGAACTCGTCCACGCTGACGGTGCCCAACGCGCAGTTTGCCAGCGCGGGCGACTACTCCGTGCTCGTCGTCAATCCCTACGGCTCCACTGTCAGCTCGAACGCCGTGCTGACCGTGAATTCCCCGCCCATCATCACCGCCCAGCCGGCGGGCCGGGTCGCCTCGGTGGCCGCGCCCGCCGCGTTCACGGTCGGCGTGGCGGGCACGCCGCCCTTCACCTACCAGTGGCGGTTCAACGGCTCCAACCTTGCGGGGGCGAACGCCGCCAGCCACGTCATCAGCGGCGTGGTGCCCGGCCACGCCGGCCTTTACTCGGTGGCGGTCACCAACGCCTACGGCTTCGCCATCAGCGCCAGCGCCCCGCTCACCGTGCTCCCGGTGCGCGTGTTCTCGCCGTGGGGCGCGGTGGCCGGCGGGGCCGGCTCGGACGGGGCGAACGCCGTGGCGGTGGACACGAACGGCAACGCGTTTGTCGCCGGGCACTTCACGGGCACGGCGCTGTTTGGCACGAACCAGCTCGTGAGCGCGGGCGTGCGGGACGGCTTCCTGGCCAAATACAGCGCCGCCGGGCAGTTGCTGTGGGTGCGCGGGTTCGGCGGTCCGGGCTTCGACGTGGTGAACGCCGTGGCGGTGGACACGAATGGCAACGCCTATGTCGTCGGCAACTTCGAGGGCACGGCCTCGTTCGGCTCGGCGGTGCTCAACAACACCAGCGCGTCGTCGTTCTCCGATGTCTTCATCGCCAAGTTCGACGCGGGCGGCACGAATGTCTGGGCGCGCGGCCTCGGCATCGCCGCCTCCAGCGACCTCGGCAACGCCGTGGCCCTGGACGGCGCGGGCAACGTCCTCGTGGCCGGCCAGTCCACCTTCCCCAGCTTCAGCGGCGTGGCGTTGACCAACCACGGGCGCATCTTCGTGGCGAAGTATGACAACGCGGGCAATCCGCTGTGGGCGCGCAAGGCCGGCGGCGGCAGCGCCGGCCAGTTTGACTCGGCCACCGCCGTCGCGGCGGACGCGGCGGGGAATGTCTATCTAGCCGGCGTGTTTGCCACGGCGACGGCGAATTTCGACGGCGGGCTGGCGCTGGGCAACGAGGGCGGCTTCGACGCCTTCCTCGCGCGGTTCGACAGCACGGGCGGCTTGCAATGGGTGCGGCAACTGGGCGGCGCGCAGGACGCCCGCGCCAACGGCGTCGCCGTGGACGCGGCGGGCAACGCCTACGTCGCCGGCGAGTTCACCGGCGCGCTGCAACTGCCCGGCACAAATCTCAGCACCACGGTTTCCGACCAGAATCTGTTCGTCGCGCGTTTCAGCCCGGCGGGGGGCGTGGACTGGGCGCGGCAGGCGGGCGGCGCGTTGCAGGATTCCGCCCGCGCCGTGACCGTGCGCGGCACGAACGTCTTCCTCGCCGGCTATTTCAGCGGGGTGGCGACGATCGGCCCGGACACCTTGTCGAGCGTGGGCAACACCTTCGACGCCTTCCTCGCGCGGCTGGACACCAACGGCAACTTCGCCTTCGCGCAGCAGGCCGGCGGCGGCGATCTCGGCGGTGATTTCGGGCTGGGCGTGGCCGTGGACGCGAACGGCAGCGCGCTGCTGGTGGGCTACTTCAGCGGGGCCGGCGCACTGGGCGGCACCACCGCCGGCAGCGCGGGAGGCGAGGACATCTTTGTGGCGCGCTTCAACGCCTTCGCCGGCGACGCCGCGCCCACGCTCGGCTTCCTGCCCCTGTCCGGCCAGCTCCGCCTCTCGTGGCCGCTCGGCTCGTCCAGCTACATCCTGCAAGGGGCGCCCGACCTGCGCCCGCAGTCGTGGGTGGACTTGGTGGGCGTGCTGGGCGTGGAGAACAGCGAGCTGGCGATGACCAACCAGGTGCCGGTCACGAACCGCTTCTTCCGCCTGCGCAAGCCCTGAGCGCGTCGGTGGCGCGGGCGGAAATTCCCCTTTCCCGCGCGCGGCTTCCCGGCCAGAGTCGCGCCACTTGCCATGCACACCCTGCGTTCACTCTGGCTGGCGCTGACCCTGTTCGGCGTCTCAACCGTCCTCGTCACCGCCGCCGATTCCGCCCGCTGGTGGAAGGGCAACCTCCACACGCACTCGCTGTGGAGCGACGGCGACGACTTCCCCGAGATGATCGCCGAGCTGTATCAGACCAACGGCTATCACTTCCTCGCCTTCACCGAGCACAACACCCTGCACACGACCAACAAGTGGGTGAACGTCGAGACCGGGCGGGGCGCGAAGGCCGCCTTCCCGAAATACGCCGCCCGCTGGCCCAAGGACTGGATCGAGACGCGCGCGGACAAGGACGGCCACACCGAGGTCCGCCTCAAGTTCATGTCCGAGTATCGCGGCAGGTTTGAGCAGCCGGACCGCTTCCTCATCCTCCAGAGCGAGGAGATCACCGACCGGTGGAAGACCGCGCCCATCCACATGAACGCCCACAATCTCCGCGAGGCCATCAAGCCGCGCGGGGGCGGGAGCGTGGTCGAGGTGCTCCAGAACAACCTCGCCTCCGTGCTGGAGCAGCGCCAGCGCACCGGCCAGCCGATGTTCCCGCACGTCAACCACCCGAACTTCGGCCTGGCCATCACGCCGGAGGAGCTGTTACAGGTGCGGGACATCCGCTTCTTCGAGTTGTTCAACGGCCACCCGACCGTCTGGAACAACGGCACCAACCGCACGCCCAGCATGGACCGCCTGTGGGACATCGTGCTCACGCGCCGGCTCGCCGAGCTGAAGTATCCCGTCGTGTATGGCCTCGGCACCGACGACGGCCATCATTACCACACCAACGCCATCGGCCGGAGCAACCCGCTGCGCGGCTGGGTCTGGGTGCGCGCGGCGCAGCTCACGCCCGGGAGCCTCATCGCCGCGCTCGAAGCCGGTGATTTCTACTCCAGCTCCGGCGTGCAGCTCCGCGAGCTGCGGCAGAGCGCGAGGGAGATCAGCCTGGAAATCCAGACCCGGCCCGGCGTGACCTACACCACGCAGTTCATCGGCACGCGGCGCGGCTACGACCCGCGGAACGAGCCGCAGCGCAACGCCGCCGGCGAGGCCCTGCGCGTGGCGCACACCTACAGCAAGGACATCGGCGCGGTGCTCGCGGAAGTGAAGGGCGCGAAGGCCAGCTACACGCTCAAGGGCGACGAGCTCTACGTCCGCGCGAAGATCATTTCCTCCAGGCCGCACCCCAACCCGTCCCAGCGCGGCGACGTGGAGACGGCCTGGACGCAGCCCGTGGTGCCGGCGACACGGTGAGGCGCGCGGACTGGAGCGCGGCATTCATGCCGCAGCCGGCCCCGAGAGAAAAGTGCGCCCGATCCACCACTGGCTTCCACACGCTTCTGCGGCCTGAAGGCCGCGCTCCTCGCCACCGCCTGCCGCCCATTTCAGCGGTCGGGTTCAATCCACCGGCCTTGCCTCCGCTTCCGTTTCCTCGGGCCGCTTCCGCCGCAGGAGGGCCGCGATGGCCGTGGCGAGGATCATCCCCACCATCACCTTGCCGATGGGGTCCAGCAGCATTTGAAACTCGATCCGCTGCGAGGCGTTCGCGATGGCCTCGGGCCGGCCCAGTTCCGACTCCTTCGCGCCGGCGGCGATCAAGCCGGCCTTTTGCCACTCCCACGCGCGTTGAAGCCAGCCGGGGTTCAGCACGCGGCTGTAGAGGGCCAGGAACGCCCCGTTCAGGAACGCCGCGATCGCGCACACGATCACGCCGGTCTGAAAGCCCTCGCCGAAGTTGACCCAGCCGTCCTGCCGCGCGCGACGCTCCCGCACCGCGAGCCACAGGCCCAGGGCGAAGACCCCGCCGGCGATCTTCTTGCCGTGCTGCGCGTTGGTGAAATCGAGGTCATGCCAGCCGAGCTTCCACGCCAGCAACGTCCACGCCGCCAGCCCCGCCGCCGTCAGCACGCCAAACTTGATTTCCGTCCGCCATCGCATCGCGGCGCGGACAGTAGCGCGGGCGGGCGGAACGGGGAAGCGGGCTTTGCGCTGGTTTTCAAACCGCCTGTTTCGCAGAGTCGCGCGCGATGCGAATCCTCGTCACCGGCGCCGGCGGCCTGCTCGCGGGCGCGCTGCGCCAGCAGGCTCCCGACGGCGTGGAACTCGTCGGTCTCGGCCGCGCGGAGTTCGACCTGACCAACCCGGCGCTCATGGAGCAACGGCTCGCCGGGCTGCGGCCCGAGGTCGTCATCAACACCGCCGCCTACAACGCCGTGGACCAATGCGAGGTGGAGCGCGACTTGTCGTGGGCCGTGAACGCCGCCGGGCCGCAGCACCTCGCGGAGCTGTGCGCGACGCGCGGCATCCGGCTCGTCCACTTCGGCACCGACTACATCTTCGACGGTTCGCAGAAGACGCCCTACACCGAGGACGACGCGCCGAATCCGATCAACCACTACGCCGCCGGGAAACTTGCCGGTGAACGCGCCGTGCTCGCGGCCAGTGCGCACCATCTCGTCCTGCGGCCCAGTTGGATTTTCGGCCAGCACCCGACGAAGCCGCGCACTTACGTCCATGCCATTCTCAAACAAGCCATCGCGGGCAGCGTGATCCGGGCGACGACCGATCAGGCTTCGGTTCCCACTTATGCGCCGGACCTCGCGCGCTGGGTCTTCGCGCTCATCCAGCGCGGCGCAAGCGGCCTGTTCCACGCGGTCAACGACGAGGGGCTGTCGCGCTTCGAGTGGACCAAGGTGATCGTCGCCGAGGCGCTCGACGCGGGCATCATCAAGGAGCCAGTCGCAGTCGAGCCTGTGACGACGGCGTTCTTCAACCCGGACATCCGCCGCTCGCCCTACAACATCCTGAGCAACCAGAAGCTCGCCGCCTTCCTCGGCGAACCGCCCGGCTCCTGGCGGCGCGGGCTGCGCGAGATGTTGCGCCAGCCTCCGTGGCACCCGCATACTCCGGGCCCGAGATGACGATTGAGTGGCGCGAGATTTCCCCGGATGCGGGCGGCAAGCACCAGAGCGGGCGGGTTTCGCCGCCTTTCGCCCGCCTGCCTTCCTGCCCGCCTGACAAGTCCACTCCCGCCGCATGATTCACGAACGCCACACCTGCCGCGCCTGCGGCTCGCGGAACCTCGCGCTCATCGTTGACCTCGGGCGCACCGCGCTGGCCAACGACTTTCTGGAGCCGTCCGAGGTGAAAGCCTACGGCACCTTCCTGCCGCTGCGGCTGCGGCTCTGCCAGGACTGCTCGCTGGTGCAACTCGCCGAGGTCGTGGACCCCGGCGTGCTCTACTCGCGCTACGCCTACGTCACCTCCACCTCGCGCACGATGCAGGCGCACTTGGAGGCGCAGAGCAAACATCTCGTCGAGACGGGCGGCTTCGCCACGCCGCCGCGCGTGCTGGAGATCGCCAGCAACACCGGGCCATATCTCCAGAAGTTTCAGGCACTCGGCTGCACCGTGCTGGGCGTGGAGCCGGCGCGGAACATCGCCGAGCTGGCCGAGCGCGACGGCGTGCCGACGTGGACGGACTTCTTCAACGCGCACAACGCGCGTGAAATCCGCGCCGAATGGGGCGCGGCGGACCTCGTGTGCGGGCGGCACGTCTTCGCACACATTGACGACTGGCAGGATGTGGTCGCCGCGCTGGACGCCATCACACACGAGCGTTCACTCGTGGCGCTGGAGGTGCCCTACCTCGTGGACTTCTTTGAGAAGGGCGAGTTCGACACGGTCTATCACGAGCACCTGTCCTACGTCTCGGTGCGCTCGGTCGAGGCGCTGCTGGCGAAGTCGCCGTTCCGCCTGCACCGCGTGGACCACTACCCGATCCACGGCGGCTCGGTGCTGCTGCAAATCCGCCGGCGCACTGACCCGACACCCGCGCACGAGAGCGTGGCGCGCTTCATCGGGCGCGAGCGGCATCTGGACTTGCACGAGGCGGCGGCGTGGCAGCCATTCGTCAAGCGGGTGCGCCACATCCAAACGCAGTTGCCCGCGCTCCTGCGGCAGATTCGCGCGCGCGGCCAGCGGGTGATCGGCTACGGCGCATCCGCGAAGGGCAACACGCTGCTCAACACCTGCGGCCTCACCGCCTCCGACCTCGACTACATCATAGACAACACACCGTTCAAGCAGGGCAAGGTCGCGCCCGGCTCGTGGATTCCGGTCAAGCCGCCGGAGACGCTGCTCAAGGACCGGCCCGACTACGCGCTGCTGCTGGCGTGGAACTTCGCGGACGAGATCGTCGCGCGCGAAACCGAGTATCAGCGCGGCGGCGGGCGCTTCATCATTCCCATCCCCGAGCCGCGGGTGGTAGAGTTCCCGCGCTGATGAACTACGATTTCTCCGTCGGCTTCTGGCGCAAGCGCGCCGTGAAGGCCGCCCTTGATCGCCGCGACGACAGCCAGACCTGGAACGGCGTCTCCTTGCGCAAGTTCCCGTCCGACTGCCTCGCCATCCAGAAGCTGCTCTGCCGCTGCCGCCCGCAGGTGGTCGTCGAGCTGGGCACGCAATACGGCGGCAGCGCGCTGTTCGTGTCGTCGTTCGCCCCGCTCGCGGGCATCGAGGCCATCGTGTCGGTGGACTTGGATGACTTGGAGAAGCCCAAGATTCCCATCGCCACTTTCATCACTGGCGATTCGGGCGCGCTGGAGACCGTGGCGAAAGTGAAGGCCGCCGTCGGCGACCGCACTTGTTCCGTCATCGTGGATGCGAACCACCACGCGGAGTTCGTGGACAAGGAGCTCACGCACTACGCACCGCTGGTTTCGCCCGGGCAGGCGCTCATCATGGAGGACACCCATGTGGACGTGCTGAATTTCCGCAAGTTCCGCGAAACCGGCGGCCCGCTCCGCTCCATCCAGAAATTCATGCCGCAGCACCCGGAACTGGAGCTGACGACCGACATCGAGCCTTACCTGACGACGAACTTCTTCGGCTACTGGGTGAGGCGGAAATAGGCCCGCGCGGGGGCTTGCGCTTTGACCGGCCCTCCCTACACTCCGCCCTCTGTTTTGAACGGACACGTATGCTGACCTCCCACGAACTGTTCGGGTTCATGCCGCCCACGCTGGCGGCCGACATCCTCGAACACGCCCACACCCACGACCGCGACCTCTACCGCGCCACACTCACCGCCGTCGCCAACGCCCGCAAGGTGCGTCCCGTCTTCCTCGACAAGCAGCCCCGCCCGGCGCGCCACGCCGGCATGATCGCCTACCTGAGCCGGCCCGGCCTCGAACTCGCCGCCGGCACCCTCCTGCGCGGCTGGCTGCTCAAGGCGCACAAGTCCGTGCTCGCCGGCTTCCTCGACGGCATCGGCATCGCCCACAAGGACGGCGTGGTGGACGACCTGCCCGAGTCCGTGGACGACGCGAAGCTCAAGTCCGCCGTGGACGCGCTCCTTGCCCAACACCCTGCCGATGTGGTGAAAGTCTATCTCCACTCGTTCAACACCATGAACGAGTCGCAGTGGAAGAACCTTGAGGCGCTTCTCAAGGACGACGCGCGGCTGCAGTTCTGAAATGCGGGCGGCCTGGGGGACACTCTTGCCCCCATGATCCGCATTCGGATGGTGGACGAAGGGAGCAGGAATGTTCCTGCCAGGGGAGGTTTGCGGCGCGAGACCGCGAGCCTGCCAAGCGCAGGGAAACGGCCCTTGGACCGGAGCGCAGGGGTCCATCCTGCGCGTTCAGGTGAAGCTGCCCCATCGCGCAGGTCGGCCACCCACGCTCCATCACCCGCAGGCGCGTTTCAAAATTGTCACGGCTTGGGCATTGCGAGGCCGCCAATTTTGTGTCACATACTGGCCCATGAGCGTTCGTCCAAAGCTCAAGTTGAAAACTGGGAAAGGGAAACCATCAACCAAGCCAAGTGCCATGTCTGCCAAAGCCAAGCCCACCGCCCCGGCACCGGCCAAGCGCCGCGTATCCTTCACCCTCTCCGCGCCCGACGCGCGCAACGTCAAGCTGGCCGGTGACTTCACCGGCTGGGAGGACGCCGCCCGCGAGATGACCCGCCAGCACAACGGCTCCTGGAAAGCCACCGTGACCGTCCCGCCCGGCCAGCACGAATACCGCTTCATCGTGGACGGCCAGTGGGTGGACGACCCCCGTTGCGACGCGCGCAAGCCCAACCCCTTCGGCGGCGAGAACTGCACGCGTGTGGTGGAGTGATTGTCTTCTCCCTCTCCCTTTGCGGGAGCAAGGGCCGGGGTGAGGGGTTACGTCCGTCGGTGATGGTGGCCGCACCTCTCATCCGGCCTGCGGCCATCCCACTGGAATTCGCTCCCCGGCTTGAAACAATCCTTCGTCCTCGCGGGTTTCTCTCCCCAGCGTAGCTCGACATTCCAATGTCGAGTGTTGAAAGCCCAGCAGCGCGTTGGATCTCGACATCGGAATGTCGAGCTACGGCACGGCGCGTTTCACTCTTTAGCACGAACGTCGGAACTTTTCCGCGCAACGGAAGCACCTGACCTATGGAAACTTTTCTGGCCCTCCTCGTGGGCATCGGCCTGAGCGCCGCATGCGGCTTCCGCGTCTTTGTGCCGATGCTCGTCGTGAGCGCGGCAGCGTGGGGCGGTTGGATGCCGCTCGCGCCCGGTTTCGAGTGGCTCGGCACGCTCCCGGCCCTCATCGCCTTCGCGGTGGCGACGGCGGTGGAGGTCGCGGCCTACTACGTCCCGTGGGTGGACAACGCGCTCGACACTGTCGCCGGTCCCGTTGCGATGGTCGCCGGCACCGTGCTCATGGCCTCCGTCATCACGGATGTGAACCCGTTCCTCAAGTGGACGCTCGCCATCATCGCCGGCGGCGGCACGGCGGCGACCGTGCAAGGCATGACCACGCTCGCCCGCGCCGGTTCCTCCGCGCTCTCACTGGGCTTCCTGAATCCCGTGCTCTCGACCGTGGAACTCGTCGGCTCCACCGGGCTGGCCATCCTTGCCATCGCGGTGCCGGTGGTCGCCCTGCTCGTGGTCATCGGTCTCGGCGTGCTGGTCGTGAAGCTCGTGGGCCGCGCCCGCACGGGCAAGACCGCGCAAGCTGCCAACTGAACGAATCGCGTATTGCCGGGTTCGCCGTTTCGGACCGTCACTTCTTCACTTGAGGCGTTGGCTTCAATTCCAAGACGCCCAAGTCCACCGGGATTGAAGCCGTCACGCTGTCGGCCTCCGGCACGACAACCGTCTTGGCAACCGAGCCGAGGGTCGGGCCGTGTGGGAGGAACTGATTGGTTGCGGTGGCGCGCGGTCCAATGAACAAGTTGTAGGCGCCGGGCAGCACGTCATCCACGCGGAAGCCGCCGTCGGGGTTGAAGAGGAGCACATACTCGCGGCGGTTGAGTTGTGCGGCGCGTCCGGCGGGCGAGCGCTCAAATTCCTGCCGCCGTTGGTTGATCTGGTTCACTGCGGCGGCGAAGGCTTCACGGGTTGCGAAATCGCGGGAGCTTGGATAGGTGTTGATCTCCTTCGGATACTCCCGGACTGAGGTCAGCCGATGCACATCCTGCCGCCATTTCACCTTGCGCTCCAAACCCTCGGCCGTGACGCGCCCGACGACCGCCCTTCCCGCGCCGCCCAACCGCACCTGTGCCGTCGCACCGGGCCGCACGGTGACGCGAACTGTGTGGCTTTCGGGACTCAGGCCGATGCTGACGGGGATGTCAGGCTCGAACGAGACTGAGTGCTCGCCGGGCGGGACGAACTCGAAAGCGAAGCGTCCCTCGGACTGGGCTTTGGCTCGACCGAAAGGCGACACCGCGTGATCGGGGTTGATGACCCATTGCGGAGAGTGGAGCTTTACGGCCAGCCCCTCGGTGGAGTTCGTGCCGAGCCTGAGTTCACCTTCGATGCGTCCCCAAGGCTGTAGTTCCAGCGCATAGTCGGCGCGTGCCGCACCCATTCTCAGTTCGGCGATGCCACTGGGATGAACGGCGACCAGCCACTGCGGGTTCAGTTGCGGATTTAGACTGAACGTGCCGTCGTCAGCGGTGGTGGTGAACGCGCCGTTCTGCGGTTTGAAGGTGCTCAGGGCAAGCCGCCCGCCGCCTTCAAGCGGGAGAAGCGTCCGCTCCGTGGCCAAGACCACTGTGACACGCGCGACCGGCTCGCCGGTTGGCGAGCGCACCACTCCCCGGACAGGCGCGGCCTTGCGGAGTGTGAAGTTCAAAGTCTCAGACGCGTCCTGACCCCAGGTGTTGGTCGTTCGCGCGGGCAAATATCCTTCCGCACGCACTTCGGTGAGGAACTGCGGCACTCCGTCCATCAGGAAGTTGTAATGCCCCGCGCTGCCGCTGGCGGCCAAGGCCAAATCTCCAAACTCGCGCAACCGGCTTGCTTGGGACCCCGGCCCGACATAAACGCGCGGTCGCGCCGTGAACACCTCAAATCGCTTCAAGGGCTGGCCGGTCTCGGCGTCCGTCACCCGCCCGGCAAACCTCGCCGACTTCGGGCTGCCGGCTCCTTGCCGCCTCAGCGTGATGAATTGCTCCGTGCCATCCGCAATCAGCGGCAGGTTGGTCTGAGTCGAAAAGCCGTTTGCCGTGACGATGTAGGCTTCCTGATACGCCGGAGCCGCCAGCCACTCGAACCGTCCCTTCGCATCGCTGCGGCCGGTCCATTCGATGGTCTGCGTGTTGTGCCGGCTGGGGCCGGTGGTGATTCGCGCGTCGGCCACCGGCTCGCCGGTCTCGTCGAGCACGCGTCCGCGCAACTCCCGGCCCGGCGGCAAAACGTAGCGGAACTCGTTGTTGGCCGGCTGGACTTGGAAGAGGTGATTCGTCGGGGCGTAACCGGCGGCGGCGATGGTCAGGTTCAGCCTCCCAAGGACGGCATTGCGGAAGCTGAAGCGGCCCTGGCCATCGGTGAGCACGCTGGAACCACGTTTCACGAAGAAGTGGTCCTGGGTGACCTTCGCGTTGGCCAATGGCTGCCCGGCCTCGTTCACCACCTGCCCGGCGACGACGATGCCCGGCTGCAGCATCATCACGGCGCGCTGCTCGGCCAGAGCGGACTTTGCCACGCTCGGCTTGCGGCTCGTCGGATTCTCTGGAGCCTCCGTGTAGTAAGTGGCTTCCCGATAGTCCGGGTGGACCAGCCGGAAGTTGACCACGCCGAAGTTCGTGGGCACATGGTTGCAGCGCCACCGGCCTTGCACATCGGTGACCTCGGTGTGGTAGCTGCCCATCCACGTCAGGCGCTCTCGTTCTTTCCCATCCAAGGGCGAGGTGCTGTAAACATTGAAGACGACCAGCGCCCCGGCGACCGACTCGTTCAATTCCCCGGTGACGACCCCACCAATTTCCGTGCCGCGCTCCAGCCGGGTCGTGTGCTCACGGGGAAATTCCGCGAACAAGTCACCTTGGGCGAATGACCAACTGACATACTTGGGCACGTAGCCATCTCGGGAAACCTCCAAGCGGTAGTTCCAGTTCGTCACCTCCACGCTGGGGCGCGGCAGCCGGGCGATGCCTGTCCGGTCGGTCGTGAAATGATTCGTGCGCCGTCTGGGGTAGTCCGTGATTTCCACCAGCATCAGGGCGACGTTGGCGAGTGGTGAATTGGAACTGGCATCCAGCACCCGGAAGACGAACTGGTTCGCCGCAGGCACCGCCGTGGCCGAGGCTGTGGCGCTGCTGGATTTCGCAGGAGGGGCCGAGGGCCGCTGTTTGCCAGTTGTGCCGCCGGGTGCAAGAGCAGTTTCGGGCATGGAGTTGGCAGGCGGACTCGCGAGCCAGACAACCGCAGTCACCGTGACCAAGGCGGCGGCCCCGCGCCAGAGCAGGGTTTTGAAGCGGAGCCATGCGATAGCTTCGATGGCGGTTTGCGCGAGGGAGGAAAGCGTCGCCCCAGTCAACACGCTGGCGGCGGCGGTGGTCACAGTCGCTGCCAAACCGACGGGCGCGGCCTGCACGCAGTTGCCCGCAAGGGCCGTCGCGAGGATGGCGGCGGGGACTTTGGCCCCGTGTTGCTCGAAGTAGGCGCGGAGCTTGTCCAGCGCGCGGGTGACGCGCTTTTGCGCGGTGTCGTCGGTGATGCCGAGGGTTTGGCCAATCTCGCGAAAACTCCGCTGGTCGAAATAGCGCAGGGCCAACGCGTCGCGGTCGCGGTCGCAGAGTTGGACTAGGGCTTCATCGAGCAGCGGGGCGATGCGTTCCCAGGCGGCGTCGGACTCGGAGCGGTGGAGGAGCGTGTTCATGGCGGCCTCTTCGCGGTGACGGCGGCGGGTTTCGTGGCGGAGGGCATTGGCAGCAACGAAGCGAGTAGTGCGCAGCAACCAGCCGGAGAGAATAGTGCCGGCGGGCAGCGCACCGGCTTTGTGGGCGAGGATTTGGAATACGGCGGAGGCGATGTCCTCAGCAAGGGCGTGGTCGCGCACCTGCCGGCGAGCGGCGGACCAGACGAGGTTCACGTAACGCTCGACGAGCGCGGCGAAGGCGGCTTCCGAGCGTCCGGCGGCGAATTCTCGAAGCAAGGTTTGGTCATCCATAATCGCGTTTCACCCGGAGAATGTCTGATGGAGGCGATAATCCGACAAACCAGGTGAAAGTCTGGCGAAAATTGAGCCGGGCTTGGCTCGCGAATTACTCGATTCCGCGCAAATGACCCGGAGAAGAGGGCGAAGCGCCTGACGAACCGGCTCGCGGGGACGCTCGCCCCACCAACCTCACGGCTCCAGCCGCGCGAAGAGGCACTTGAGATACTGCGCCTCGGGGAAGGTGGCCGGGTGATCCGGCGCGTGCGTGGTTCGCGCAAGTTCCACAAACGGGCGGCGTGAGGAATGCAGCGCGTCCAGCACGGCGGTGAAGAATTCCCCCGTCGAGACGTGCGCGGAGCAGGAGGCGGCCACGAGGATGCCTCCCCGGCGCAGGCGCGGGAGGCCCAGTTCGGTGAGCTTGCGATACGCCTGAATCGCGCCCGCCCGCTCGGTCTCGCGCTTGGCGAGCGACGGCGGGTCGAGGATGGCCAGATCGAAGTCCGCGCGGGAGCTTGCGGCCAGCCAGTCGAAGGTGTCGGCCTGCGCGCACTCGTGGTGGCAGGCGGCGATGTGCGGGTCGGCGGCGTTCAGCGCGAAGTTGCGGCGGGCGGAGTCGAGCGCGTGCGGGCTGATGTCGAGGTCGGTCGTGCTGCGCGCGCCGCCGCGCGCGGCGTAGAGGGAGAAGCCGCCGGAGAAGCTGAAGGCGTTCAACACGTCGCGTCCGGCGGCGAGCGTCTCGACGCGGCGGCGGTTCTCGCGCTGGTCGAGGAAGAACCCGGTCTTCTGCCCGCGAATGACTTCGGCCTCGAAGCGGATGCCGGTTTCGAGGAAGATGACGGGGCCGGCGGGTGCGGGGCCGGCGAGCACCTGGCCGTCGCGCAGGTTGAACTCCTTCTCGGCGAGCGTCTGGATGTTGCGGCTGAGGCGGAGGACGAGGCGTTCGGGCCGGAGCGCAGTTCCCAGCCAGCCGACGACTTCACCCACGCGCGGCAGCCACGCGGCGGTGTAGAGCTTGAGCACGAAGGTCGTGTCGTAACGATCGAGCACGAGGCCGGGCCAGCCGTCGCTCTCGCCGCTGAGGCAGCGGTAGCCGATGGTTTGCGCGTCGAAGAGTCCGTCGCGGCGGGCCAAGGAACTTCTCAGCCGCGCGCGCCACCAGGCGTCATCGGCGGTCGCGGGCTTGCCGTGGTGCAGCACGCGCACGCGGATGGGCGAGAGCGGGTCGTAGAGGCCGAGCGCGAGGAACTTGTCGCGGCGGTCGAAGATGACCGCGAGTTCGCCCGGCGTGCCGGGGCGGTTTTGCTCGCGGATGCTGGCATCGAAGAGCCACGGGTGCCCGCCGCGAATCATGGACTCGGCGGTGGCGGTCACGCGCAGGCGCAGGCGCGGCGGGTTGGATGGGGCATCAGCCACGCAGCGGAGGCTACGAGCGGCAGCGGGGGAAGTCCATGCAGCGCGAAGCGCTCCTGCTCCGAATCAATCTCATCTGCTCGCGCCTGTCACACACGCCATCCCTGATTCGGCCGGGCGACGATGCCCGGTCCGGTGATTCGCGGTTGTGCTGCTAGGCGCCTTTCCGAGCCGGCCTCCGCTCCGTGACCGCGACGTGCAAATCAGGCGCGAACACGACCGGAGTGCGGGACGCAAACTGCGTTCCATCCGATGGGGACGCCGTTCCGGCCGGGACGTCCCGCCGCTTCAGGGTCACGCGGACCAGGTCACTCAGGTTCCCCCGGTTGCAGTATCCCTGCCGCGCCACCGCCAGGGCCAGGATCTCCCGCACTGCGCGAAACCGCTGGTCGGTGCGCAGTCCGCTCTGGTCAATCATGGTCATCACCGTTGCCGCCCCGGTCCGCAGCAGGTCCGCGTCGCCCGCCATGGTGTCGAACGAGGCGAACGCCATCTGTTCCTTCGCGGCATGGGTCGGGATGAGGCTGCGCAGCGCCTCGAACTGGTGGAGTAAGATCCTTGCCCGGATGAGGGCGTCCGCGTGGTCCTGGTTTTGGAGGTCGAACTGCCGGAGAAAGCGTGCTTTGTCCGTGGCCGGCGTGGTGAAGCTCGCCATCAATGGCAAGTTCGTGAACGGCGTGAGCCAGTCGTCCGTGAAGAAGGGCTACCTGTGCCTCGAATCCGAAGGCGCGGAAATCCACTTCCGCAACCTCCGCATCCTCGAACTCCCGCCGGGAACCACCACGCCGGAGCAGACCGCGCCGGAGGTGAAGAAGTCGGCCCCTTAAACGACTTCGCTGATGACCTGTCCCACACTCACGAGGTGCTGCGGCCTGCCGGTGATGTCGGTGAGCGTGGCCTGGTGTGGGTCGAGGTCGAGGTGGTGATACAGCGTGGCGATGACGTCCTGATAGTGGACCGGGCGGGCGGTGGCCTCGGACGCCCACTTGTCCGTCGCGCCGATGACCTGGCCGGTCTTCAAGCCGCCGCCGGCCATCAGGCCCATGCTGACGCGCGGCCAGTGGTCGCGCCCGGCGCTGCGGTTCACCTTCGGCGTCCGGCCGAACTCGCCCCACGCGAGGATGAGCACGTCGTCGAGCCGGCCGCGCTCGCGCAAGTCCTCCACCAGCGTGTGCAGCCCGTGGTCCAGCAGCGGCCCGAGGTAACGCATCCGGTCGAAATTGTCCGAGTGCGTGTCGAAGTCGCTCAGCGACACGCTCACGCAGCGCACGCCCGCCTCGATGAGCCGGCGCGCGAGCAGCAGCTTCTGCAAGGCCTTCGGCCCCTCGGTGGTGTAGTTGCGCGCGGCCGGCCCGGCCACGCGCGGCGTGTAGCGTTCGAGCACGCGCGGGTCTTCCTTCGCGAGATCCAGCGCGGCGGCGAACGTGCCGGAGGTGAGGATGCCCACGGCTTGCTGGTTGAACTGGTCCAGCGCGCTCATCGCCCCGCTGCTGTCGAGGTCGCGACGCAGGCGGTCGAATTGGGCGAGCAGCTCGACGCGGTTCTCCAAGCGGCCGGCGGAGAGGCCCTCGGTCAGCTCCAGTTGCAGCGTGTGGCCGGCGCGTTGCCGGGCCAGCTCGGTCTGCATGCCCGGCTCCAACTGGCGCTCGAAGAGATGCGAGAGGTCCGGGCGGAACGGCGCGCAGGCTGGTCCGAGAAAGCCGGGCCGCGCGCTGTTGCGCACGAGCGGCCGGCCCTGCATGAGGTCCACGAAGCTCGGCGCGGCATCCTGCGGGCGGCCGAGCAGCTTCGTGACGGCGCTGCCCAGCGCCGGATGCCCGCCGATGGGCGCGAGTTCCTTCCCCGTGAAGCCGGACTGGCATTGAAAGGCGTCATGCTGGCCGTCCGCACCGACGAGCGAGCGCAGGAAGACGAAGCGGTCCGCGTGCGCGGCGACTTGCGGCATCAGCTCGGTGAGGTGCAGGCCGGGAATCTTCGTGGGCAGGGACTTGAACTCGCCGCGAATCTCGCTGGGCGCGTCGGGCTTCGGGTCAATCAAGTCCATCTGCGGCGGGCCGCCATCGAGATGCAGGAGGATGACCGCCTTGCGCGAGGAGCGGACGCCCGCGCGCGCCTCGCCGCGCAACACATCCGCCAGCGTCAACCCGCCGAGGCCCAGCGCGCCCGCCGTGAGGAAGCCACGCCGCGACACTCCGTCGCAGTGGCGGACGGGCTGGCCGTGGAACGTGAGCATGGCGGCGCGGTTGGCTGAGTGACGTGGTTATAGAGACGCCATCGGGGGTGATTTGGCAAGGGGCCTTTCGCGGCTCCGAAATCCGGGCTTGCTGCCCGGCGGTGGCGCGCGGAAATTCAGCGCCCATGCACCCGACGCAACCGCAGCCCGCCCCGGCCCACGGGACGTCACGAAAGGACTTCGCCCGCTGATATGCTCGTCGGTTACGTCAGTGACGAACGCTACGTCGCCCAGGCGGACGTGCTGCTGGAGTTCGTGGATGCGCGAGGGAACTCGTTTGAGGCGCGCTCGCGGGCGAGCGGAGCGGTTCACGCGGAACTGCCGGCCGGGGACTACAAGGTGATTTTGCAGAAGCCGGGCTTCGGCGCGAAGTTTTCGCGCGTGACGGTTCCCGCGCCCACGCCGCACCAGTTCCGACTGCTGGCGGATGGCTTGCTCGGCTACGTCTGGCCCAAGTGGGTGCGCGGCGGGGAGGAGGGCGAGTTCCGCGTCCACGCCGTCGAGCAGTATGAGTTGACGCTGTGGCGCTACGGCGCGCGGCCGGAGCTGGTCCGGCAGCTCGGCTGGCACGACGAGCATGGGCCGCGCGCGACGATGCAGGTCACGCCCGACGGCGATTACACGCGCACCGGGACCGAGTGGAACAAGGTGGGCTACGTCAGCCCGACGCATCGGCAGTTCGTGACGGCCCCGGAGCGGAGCGGCCTGTATTACTTCCGCGCCCGCACACCGTCGGGCCGGCAGTTTTCGTTTCCATGGATCGTCGCGCCGGCCAGGCCGGCCGCGCGGCTCGCCGTGCTGGCGTCGAACATCACTTGGAACGCCTACAACTCCTTCGGTGGCCGCAGCAATTACATCCACGCCGACCAACTGCCGGCCACGCCCACGGTCAACTCGCGCTTCGAGCTGCCGCGCTACACCGACGCGGAACACGGGACCTGGGGCTACCAGGGTTATGCGCCGCTGTCGTTCGAACGGCCGGAACCGTTCCTGCACATTGACTTCGCCGAGCAGCTCACCGACCCGATCGAGGGCCGGCAGGCGTGTCATCTCGCGCCTGCCGAGTGGCGGCTGCTGGGCTGGCTCGAACAGCAGCAGATTCCCTGCGACTACTACGCCGAGACGCAGTTGGACGACGGCACGCTGGATCTGTCCGCCTACCGCGTGCTGGCGCTGGCCGTTCACCCCGAATACTGGACCCGGCGGATGTATGACCGCGTGAAGCAGTGGGTTTTCGAGCAGGGCGGCCGGCTGGTCTATCTCGGCGGCAACGGGCTGAACTGCGAAGTGGAGCTTCACGCGAACGGCTCGATGACGGTTCACAACGGCAGCATCACGTCGCTGTGGAACACCGGCATGGGCGGGCGCGAAAGCCGCTTCGCCGTCCGGCACGAATCCGAGGCCAGCGTGCTCGGGGTCGTGTTCACGCCGGCGGGCGCGATGACCGGCGCGCCGTATCGCGTCGAGGATGGTTCGCATTGGGTTTTCGAGGGCACAGGGCTGAAGACGGGCGATGTCTTCGGCGAAGCGAGCTTGCACCGGCGCTGTCCGGGCGGCGCTTCCGGGCACGAGACGGACAAGCGTTCTCCGAGTTCTCCGCCCAACACCCGGTTGCTCGCGCGCGGCCTGAATCCCGACGACGGCGGCGCGGAGATGGTCATCTTCGACACGGCCAACGGCGGCGCGGTGTTTTCCGTCGGCTCCATCAACTACGTCGCCTCGCTCCCCGTGGACGCGGCGGTGTCCCGCATCACGGCGAACGTGCTGAAACGGTTTCTCTCCTGAACTCAAAATGAAAATCACCCGCGTCGAAGCCATCCCCGTTTGTGTCCCGCTCAAGAAAGGCATGACCGCGAAAACCGCCCACGGCGAGCACGCCGTCTCGCCCTACGTCATCGTGCGGATGCACACGGATGCCGGGCTGGTCGGTCTTGGCGAGGCGACGATCTCCGGGCTTTGGTCCGGCGAGACGCAGGCGGGCACGGTCGCGGCGATTCGCGAATACATTGAGCCGGTGATCCTGGGCAAGGACCCGCGCGACATCACCGCCATCCGCCGCGCGATGGACTTCATCATCAAGCTGAACCCCTTCACCAAGTCCGCCGTGGAGATGGCCGCGTGGGACATCGCCGGCATGTCAGCCGGCCTGCCCGTCTATCAACTGCTCGGCGGCAAGGTGCGCGACCGCATCCGCATCAAGCTGGTGGTCTGGGCGCGTGATGTCGCCGGCTCGCGCGCGATGGCCGAGCAGCACCTCGCGCTGGGCGTCTCCTGCGTGAAGGTGAAAGTCGGCCTCGACCCCGTGACCGACGTGGCCCGCGTGCGCGCGGTGCGCGAAGTCTGCGGGCCGGACATTCCCGTGACCATTGACGCGAACTGCGGCTGGACGATCCAGCAGGCTCGGCATTGCCTGCGGCAACTGGCCGACGTGAACCTGCTGCTGGCGGAACAACCGATTCCGCCGGGGGATCACGTCGCGATGGCGGAACTGCGCCGCGACACGCCCGCTCCCATCATGGCGGATGAGAGCGTCTTCACGTTGCAGGACGCGTGGCAGATCACGATGCACCGCGCCGCCGACATCCTGAGCATCTATCCCGGCAAGCACGGCGGCATCCAGGCCACTGCGGACATCGTCGCGATTGCGCGGGCGGCCGGATTGCGTTGCACGATTGGCAGCAACCTGGAACTCGGCATCGGCACCGCCGCGATGCTGCACATCGCCGCCGCGTTCCCCGAGGTGGACACGGACACGTTCCCGGCGGACACCATCGGGCCGTTCTATCACGAGGCCGACTTGATCACCGAGCCGCTGAAGCTCGGCCCGCCCGCCGCCAAAGTGCCCGAGGGCCCCGGCCTGGGCGTCGAACTGGACGAGGCGCAACTCGAACGCTGGCGCGTGCGGTAAGCCACACGCCGCCATGAACCCCGAGCCACCGACCCGCACGCGCTTCGTCGTGCTCGGTGTGCTGTGCCTCCTGTCGGGCATCCTGTATCTGGACCGCATCTGCATTTCGGCGGCCCTAGGCTCGATCCAGGCAGACCTGAACCTCTCGAACACGGAAGCCAGCTACGTGCTGATGGCGTTCACGCTGGCCTACGGGCTGTTTGAAGTGCCGACTGGCCGCTGGGGAGACCGCTTCGGCGCGCGGCGGGTGCTGACGCGGATTTCGCTGTGGTGGTCCGTGTTCACCGCGCTCACCGGAGCATGCATGGGATTGTGGTCGCTGGTCGCGGTGCGGTTTCTGTTTGGCGCGGGCGAGGCCGGGGCGTTTCCGAACGTGGCCCGGGTGCTGTCACGCTGGTTTCCCGATTCCGAGCGCGGCCGGGTGCAGGGCGTGCTGCTGGCGGCCTCGCAGGTCGGCGGGGCGCTGGCTCCGTTCCTCGCGGCGGTGCTCATTCAAGGCATCGGCTGGCGCTGGACCTTCGCGGCGTTCGGCTGTGTCGGGGTCGTGTGGGCGGCGGGATTCTGGTCGTGGTTCCGCGATGACCCGGCCACGCACCCCGCCGTCAACGCCGCGGAGGTGGAGCAGATCGGACAGCGGGCGACGGCCAGCGCCACTCACACCGCCATCCCGTGGGCCGCCGCGCTCAGGAACCCGAGCCTCCGGATGTTGAGCCTGCTCATGGCGTGCATGTCGTTCAACAGCTACATCTACTTCTCGTGGTATCCGAAATACCTGGGCGCCGCGCGCGGCGTCGCGCCAACGGAGGCCGGGCTGATGGCCTCCGTGGTCCTCGCCTTCGCCGCCGCCGGCACGTTCACGGGCGGATTCGTTTTGGACCGCGTGGTCGTGGGCGGCAGCGTGGCCCGAAGGCGCTGGCACGGCGGAACCGCGTTGTTCTCCGCGGCGGCCATGCTCGCCTGCGCGTTGTTCACCCAGCATCCCTGGCTGGCCGCGCTCTTCACCGCGCTCTCCTGTTTCGCCGCGCAACTGGCCCAGACGCTGTGGTGGTCGTGCGCCATCGCCATCAGCGGGCGGCATGTCGGCGCGCTGTTCGGGCTGATGAACTCGGTCGGCGTCTTCGGCGCCATGAGTTCGCAGTTCCTCGTCGGGGCGCTCGCGGACTGGCTCGGAGCCAGAGGCCACTCGGGCCGGATGCAATGGGATCCGATGTTCTACGTGGATGTCGGCGTGCTGATCGTTGCCGGCTGTCTGTGGTCTTCGTTCCGCTTGGTTACAGTCGAACCGCCCGAGGCTGAACCGGGCGACGTGCGGCCAGGCCCGACGAAGTAGCCGGCTCCGGGGCAAGGCTTGCCCAAGACATCGCGGCGTGTAGGCTGAACTCATCGCACCGACCGTCGGCGCAAACGCCTGAACCCACCATGAGCCGCAAATATCGCGTTGGCATCATCGGCGCCACCAAGCGCGGCGATTACGGTCACGGCATGGACACGGCCTTCAACGAGCTGTCGCAGTTCGAGGTCGTGGCGCTCGCGGACGAGGACGCAGCCGGTCGAGCCGCCGCCGGCAAGCGCTCCGGCGCGGCCCGGCTCTACGCGGACTATCGCGAGATGCTCGCCAAGGAGAAGCTGGACCTCGTGGGCATCGGCCCGCGCTGGGTCACGGACCACCGGGCGATGGTCGTCGCGGCGGCGGAAGCGGGCTGCCACATCTTCCTCGAGAAGCCGCTGGCCGCGACGCTCGCGGACGCGGACGCCATGCTGGCCGCCTGCCAGCGCGCGAAGGTGAAGTGTGCGCTCATGCACCAACTCCGCACGATGCCGCCGTTGCGACACGCGCTGGCGGAATTGAAGACCGGCAAGTTTGGCAAGGTGCTCCGCCTGTTCGGCCGCCCGACGGACGACGCGCGCGGCGGCGGCGAGGAACTCATTGTGCATGGCACGCACTTCTTCGACCTGATGGTTGCCGTCGCCGGCCCGCCGCGCTGGGTGAGCGGACACCTGGCCGTGGGCAATCGCGACGCCACGCTCGCCGACCGTCGTGAAGGCCGCGAGCCGGTCGGCCCCATCGCGGGAGACTCGGCGGAGGTGATGATTGGCTTTGACGGCGGCGTGCGCGGGTTCTGGCACTCGACGGCGAACCTGAACCTCGGCGGCACGGTCTATGGGCTGCAAATCGAGTGCGAGAAGGCGCTCATTCAACTGCGCACTCGCAGCGACGTGTTCATCTATCCCGCTCCGGTCCTGGAGCCGGAGAACGACAAGCGCGCGTGGGAGAAGGTGTGGGTGGCGGACTGGCACTTCACGCCGGAACACCAGCCGCGCCGCCTGAACGACTACATCCATCGCGGCAACCAGACCCTGCTGCGCGAACTCGTGGAGGCCATCGAGCGCGACACCGAACCCACCGCCAGCCTGCGCGACGCCGTGTTCGTCACGGAGATCATCCAGGGCGCCTACGCCTCCCACTTCGCCGGCGGCGCCCGCCTGCCCATCCCGCTCGCGAACCGCCGGCATCCGCTGGGCGCGTGAGCTGGGGGTCTGGAAGGCGAAGCGAGCACAGCCGCCTCGCGAACTCGACATGCCGACGGTGCCCCGGCAAAGTTTCCGCATGAAGACCAATGGCGATGTGACTTTCATCGCGAACAGGTTCGGACGTGCGCCACGCACGCTGGGCGCTCGCGTCACCTTCTCCCATGAAGCCGAGGCCGAGGACAAGACCAGCGAGACGGTGATCCAGAGGGTTTTTGATGAGCTGCCGGTGCTGTGAACAAGCCTAGGAAGGGCGCAGTATGATCAACGTATTCGGTAAGGACATTCCTATCGCTGTCTTCACGGCTCTTGTCGGAGCGATTGGCACATTGGTCGGCGGCATCGTCGCCGGAGGGATCGCGCTACTACTTAACCGAATTTCGAATCGGCAGCAGAACGAACGCTTGAAGCAGCAATTGTCACACGATGCGGAGCAGAAGGGGATAGAGCGACGCCATAAGGCAAAAGCTGAAATCTTTCTCCTAGCGGCTGAAGAACTTGCAAAGGGCGCGCGCTACTTAATTCGTTATCACGAAGCCAGCCTCTCCCCAGCCGACCACGCATCAATAATCAGCGGCTACGATGCAGCGCTGGCAAAAGTTCATCTCGTCGGCGATTTCGAGACAATCCGAACGCTTACTGAAGCCAATGAGTGCTTTCAGATTGAGGCGCTTCGACTAAACAAGCTGCGGACTCCTCTTCAAAGGAAAGCGGCGCAGTTGAAGATGATCGAAGCACAACTGAAAGAAGACCTCCAATCTCGCAAGAGTGTCGAAGGCCGGTTTGAGCAGATTTACCGAGTTAACCCCACCGATCCAGAGGTTCCTCAGTTGACCCAGCAGTTCAAATGCCTCCACGAGAGGATTTCCAAGTCGCAGGAGCAGCGGGCGATTATGGAACGAGAATTGTATGAAGGGTCGTTGCAGCTCTTTAGAGAATGCCGCACGGCTGTGCGCGCCTACTCCGACAAGTTGCGTCAGTTGAACCTTGTCGCCCGTGATGAGTTAGCTCTGCCACTCGGTCCAGCCGCGCCGCGATACTTGGATATGATGCAGCGGACGAACGACAGGATGGACTCAGAGATGAAGGCGTTGGTCGAAGATTTGTTGGCCTCAAACCGACCACTCCCGCAGGCGAAGCAAAAGACATGATCCCCCGCGAGCTGCTCAAGAAGATCCGCCAGATCGAGATCCGCACGAACCGGCTCGTGTCCGAGTCCGTGTCGGGCGCGTATCACAGCGTCTTCAAGGGGCAGGGCATGAACTTCGACGAGGTGCGCGAGTATCAGCCCGGCGACGACGTGCGCGCGATTGACTGGAACGTCACGGCGCGGATGAACCACCCGTTCATCAAGAAGTTCGTCGAGGAGCGCGAGCTGACGGTAATGCTCGTCGTGGACCTCAGCGGCTCCGGCCTCTTCGGCTCTGGGGAGCAGTCCAAGCGCGAGCTGGCCGCCGAGATCGCCTCCGTGCTCGCGTTCTCCGCCATCCGCAACAACGACAAGGTGGGCCTCGTGCTCTTCAGCGACGAGGTCGAGAAGTTCATCCCGCCGCGCAAGGGCCGCCGCCATGTGCTGCGCGTCATCCGCGAAATCCTCTTCTTCGAGCCGAAGCGCCACGGCACCGATCTGCCGGGTGCGCTGCATTTCGTCAGCCGGATGCTGCCGCACAAGTCCGTGGTCGTCGTGCTCTCGGACTTCCTCGAAGCCCGCGCACCGGTGCGCTTCGGCAGCCGCAGCGCAAGCATCGCGCCGCTGCCCGCCGCCGAGCCGCTCGCGCCTGCCACGCAGGTCGCGCTCCGGCAGGCGCACCGCCGCCACGACCTCGTGGCCGTGCAAATCACCGACCGCTACGAGTTGGAGCTGCCTGCGCTGGGCCGGCTGGTGTTGAAGGACGCGGAGACGGGCGAGGTCGTGGAAATCCAGACTGGCAAAGCCCGCCAGCGCGCCGCCTTCGCCGAGCAGCAGACGCTCTTTCAAGGCGCGCTCCGCAAGGCGTTCCGCACGATGGGCATTGACTCGATTCAACTGCGGACCGACCAGCCTTACTCGGCTGCGCTGGGGAAGTTTTTCGACACGCGGGAGAAGCGGCGGAGGCGGGGATGAAGACAAGTATTCAGTAACCAGTGTTCAGTCCTCGGACCATGCCGCCTGTCATCATTCCCCACTGACTACTGAAAACTGAAATGACCCTTCCCCCGCTCATCCTCGCCTCCGCCTCGCCGCGCCGGGCGGAGCTGCTGCGCGGGCTGGGGCTGGATTTCACGGTAGTCACCAGCGCCGCCGAGGAGGCGCACCACGAGGATTTCACCGCGCGCGAGCTGTGCCTCGCCAACGCCTATCGCAAGGCCCGCGCGGTGGCGAAGCAGCACCCGCAGGCGCTCGTGCTGGGCGCGGACACGCTCGTTTATCTCGGCACGACGCTCTACGCCAAGCCGTCGGACATGGCGGACGCGCGGCGGATGATCAGCGAGCTGGCCGGCCACACGCACCAGGTCGTCACCGGCGTCTGCCTGCTGCAACTCGGCACGCATCGTTGCCGCCTCTTCGCCGAGACGACTGACGTGACCTTCAAGCCGCTGACCGACGCGCAAATCACCGCCTACCTCGCCGCGATTCAGCCGCTCGACAAGGCCGGAGCCTACGCGATTCAAGACCGGGGCGACGAAATCGTGGAGCGCATCAACGGGTCGTTCAGCAACGTCGTCGGCCTGCCGGTGGAGCGGGTGAAGCATGAACTGGCAAGGTGGGGCCGAGCGTCCTCGCCTGTCGTGGAAACGACGCCCTCCACCCGCTGGAAGATTCTCACCACCTCCGATTCGTCTCGGATTCGCCCGCCGCGCGATAAGTAGCGCGGCTCTCCTCATCAAATTTCCCGCCCGCGCTTGCCTTCACTCTGCCCGCTCCTACACTCCGCGCGCCGATGCTGAACCTGAACACGCTCAACCCCGAGCAACGCGATGCCGTCGAGACGATTCGCGGCCCCGTGCTCATCCTCGCGGGGGCGGGCACGGGCAAGACGCGCGTCATCACGTTCCGCATCGCGCACATGGTCGAGCGCGGCATCGCGCCGGACAACATCCTCGCCGTCACCTTCACCAACAAGGCCGCAAGGGAGATGCTCGAACGCGTCAACGCGCTGCTCCCCCGAGACCCCAGACGCCAAACCCAAGACCCTGACAAGAAGCCCGCCCGCCCCACCGTCTCCACCTTCCATTCCCTCTGCGTCCGCATTCTGCGCCAACACATCGAACTGCTCGGCTACAAAAAGAACTTCGTCATCTACGACGAGTCCGAGCAACTCGGTGCGATCAAGAAAATCCTCGCCAACGTCTCCGCGAAGGGCGAGCAGACCGACCCGCGCGCGGTGCTCACGCTGTTGAGCAAGTTCAAGAACGGCGGCGCGGCAGCCGAGGCGGCCTTCAAGGATCCGAACGTCTCCGCCCTCGCCGAGCACGTCCGCAAGAAATACGAGTCCGCGCTCAAGGCCTGCAACGCGGTGGACTTCGACGACCTGATCCTGCTCACGCTCCGCCTCTTCACCGAGCATCCCGACGCGCTCGACGCCTGCCGCGCGCGCTTCCGCTACGTGATGGTGGACGAGTATCAGGACACGAACGCCGCGCAGTTCCAGCTCGTCCACGCGCTCACGCTCAAGCACCGCAACCTCTGCGTAGTCGGCGACGACGACCAGTCCATCTACGGCTGGCGCGGTGCGGAAGTCGCGAACTTGCTCGATCTGGAAAAGCATTTCCCCGAGGTGAAGGTCGTGAAGCTGGAGCAGAACTACCGCTCGACGAACACGATTCTCCAGGCCGCCAATGCCGTCATCAAGAACAACGCCCGCCGGCGCGGCAAGAACCTCTGGTCGCAAAACGGGCAGGGCACGAAGATCCAACTCCACGCCTTCGACACCGACGACACCGAGGCGCGCACAGTGGCCGAGACCATCGAGTTCAAGCGCATGACCCAGCGCGTGCCGTGGGGCGACCAGGCGATTCTCTTCCGCACGAACCTCCAGTCGCGGCCCATTGAGATGGAGCTGCGGAAGGCCGGCATCCGCTACCACCTCATCGGTGGGCAGAGCTTCTTCGACCGCCGTGAGGTGCGCGACTTCCTCGCCTACGTGAAGACGTTCTTGAACCCGCACGACGACGTGAGCCTGCTGCGCATCGCGAACGTCCCCGCGCGCGGCCTGAGCGACGTGACGATGGAGCGCTTGCTCGGCGCGAGCCAGGAGCGGCACTGCTCGGTCTTCACGGCCATGCGGCACACGGATGTGCAAGCCAGCTTCCAAGCGCGGAGCCGCGAGGCGATTCAGGAGTTCATCGGCTTCGTGGAAGAGACTCGCGCAAGGCTTGCCGATGAAGCGCTCGCCGCGAAACCCGACGCGCTTCAGCAATGGTCGGAGAAGTTTCTCAACGAGACCGGTTACTTCAACGAACTCCGGCGCAGCGAGAAGAACCAGGAGAACGCCGAGAACCGTATTCGCAGCCTGCGCGACTTGCTCGCGACGATGGACCGCGAGGGCGTGGGAAAGCTGATGTCTGACCGCCTCGACGCGTTTCTGGAGAACATCACCCTCGACTCCGAACGCGAGGAGGAGAAGGAGGCCGGCGACGCCGTGACGCTCATCACGATGCACTCCTGCAAGGGGCTGGAGTATCCGCATGTGTATGTCGTGGGCCTGGAGGACGGCCTGCTGCCGCACTCGCGGTCGAAGGTCGAGGGCACGATGGACGAGGAGCGGCGGCTCTTCTACGTGGCGATCACGCGCGCGAAGCGTGAGCTGATGATTTCGCACTGCGGCGGGCGGAAGAAGTATGGGCAGGTGATGCCCTGCCATCCGTCGCCATTCCTCAAGGAACTCCCGGCAAACCTCATCGAAGACGCGGACGAGAAGGGCAAACAGCCCGTCACCCAAGCCAGCGCGAAGGATATGTTCGCTGCCATGCGCGCGGCGCTTCAGTAGCTCGTGCCGGCGACTTGCAGTCGCCGTCTGTGGGCAAAGGACGGTTCAGACGGCGACTGCAAGTCGCCGGCACGGGCCAAAGCGGTGTCGCGAGCCAGCCTGACTTTCTGCTGGCGCGACGCGGCCCGACGGTTCATTCGTTTCCCATGCACGCCTTCGTTTATTGTCTGCAACGCGCCCTGCTGCCCGCGTTGTTCGGAATGCTGTTCGCTACCAGTTCTCTCGCCGCCCCGCGCCCACCGAACGTCATCCTCATCATCAGCGATGATCAGGGTTGGCGCGACCTGCGCTGCCTCGGCCGCGAGGAAATCATCACGCCGAACCTCGACCGGCTCGCGCGCGAGGGCGTGCGCGCGACGAGCTTTTACGTGACGTGGCCGGCCTGCACGCCGTCGCGTGGCAGCGTGCTCACGGGGCGCTACCCGCAGCGCAACGGCCTCTACGACATGGTCCGCAACGACATGGTCAACTTCGGCCATCGCTACTCGCCGGCGGAATACGCCGTGTCGCCGGAGATGACGCTGGGCCTCGACCCGCGCGAGGTCACGCTCGGCGACGCGCTCAAGCGCGCGGGCTACGCGACCGGCTGCGTGGGCAAGTGGGACATGGGCCAGGCACGCCGTTACCTGCCCCTCCAGCGCGGCTTCGACTTCTTCTACGGCCACGGGAACAACGGCATTGATTACTACACGCACGAGCGCTACGGCGTGCCATCGCTGTTCCGGGGCAACCAGCGCACGGAGGAGGACAAGGGCACCTACGTCACGGACGTGTTCCGCCGCGAGGCGCTGCGCTTCGTGCGCGAGCAGAAGGCGAAACCGTTCTTCCTCTACCTCGCCTTCAACGCGCCGCACGGGGCGTCGTCCTTCGCCCCGGACTCGGAGAAGAAGCCGGGCGAGAAGAAGGAAGGCGTCGGTGTGCAGGTGCCGGAGAAGTATCTGAAGCTCTACCCGAACCGCGACCCGAAGAACGGTGTGACGCGCTACCTCGCCGCCGTGACGTGCATGGACGAGGCCATCGGCGAGCTGCTCGACACGCTGCGCGCCCTCGGGCTGGAGCGCGACACGCTGGTGCTGTTCATGTCGGACAATGGCGGCAGCGGCAACGGTGGCAACGCACCGCTCAAGGGCGGCAAAAGCTCGATGTGGGAAGGCGGCCTGCGCGTGCCGTTCCTCGCGCGCTGGCCGGGCCGGCTCCCGGCGAACGCGGTGACGGACGAGTTCCTCACGTCGCTCGAATTGTTCCCGACGCTCCTCGCCGCGACCGGTGCGAAGCCGCCTGCCGGCGTGAAGCTCGACGGCTTCGACATGACGGCGGTGCTGCAAGGCAAGGCGAAGTCGCCACGCGCCGAGATGTTCTGGGAGCGGCGCGGCGACCGCGCGGCGCGTGTGGGCAACTGGAAATGGGTCGAATCCGCGCGGGGCGGCGGACTCTTCGACCTCGCGACGGACCTCGGCGAGAAGAACGACCTCTCGAAGCAGAAGCCCGACGTGGCCGCGCAGATGAAGGCGAAGTTCACCGCGTGGAAACGGGAGATGGATGCCAGCGAGCCGCGCGGGCCGTTCCGGGATTACTGAAGTAGCGCGGCAATTACAGCCCGTGTGGAACCTTACTGAGTGCGGCGGGCTGCATTCGCCGTTGGCCTGAGCTGCGCGGAGCGTTTGGACTGCGAGCGTCTTCCCTCCCCTCGTGACGGAGACAGGCAACCGCCATCTGTGAGTTTCCGCCGGCTCTGTTCAGGCCGCGCGCCCATCGCTTCGTTTCGTTCACTGCTTGAGCAGCCGCTGCTTCACCTCGTCGGGCAGCGGGGCCTTGGCGAGCCATGCGCGGGCGGCGGCGGGGTCCAGTTGCAGCCATTGCCCGGCGATTTGTTCACCGAGCGGATTGCGCCACTCAGGATCCGTCACTTTGTGGAGCAAGGCCGCCGCCGCCGCCGGCTCTTGACTTCCCATTTGGGCGAGAACCGGAGGATAGGCCCGGGCGCGTTCATCGGCAGGCAATTGTTCAACCCATTTCAACGCGCTGTCCGAGTCGTGCCCAGCCCAGTTTGAAGCGAACGTGCCGATTAGCGACTGGCGCACTATGCTAGCCGGGGGGAGTTTGGCGATGTAGGAGGCAGCCTGCTCGGGCGCGTCGCTGGCCCAGACGGCAAGGACCGAGTTTGCGGCTGACAAACGGGCGTCCTCTTGCGGCAAGGCCTGCGCCCACTTCAAGGCGGCGGTCGGATCGGCCGTGGCCCATTGATTGGCGACGGCGGAGTAGAGCGAGTTTTGCGTTTCGCCAACTGGCAGCGTGGCGGCGAACTCGGCGGCGGCGCGCGGGCTGGACTGCGCCCATTCGTGACTGAGATTCACCAGGGCGTTCTCCTTCGCGCGGCCGGGCGGGAGCTGCTTCACCCAGGCGAGCGCGCCGTCGAGGTCCACGGCGGCCCAGCGGGAGGCGATGTTGCCGAGCGCTTGGTTCTGCGCGTTGCCGGCAGGGAGCGTGAGGGCAAGTTCAACGGCGGCTTTCGGATCGGTGGCGGCGAGTTCGCTGGCGACGTTTTGCACCATCTCGCGCTTGCCCTTGCTGTCGGGTTGGTCCTTGAGCCACGCGGCGGCAGCGGGGGCGTCGCTGTTGGCCCAAGTGCTGGCGACGAGTTGCAGGACGCTGTCGCGCTGACGTCCGGGCGGAAGCTGGGCGAGGGCCTGCGCGGCGGCGGTGGCGGGATCGGTGCTGGCCCAGCGCTGGAAGATCGCCTCGGGAAGGCCGGAGTTCGGGTTCGTCAGGCCGGATTTGGTGAGCGCAGCAAGCGCGGCGGCGGGGTTCTGGTCGGCCAGCTTGGCGAGCACGGTTTGCAAGGCCTCGTTGCGCGCGGTGCCGGGCGGGAGTGCCTGCGCCCACGCGAGCGCAACGGAGTTGTCGGCCTCGGCCCAGACTTCGAGCACCGCGCTGGTCGCGGCCTTGCGCTCAGCGGGCCGGGTGAGCTGCTGCGCGAAGCGGAGTGCGGCGGCGGAGTCGGAGTCAGCCCAGCGGGTGAGGAGCATGTGCAGGAGCGCCTCACGCTCGTCCCGTCGTCCGAGCCGCTGGAAGAGTTGGATGACCTTCGGCACATCCGCCGGCGCGAGGCGCTCGGCGAGTTCGAGCAGCTTCTCGATGCGCTGCTCGTGGTAGCCGCCGCGCAGGACGGCGGCGAAGGCGGCGGCGAAGTCATCGGCGGACAGCGGCGGGGCGGGAGGCTCGACTTCAAAGGGTGCCGTGTTCGTGCGGCTGGCGGGCGGGCGCGCGAGGGCGGGCAAGGGTTTGGATGAGGCGCCTTTGCTCCTGACGGTTGCCCGCTCCGTGCTGGAACGGGGCAGGAGCGTCCGGTCCGCGAGCACCCCGAGCACCGCGCCGGCGAGCAGCAGCAGGGCGACGATGGCGAAGTCCTTGGTGGGTTTCATGTGCGGGCCGGTTCCGGGCGGCGACGAGGAACTTATCCGCCGGGGCCGCGCCGGGCGCAAACAGAAAGCACGCCAGCGATCATTTGCCTTGCAACGCCGTCTCGTGCATAACCGGGGAAAGCAAACGCACGCCCATCATGCACCGCGCCCTTCCTTCCCTCCTCGCCGTCATTGTCGCCACCATCGCCGCTCAGGCCGCCGATCAGAACATCGGCGTCGGGGCCAAGCCGGTTTCCGGCGCGGAGGTCATCATTGACGGCTCGCGCGCGATGCTCGACGCGAAGTGGACTTACTGGCAGGGGCCGCGCTTCGCGTCGTCGCTGCCGATCAAGTGGAAGATCGTGGACGACCCCGTGGACAAGGGCAAAACCGTGGTGATGACCGACGACCCCGTCGCCGCCGGCGGCAAATACGGCACGGCGGACATCGTGACCAAGAAGCCCTACCGCGACTTCCGGCTGCACATCGAGTTCCTCGTGATGAACCCGCGCGGCAACAGCGGCGTGTATCTCCAGAACCGCTACGAGATTCAGATCATGGAGGGCGACAAGACCAAGCACGGCATGGGCGCGGTCATCAACGAGACCGAGTCGCCGTATCACGCATTCGCCGGCCTCGGGAAATGGAACAGCTACGACCTCGTCTTCCGCGCCGCGCGGTTCAAGGACGGCCAGCGCGTGGAGAAGGCGATGGTCTCGATGTATTTCAACGGCCAGAAGGTCCACCAGAACGTCCAGATTAACCAGGTCTGGGGCGGGGCGAACTCCGGTGTGGACGGCGGCAACAACAAGGGCCAGGGCATCACCGACACGCCGCAGGGCTTGAAGCTCCAATGCGAAGGCCACGACGTGCGCTACCGCAACGCGTGGATCAAGGAACTGGAGATCAAGGACGCAAACACGGATTTCTGAGCCGCCGGCTGGCTCAAGCCGTAGTGACAGCGCGGCGCAATTGCGCCGTCGGCGGCGCGGCGGGAGCGCATCCCGCTGGTCAAGCCGCGCTGAATTCCGGCCAAATCCCGCCCTTCCACCGCTGGCATTGACGTTGCAGGGTGAGACGCATGAACTTGGACCGCTTTACCACCAAGGCGCAGCAGGCGTTGCAGGACGCCCAGCGCGTCGCCCACGACTACAGCCATCAGGAGTTGGATGGCGAGCATCTGCTCCTCGCGCTCATCGAGCAGCCGGAGAGCCTCGTGCCGCTCGTGCTTCAGAAGCTCGGCGTCGCGCTGCCAGCGCTGAAGGCGGACTTGGAGAAGGAACTGACGCGCCGGCACAAGGTGCAGGGCACGAGCTCGAGCGACGTCTACCTCGGCCAGAACCTCAAGAAGGCCCTTGATGCTGCCGAGGCCGAGGCGCGCAAGCTCAAGGATGAATTCGTCTCCGCCGAGCACTTGCTGCTCGGCTTGGTCACGGAGGGTGGCGATGCGTTGAAGAAGCTCTTCAAGGCGCACAAGGTCGGGCGGGAGGAATTGCTCAAGGCGCTCGCTGACCTGCGCGGGAACCAGCGCGTGACCGACCAGAATCCGGAGGACAAATTCCAGACGCTGGAGAAATACGGCAAGGACCTCACCGCGCTGGCGCGGCAGGGGAAGATTGACCCGGTCATCGGCCGCGACGACGAAATCCGCCGCGTCATGCAGGTGCTCACGCGGCGCACCAAGAACAACCCCGTGCTCATCGGCGAGCCGGGCGTGGGCAAGACCGCCATCGTCGAGGGCCTGGCCAAGCGCATCGTGGACGGCGATGTGCCGGAGTCCTTGAAGAACAAGCGAGTCGTCGCGATGGACCTTTCGGCAATGGTCGCGGGCGCGAAGTTTCGCGGTGAGTTCGAGGAACGGCTCAAGGCGTTCCTCAAGGAGGTCACCGCCGCCGAGGGCCGCATCATCCTTTTCATTGACGAGCTGCACACCATCGTCGGCGCAGGCAAGGCCGAGGGTTCCGCCGACGCAGCGAACATGCTCAAGCCCCAGCTCGCGCGCGGCGAGCTGCGCTGCGTCGGCGCGACCACGCTCGACGAGTATCGCAAGCACATCGAGAAAGACCCGGCGCTGGAGCGGCGCTTCCAGCCGGTCTTTGTCGCCGAGCCGAGCGTCGAGAGCACCATCGCGATTCTGCGCGGGCTGAAGGAGCGCTATGAAGTCCACCACGGGGTGCGCATCCTGGACACGGCGCTCGTCGCGGCGGCGACTTTGAGCCATCGCTACATCGCCGACCGCTTCCTGCCGGACAAGGCCGTGGATCTCGTGGACGAGTCCGCTTCCCGCCTCAAGATGGAGCTGGATTCCAAGCCCACGGACATTGACAAGCTGGACCGCGCGATTCTCCAACTGGAAATCGAGCGCACGTCGCTGGCGAAGGAGAAGGACGACGCCAGCAAACAACGGCTCAAGAAGCTCGAAGTCGAGCTGGCGAACTTGAAGGAGCGCTCCGGCGCGCTCACCGCGCAGTGGCAAAACGAGAAGGCCGCCACCAACGCCGTGAGCGTGATCCAGTCGCAGATTGACGCCGCGAAGACGGAGCTGGAGCAGGCGCAGCGCAAAGGCAACTTGCAGAAGTCGGCGGAGATTCAATACGGCAAGCTGCCGGAGCTGGAGAAGAAGCTCGTGTCCGTGGCGAAGCAGTCCGCCGACTCGACTCGCAACCCGTTGCTCCGGCAGGAAGTCACCGAGGAGGACATCGCGAAGGTCGTCGCGTCGTGGACCGGTATCCCCGTCACCAAGATGCTCGAAGGCGAGCGGCAGAAGCTCGTGAAAATGGAGGAGCGTCTCGCCGCGCGCGTGGTCGGGCAGCGGCAAGCCGTCGTCGCGGTGAGCAACGCCGTGCGCCGTGCGCGCTCCGGCCTCGGCGACCCGAACCGCCCCGTCGGCTCGTTCATCTTCCTCGGCCCGACGGGCGTGGGCAAAACCGAGCTGGCCCGCGCGCTCGCGGAGTTCCTGTTCGATGACGAGAACGCGATGGTGCGGATTGACATGTCGGAATACATGGAGAAGCACACCGTCGCGCGGCTCCTCGGCGCGCCGCCGGGCTACGTGGGCTACGAGGAAGGCGGGCAGTTGAGCGAGGCCATCCGTCGTCGGCCTTATGCGGTGGTGCTGTTCGATGAAATCGAGAAGGCGCACCACGACGTGTTCAACGTGCTGCTCCAGGTCCTCGACGACGGCCGCCTCACCGACGGCCAGGGCCGCACCGTGGACTTCAAGAACACGGTCATCATCATGACCAGCAACCTCGGCTCGCCGATCATCCAGGAGTATTTCCTCGACGGGAAGACGACCCTCGGCGCGCGCTCGGCGATGGAGGACAAGGTGATGGCCGAGTTGAAGCGGCACTTCCGCCCCGAGTTTCTCAACCGTGTGGACAGCACCATCATCTTCCACAGCCTCGACGAGGAGGAGCTGGCGCAGGTCGTGGACATCCAGCTCACGCGGCTGGAGAAGCGCCTCGCGCAGCAGCACCTCACGCTCGACGTGGACAAGTCCGCGCGAAAGCTCATCGCGCGGGAAGGCTACGACCCGCAGTTCGGCGCGCGCCCGCTCAAGCGCGCCGTGCAGGAGCACCTGCTCGACCCGCTTGCCACGAAGCTGCTGGAGGGCGAGTTCAAGCCCGGCGACCGCGTGAAGGTGAGTGCGAACGGCGACGGGCTGGTATTCGCCGCGAAGTAGCAAGGCGGGCCACCCCTGTGCTCGCGAGTTGCGTTGCCGGTTGACGCGGCTCCTTCACGGCATAACCTCCGCCGCACCATGAGCATCCTCGACCGGTTCCGCCTTGATGGGAAACGCCTGTTCATCACCGGCGGCAGCCGCGGGCTGGGGCGCGAGATGGCGCTGGCCATCGCCGATGCCGGGGCGGATGTCGTGCTGGTGGGCCGCGAGCTTGAGAGTCTCGAAGCGACGGCGGCGGACATTCGGAAGCTCGGGCGCGAGGCGACTCCATTGGTCGGCGATGTTGGCCGTGTGGAGGAGTGCGAGGCGATCTGCCGGCGCGTGCTGGACGAGCACGGGCCGGTTGACATTCTCATCAACAACGTCGGCGGACGGCGCATCAACGTGCCGTTGGAGGAGCAGTCGTTGGAGCAATGGCGGCAAATCCTTGACCTAAACCTGACCAGCGCGTTCCTCTGCATGAAGGTCATCGGCGGCGCGATGGTCGCGCGCAGGAAGGGTGGGCGCGTCATCAACGTCGCCTCCATCTCGGGGATGATTGCCAACCGCAGCATCGGCGGGCGCAGCTACGAAACCGCGAAGGCTGCGGTGATCCAGCTCACCCGCGCGGCGGCGGCGGACTGGGCACCGCACGGCGTCACGGTGAACGCGATCTGTCCCGGCGGCTTCATGACCGCACCGAACGTCCGCTGGGCCAGCGAGCATCCCGAGGTCATCGCGAACTTCCGCGAGCAGATCCCGGCGGGAGATTTCGGCCAGCCGGAGGATCTCGGCCCGCTGGCGGTTTATCTGGCGAGTGATGCGTCGCGCTACATGACCGGCGCGGCGCTGGTCATTGATGGTGGCTACACGCTCTGGTGAGCGGGTGCGGCCAGCGGCGGAGGGAGAAGCAAGCTAAGGAAACGCTGATTTAAGCCATCGGGTTTCGATTTGTTGCAGACGGCGCGGCGGGCGTTTTCTAAACTGCCTGACATGACCCACCAGACCAGTTTC
>WRPG01000109.1 GCA_009773355.1 Limisphaerales bacterium
CGGCGCGGGGCACTTGAACCTGCTCGCCGCCATCGGCACCGCGAGCGTGCGCGTGGCGAAGCGCCCGCGCATCGCGCTGGTGGCCACTGGCAGCGAGCTGCGGCCGCCCGGCAAGCCGCTCGCGCCCGGCCAGATTTACGAGAGCAACCGCCCGATGCTGGCGGCGTTGCTCGCCGAGTGCGGCGCGGAGGCCCGCCCGTTTCCGCTCGTGCCCGACACGCTCACCCGCACCCGGAGCGCCTTGCAGCGGGCCTTCGCCGAGTGCGACGCGGTGGTGACGACGGGCGGCGCATCGGTCGGGCAACTGGACTTTGTGAAGGCCGCGTTTGCCGAGCTGGGCGGCAGCCAGGAGTTTTGGCGCGTGGCCATCAAGCCGGGCAAGCCGTTCATCTTCGGCACGCTGGCGGGCAAATTTCTGTTCGGCCTGCCGGGCAATCCCGTGTCGGCGTTCGTGACCTTCCTGCTGCTGGTGCGCCCGGCCCTGCTGCGCTGGCAGGGCGCGACGGAAACCAGCCTGCCCGCGCACCCCGGCACGTTGGCTGAAGCGCTCGTGAACCGTGGCGACCGCCGGCACTTCGTCCGCGTGCGCGTGGACGCCGAGGGCCGCGTCCACTCCGCCGGCACGCAGGCGTCGCACATGCTGCACTCGCTCGCGGCGGCCAACGGCCTGGTGGACGTGCCGCCGGGGACGACGCTGCCGGCGGGCGCGGCCGTGCCAATAAAACCCGCCGCCGCACGTCAACTGCTGACCTGTCAGGCTAACTGTCATCGCATGAAACTGAAGTTCCTTCTCGCCGCCGGTGCCTTGCTGGCGGCCTCGTTCACTCAATTGCTCGCCGCCGCTGTCGAACTCAAGCCCGGCGAAAACGTCGCGCTCATCGGCAACGCGCTCGCCGACCGCATGCAGCACCACGGCTGGCTGGAGACGCTCGTCCACGCGAAGTTCCCCAAGCACAACCTCGTCTTCCGCAACCTCGCCGCCGCCGGGGACGAGGTCGCCGGCTTCACCGAGAAGCCCAACGCAGCGTTCCGCATGCGCTCGGAGAACTTCGGCACGTCCGACGACTGGCTCAAGCGCGTGCAGGCCGACGTGGTCTGGGCGTTCTTCGGCTACAACGAGTCGTTCGCCGGCGAGGCGGGCTTGGCGAATTTCAAGACCGAGCTCGCGCGCGTCATCAAACACACCACCAGCCAGAACTACAGCGGCAAGGGCAACGCGCGCCTCGTGCTCTTCTCGCCCATCGCCGCCGAGCCGAGCAGCGACCCGAACCGCCCGCCCGCCGCGCCGCTCAACCCGAACCTCAAGCTCTACACCGCCGCCATGGCCGAGGTGGCGAAGGCGAACAACGTGCCGTTCGTGGACCTGTTCGCGCCTTCCACCGAACTCTACGCCCGTGCCGCGAAGGCGAAGCAGACGCTGACCTTCAACACCGTCCATCTCACCGAGGCTGGCGACAGGGCGCTCGCGCCCGAGGCGTTCCGCGCGCTGTTCGGCGAGACCGCGCCGGATGCCGCCAAGCTCGGCAAACTCCGCGCCGCCGTGCTGGACAAGAACCACGAGTATCACCGTCGCTACCGCACCGTGGACGGCTATAATGTCTATGGCGGACGGTCCGGGCTGGCGTTTGAGGCGGGCAAGGGCGGCTTCAAGCAGGGCATCAAGGAGCCGGAGGCCCCGCTGCTCTCGAACTACCAGACCATGCAGGACGAGATGAAGCAGCGCGACGTGAAGACCGCCAACCGCGACCAGCGCATCTGGGCCGTCGCCAAGGGCGGCGACGCAAAGGTCACCGACGACAACCTGCCGCCCGTCCGCCTGCTCCCCTCCTCGAACAAGCCCGACATCAAGCCGTTCCTCAGCGGCGAGGAATCCATCAAGCACATCACCGTCTCGAAGGGCACCAAGCTCACGCTCTTCGCCGACGAGAAGCAGTTCCCCGAGCTGGCCAGCCCGGTGCAGATGGCGTTTGACACGAAGGGCCGCCTGTGGGTCGCCGCGTGGCCGAGCTATCCCGAGCTGCGCCCGACGGACAAGGTCTTCGACAAGCTGCTCATCTTCGAGGACACGAACAACGACGGCCGGGCCGACAAGTGCTCGACCTTCCTCGACGGGCTGAACTGCCCCACCGGCTTCCAGTTCTACAAGGACGGCGTCATCGTCGTGCAGGCTCCCGACGTGTGGTTCGTGCGCGACACCAACGGCGACGGCAAGGCCGACTGGAAGGAACGCGTCGTCATGGGCCTCGACTCCGCCGACTCGCACCACACCGCGAACGCGATGGCCGTCTCGCCCGGCGGCGAGTCGTTCCTCAGCGACGGCGTCTTCCATCGCACACAGATGGAGACGCCCTGGGGCCCGCCCGTCCGCAACAGCGACGGCTGCATCTACCGTTGGGAGCCGCTCACGCACAAGCTGGAGCGCTACGTTCCCTACGGCTTCGCCAACCCGCACGGCAAAGTCTGGGACCGCTGGGGCAACGACTTCATCACCGACGCCACCGGCAACGCGAACTACTTCGCCCCGGCCTTTAGCGGCATGATTGACGCGCCCGCCAAGCACGGAAACTTGAAGCAGTTCTGGAACCGCCCCTCCCGCCCGTGCCCCGGCACCGCGATGATTTCCAGCCGCCACTTCCCCGAGGACTGGCAGGGCAATTTCCTCAACGCGAACGTCATCGGCCTCCAAGGCATCTTCCGTGTGAAGGTTTCCGAGGACGGCGCGGGTCTCAAGGGCGAGACGCTCGACGAGGTGAAGGAGAAGGACGCGAAGGGCAAGGACGTGACCAAATACACCGGCCTCGTCATGGGCAACAATGAGATGATCCCCAACTTCCGCCCTGCCGCGATGGACATCGCGCCCGACGGCTCGCTCTACTTCGTGGACTGGGCCAAGGAACTCATCGGCCACATGCAGCACCACATCCGCGACCCGCACCGCGACAAAACCCACGGCCGCATCTACCGCCTCACCTACGCGGGCCGCCCGCTGCTCAAGCCCGTGAAGATTGACGGCGAGCCGGTCGAGAAGCTGCTCGCCGCCCTCCAGACCCCCGAGGACGGCGTCCGCACCCGCGCGAAGATTGAGTTGAGCAAACACGACTCCACCAAGGTCATCGCCGCCACGAAGAAGTGGCTGGCCGGCTTGAGCAAGACCGACAAGGAATACGAGCACCACCGCCTCGAAGGCCTCTGGGTTCACCAGTGGCACAACGTCGTGGACGAGGCGCTGCTCAAGGACGTGCTCAAGTCCCCCGACCACCGCGCCCGCGCCGCCGCCACGCGTGTCCTCTGCTACTGGCGCGACCGCGTGAAGGAGCCGCTCGCACTGCTCAAAGCGCAGGCCGCCGACGCCCACCCGCGCGTCCGCCTCGAAGCCATCCGCGCGTGCAGCTTCTTCACCACCAGCGCCGCCGCCGAGGTCGCGTTGAGCGCGCTGGAGAAGGAGGCCAACCCGGACAAGCCGGATTACTACATCAAGTATTGCCTCGACGAGACCCTCAAGCAGCTCGGCAAGTTCAAGTGAGCTGACGGAACAGATTCACCACGCAGGCCGGCGGGCAACCGCCGGCCTGTTGCATTTGGCGCACGGCCCTCGGGCCGCAGCAGCAACTTGCGTCGAGCGCCGTGCGTGTGTTCGCCGCGCTCCCGGGTTGGGTAGCTGCTGCGGGCCGGAGGCCCGCGCTCCGGACTACGCGGGGCTGCGGACGTGGGCGTCCGCGCTCCGGCTCACTTGCGGCGTTTGTTGGCCTGCTTCTTCTTCACCGGGGCGCTTCGCTGTGGTGCCTCCGCCGCACGCACTTGTTGCCGCCCGCAGAACTTCTCAAACGCACCCCCGAAGAGGTCCTGCACGTCGCGCTGGATTTCGGCGCGGGTCGGCTCCCAGCCGGTGGCGGCGAGGTCGGCGTATTTGTCCGCCAGCACGCGCGCGATGATGCGGCGCGAGTGCTCCCATTTGTAGAGGATCTGGTCCAGCACGCGCGCGTCCGAGTGCTGGGGCGTGACGGAGAGGCCGATGAGTTCGAGGCGCATCCGGGTCATCTCCTCGATGAGATACGGGATGTTCGTGAACCACCAGCAGCCGAAGAGGTGCAGGTTGCGGAACTTTCGCGCGGCGACGCAGAGGGAATACTGGTTTTCGCGGGCGAGGGCGGTGAGCAGGAACTGGTTGTCCGGGTGCGCGGCGATAAGACTCTCGTAGGTGTTCGTGTCGCAATGCCCGACGCCGTCACCCGCGAGCTTGAGCAGCGGGTTCACGGCGCGTTTCACTCCGGGCATCATCGCGAAGGGCACTCCAAACTCCCGGCAGTGCGGCAGCACGGCGGTCTCCATGAGCCGGGCGCACACGTTGTCGCCCGGATACGTGAAGTCCGGCGGCAGGGACACCATGAGGTATTGCGCGTCAATGCGGCGCGTCCAGTCCGCGAGGAACCGGCGGACCTCGGAGACGGTCCGCTCGGAGAGTTCGGGCGCCACGTCGTAACCCCAGTCGCGCAGGCGCGGGGCGGCGGTGTCGTGCCAGGACAGCAGCAGCGGGTCAATGCGCAGCGCGGCGGTGAAGCGCTCGTCCCGCCGGAAGCCGCGCTCCCACACCACGCGCTCCACGTCGTCGAACGGCGAATTGGTCATGCAGATGCGGCTCACGCCCGCGCGGTCCATGACGTGCGTGGTGTAGTCGGCGACCTTCCACTTGGCGAACCACTTGCGCAGCGCGGGGAGGTCCCGCTTTTTCACGTCGAGGCCGAGGCGGTTCAACGTGGTGAGCACGCCCCGGCAGGCCTCCGAGATGGGGGAATGCTCGATGAAGAGCGCCTGCCAGATCGCGTCGGCCTGCTGGGTCTTGGACATCGCCCAGAATTTGTCGTAACTCAGGTCAAACTGCCGGAATCCCTCCGCGACGAGGTAGTGATACACCAGCAGGTCGTCCACGCCCCACAGCAGCAGCTCGCCAAACGCGGGGTCGTAGAGGTGCGTGTGGATGTCGTAAACCGGGGTGGTGAGGACGGCCTTTTCAACTTGGGCGGCAACGGCGGCGCGGAGTTTCGGCGAGACTTTTGGAGTCATCGGGGCGGGAGACTAACAGGAACCGCCCGCCTGAAACCATGAAAAGTTACGATGTGTCGGAACTCCGTGAGAATGTCCCTATGGTAACTCGATAAGAATGTCCCCATGGCGGCGGGTTTGCGAAAGCAGACTGCCAACCACATGGAGACATTG
>WRPG01000039.1 GCA_009773355.1 Limisphaerales bacterium
TGCTGGTGCTGGCCGCGGCGTGCGTGGCGATTGGCGTTGCGCCGGTGCTTTTCTGGCCGGCGGTCCTGCGCGCGGTGGGCGCGTGGCGGCCCGCGTGGGTGAGCTTGGAAACGCCGCCGCCGCTGGTCGCGCTGGGCCTCTTCCAACTGGCGCTGGCGCTGCTGGCGACGCTCGCGGCCGTGTGGTTGTGGCAGCGCGTGCGCGGTCGCGGCCTGTCCTCCGGCTTGACGTGGGATTGCGGCTATGCGACGCCAACACCCCGGATGCAATACACGGCCGGCTCCTTCGCGGGCATCATCACCGAATGGTTCGCGTGGATTCTGCGACCAGAGCGGCACGAGCATCGCCCGCAAGTGGTGTTGCCGGCGTCCGCTAGTTTCACCCAGCACACTCCCGAAACCGTGCTCGAACAACTCGTCGAGCCGGTGAGCGGCGTGGTGCTGCGCGTCTCCGCGACGGCGCGCCGGCTCCAGCACGGGCGCGTGCAATCCTACCTTTGGTATTTGCTGATCGGGCTGGCCGCGCTGGCGGGCTTGGTTCTGTTTGGAGGCGGGCAATGAAGCCTGTTCAGAGCGCAATTTGGGATTGGGACACGGTAACGCGCTTCTCCTCCCTCTCCCTTCATCGGATGAGGGGAGAGGGTCGGGGTGAGGGGTCATGTGCGTCGGCGTTGGCGGCCGCACCCCTCATCCGGCCTTCGGCCACCTTCTCCCCTCCTCCGAGGAAGGGAGAAGGCACGCATCGTGCAGCTCGGCGGGCAATTCACCGGCCGGCATTCGGGATCAGCATCGGGCAGTTTTTTTCGCCGCCATGTATCTGAACCTCATTCAAATCGCGGAGTCGTTCGGCGTCTCGGAGGCCGTGGTCGAAGGCTGGATTCGCAACGAGGGTCTGCCGCACACGCCCGACCGGGGCCGGCTCCTGTTTGATCGCGCCCAAGTCGCGGAATGGGCGGCCAAGCGCGGCCTCGCGGCGCAGGCGGGCTTTCTCGCGCCGCAGGCGTCCGCGCTCGGAACCAGCCTGCGGCTCGGGCCGTTGCTGCGGGCTGGGGGCATCTGGCGCGACGTGCCGGCGGCGGAACTGCCGGCGACGTTCGAGCGCATCGTGACCGCCCTGCCCGGCGCGACCGCGCCCGTCCGTCAAATGCTCGGTCAGCGTTTGCGCACTCCCGGTGGCGTGACGATGGCCCCGGTCGGCGGCGGTCTCGCCCTGCCACATCCCAGCACGCGCATCACGCTGGGCCGCGACGCGGGCACGGTGGCCTTGCTGCTCCTGCGCGACGCGCTGACTTTGGCCGAGGGCGCTCCCGATGGCGTGCCCATCACCCGGCTGTGTTTCTTCATCGCCCCTTCGCCGCGGGCGCATCTGGACTTGCTCGCGCGCCTTAGCCGGGGGCTTGGTCGCGGGGCGTTGCGCGAACTCGTGCTCAAGGGTGCGCCCGACGGGGAAATCTTCTCAGCGGTGGATGCGTTGGATGCCGCGCTGGCAAGCGTGCCGAAACCGGAGGTGAAGGCGTGATGTCCGGGCCGCTCCTGCTGCTCGCGTTCGTCGCCTTGGTGACGGCCATCCTCGTGGGCGTGCGGTCGTCGCGCTGGTGGCTGGCTCTGACTGTGACCGGCGCGGTCGCGGGGTTAATTGCGTCGCTGACGGTGCTGCTCGGCGCGACAGATTGGGAATGGCGGAGCGAACTTACACTCGGCGGCGAGCTCATTCACCTGCGGCTCGATGGCGTGAGCGCGCTGTTCCTCGCGCTGCTGTCCGTCGTGGGTGGAACTGGCGGGGTGTATGCCCGTGAGTATTGGTCGGAGCAGCATTACCCGGCCTCCGCGCCGCGCGGACGCGCGTGGTGGAGCGCGCTGGTGTTGTGCATGGGGCTGGTGCTCGTGTCGTCGAACGGCCTGCACTTCCTCATCGGCTGGGAACTTTTCACCGTCTGCGCCTACTTCCTCATCACGCTGGACCGGCGACGCCGCGAGGTGCGCGCGGCGGGCTGGTTGTATCTGGCGGCGTCGCACGCGGGCACCGTGTGTCTCTTCGCGTTCTTCAGCACGCTCGCGGCACGCACCGGAAGCTGGGAACTCGGCCCGATGCGCGAGCAGGCCGGGCTGGCTCCGTTGTTCTGGCTCGCGCTCACCGGCTTCGGTGTGAAGGCCGGCGTCTTCCCGCTCCATGTCTGGCTGCCGTCCGCGCACGCGAGCGCTCCGAGCCACGTCTCCGCCATCCTCTCGGGCGTGGCGATCAAGATGGGCCTCTACGGAATCGTGCGGTTCAGCGGCTGGCTGCCGGTGCCGGCGGCGGCGGGCTGGGTGGTCATCGGGTTGGGTGCGACGAGCGCGCTGCTAGGCATCGCCTTCGCCCTCGCACAAAACGACTTCAAGCGGCTGCTGGCCTATTGCTCGGTGGAAAACGTCGGCGTCATCCTGATTGGCGTCGGCGCTGCGCTGCTCGCGGAGGCAAACGGGGACGCCCCATGGGGCCGCCTCGCGCTCGCGGGAGCGCTGCTGCATGTGTGGAATCACGGCGCGTTCAAGGCGCTCTTGTTCTTCAGCGCCGGCGCGGTGCTGCACGCCACGGGCACGCGCGAGATGAGCAAGCTGGGCGGCCTGTGGCGCACGATGCCGTGGACGGCCGGGCTGTTCGCGCTCGGGGCGGTCGCCGTCTCGGGGCTGCCGCCGCTGAACGGCTTCGTGAGCGAATGGCTGGTCTATCTCGGGTTGTTCGATGCCGTGACGGGCCGGGGGCCAGCGGCGTGGGCCGCGATGCCAGCGGCGATCATGCTGGCGATGACCGGCGCGCTCGCGATGGCCAGCTTCGCGAAAGCGGGGGCGATGATTTTCCTAGGCGCACCGCGCACGAAACCGGCGGCGCACGCGCACGAATGCGGCCCGGGCATGCGCGGGCCGATGCTGGTGCTCGCTGGACTGTGTGTGCTGATTGGTTTGTCGCCGGTGTTGTTCTGGCCGGCGGTGGCGCGCGCGGTGGCAAGCTGGCGTCCGGCGTGGGCGGCGGCGGAAGCGCCCGCGCCGCTGGCGATGCTGGGCTCGGTTCACGTCGTGCTGGCCGTCCTGATGGTCGCGGCGGCGGTCTGGCTATGGCGGAAGGCGCACGCGAACAGTGTGCGTCGTGGCCTGACGTGGGACTGCGGCTACGCGAGGCCGACCGTGCGGATGCAATACACCAGCGCGTCCTTCGCGGGGATTGCCACCGGCTGGTTCCGCTGGCTGCTGCAACCGGAGCGAACCCTGCGGCGACCGCGCGGGCTGTTCCCGACGGAGGCCATCCGGCTTGAGCGCGTGCCGGAAACCGTCTTGGAGAAGCTCCTCGGGCCGGTCAGCGTGGCCGTGATGCAGGTGTCCGCCGCCGCGCGCCGGCTGCAACACGGCCGGCTGCAAAGCTACGTCGTCTATGTGGTGGCCGGGCTGATGGCCTTGGGAGTTCTGGTCCTGCTGGGAGGCGCGCCATGATGCTGATGCTCGATCTCATACTGCGGCTCGTGCTGTGGCTGCTGCTGGCACCGCTGCTGCCGGGCGTCATCAACCGCGTGAAGGCCTGGGTGGCGGGCCGGCGCGGGCCGCCGGTGCTGCAACTCTACTACGACCTCGCGCGGTTGTGGCAGAAGGGCGTGGTGATGAGCACGCTGGCGTCGCCGGGATTCGTGGCCGGACCGGCGGTGGCGTGGGTGGCGCTGACGGGCGCGGCGCTGCTGATGCCGCTAGGTCCCGCCGGGGCGGCGTTCAGCTTCCGGGGCGATGTGCTGATGCTGATTTATCTGCTGGCACTGGCGCGGTTCTGCACGGCTTGGGCGGCGATGGAAACCGGTTCGGCGTTTGAAGGCATGGGCGCGGCGCGCGAGGTTAGCTACGCCGTTCTCGCGGAGGCGGCCATCATCACGGCGGTGCTGTCATTGAGCGTGCAGACCGGGAGCGTTTCACTGGTCTCGATGCTTGCGCCCTCGGCGGGAGCCGGCGCGGTGCTGCTGGCGGCGGGCCTGTTCACCGTGCTGCTGGCGGAAAATTGCCGCGTGCCGTTCGACGATCCCAACACGCACCTGGAGCTGACGATGATTCACGAAGTCATGGTGCTTGACCACAGCGGGCCGCCGCTCGCCGTGATTCTACACGGCGCATCCATGAAGCTGCTGCTGTTCGCCGTGCTGCTGGTCCAGGCGGTGCTGCCGATGGGCGACATGTCGCCGCTCGCCGCAACCGGCGCGCTGGCCGGCGGCGTCCTGGCGGTGATGATCGGCGTGGGGTTGATTGAATCGCTGCTCGCACGGCTGGCGTTCCGGCGCGTGCCGCTGCTGCTCACCACGGCGTTTCTCCTGTGTCTGTTTGCGCTGCTGGTGGCGTGGAAAGGCAACCGCGTATGAATGAAACGCTGAACCTGCTGATCGGCCTGGCGATGGGGCTGAACCTGCTCGCGCTGGGCAGCAGCCGGCTGCCATCGCTCATCCAGGCCATGTCCTTTCAGGGGATGTTGCTGGGCCTGATGCCGCTGATCATGGAACACGAGCATCTCGACTGGCGGCTGGGGCTGATCGCGCTGGCCACCATCGCCGGCAAGGGCGTGGTGATTCCCACCCTGCTGCGGCGGGCGATGCGCGCGGCAAACATTGACCGGGAAATCGAGCCGTTCATCGGCTTCGTGCCGTCGCTGCTGCTCGGGGCCGCCGGCACGATTGCGGCGGTGGCGCTGTCGCAGGCGCTGCCGCTGCTGCCCGAGCACGCCGGGTTGCTGCTGGTGCCGGGCGCGATTGCGTCGGTGCTGACCGGCTTCGTCCTGCTGATCGGGCGGGCCGAGGCGATTTCCCAGGTCTGCGGCTATCTGATTTTGGAAAACGGCATCTACCTCTTCGGCTTGCTGCTCATCCGTTCAACCCCGCTGGTGGTGGAGTCGGGCATTCTGCTGGATGTCACCGTGGGCGTGTTCGTCATCGGCATCATCGTGGACCGCATCCAGCGCGCCTTCGACTCGCTCGACACGCGGAAACTCACTGCGCTCCGGGAATGAACGCCCTCCTCCTCGTCATCATTCCGCTCGTGGGGGCGGGCGTCGCGGCCCTCTGGCCGAACAACCGCACGCGGCCTTGGCTGCTGCCAATCGTCGGCCTTGCGCACGTCGTGCTGACCGGCTGGATGTTTCTGGACCCGCCCGAAGTGGCCTCGAACGCCTGGCTGGCCTTTGACCCGCTGGCGCGGGCGGTGCTGCCGGCGGTGTCGTTGCTGTTCCTCGTCTGCGCCGCTTACGGCGTGACCTATCTGCAAATCCGGTCCGAGCGGCCCAACCGTGTGTTCGTCGCGCTGCTGCTGGCGGTGCTGGGCTTGTTGAGCGCCGGGCATCAGGCGCGACATCTGGGGTTGCTGTGGATCGCGACCGAGGGAGTCACGCTTGCGGCTGTGCCGCTGCTGCACTTCAACGCCACGCCGCGCGCCTATGAGGCGACTTGGAAATACCTGCTCGTCGGCGGCACGGGCATCGCGCTGTCGCTGCTCGGTTCGTTCTGCCTCGGCTACGCGTCGCTGCACGGCGGCGGTGGCGGCGACTTGACGTTCGTCGCCTTGATGTCGCAGGGAGCCGGCCTCTCCCGCCCGTGGGTGCTGACCGCGTGGGTGCTGCTGCTGGTCGGCTACGGCACGAAGATGGGCCTCGCGCCGATGCACACCTGGAAGCCCGACGCCTACGGCGAAGCACCCGGCATCGTGGGCGCGATTTTGGCGGGCGGCGTTACAACGGTGGCATTCACCGCGATCCTGCGTATCCGCGCCGTCATCGCCGCCGCCGGGGAAGGCCCCATCGCCGACCGCACGCTGCTGGCCATCGGATTGTTCTCGATGCTGGTGGCGGCGTTGTTTCTGCTGGGCACTCGCGACTTCAAGCGGATGCTCGCGTATTCCAGCGTGGAGCACATGGGCATCCTGAGCGTCGGCGCGGCGCTGGGCGGTCCGGGCCTGGCGGCGGCGCTGTTCCATGTGTGGACCAATGGACTTACGAAGGGGACGCTCTTCCTGAGCGCGGGCAACATTCGCCGCGCCGCCGGCTCGCCCTCGATGGACCAGGTGCGCGGCATGGCGGTGCTTACACCACGCTCGGCGGCGATTTTCGTCACCGGGATGTTCGCCGTCACCGCGCTGCCGCCCTTCGGCCCGTTCTTCAGCGAACTGCAACTCGTGCGCGCCGCGCTTGCCGGCGGGCACGGCACCGCCTCGGCCGTGTTTCTCGGCTGCCTGCTGCTGGCCTTCTTCGGCCTGACGCGCGTGGTCTTCGGCATCGTGGACGGACGCCCGCGCACGGCGGCGCGGGCGAACGGCAAGCGCTTTGTCGAAACGGCCGGCGTCATCGCGCCGCCGCTGGTGCTGCTCGGCATGTCCCTCTGGCTTGGACTCTGCACGCCGGAGATTTTGCGCGAGGCCTGGGCGGCGGCCGTCGCCCAGCTTTTCCCGACTTCAACGCCATGAGCGCCTCCACCCCCTTCGCCCTGCTGGCTAACGCCACGAGCATCCCGTGGGCAGAAGTGCCGGCGTGGCCGGTGGCGGAATTGGTGCGCGCCACCGCGGAGGAGTTGAATCGTGGCGGACGGCTGTGCGCGTGGTTCGGCGTGCCGGAAGGCGAGGCCACCTGCCTCGTCGCCGTGCTGGCTTTCGACGCCGACAACACGCTCGCGGTCGGACGCAGTCTGCCGTTCACGGGAAACTATCCCGCGCTCACGGCCACGCATTCACAGGCGCACCTGTTCGAGCGCGAGGTCTGGGAGCAACACGGCCTCACGCCCGAGGGCCATCCGTGGCTCAAGCCCGTGCGACGAACGAACGGCGACGCGCCGGCCAACGGCGAGTTCTTCCGCGTGGACGGGCGCGAGGTTCACGAGGTCGCCGTCGGCCCCGTCCACGCCGGCGTCATCGAGCCGGGCCACTTCCGTTTCCAGTGTGCGGGCGAGGAAGTCCTGCATTTGGAAATTGCGCTGGGCTACCAGCATCGCGGCGCGGAAACGGCGCTGGCCGGCGGCCCGCATCGCGCGACGATGAGCCAGATGGAAACGGTGGCGGGCGACACGACCGTCGCGCACGCCACTGCGCACGCGACGATTATGGAAGCCCTCGCCGGAACCGAGGCTCCGCTGCGTGCGCAATGGCTGCGGGCCATCGCGCTCGAACTCGAACGGCTGGCCAACCACACCGGCGACATGGGCGCGCTGGCCGGCGACGTGGCGTTTCTGCCCACGCAATCGGCGTGCGGCAAACTCCGTGGCGATTACTTGAACCTCACCGCGCTGCTCTGCGGCAACCGGTTCGGTCGCGGCCTTGTGCGCCCTGGCGGTTGTCGGCACGACCTTGAACCCGCCCGCGCCGTGCAGATGCTTGAACGGCTTGCCCCCGCCCTCGCCGACACCGAGCAGGCCGTCGCATGGTTCTGGGATGCCGCGTCGGTTCGCGCGCGTTTCGAGAACGTCGGCACGGTCTTCGCCGCACAGGCCGCCGAGATTGGACTGGTCGGTCCGGCGGCGCGCGCCTGCGGCCTGGTGCGCGACGTGCGTTACGATCATCCGGCTGGGTGGCATCGCTTCGCGCAGGCACCGGTCGCCGTGTGGCCCGGCGGGGACGTGTTCGCCCGCGCCCGCGTGCGTTCGCTGGAAATCCAGCGGTCAGGAGACTTCTTGCGCGAGCAGCTCGCCACGCCGCCAGAGGGCGAACTGCACGGCGAACTTCCGCCGCCTTCGCCTGACATGCTCGCCGTGACACTCGTCGAAGGCTGGCGCGGCGAGGTCTGTCATGTGGCGTTGACCGATGCCGCCGGGCGCTTCCGCCGCTACAAGCTCGTTGACCCCTCGTTCCACAACTGGACCGGCCTCGCGCTCGCGCTGCGCGGCACGGCCATCTCGGATTTTCCGATCTGCAACAAGAGCTTCAACCTCTCCTACTGCGGCTTCGACCTGTGACGCCGATCTCTCGCCATGTTCGTCCTTGATACCATCGCCCATCGCCTGAAGCGCGGCTGCGAGACGATGGCCTATCCCGCCGGCCCGGCTCCCGCGCTGCCGGACCGCCACGGTGGCGCGCTCAAGGTTGAGGCCAGCAAATGCGCCGATGGTTGCAACGTGTGTGTGCCAGTCTGTCCGACGCAGGCCATCACGCGCCCGGAGGGAAAGCCGGTGGCGCTCGATTTGGGTCGCTGCATTTTCTGCGCGGCATGCGTCGAGGCATGTCCGACGAAGGCCATAACGCAGACCGGCGATCACCGCATGGCAGTTCGCCGCCGCGAAGACCTCGTCCTTGGCCAGGCCGGCGAGGAGCAAGTGCGGCTTGCCGCCGCCCTCGATGAGAAACTGCGGAAACTCTTTGGCCGGTCGCTGCGCCTGCGGCAGGTGAGTGCCGGCGGCTGCAACGCCTGCGAAGCGGACGTCAACGTGCTCGGCACCATCGGCTGGGACTTGAGCCGCTTCGGCATCCAGTTCGTCGCCTCGCCACGTCACGCGGACGGGTTGCTCATCACCGGTCCAGTCAGTAAGGGCATGGAACTGGCATTGAAGAAAACCTACGATGCCGTGCCGCCGCCGAAAATCGTCATCGCCGTGGGCGCGTGCGCCATTGCCGGCGGGCCGTTCGTGGGCCACGCGCAGGTCCGCGATGGCGCGGCTGCCATCGTGCCTGTGGACCTCTTCATCCCCGGCTGTCCGCCGCATCCGCTCACGATTCTCGACGGCCTCTTGCGCGTGCTGGGCCGGTTGGAAAAAGGCTGAAGCCCAAATGGCGGAGCGACTGCCCGCTGACAATCAGAAGCGTCGCCGTTGGTAGCGGTCCGTTGGTGATTGATTCTGCCGGTTCCGGTAGCGCAAGAGGTAGCGCGCACAGATCGCCAGCACGATGATGAAGACCACGCTGGCGACATAGGCGAGCATCCGCAGCGTGCGCGCCTGCCGCAGCATCTTCTCCGTGTCCGCGCGCAGGTGCTGCTTGAGCATCGCCTCCTCCTGCTCCGGCGTCATGTCCGCGAACGGGTCGTCGCGCACCTTGAGCGTGTAGAGTGGCCCGGCGTCCGTTTCGCCGAAGGCGGCGGGGAACTTGGCGAGTTGCTCCCCGTCTGGCGGGTCGAAGCCCAGCCCGCGCCAGAACTGCGACGACTCGCGCGTCCACATCCGGGCCAGCGCATAGTTGCGGCCCACGTTGCGGAGCCGCTCCCAAAGCAGGGGCCGGAGTGTGTCCGCCAGCGCGAAATCCGCAAAGATCTCGCTGTGCAGCAAGCCTTGTTGCTGATGGCGCTGCATCCCGATGCCGGCGACCACCCGGCCCGCCTCGTCGCAGACGACCTGGAACTCCGTCAGCCGCTTCTCCAGCGCGAGGGCGTCGAGCCGCTCGGCCTCCCAAAGCGGGCGCAGTGCCGGGAGGTCGTCCAGTGTCGCCCGGCGGGCTTGGAACTGCGGGGCCGTCATGCGCCGGGAGCGTAAGGAGTGGTCACGGCTGCGTAAAGGCTTGGCCGGGAGCCAGCCGACGACTCACAATTGGCCGGTGTCGGTCGTCGGAGGCAAGGCGGGGTCAAGAAAGTCCAGAAAAAATGTTGACTCTTTCTTGCTGCGGCATAGTTTGTGCGCCCGGTTCACAAAGAGCCGTCAGAAGTTTTTAGAACACATCGGCCCGGTTGCGACAGCAGGGCAAACAGGGCCGATGGGTTTTTTTTCCCCTGACGGGGCTGGGTGGCCAACGGGTGAAACAAAAATTTCGCCCATGTAGCTCAGTTGGCAGAGCACGTCCTTGGTAAGGACGAGGTCACCGGTTCAAACCCGGTCATGGGCTCCAGAATCAGTAGTTTAGGCCGGTCGGCAACGGTCGGACGCAGCAGCAGAGTCAACCACTAACTAGAACATCGCAAATGGCAAAAGAAGCGTTTCAACGGACGAAACCCCACGTGAACGTCGGCACCATCGGCCACGTTGACCACGGCAAATCCACCCTCACGGCATGCATCGTGGCCGTGCAGAACCGCAAGGGCCTCGCCCCCGCAATTTCCTACGCCGACATCACCAAGGGCGGCACGGTGCGTGACGAGTCCAAGACCGTCACGATCGCGGCGTCGCACGTCGAATACGAGTCGGAGAAGCGCCACTACGCGCACGTGGACTGCCCCGGCCACGCCGACTACGTCAAGAACATGATCACCGGCGCGGCCCAAATGGACGGCGCGATCCTCGTCGTGTCCGCCGCCGACGGCCCGATGCCCCAGACGCGCGAGCACATCCTCCTCGCCCGCCAGGTCGGCGTTCCGGCCATCGTCGTCTTCCTGAACAAGGTTGACCTCGTGGACGATGCCGAACTGCTCGACCTCGTCGAGATGGAAATCCGCGACCTGCTCACCAAGTATCAGTTCCCCGGCGACAAGACCCCCATCATCCGGGGCAGCGCCACCGCCGCCATGGCCGGCAAGCCGGAAGGCGAGAAGGCCGTGCAGGATTTGCTCGAGGCCATTGACACCTTCATCCCCGAGCCGGTGCGCGAAATCGACAAGCCGTTCCTCATGTGCATCGAGGACGTGTTCAACATCGAAGGTCGCGGCACCGTCGTGACTGGTCGTGTGGAGCGCGGCATCCTCAAGAAGATGGAGGAAGTCGAAATCGTCGGCATCAAGGACACGCGCAAGACGGTGGCGACGGACATCGAAATGTTCCGCAAGCTCCTCGACGAGGCCCGCTCGGGTGAAAACGTCGGCGTGCTCCTGCGCGGCACGAAGAAGGAAGAAGTCGAGCGCGGCATGGTGCTGGCCAAGCCCGGCAGCATCAAGCCCTACACCAAGTTCAAGGCCGAGGTCTACGTCCTCACCAAGGACGAGGGTGGCCGCCACACGCCGTTCTTCAACAAGTATCGCCCGCAGTTCTACTTCCGCACCTCGGACGTGACCGGCAATGTCACGCTCCCGGCGGGCGTGGAAATGGTGATGCCCGGCGACAACGTCTCCGTGGACATCGAACTCATCACCGGCGTCGCGATGGAAAAGGGCCAGCGCTTCGCCATCCGTGAGGGCGGCCGCACCATCGGCGCGGGCCGCGTGAGCGACATCATCACCGCCGCTTAATTCACACACTTAACCGGGGCGTGAGGGGTGAAAACCTCGCGCCCCCTTTCGTCTCTCTGAACAAAGGCACTCAATGGCGATACGGCGTTAGCTCAATTGGTAGAGTAGCGGTCTCCAAAACCGTTGGTTGGGGGTTCGAGTCCCTCACGCCGTGCCAGTGCCCGGCCCCCGGAGGGGTGGCAGAGTGGTCTATCGCGGCGGTCTTGAAAACCGCTTTGGGCTAAACACCCAACGGGGGTTCGAATCCCTCCCCCTCCGCCAAATCGGATGACGCAGTAACGAACGAATTTGTGAGCACGTTGCAAATGATTCTGCTGGGTGTGGCCGTCGCCGTGTTCTTCTGGGCATGGCAGAAGGGCCACCTGCTCCGGCTGGGCAATTACGTGGACGAGACGAAGGTCGAGCTGCGCAAATGCACCTGGCCCACGCGCGAGGAGCTGAAAGGCTCGACCGTCGTGGTCATCGTCAGCACCGGCATCGTGGCGATCTTCACGGTCGGCGTGGATTTCTTCATCAGCCAGTTGGTGATCATGCTGAACAAATTTTAAGGACACCCACGCCATGCAAAGCCAGTGGTTCGCCATTCACACGTTGTCCGGCCAGGAGCTGAAGGTCCGCGACAACATCGAGAAGCGCATCAAGACCGAGGAGATGCAGGACTACATCAAGGAAGTCCTCGTCCCCATGGAGAAGGTCGTCGAGGTCCGCAACCAGAAGAAGACCGTCACGAACCGCAAGCTGCACCCCGGCTACGTCTATATTGACATGGTGCTGCTGGACGAGAACCGCCGCCTGCTGGACCGGCCCTGGTATTTCATCCGCGAGACGACCGGCATCATCGGCTTCGTCGGCGGCGAGCGCCCCGTGCCCGTGGCCCGCGAGGAAATCGAGGTCATCAAGGAGCAGGTCTCGCAGTCCGAGGACACCGAGAAGCCGAAGGTCAACTTCGAGGTCGGCGAGACCATCAAGATCAACGACGGCCCGTTCCTGAACTTCAGCGGCGTGATCGAGGAGATTGACCCGGCGCGCGGCAAGCTGAAGGTCACCGTCAACATTTTCGGACGCAACACGCCCGTCGAACTCGAATACTGGCAGGTCGAAAAGGCGTAGCCCGCGTCACTCCAGCGACAGCAACGACAGCATTTTCATCCCCTTATGGCAAAGAAAGTAACCGGATCCATCAAGCTCGCCATTGCCGCCGGCCAGGCGAACCCCGCCCCGCCCGTCGGCCCCGCGCTCGGCCAGCACGGCGTGAACATCATGGCGTTCTGCAAGGAATTCAACGCGGCCACCAAGGACCAGGCCGGCCTCGTGATTCCCGTCATCATCACCGTCTATCAGGACAAGTCCTTCACCTGCGTCTACAAGTCGCCGCCCGCGTCCATCCTGCTCAAGAAGGCCGCCGGCGTCGCCTCCGGCTCCAAGACACCGAACAAGGACAAGGTCGGCAAGGTCACGCGCAAGCAGATCCTCGACATCGTGAAGATGAAGCAGAAGGACCTGAACGTGAACAGCGAGGACGCCGCCGTGCGCCTCATCTCCGGCACCGCGCGGAGCATGGGAATTGAAGTCGTCGGTTAAACCAAAACGCGGGAGGGCGCTCTGCGTCCGCATGCACCGCACCAAACAAAATGCCCAGCAAACGCCACAACAAGAACGCGAAGTTGGTCGAAGGCCAGAAGGCTCTCCCCCTCAAGGAGGCCGTCCAGCTTCTCGCCAAGTTCGAGAAAGCCAAGTTCAACGAGACCATTGACCTCGCCTTCCGCCTCGGGGTGGACCCGAAGCAGAGCGACCAGATGGTCCGCGGCACCGTCCCGTTGCCCCACGGCTCCGGCAAGGTCGTCCGCGTGCTCGTGTTCGCCAAGCCCGGCCCCACCGCTGACGCCGCCCGCGCGGCCGGCGCGGAGTTCGTCGGCTTCGAGGACATGATCACCAAGTGCACCTCCGGCTGGGTGGACTTCGATGTTGCCGTCGCCACGCCCGAGGCGATGGTCGAAGTCCGCAAGCTTGGCAAGGTGCTCGGCCCGCGCGGCCTCATGCCCAACCCGAAGACCGGCACCGTGACCGAGGACACCGCCAAGGCCGTCAGGGAAGTGAAGGCGGGCCGCGTCGAGTTCAAGGTGGACAAGGCCGGCAACATCCACGTCCCCGTCGGCAAGGCCGCGTTCAAGCCCGAGGAAATCGAGGAGAACGCCCGCTCCGTCATTGAGGCTGTCTCCAAGGCGCGTCCCGCCAGCGTGAAGGGTGTCTTCATGCTCTCCTGCACCATCTCGGCCACCATGAGTCCGGGCGTCCGCGTGGACACCCGCGAGTTCGTCGCCTCCGCCGCCTAACCTCCAACACGACACTTACCATGCGCGCCGAAAAGAAATTCATCACCACCGAATACGTCGCCCGGCTCAACGCCTCGCCGTTTTTCATCGTCGTGGACTACACGGGCCTGACCGTGACGCATTTCAACGAACTGCGCAGCCGCCTCCGCAAGGGCGGGGCCGAGGCGCACGTCGTGAAGAACAGCATCTTCCGCATCGCCGCCAAGGAAGCCGGCCTCGCCGACCTCTCGGGCACGCTCGCGGGCCAGCTCGCCGTCATCACCGGCCAGAAGGACGTCTCCGCCGCCGCGAAGACGCTCAAGAACTTCGCCGCCGAGTTCGAGAAGCCGAAGCTCAAGTTCGGCCATCTCGGCAACAAGCGCCTCGAAAGCGCCGACCTGCTCGCGCTCGCCGACCTGCCCTCGCTGGAAGTCCTGCGTGGCAAGCTCCTCGGCGTGCTGCAAGCCCCGGCTCAGAAGCTCGCGGCCATCATCAACACGCCCGGCTCGCAGCTCGCGCGGGTCATCAAGGCCAAAGCCGACAAGGGCGCATAACCATTTCCGCCGGCCCGTTGGCCGGCGGGGAAACAAACAAGAAACAAACAGAGTGAATCGTCGGCCAGCGGCTGCTGGCTCAAATCTCCGGGGCTCCGGGGGCGACGAGACTAAAGAAAGGTAACATGGCAGACATCGCAAAGTTGGTTGATGAGTTGAGCGCGCTGACCGTTCTGGAAGCCGCCGACCTCGTGAAACAGTTGGAAGGCAAGTGGGGCGTGACCGCCGCCGCTCCGGTGGCCGTGGCCGCCGCTGGTGGTGGAGGCGCTGCTGCTGCCGCTCCCGCCGAGGTCAAGGACACCTTCGACGTGATTCTCAAGGAAGCCGGCGCCAACAAGATTGGCGCGATCAAGGCCGTCCGCGAGGTCAAGGCCGGACTGGGTCTCGCTGAGGCCAAGGCGCTCGTCGAGGGCGCTCCGAAGCCCGTGCTCGAAGGCGTCAACAAGGCCGAGGCCGAGGCCGCCAAGAAGAAGCTCGAGGACGCCGGCGCGAAGGTCGAACTCAAGTAAGTATTGTCATTCCGGCGGGCGGGCCGCCGCCCGCCCTTCCTCCTGCGGGAGGGATGAATGGCGCAGATGCCCGATTTTGTTGCAGCAATAGATTTTGAAGTTTTTGGCGGACTTCCGGGGCGACCCGGAAGGCTGCCTATTGTCGTCTCGTAATGAAAATGCCCGGCCAGTGCCGGGCCAGATCGAAAGAACACCATGCCAACGCGCCACGCAGAACGCATCAACTTCGGCAAGATCAAGGAACCGGTCGTTCCGCCGAACATGATCGAGATCCAGGTCAACTCCTACATCGAGTTCCTGCAGACGCAGGTGGCACCCGCCAAGCGCAAGAACCTCGGGCTGCAGGCCGTGTTCAACGAGGTCTTCCCCATCGAGAGCTACGATGGCAAGACCGTCCTCGAATACACCGGCTTCGAGATTGGCGAGCCGAAGCTGAGCTGGCTCGACAGCATCCGCGAGGGCCTGACCTTCGGCGCACCGTTGCACGTCACCTTCCGCCTCCGCGACGAGACGCGCGGCGCGAAGGAGGAAAAGGTGTTCATGGGCGAGCTGCCTCTCATGACCCCGCAGGGCACGTTCGTCATCAACGGCGCCGAGCGTGTTATCGTCAGCCAGCTTCACCGTTCACCCGGCCTCGCCTTCGAGGAGACCACGCACCCGAACGGCAAGAAGCTCCACAGCTTCCGCATCATTCCCGACCGCGGCTCCTGGTATGAGGCGCAGTTCGACACGAGCGACATGCTTTATGTCTATCTCGACCGCAAGAAGCGCCGCCGGAAATTCCTGACGACCACGCTCTTCCGCGCGCTCGCGTTCCTCGATGGCGACGAGAAGCCCAAGAAGGACGCCGTCCGCGGCACCGATGAGGAAATCATCAAGCTGTTCTACGAGATCGAGGAGCTGCCGGTGAAGAAGGCCGAGGGCCTCGAAGACATCGCCAACAAGGTGCTCGTCGAGGATGCCATTGACGGCGACAAGAACATTGTCGTCGCGCGCGCCTTCGAGCCGCTCTCCAAGGCGGTCGTGAAGCAGATCGCCGAGCTGGGCGTGACCAAGATCAAGGTCGTGGACACCTCGGTGGACGACGGCATCGTCATCAAGTGCCTCAAGAAGGACCCGACCAAGAACGAGGAGGAGGCCCTCAAGGACATTTACCGCCGCCTTCGTCCCGGCGATCCGCCGACCGCCGCCAACGCGCGCGCGCTCATCAAGCGCCTGTTCTTCGACCCGAAGCGCTATGACCTCGGTCGCGTGGGCCGCTACAAGATCAACCAGAAGCTCAACTTCGGTGACACTGCGACCTCGCGCATTCTCACCAAGGCCGACTTGGTCCACGCCACGAAGTATCTCCTCAAGCTCAAAAAAGGGCAGGGGAGCGTGGACGACATTGACCATCTCGGCAGCCGCCGCGTCCGCACCGTGGGCGAACTGCTCGCCAACCAGTGCCGCGTGGGCCTGGCCCGCACCGAGCGCCTCGTCAAGGAGCGCATGACGCTGTTCGACCAGGAAGTGGACACGATGACGCCCGCGAAGCTCATCAACCCGAAGGCGCTCTCCGCCGTCGTGCGCGACTTCTTCGGCCGTTCGCAGCTCTCGCAGTTCATGGACCAGATCAACCCGCTGGCCGAGTTGACCCACAAGCGCCGCTTGTCGGCCCTTGGACCCGGGGGTCTTTCGCGCGACCGCGCGGGCTTCGAAGTCCGCGACGTCCATCCGTCGCACTACGGTCGTATCTGCCCCATCGAGACGCCGGAAGGCCCGAACATCGGCCTTATCGCCTCGCTCGCGACTTTTGCGCGCGTGAACGACTTCGGCTTCATCGAGACACCTTACCGCAAGGTCGTGAAGGGCCGTATCACCGGCGAACTCGACTACCTCACGGGCGACCGCGAGGAAGGCTTCACCATCGCGCAGGCCAACGCGCCGTTCGATGACAAGGGTCATTTCCTCAACCCCACCGTCACCTGCCGCCGCAAGGGCGACTTCGTGGACGTGGAGCCGAGCGAAGTGGATTACATGGACGTGTCGCCCAAGCAGCTCGTGTCCGTGGCTGCCGGCTTGATTCCGTTCCTCGAACACGATGACGCGAACCGCGCGTTGATGGGCTCGAACATGCAGCGCCAGGCGGTGCCGCTGTTGATCACCGAAGCTCCGTTTGTGGCCACGGGCCTCGAAGAGCGCGTCGCGCGCGATTCCATCGCCGTGCTCATCGCCGAGGAAGCTGGCAAAGTCGCCTCGGTTTCCGGCGACCAGATCATCATCACCAAGGACGGGAAAATTCCCGAGTCCAAGAAGAAGCTCAAGCACGCGCCCGAGGACGGCATCTGGATTTACCGCCTCCGCAAGTTCATGCGCTCCAACGCGGCGACCTGCGTCAACCAGCAGCCGCTCGTCGCCAAGGGCGACACGATCAAGAAGGGCCAGATCATCGCCGACGGTCCCTGCACGCAGGGCGGCGAGCTTGCCCTCGGCCGCAACGTGCTCGTCGCGTTCATGCCGTGGAACGGCTACAACTTCGAGGATGCCATCCTCATCAGCGAGCGCATCGTGAAGGACGACGTGTTCACGTCCATCCACATTGATGAGTTCGAGGTCGGTGCCCGCGACACCAAGCTCGGACCCGAGGAAATCACGCGCGACATCCCGAACCTCGGTGAAGAGGCGCTCAAGAACCTCGGACCCGACGGCGTCATCCGCGTCGGAGCAGAGGTCAAGCCCGGTGACATCCTCGTCGGCAAGATCACCCCGAAGTCGGAGACGGAACTCGCCCCCGAGGAGCGCCTGCTCCGCGCGATCTTCGGTGAGAAGGCCGCCGATGTGAAGGACACCTCGCTCAAGGTTCCCTCCGGCACCTACGGCATCGTCATGGACGTGAAGGTCTCGGCCAAGAAGCCGACCGACATGTCCGCGCCGGTCAAGTCCGAGAACAAGGACGCCAAGCGCGCCCAGAAGGTCGTGGACGAGGAATACAAGGGCAAGATCGAGACCCTGCGTGACCAGCTCACCGAGGCGCTCTCGAACATCCTGCTCGGCGAGAAAATCCCGCTCGACGTGACCAACGCCGAGACCGGCGAGATCATCATCCCGGCCAACCGCAAGATCACCAAGACGCTGCTGCGCAAGCTGGCGCAGGTCTATGACAAGATCGAAATTGATCCGTCGCCCATCCGCAACAAGATCAACGAGATCATCGGCACGTTTAAGAAGAAGTTCGACGACCTGCAGATGCAGCACGACGAGGAAGTCGGCCGCGCCGAGTCCGGCGAGGACGTTGACCCCGGCGTCATCAAGCAGGTGAAGGTCTACATCGCCTCGAAGCGCAAGCTCTCGGTCGGTGACAAGATGGCCGGCCGCCACGGCAACAAGGGCGTCGTCGCCAAGATTGTTCCCGAGGAAGACCTCCCGTTCCTCGCGGACGGCACTCCGGTGGACATCGTGCTGAACCCGCTGGGCGTGCCTTCGCGCATGAACGTCGGCCAGCTCCTCGAGACCCACTTGGGCTGGGCGGCGAAGTTCCTCGGCCTCAAGTTTGCGACGCCCGTCTTCGACGGCATCAAGGAAAAGGAAATCCGCGGCTACCTCAAGGACGCCGGCGATTTGCACAAGAAGGAAGTCGGCCAGGTGCTCGTCGGCGAGCACGGCAAGGCGCATTTGTTCGATGGTCACACCGGCGAATCCTTCGACCAGGAGATTGTCGTTGGCTACATCTACATGATGAAGCTCGGCCACTTGGTGGCGGACAAGATTCACGCCCGCGCGGTCGGGCCTTACTCGCTCGTCACCCAGCAGCCGCTGGGCGGCAAGGCGCAGTATGGCGGCCAGCGCTTCGGCGAAATGGAGGTGTGGGCGATGGAAGCCTACGGCGCGGCCTACACGTTGCAGGAGCTCCTGACCGTGAAGTCCGACGACGTGCAGGGCCGCACCCGCATCTACGAGGCCATCGTCAAGGGCGACAACGCCCTCGAAGCCGGTGTGCCCGAGTCGTTCAACGTGCTCGTGAAGGAAATGCAGTCCCTCGGCCTCGACGTGAAGGTCGGCTACAGCAACCCGGTGGACCAGGCCGCGCACGCACCCAACCCGCAGGCCATGCTCGCCGCCCTCTGATTCAACGTAACAGCCAACGCACTAAACCTTATGATTAGCGCCAAAGACACCGCCCGCGAACTGCTCGGCCTGGACAAGGTCAACCTGGTTGATTACGTCAGCATCACCGTCGCCTCCCCGGAGACCATGCGCGCCTGGTCCAAGGGCGAGGTCAAGAATCCCGAGACCATCAACTACCGCACGTTCAAGCCCGAGAAGGGCGGCTTGTTCTGCGAGCGCATCTTCGGTCCCGTGAAGGACTGGGAGTGCTCCTGCGGCAAGTATAAGCGCATCAAGCACCGCGGCGTGGTCTGCGACCGCTGCGGCGTCGAGGTCACGCTCGCCCGCGTGCGCCGTGAGCGCATGGGCCACATCGAACTGTCCGTGCCGGTGTCGCACATCTGGTTCTTCAAGTGCATGCCCTCGCGCCTCGGCCTCATGCTCGACATGACCGCGCGCAACCTCGAGCGCGTCATCTACTACGAGGACTACCTCGTCATTGACCCCGGCAACACGCCGCTCAAGCAGCACCAGCTTCTCAGCGAGCACGAGTATCGCGAGGCGAAGGAGACTTACGGAGCCGACGCGTTCATCGCCAAGATTGGCGCGGAAGGCGTCCGCGACGGCCTCGCCCGGCTCGACTTGCCGAAGACCGTGGAGGAGTTGCAGGTCGCGATGACCGAGACGAAGTCGAAGCAGATTCGCAAGAAGCTCGCCAAGCGCATCAAGCTGCACCAGGGCTTCATCCAGTCCAAGAGCCGTCCCGAGTGGATGATTCTCACGGTGCTGCCGGTGATTCCGCCGGACCTGCGCCCGCTCGTGCCGCTTGAGGGCGGCCGCTTCGCCACGTCGGACCTCAACGACCTTTATCGCCGTGTCATCAACCGCAACAACCGGTTGAAGAACCTGCTCCAGCTCAAGACGCCCGAGGTCATCATCCGCAACGAGAAGCGCATGTTGCAGGAGGCCGTGGACGCGCTGTTCGACAACGGTCGTCACGGTCGCGCTGTCACCGGCGCGGGCAACCGCTCGCTCAAGTCGCTCTCCGACATGCTCAAGGGCAAGTCGGGCCGCTTCCGTCAGAACCTGCTCGGCAAGCGCGTGGACTACTCGGGCCGCTCGGTCATCGTCATCGGCCCCGAACTCAAGCTGCACCAGTGCGGCCTGCCCAAGAAGATGGCGCTCGTGCTGTTCGAGCCGTTCATCATCCGCAAGCTCAAGGAGCGTGGCTACGTCCACACCGTGCGCTCGGCGAAGAAGATGATTGAGCGCCAGTCGCCGGAAGTCTGGGACATCCTCGAAGAAGTCACGCGCGGACATCCCGTGCTGCTCAACCGCGCCCCGACGCTGCACCGCCTCTCGATTCAGGCCTTCGAGCCGACGCTGATTGAAGGCGAGGCGATCCGCATTCACCCGCTCGTTTGCACCGCCTATAACGCGGACTTCGACGGCGATCAGATGGCCGTCCACGTCCCGCTGTCCGTCGAGGCGCAGATCGAGGCGCGCATGTTGATGATGGCCCCGCTGAACGTGTTCAGCCCGTCGTCCGGCAAGCCCATCATGACGCCGACGCAGGACATCACGCTCGGCTGCTACTATCTCACCGCCGAGCCGCGCGCCGCGAAGTCCAAGAAAGCTCCGATGCTCTTCGGCTCGAAGGACGAGGTCATCTTCGCCTACAGCGAAGGCGACGTGAAGACCCACGACCGTATCCTGCTCGCCAATCCGGATCTCGGCAAAAAGACTGTCTTCGGCTCGCCGGACAAAAAGGTCATTGAGACCACGGTGGGCCGCGTGATTTTCTCGGAGATCTGGCCGGAGCCGATGGGCTTCGCGAACATCGTCGTCAACAAGTCCAAGATCGGCGACCTGATCTGGAACTGCTACAAGGCCGCCGGCCACGAGAAGACCATCGAGGCGCTCGACCGGCTCAAGGAGCTGGGCTTCCGCGAGGCGACCAAGGCCGGCGTGTCCATCGGCATTGATGACATGATCATCCCGCACGCCAAGAAGGAGGAGATTGACGGCGCGCTGAGGCAGATTGCCCAGGTGGACAAGCAGCACCGTGCCGGCGCGATCACCGGCGGCGAGCGCTACAACAAGGTCATTGACATCTGGACGCACTGCACCGACCAGATCGCGAACGTGATGCTCACGACGCTGAAGGACAACCAGGGCAAGAAGGAGTTTAACCCGGTGTATCTGATGGTGGACTCCGGCGCGCGCGGCAACAAGGCGCAGGTCCGGCAGCTCGCCGGCCTCCGCGGCCTCATGGCCAAGCCGTCCGGTGAAATCATCGAGAAGCCGATTCTCTCGAACTTCCGTGAGGGCCTCACAGTCGTCGAATACTTCATGTCCACGCACGGCGCCCGCAAGGGCCTCGCCGACACCGCGCTCAAGACCGCCGACTCCGGCTACATGACGCGCAAGCTAGTGGACGTGGCGCAGGACGTGATCATCCGCATGACTGATTGCGGCACGACCAACGGCATCTGGGTTTCGGAGATCCGCGAGGGCGAGGAAGTCGTCGTGAAGCTGAGCGAGCGCCTCGTGGGCCGCCATGCCGCCGAGGACATCATTGACCCGACCAGCCCGAAGACCAAGATCGTCAAGGCCAACGAGGAAATTGACGAGCTCAAGGCCAAGGCCGTCGAGGCCGCGAACGTCGAGCGCGTGAAGATCCGCTCGGTGCTCACCTGCGAGGCCAAGGTCGGCTGCTGCATGCTCTGCTACGGCCGCCACCTCGGCACTGGCCTGACCGTCAAGATGGGCGAGGCCGTCGGCATCATCGCTGCGCAGTCCATCGGTGAACCCGGCACGCAGCTCACCATGCGCACGTTCCACCTCGGTGGCACGGCGTCGCAGGTGTTCAAGCAGCCGCAGATCAAGACGAAGGTGGACGCCACCGTCCGCTTCAACGAGTTGCGCATCGTCGAGCTGGAGGACGGCAACTGCATCGTCCTGAACAAGAACGGCTCCCTCACGCTCCTCGCCGACGACGGCCGCGAGCTGGAGACGCACAACATCGTCATCGGCTCCGTCATCACCGTGCGCAATGGCGGCAAGGTGAAGAAGGGCGACACGTTCGTGCAATGGGATCCCTACAACGTCCCGATTCTGTCCGAGAAGGCCGGCACCATCGTCTTCAACGACATCATCGAAGGCGTGACGATGAAGCAGGAGCTGGAGGAGTCCACCGGCCAGGAGGCCATGGTCGTCATTGAGCACAAGGAAGACCTCCACCCGCAGATCATCATCGAGGACAAGAAGGGCGAGCCGCTGGCGCAGTATCCCATTCCCGCCGGCGCGCACATCGTCGTCAACGAAGGCGACCACATCATCGCCGGCTCGCTGCTGGCGAAGACGCCGCGCAAGTCGTCGAAGACGAAGGACATCACCGGCGGTCTGCCGCGCGTGGCCGAGCTGTTCGAGGCGCGCCGTCCGAAGGACGCCGCCGAGATCGCGAAGATTGACGGCATTGTGGACTTCGGCGCGAGCGTGCGCGGCAAGCGCTGCATCCTCGTGAAGGACGCGAAGACCGGTCTTGAGGAGGAACACCTCATCGCCATCGGCAAGCACGTCATCGTCTTCAAGGGCGACTTCGTGAAGAAGGGCCAGCAGCTCACCGAAGGCCCCGTGGTCCCGCACGAGATCCTCGACGTCTGCGGCACGCAGGAGCTGCAGGAGCACCTCGTCAACGAGATTCAGGAGGTCTATCGCGTGCAGGGCGTGACCATCAACGACAAGCACATCGAGATCATCATCCGGCAGATGCTCCGCAAGGTCCGCATCACCGAGCCGGGCGACACAATTTTCCTCTGGGGCGAGCAGATCGACAAGATCGTGTTCGACGAGGAGAACGCGCGCGTCGAGAAGATGGGTGGCAAGCCCGCCGAGGGCGCGCCCGTGCTGCTGGGCATCACCAAGGCCTCGCTCGAGACCGAGTCGTTCCTCAGCGCCGCGTCGTTCCAGGACACCACGCGCGTCCTCACCGAGGCCGCGACCATGGGCAAGAGTGACTACCTGCGCGGCTTCAAGGAGAACGTCATCATGGGCCACATCATCCCGGCGGGCACCGGCTTCCCGATGCACCGCAACGTGACGCTTCGGCCGACCGTGGAGGAGCTGCCGGTGGAGGAGGTTCCTGCCACCGAGTCATCGGCCCCGGCGGGGTTGCTGGGCTGAGACGAAATGTTCCCGTCAACCCAAAAAACAGATTGCCACGCCCACCGCATTTGCTAACAATCCGCGCTCCTTTCCCCAAAGCGGGGCCGGGGCGCAAAACTGAAGGCTGACAAGCATGCCGACCATCAATCAACTCGTCCGCAAGGGCCGCACCAAGATCCGTTACAAGTCCAAGTCCCCGGCGCTCGAAGGCGCGTCCTTCCGCCGCGGGGTTTGCGTGCAGGTCATGACCCGCACGCCCAAGAAGCCGAACTCCGCGCTCCGCAAGGTCGCGAAGGTCCGGCTCACCAACGGCTACGAAATCATCGCCTACATCCCGGACGAGGGCCACAATCTCCAGGAGCACTCCATCGTGCTTGTGCGGGGGGGCCGCGTGAAGGATCTCCCCGGCGTGCGCTACCACATCGTGCGCGGCACGTTCGACGCCGCCGGCGTTGAGAAGCGCCGCGTCAGCCGCTCCAAATACGGCGTCAAACGCCCGAAGGCCGCCAAGAAAGCCGCGTAATTTCAACCCAGAAAGCCCGCCATGTCTCGTCGCCGCCAAGCCAACAAACGCCAGATCATCCCCGACGGCCGCTTCACCAGCGTCCTCGTCGGCCGCCTCATCAACACCGTCATGCAGGGCGGCAAGAAGAGCGTCGCCCAGCGCATCGTCTACGGTGCCTTCACCTCGCTTGCCGAGAAGGTGCCCGATGCCAGCCCGGTGGACATCCTCCAGCGCGCGGTGGACAACGCCAAGCCGCGCCTCGAGGTGAAGCCCCGCCGCGTCGGTGGCGCCACCTACCAGATTCCGCTGGAAGTCCCGGCTGACCGCCAGGCCTCCTTGGCGGTGCGCTGGATCGTCAACTTCGCCGACGCCCGCAAGGGCCTGCCCATGAGCCAGGCGCTGGCCGCCGAGATCATGGATGCCTACCAGGGGCAGGGCAACGCGATCCGCAAGCGTGACGAAGTGCACAAGACCGCGCAGGCGAACAAGGCCTTCGCGCACTTCCGCTGGTAGTCGGAACAAAGTTTTTGACGCCCCGAAGGCGCACCACGCATCGGGGCGTTTTTTTTGACCAAGACGCAATCCTGAACCGCACATGAGCACCCTCGCTGAAAACAAGGCCGTCAACTCGCCGAACCGGCAATACACGCTGGAACGCACGCGCAACATCGGCATCGCCGCGCACATTGACGCCGGCAAGACGACCACCACCGAGCGCATCCTTTTCTACACCGGCCTGATCCACAAGATCGGCGACGTGGATGACGGCAACACCGTCACCGACTGGATGGAGCAGGAGCGCGAGCGCGGCATCACCATCACCTCCGCCGCCGTCACCTGCTTCTGGACGCAGAAGACGATCAAGCCGGGCGAGGACCAGATCTACAAGGCATTCAACAACGTCCCGCACCGCATCAACATCATTGACACCCCCGGCCACGTGGACTTCACCGCCGAGGTCGAGCGCTCCATGCGCGTGCTGGACGGCGCGGTGGCCGTGTTCTGCGGCGTCGCCGGCGTGCAACCGCAGTCGGAGACGGTCTGGCGGCAGGCGACGAAATACAAGGTTCCGCGCATCGCGTTTGTGAACAAGATGGACCGGATCGGCGCGAATTTTGAAAACGCGCTGAACGACATGCGCACCAAGCTGCGCGCCTACGCGTTCCCGATCTTCCTGCCCCTTGGGGCCGGCCCGACTGAGGCCGAAGGCAAGACCGTGGTGGGCGGCTTCGAGGGTGTGATTGACGTGGTCAATCAGAAGGCCATCAACTGGGGGCCGACCGAGGCCAACGAAGGCCTGAACTACGACGTCACGGAAATTCCCGCCGAGCATCAGGCCCGCGCCAAGGCCGCCCTCGCGGAACTGATTGACGCTGTCTCCAACAAGGACGACGAGATTGCGAACCTGGTGCTCGAGGAGAAGCCGATCGCCCCCGCCGTCCTCAAGGCCGCCATCCGCCGGCTCACCTGCAAGATCGAGATCATCCCCGTCCTCTGTGGCTCCGCGTTCAAGAAGAAAGGCGTGCAGGTGCTGGTGGATGCCGTCGTGGATTATCTCCCCTCGCCGCTGGACATTCCCCCCGCGCAAGGCCACGAGCCGGGCACGGACAACCCGGTGGCCGTGCCGACCGACGACAACCAGAAGTTCTGCTCGCTCGCGTTCAAGCTGTGGACCGACCCCTACGCGGGCAAGCTGGTGTTCTTCCGCGTCTATTCCGGCCAGCTCAAGAAGGGTGACACCATCTACAACCCCCGCACCCGCCGGCGCGAGCGCGTCAGCCGACTGATGGTCATTCAGGGCAGCGAGCGCAAGGACATTGACGAGGTCTATGCCGGCGACATCGCGGCACTGGTCGGCCTGCGGAACATCACGACGGGCGACACGATCTGCAACGAGGACTTTGACGTGGCGCTGGAGCCGCCGACCTTCCCCGAGCCGGTCATCAGCATGGCCGTCGAGCCGAAGACCAAGGCCGACCGCGACAAGATGTCCGAGGGCCTCCAACGCCTGGCCGAGGAAGACCCGACCTTCCACTGCTTCACGAACGAGGAGACCGGCCAGCGCATCATCGCGGGCATGGGCGAACTGCATTTGGAGATCATCATTGATCGCCTCAAGCGCGAGTTCAAAGTCGAGGCCAACTCCGGCGCGCCGCAGATCGCCTACCGCGAGACCATCACCAAGGCCGCCGAGGGCGAGGGCAAGTTCATCCGCCAGTCTGGTGGTCGCGGTCAATACGGCCACGCTTGCATCACGCTCGAGCCGAACGAAAAGGGCAAGGGCGTCGAGATCGAGAACAAGATCGTCGGCGGCACCATCCCGAAGGAATACGTCCCGGCCGTCATCAGCGGCATCGAGGAGGCCTGCCGCTCCGGCGTGTATGCCGGCTACCAGGTCATTGACGTGAAGATCGCCGTGGTGGACGGCTCCTTCCACGAGGTGGACTCCAACGAGCTGGCGTTCAAGATGGCCGGCATCTTCGCGCTCAAGGACGCCTTCAAGTCGGCTGCGCCGATCATCTTGGAGCCGATCATGAAGGTCGAAGTCACGACCCCCGACGAGTATCAGGGCGACCTCCTGGGCGACATCAACCGCCGCCGCGGCATCATCCACGCCGTGGACGCCAAGGCCGGCCAGACCGTCCTCAACGCGCATGTGCCGCTGGCCGAGATGTTCGGCTACGCCACCGCCATCCGCTCCCTCTCGAAGGGTCGCGCGAGCTACTCGATGGAGCCGCATACCTTCGAGCAGGTGCCGCAGCAGATCGCGCTGCAAATCCTCGAGACCTCGGCGAAGAAGCCCGCCGCGCGCTCGTAAGCGAACTCCGTTTCAACCAAGCCCGCCGCCCGCAAGGCCGGCGGGCTTTTTTGGGTGCCAGCCGGCGGGGCGGCCCGGGCTGAATCTCGACAGGGCAGTTCCATCCTGTTACTAGCATCGCCGCTGTCATGATTTACTCAGTTCTTCAGGCGAGTGCCGCACGGCCACTTTCACCAGCGGGTGAGACTGGCCCGGCCGCCAGTCCAGTTGTCTGCCAATGAAACCTGCTCGCGTCCGTCTCTTCATCAAACCCTATTGCCCGTGGTGCTCGAAGGCCCAGGACTGGCTCGACGCGCGCGGCGTGGACTACGAGGTGCTCAACGTCATGGCTGACGACCAGGCTTATGACGAGATGGAGCGTCTCTCCCGCCAGACCCTCGCCCCGACCATCGAGGTGGACGGCCAGGTGCTCGGCGACTTCGGCCCGCCGGAGATTGAGAAGTGGTGGAAGAAGAATGGATGGGAGTGATTGCGCCGATGGAAACCCTGCTTGCCCCGCCCAAGCCCGCCGCCCGCCCGCGTCTGCCCGCGTGGCTCCGCCTCTCGCTGCCTACCAGCAGCGCGTTCACGAAGACGCGCGAACTGCTCAACGACCTGCGGCTCCACACCGTCTGCGAAAGCGCGAAGTGCCCGAACCATTGGGAGTGCTGGAGCAAGGGCACGGCGACCTTCATGATTGCCGGGGACCGCTGCACACGCGCGTGCGGCTTCTGCGCCGTCGCCACGATGAAGCCGCTGGCGCTCGAAGCTGACGAGCCGCAGCGCGTGGCCGAGGCCACGAAGCGCATGGGCCTCAAGCATGTCGTCATCACCGCCGTGGCGCGCGACGACCTCGCGGACGGTGGCGCGGAGCACTTCCGGCAGACCATCGAGGCCACGCGCGCGGCGAATCCCGGCATCGTCATCGAGGTGCTGGTGCCGGACTTCCTCGACAAGGACGAGTGCATTGAGACCGTCCTCGCCGCCCGCCCGGAGATTTACAACCACAACCTCGAAACCGTCCGTCGCCTCACCCCGTCGGTGCGGCATCGCGCGACTTACGACCGCTCACTCTCCGTGCTGGCGAAGGTGAAGGCGCGCCGCCCAGATGTCTTCACCAAGTCCGGGATCATGCTCGGCCTGGGCGAGACGGAGGCGGAAGTGCTGACGGCGATGGAAGACTTGCGCCGCGCGGACTGCGACATCCTCACGCTGGGCCAATACCTCCAGCCGACGTTGAAACATCTGCCCGTTGTGGAGTTCGTCCACCCGGCCAAGTTCGCGGAGTTGGGTGAGCGCGCGGAGGCGCTGGGCTTTGTCCATGTCGCCAGCGGGCCGATGGTGCGCAGCAGCTACCATGCTGAGGAGTTTGCACCGACCGCGTGGTAAGAATCCGCTCCTTGTCAGGAGAGATCCGCCCCGTGCTGGCGGATTGAAGGTTGAAACTGCCGGAGGGCTTCCCTAGCCTCGCGCATATGCCGGTCTGCGGGCCGGCAAACTCAAATTTTCACGATGAAAGCTCAATTCACGCGCCGTCATGCCCTCGCGGCCCTGGCTGTTTCCACCGGTTCCTTCCTCACCGCCTGCAAGAAGCCCGAGGAAGCGGGCAAGGGTGGCGACGGGGGCAAGGCCGCCAGCGGTGACGTCATCAAGGTCGGCGAGTTCGCCTCCCTCACGGGCAAAGAAGCCACCTTCGGTCAGTCGTCGCACAAGGGCACCTTGCTCGCCATTGAGGAGCTGAACGCCGCCGGCGGTGTGTTGGGCAAGAAGCTCGAACTCATCACCGAGGACACGCAGTCCAAGCAGGGTGAATCCGCCAGCGTCGTGCGCAAGCTCGTCTCGCGCGACAAGTGCATCGCGATCCTGGGCGAGGTCGCGTCCGGCCGCTCGCTCGAAGCCGCGCCCATCTGCCAGAACGCCAAGGTGCCGATGATTTCGCCCAGCTCGACGAACCCGAAGGTCACGGAGGTCGGCGACTTCGTCTTCCGCGTCTGCTTCATTGATCCCTTCCAGGGCACTGTGATGGCGCTCTTCGCCAAGAACACGCTCAGGGCCAAGAACGTCGCCGTGCTGACCGACGCCGCCGCGCCTTACAGCGTCGGCCTCGCGACCTTCTTCAAGGAGAAGTTCGTCGCCGACGGCGGGAAGATTGCCGTCGAGCAGAAGTTCAGCAGCGGCGACAAGGACTTCAAGGCCCAGCTCACCGCCATCAAGGCATCGAACCCCGAGGCCATCTTCGCGCCGTGCTACTACACGGAGGCCGGCCTCATCGCCCAACAGGCGCGCCAACTCGGCATCAACCTTCCCATCTTCGGCGGCGACGGCTGGGAAGCGCCGGAGCTGGTCACCATCGGCGGCAAGGCGATGGACGGCACTTTCTACTCCACGCACTACTCGCCCGAGGACAAGGCCGAGATGGTCCAGACCTTCGTGAAGAAGTTCAAAGCCCGCTGGAACGGCGAAGTGCCCGACGCGATGGCCGCGCTGGGCTACGATTCCGCGCTCGTCCTCGCCGACGCCATCAAGCGCGCCGGCGGCACCGACGGCCAGAAGTTGCGCGACGCTCTCGCCGCCACGAAGGACTTCGTCGGCGTCACCGGCAAGACCACGCTCGACGCCAAGCGCAACGCCACCAAGCCCGCCGTCATCATCGAGGTGAAGGACGGGAAGTTCGTCTACAAGGAGACAGTCAACCCCTGACCGCTCGCCGGCAGGGCTGCTGCCGCCTCGATGACCGAATTTGCCCAGCAACTCATCAACGGCCTCTCGCTCGGCGCGATCTACGCGCTTATCGCGCTGGGCTACACGATGGTTTACGGGGTGCTGCGCTTCATCAACTTCGCGCACAGTGACGTGTTCATGGTCGGGGCGTTCGCCGGGTTCTATATCGGGCGCGGGATGCCAAAGGAGTCGTTTGCCACAGGCTTCCTCGCACTCGCAGGCGCGATGGCAGTTTGCGCGCTGCTTGGTGTGACGATTGAACGGCTCGCCTACCGGCCGCTGCGGAATCGCTCCAAACTCACCGTCCTCATCACAGCCATCGGCGTGTCGCTGCTCTTGGAAAACCTCGGCCAGTTCATCTTCGGCGCGGCGCCAAAGGCTTTCCCCACGCTCTTCCCTGTCCACACGTTCAAGCTCGCCGGTCTCGTCATCGGCTCGAACCAGCTCGTCGTCCTCGTTGTCGCGCTCGCGCTGCTGGGCGCGCTGCAATACATCGTGCTTCGGACCAAGATCGGCACGGCGATGCGCGCCGTGTCCTTCAACCCGCAGGCCGCCTCGCTGGTGGGCATCAACAACGACCACATCATCTCGTTCACCTTTGCGCTCGGCTCGGCCCTGGCGGCGGCGGGCGGCATCCTCTACTCACTGAACTACCAGGCCATTGACCCGCTCATGGGCGTGCTGCCGGGGCTGAAGGCCTTCGTCGCGGCGGTGCTCGGCGGCATCGGCAACATCCCCGGTGCCGCGCTCGGCGGCCTGCTGCTGGGCGTGGTCGAGACCTTCGTCAACGGCAGCCGCTTCAGCACCTTCACCGACGCGATTGCCTTCGCCATCCTGATCGCCATCCTGCTCTTCCGCCCGGCGGGCCTGCTCGGCAAAATGCAGGTGGAAAAAGTGTGAAAGCTCCAAGCTCCAAGCTCCAAATCTCAAAGAAGCTCCAAGCTCCAAATCCCAATGGCGTTTGGTTGACCAGCGTGCTTCGTTGGAATCGCGATTTCTATGGAGCTTGGAATTTGGAGCTTCTTTGGAGCTTGGAATTTGGGATTTGGAGCTTTCCCCGCGCATGATCCCCCGCTCCCAAATCGTCCTCGTCTCCGCCCTCGCCGTGGCTGGCCTGCTCGCAGTCCTCCAGCCGCGATTGGATGACTATTTCGCCCTCATCATCTCAAACATCGGCATCAACGTCATCCTCGCCGTCAGCCTGAACCTCATCAATGGCTACACCGGGCAGTTCTCGCTTGGGCACGCGGGTTTCATGGCGGTGGGCGCTTACTCGGCGGCGGCCATCACGATGTTCGGCGCGCCGAAGTTCGCCCCCGCCCTGACGCAGGGCGCAGGCGTCCATGTGCTCTTCCCGCTCGCACTGGTCGGTGGCGGACTCGCGGCGGCGCTGGCCGGCGTGCTCGTGGGCGCTCCGTCGCTGCGGCTTAAGGGCGATTACCTCGCCATCGTCACGCTCGGCTTCGGTGAAATCATCCGCGTGATTTTCCGCAACGTGGACTCCGTCGGCGGCGCGCTCGGCCTCAACGGCATTCCCGCCTACACCAACCTCTTCTGGGTCTATGCCTTCGCCGCGCTGACGGTCTATGTCGTCGGCAGCCTGGTGAACTCGACCTACGGCCGCGGCTTCCTCGCCGTCCATGACGACGAGATCGCTGCCGAGGCGATGGGCATCAACACCACGCGCTACAAGATCACGGCGTTCGTCGTCGGCGCGTTCTTCGCGGGCGTTGCTGGCGGACTTTACGGCCACTCCATCCTCACCATCGCGCCGACGGGCTTCGACTTCATGCGGTCCATCGAGATCGTGGTGATGGTCATCCTCGGCGGCATGGGCAACACCACGGGCGTCATCATCGCCGCCGTGCTGCTGACCCTGCTGCCGGAGGTGTTGCGAATGGTCTCCGGCGTGCGGGTGGAGCTGCCCTTTGCCGCGCCGTTCAACAACCTCAAGTGGATCGCCGACACGCGGATGATCATCTACTCCCTGCTGGTCATCGTGCTGATGCTGGCAAGACCGCAGGGCCTCTTCAACTGGACCAACCGCGGCGCGACGAAGCCGAAGATTTGAAACGCCACGCGCGTTTCATTCTGGCCGGACCGGATTGGGCTCCCGCATCGGAGCGGCAGGCAGGAGAACAGCCCCCTTGATGAGCCGGCAAAACCCCTTTTTGGTGGCCTGCTGCACTTTGCCCTCCTTGCCAGCCTGACCCGCCGAGGCCTTGTATTCCACCGCCAGCCGCTCCAGCCGCGTGATGCGGAGGAATTGGTCGCCCAGCCTCCAGACTTGGCCTTGTTGCAGTTTGAGTGGTTTTGCCATGAGCGCAGTTGTGCCGGCAATATGGCCGGCGCAGGCCGATGGTTGAGTTGCCTGCGGCCACCCCATCATGAGTTTCGTCCACGGACGTGCAATGGTAATCCCGAATCCCGAGGGGCCGCGGATGTCTCGCAACGCAGTATTACAGCCTGCCCTGTCCGCCGGCTTGCAGCCGGCTGGTGAGGCTTCATCGAGTGCCGGAGGAAACGATTGCGGCGTCTGCGGGTTGAAAGCTCCTGAGACGGCAGGCTGAAATGCGAGACCGTCACACAGCTTTGACTCTGGAGAGCGGGCCGGGGCCAGGTTGTGAACGGCGGACCAGCGCGGGAACACATGGCTGACGTAATCCACGCCAGGAGCGGCATCATGCGTTGTGGGCAGGCGTTTGACACGCTGACGCTGAATCCATAGCCTGAGCGCGTCGCACCCGGATGCCACCACCGGCATGAGCCTGCCCCAAAAACCAGCCACTCGTCTCTCCGGCTCAGAGCCAGCGTTGGCGGACGGCCATGTGCTCGTGACGAAACTGTCGGTGGCGCTCGTTCTGGTAACCCTGGGGATTTTCCTGCCGGTGGTGAACCTGAACTGGGTCAACTACGACGACGACGTGTTTGTCACCAACAACCCGATGGTGGCACCCGGCTTCACATGGGCGGGGGTGAAGTGGGCGTTCACCGCGGCGGACATTGATTATTGGCGGCCCTTGAGCTGGTTGTCGCACATGCTGGACATCGAGCTGTTTGGGGTGGCGGCCGGGCTGCATCACTTGGTGAACCTTCTCATCCATGTCGCTGCCGCCGTCCTGTGTCTGCTGGCGTTCCATCGGATGACGGGAGAAGTGTGGCCCAGCGCCCTCGTGGCCGCGCTGTTTGCCTGGCATCCTCTTCACGTTGAATCGGTGGCGTGGATCGCGGAGCGCAAGGACGTGCTGTGCGGTTTTTTCTGGCACTTCACCCTCTGGGCCTACGCCCGCCATGTTGAGCGGCCCGGGGCGCGGCGCTACGCGCTGGTGTGCGCTGGATTCCTGCTGGGGCTGATGTCCAAGCCGATGATGGTCACGCTGCCGTGCGTGCTCCTGTTGCTGGACCATTGGCCGCTGCGCCGGCTGGAAGCGATCCACGAGGGCACTCCGCCGGGTCGGGGGCCAGACTGGCTGGGCGGACTGGGCCGTCTGGCTTGGGAAAAGGCCCCGCTGTTTGCCGGGAGTCTGGTGCTGGCCGGGGCTACCGTGCTGTCGCAGCACCGGGTGGGGACGATGAGCGGCCTGGCGGGCATCCCGCTGGCGGAGCGCGCCGCCAACGCGCTGGCGGGCTACGGCACCTATCTCGGCCAGACCTTTCTGCCGATGAACCTGTGTGTCCTCTATCCGCTGCCTGCGGAGGGGGTGGCCACCTGGCAATGGCTGGGGAGCGGGGCGATCATCGCGCTGCTGCTCGCCGCCGGGCTGCGGTGGGCAACGGCGCATCCTTTCGTGCTGGTGGGCTGGCTGTGGTTTCTTGGCGTGCTGGTGCCGGTGAGCGGCCTGGTGCAGGTGGGGGAGCAGGCGCACGCGGACCGCTACACCTATCTGCCGCTGACGGGAGTGTTTCTCATGATCGCCTGGGCGGGCTGGCGCTGGGCGCGAGGTTGCAGGGTCAGGCTGCGTGTGGCTGGCTGGCTGGCTGTCGGCGTGCTGCTGGCCTGCGCCGTGGTGACGCGCCAGCAACTCCGGCATTGGGAACATGCGGGCGCCCTGTTCCAGCGGGCGCTGGCCGTGACGACGGGCAACACGACCGCGATGAACAACTACGCCTCAGACCTGATGGCCGTGGGACGCTTGGACGAGGCCGTTGCTCACTTAAACGAGGCCATACGAGTGCATCCGCACCAACAGCAGCCCCAGTTCAATCTTGGCCATATTTACGCCGCCCAGGGCAACCCTGAGCAGGCGTTGAACGTCATGACGCATGCTTTCGCTCTGGATCCCACCAGCACCACAGCGGAGGAGCAACTCGCCGGCCTTATGGGGAGTCTGGCCGCGAACCCCGCGGACGAGTTGAAGCGCCGGATAGTGGCCCGTGCCCACTCGGCCCGAGGTGACTATGTCAGTGCCGCCAGCCAACTGGCGGAAGTGTTGCGACACAAGCCGGACGATGTGCCGGCACGCATCGAATTCGCCGCGTATGTGGCTTCGAGCGGGCGAATCGACGAGGCCATTGTGAACATGAACGAACTGGTGCAGACCCATCCGGCCGACGCCATGGTGCGGCGGAGGCTGGGCGCACTCCTGTCACGCGCCGGAAGGCTGGGCGAGGCGGCCAATCACCTGCGCGCCGCACTCGCCTCCGAACCGGCCAACTTGGAGAATCACCTGGCGCTTGCCAACGTGCTGACTAGGATCGGGCGCATCCAAGAAGCCCGTCAGTTGCTCGAAGCGGCGTTGGACTCCAACCCGCGCTTTCCTCCCGCGCAGTGGCAACTGGCCTGGCTGTTGGCGACGCGGGCGGAGTGCCGCAACGGATCAGAGGCGCTACGATTGGCAAACCGGGCGATGGAGTCATCCTCGGTAAAGACCGCCGATCAACTGGACACCCTTGCCGCCGCACACGCTGCTGCGGGAGAATTCGAACGCGCCAGTGTCATCATGACGCAAGTGCTCAGGGTAAAGCCGCCGACAGATCCCGCCCAGCGGCTAGCCATGCAGGAGAGGCTCAGGCTCTACCGCATCCGCCAAGTCTACACCGAGCCGGACGCCGGAACCCAGTGACCCATCCTCTCAACCAACGGTCTCGCGCGGATGCTTGCTCGCGCGTGCTCCAATCACTCCACACCCCGGCGTGCAATCAGGCGGCCGGCCGATGAGCTCACCCACGATCAAGCTATGAAACTCGGGACGCCTGTCATTTTGACACAACGGCCCGCTTTGGATACGCTTCGCGCAACCCTATGCCGAGGGCGGAAGCCCGTTTAGCCCATATGAGATTCTCCCTTGAGATCCGGCCCGCGCTTCCACCAACCAGTCTTGCTCCCGAGGAGGGAGCGCGGGCGGCGAAGGCTGCCGCCGTGCTGGCGTTGCTGACATTCATCATTTTTCTCCCGGTCGTGGAGTTCGGTTGGGTTAACTACGACGATGACGTGTTTGTCACGAACAATGAACACGTTGCGCCGGGGTTGAAATGGGCCGGGATCAAGTGGGCCTTTACCTCGGCAGACATTGACTACTGGCGGCCGTTGAGCTGGCTGTCCCATATGCTGGACGTGGAACTCTATGGCAGCGTCGCGGGCGGGCACCACCTGTCGAATCTGTTGATCCATTGCGCCGGGGCGGCCATGGCCCTGTTCGCGTTGCACCGGCTGACGAGGCAGTTCTGGCCCAGTTGTCTGGTGGCCGCCTTGTTCGCCATCCATCCCTTGCATGTGGAGTCGGTCGCCTGGATCGCCGAGCGCAAGGATGTCCTTTGCGGGTTCTTCTTTTGGGCGGCGCTTTGGTGTTACGCCGCGTATGTCTCCGCACCCAGCACCGTCGCTTATCTCCGGGTGTTCCTGGCCTTCCTGCTGGGGATCATGTCCAAACCCATGATCGTGACCCTGCCGTGCCTGCTGCTGCTGCTGGACTACTGGCCGCTGCGCCGGATCAGTTTTGAAGGGCGGGACTGGCGGGGGATTCTTCGGGACGCCTGGCCGCTGGTCCGGGAGAAGCTACCGCTGTTCGCCTTGGTGGCGGTGCTGACTTTCTCCACCGTGTATTCCCAGCATCGCGTGGGGGCGATGGCGGATCTAACGGGTCTTCCACTGCCGTTCCGGCTTCAGAACGCGCTCACCGCCTACGTCACCTACCTCACGCAGATGTTCCTGCCGGTCAATCTCTGCATCCTCTACCCAATGGACTATCAGTTGTCCGTGTCGCGTTGGGGAGTCGCGTTGCTGCCCCTGCTGTTGATCACCGGCTTGTGCCTTTGGCGTGCCCGTCGGCAGCCCTGGCTCATCGTGGGGTGGCTCTGGTTCCTCGGCGTCTTGGTGCCGGTAATCGGGTTGGTGCAGGTCGGCGAGCAGGCACACGCGGATCGCTACACCTACCTGCCACTCAACGGGCTGTTCCTGATGCTGGTCTGGAGCGTCGCTGCCTGGATCGCGGCGGACGCGCGCCGAAAACGCGGGGCGAGCCTCCTGATGGTCGTGGTGCTGCTGGCTTGCGCCGGCATCACGCGGACACAACTGAGCCATTGGCAGGATGGCCTGGCCGCCTTCGGCCAGGCGCTGGCGGTGACCCGGAACAACGCCACCGCCCTCAACAACTACGGCAACGCCCTGCGCAGCCGGGGGCAGACGCGCGCAGCCATCCCTTATTTCGCGGATTCCGCGCGCATCAAGCAATCTCAGAACGCGCTGTTGAATTTGGGTTTCTCCCACTTGGAACTGGGGGAGGATCTGGTTGGCATGGCTTACCTCCGCCGTGCCTTCGCGCTGGACCCCTACGGTGCCAACGCGAAGGATGCCTACGCCATCACCGCGCGCGATGGGCTGGCCTCGCAGGATCCCATCTACGCCAAAGTGCTGGCCGTGGCCCAGGCAGTCCGGGGACGTTATGACGAGTCCGTCAAACATCTGGAACGCGCCGCGCAGCTCGCCCCCCGGGACGCCGGGATACTCCTTGATCAAGCAGCCTATCTGGCCATGGCCCGCCGTGAGGTGGAGGCCATAGAAGTCCTCAAGCGGGCCCTGGAACTGGCCCCGGGAAACCTTGCCGCCCAAGCCAATCTCGCCGCGCTCCTCGCCAAGCAGGGCAATCTGGCGGCCGCCCTCAAATTGAACGAGCGGACGCTGGCTGCCGACCCCAACAACTACCGGACCCGTCACAATTATGCCCTCCTGCTCGCCCGTTCCGGGCGCGTGGCCGAAGCGCGCGCGGAATTCGAGCGAGTGCTGACAACCGATGCCAGTTTCTGGCCCACCCTCCAGCAACTCGCCTGGCTGCTGGCCACCCGGCCGGCAGTTCGCGATCCCGCCGCCGCGCTCAAGCATGCCGGGCGGGCGGCCACGCTGGTGGGGCCAAGGTCTCCCTCCATGCTGGATGTGCTGGCCGCAGCCGAGGCGGCCAACGGCAACTTCGAGTTGGCTGTCACTTTGGCCACCCGCGCGCTGGCATTGATGCCCCCCGGCAAGGACGCCGAGTTGAGGACCGCGATCGAAACCCGGCTGGCTGGCTACCGGCTCAAACGGATGCATGATGAGTAAGCCCGATCTTCGAAGTTGTCCGATGGGCCGCAAGGCAGCGCAGGCTTGCCGCCCGCTGTTTCGTGGGCTTTCAACCCGCCGCCGCCACGCCCTTTGCTGAACCCCGCCGCCTGCCGCGTGGCTTTGCCGACTCAGGCTGCAATCCCTCGGAGCAAGCTGGCCCAAGGCAGACCATTCCCGGGCAAGAACAAGCCTCGACAAAAAAAGAGGCGCTCCCGAAGGAGCGCCTCTTTGAAACGGACTGCCCAAGCTCTTAGAAGCCAGGGAACACGAACGTCAGAGAACCGCCGACGCCGGCCGCCGCCTGCCGAACCTGGGTCTCCAGACCGCTGGTCGTGACCTGCTGCACGCTGCCGTCAGACAGGCAGAAGTTGCCAGCCGTGTCATGCTGCGCATAGGCGGCAGCGGCAGCGGCAGTCCCGGTGACGGCGACCACCCATGAGGAGCGCAGGTTGGTGGGCGTGGCGATGGTATAAGCCCACGCGTTGGCCACCGCCCCTTGGGCGTTCGCTGCGTTGGCACCGAGTCCGGTGTTCGTGGACCGGTTGTTAAAATTGCGATCCCCGGTGAGGATTGCGTTGGGCTGCGTCTCGTCGCCGTTCAGGCCGACTGCATACGAGGTCGCCGCATCCTTGCCCACATTCGCTGGCGGATTTGCCGTCATGGCCCCGGTATTCGGGTTGCCATTGGCGACGTTGTCGTAACCGCTGATGGCGACCGTGCCGAAGTCCGACTTCATGTTGTTGAGCTTGCGGCGGTCGCCCGGGCACGTGAGGATCTTGGCGGAACCCAGCTCGTTGGACATGACCAGCATATGCGCCCAAACGCGGGAGTTGACGGTAGCGAGGCTCGGGTAGTTGCCCGCCGCGACGCGCGAGGTGGGAATGACCGACGTGTTCCACGAGACGCGATAGGGGAAGCGGTCATCATTGTCGTTGGCGAACACCTTGAAGGCGAGGCCGACCTGTTTGAGGTTGTTGGCGCACTTGATGCGGGCGGCCTTGGCCTTGGCCTTGGCGAGGGCGGGCAGGAGCATGCCGGCGAGGATGGCGATGATGGCGATCACGACGAGCAGCTCGATGAGCGTGAAGGCCCCGGTTTTTTTGCTGCGTAGGCTTTTCATTTTTTTGTTCTTTCTGTTTTTGGTCCCGTCGGATGTCCCAGAGAACCGCTCTCCGAGTGTGCCAACGTAGGTCTGGCACGGAAACTTAGCAGTGGTGGTGCCAACCAGTCGCTGGTGGTCAGACATTTTATAAGTTCAATCCGAACGGTGACATAACCAGCTTGAAATTAACCAGTTGTGCCGGTCCTTGGGCCGGGTTTTGGTTCTGCATTTCTGAGTGTTGGACCGGAGAGGCAGCGGTCGAGGCGTTGACCGGCTTGGAGAAGGATAATTTTCACGCGAGATGCGTGCAAATGACGCAGGTTGCCTCTCCGTGAAGCGGCGGCAGCGGGCTGTGGCCATCCGGCCCGGTGGAAGGCGCGTTCAGAGATCCTTGCGCCGGTAGCCACGCAGCTTGAGCGGGACAGTGGAGGGATAGCTGGCGACCAGGGCGTTCATCTTGGTGAAAATCCACGGCTGACCCAAGTGGATGCCGTGCTTGGTGAGCACCACATCGTCCGCCACAAATACGGCGGCGTGCAGCGGCATTCCATCCGGCTTGGTCAGGAGCAGCACATCGCCCAGCAGGTAATCCTCCTCCACGGGATAAAAATCCTCCGCCAGCCCGCGCCGCATGTGGCCGATGTCTTGGAACCGGTCATCTGGCCGCTCGTTCGCGAAGAAGTTCATGCTCGTCCAGAACGCATTGGGGAGGGGACTGCCATCCGGCGGGGAGGGATGCGGGTAAGTGTAAATTCGCGACCGGATCACCCGGGGCAGCAGGTGGACGATGTCCATGGTGACGCCGTCGCTCACCAGCGCCAGCGATTGCAGCAGCGGACGAATGTCCTTCAGGCGGCCACCGCGGCCCCAGTATTGGGTCAATTGCCCGACATCGGTGGCGGGCGTGACCCGCAGGCGGGGCATCAGGCTGGCCTGGCGGGAGGTTGTCTTGAGCAGCCGCCGCCGTTCTGCGGGCGACTCGGTGTGGCGCAGCAGCACCGGCCAGTCTGAAAGGCACCAGGCGTCCCCGCGCCGATACAGCAGGCTCTTCGTCAGCGCAATGGTGGTGACGGACAACCCGCTCTTGTAAAACCAGTCATTCAGGCCGTCGCGCTGGAAGGAGAGCGGCATCTCCTGAAGCGGGTTCCCGCCGCACTCGGCCAGCGCCGTGTAAATGCGCTCGCGGGTGGCGCGGTTGATGCCCAGCAGCATTTCCGGCGGCGGCGACAAGGCAAACCCGTTGGTGACGGGCCGCCAGTTCCGTTGATCCAGCAGCCATTCACGCTCCTGCGGCGAAACATCCGCCGCGTTGAACAACTCCGCGAGGCCGGACACCGAGTAATTGCGGAAGGTCCAGGCCGGGAGGTCGGCGTTGGCCGGCGGGATGGACAAAAACTCATCGGGCGTCTCCAGCAGGATCGGGATGTATTCCAGTTCTCCCCACGGGCCGGGATTGCCCTTGAGGTGACGGGGCGGGGTCGCGTCCGCGTGTCCCGCCGGAACCGGTGGCTGGCGGCTGCGGAATGCAAGCCCAAGGCCCGCCAGCACCAGCGTCGCCAACCCCAGGGCCGCGACCAGACGCAGCGCGGCCACTGGAAGCCCTTTGGGCGGGAGCGCGGACTGGGATGGGGGGGCGGGCGGCATGGTCTGATTTCCCATCACGGGATGCGGGCGGATCTGGTCCGGGCGGGGCCGGCTGTAAACACATCCGCCCACGCGTTGGGCGGGAACCGAGCCGGGTTCGAGCCGCGCCAGCTCTCCAACTGCGTGTGGTATTCCCGCACGGCATCCGTGTCGCCCGTCGGCGGGCACCGGCCCAGCCCATGCGCCAAGTCCTTGCGCCGGTAAGCGGCAAAGCTCAGGGCGCTGCTGGACGGGTAGCGAACGAGGAGGTCATCGAGCCGGGACAACATCCAGGGTTGGGTGTGGTAGGCTCCATTCTTGGTCAGGACCAGGTCAGCCGCGAGGTAGGAGGCGGCGTGGACAGGGGTGCCATCGGCTTTGCTCCACAACAGCACGTCCCCCAGCAGCAAGTCCCCCGGCACTTGAACGTAGTCCTTTGCCAGGGTGAGCCGCAGGTCCGCCGCGTCAGCATGACGGTCCTCCGGTGGCCCGTTGGCGAAGAAGTTCAGGCTGGTCCAGAAGCAGTTGCGGCGGCGGGCCAGCGTCGGGTCGGTGGGGAAGGGATACGTGTAGATTCGCTCCCGCACGAACCGGGGCAGCAAATGCGCGAGATCCACGGTGGCCCCGCCCTCGACCAAGGCCACGGACTCCAGCAGGGCACGGATGTCCTTGGCGCGGCCGCCGCGCCCCCAGTATTCAACCAGCCCCTCCACGTCGGCGTTTTCGCGGATGCGCAGATGTGCGAGGAGCGTGGTCTGGCTGGTGGCCGCTTTGAGCAATTGACGGCGCTCCTCCCGCGAGGGCACCTGCCGCAGCAGCAACGGCCAGTCGGCCAGGCACCAGGCGCTGCCACGCTGGTAGAGCAGGCTGCGCGTCAGGGTGATGGTGGGGGCTGACAAGCCTCCCTTGGAAAACCAGTCTTCCAAGCCGTCGCGTGACCGTGACAGCGGAAATTCCTGGAGCAGATTCCCCCCCAGGTTGGCCAGCGCGTTGTAGATCAGCGCGCGGCTGGCGGGATCCAGCGTGAAAATCACCTCGGGCGGGGGCGCGATTACCACCCCGTCGGCGGACACCTGCCAATGGCGTTCGTCCATGAGCCACTCCCGGGCGGCGGCGGGCGGGTCTGCCCTCACCAGAAGATCATGCACTTGCCCGGCCGAGTATTTTCCAAAGCGCCAGACCGGTTCGATGTTGGCCTCGCGGGCGACGGAGAGGAACTCGTCGGGCGTCGCGATCACGATGGGGACATACTCCAGCTCGCCCCACGGGCCGGGGCTGCCCTTGGTCTGGTGGGTGGGCCTTTGCGGCTTGCCGCCGCCGGGCTGCGACACCTGCCGTCCTGAACTCCGGAACCACAGGCAACCGACGATCACCAACGCCGCCAGCGTAAAGCCAAGCGTCAGGCGCAACCCTGTGGCAAAGCTGCGCCCGGCGGGAGACGCTCCGCTGTCCGCCGCGCTGTCTGCCTGAGATCCGCTTTCCATCATTTGTTTTCGGAAGTCGCCGCCTGTCCGCGCTCCACCAGCACCAAAGTGTGTCCCCCGGCATTCGTCCCCTCATCAACATCGCCGCCAGTTGCACGTTTGTTGACGGCGACCCTGGCTCTGAGACGGAAGGTGCCAGAGCTGCCGTTACAAGCAGCGCCGATGCCACCAAGGATTTCCGCCCAATGTTCGCCCACCGTCCGGCGCGCGCGGGCAAAGTCTGCTCAAACGTCGGCGCGACGCGCAGGAAATGCGCGTCCGCGCTCATGCCAAGATTGCTTTGACCACGTCCCCATGCACGTCCGTCAGTCGGCGGTCCAGCCCGCTGTGCCGCACGGTCAGGCGCTCGTGGTCAATGCCCATGAGGTGCAGAATCGTCGCGTGCAGGTCGTAGCACCAGGTCTTCCCCTCCGCTGCCTTGTAGCCCCACTCGTCGCTCTGGCCGACGGATACGCCGGGCTTGATGCCCGCGCCAGCCAGCCACGTCACGAACGTCCCGCCATTGTGGTCGCGGCCCACGCTGCCCTGCGCAAAGGGCGTGCGGCCAAACTCCGTCGTCCACACGACGAGCGTGTCCGCCAGCAGGCCGCGCGACTTCAAGTCCCGCAGCAGCGTGGCGATGGGCTGGTCCACGCTCGCGGCCATCGGCGGCAGCTCGTTCGGGATGTTGCCGTGGTTGTCCCAATTGTTCACCGCGCCCTGCGGCCCGCTCCACACCTGCACGAAGCGCGTCCCGCGCTCGATGAGCCGCCGCGCCAGCAGACAGCGCCGCCCGAAGTCCTCCGTCACTTTGTTGTCGAGGCCGTAAGCCTTCCGCGTCGCTTCGGTCTCCTTCGCCAAATCAAATGCTTCCGGCGCGCTCAACTGCATCTTCGCCGCCAGTTCGTAGCTCGCGATGCGTGCGTCGAGCCGCGAGTCAGCGGGATTCGCCTTCGCGTGCGCACGGTTCAATTTGTCCAGCAGCGCCAGCCCGTCGCGGTCCGCGTCGCGCGAGGCGAACTTGAACTTCTCCCGCGCGAACAAGTCCGGCACCAGCTCCGGCGCACCCGCGTTGAGGATGGTTCCCTGATGCACCGCCGGCAGAAACCCCGCGCTGAACGTGCCGTTCTGGTTGTAAGGCAGCCCGCGCGCGTCCGGCAGCACCACGAAGGTCGGCAGGTTGTCCGTGAGCCGGCCCAGCCCGTAGCTCACCCACGCGCCGAGGCACGGGAAGCCCGGCAGGAGCTGGCCGCTGTTCATCATGTAGGTGCCCGGCCCGTGGACGTTCGTCTTGCTCGTCATCGCCATTAGGAAGGCGAGTTCGTCCACCAGCTTCGCCTGCTCGGGGAACACGCTGCTCACCCAGCGGCCCGATTGCCCGTGCTGCCGGAACTCGAACGGGCTTTTCATCATCGTGCCCGGCATGGCGGTGAAGCCTTCGGGCTTCTCCGTCGGCCCGAGCTTCTGGCCGTGCAGCTTCGCGAGCGCGGGCTTGTAGTCGTAAGTGTCCATCTGGCTCACGCCGCCGGTCATGAAGAGCTGAATGACGCGCTTCACCTTCGCCGGATGGTGCAACCCGCCGTTGAACTCCGCCTTCGGCTGAAACGCGCCTTCGCCGAACGCCTCGCGCGCGAACAAGTCCGCCATCGCCAAGCCGCCAAGCCCGCCGCCGATGCGCCAGAGGAAATCGCGGCGACCGAGCGGAGCGCCGAGCATTGCTCGGCTTGGAGCCAGCGTGCAATCGGGCCGAGCGATGCTCGGCGCTCCGCGCTCAGTTGATGAACAAGAATTCATTGCTGTTGAACAAAACCCGGCCCAGCGCCGGCAGCCCATGTTGCTCCGCGTAGGCCGACATGGCGCGCACTTCGCCGGCCGTCGCCGCGCGTTGATACGCGAGTCTCACCGCTGCGCGCACGCGCGACGGCGTGTCCGCGCCGAGCTTCTCCACCCGTGCCGCGAAGTGCTCGCTGTGGCGCAGGACGAAGTCGTTGTTGAAGAGCGTGAGCGCCTGCAACGCCGACGCCGAGAATGGCCGCGTGGGCTGGAGCAGCGCCGCGTCCGGGAAGTCCAGCGCCTCCATGAACGGGTCCGCGATGCCGCGCCACACGACGCGGTAGATGCTGCGCCGCCCCGCGCCCGGCGCGTCCCAGTCGAACGGCGTGTAGTCCACCTTCGGCGTGGCCTGCGGGCCTTTGCTCAACTTGAAGTGCTGCGTCCCCGGCCCGCCGAACGTGCGGTCCAGCCGCCCCGAGACGGCGAGCACGGCGTCGCGGAACGACTCGGCGTCGAGCCGCGAACGGTTCATGCGCCAGAGGAGGCGGTTGTCCGGGTCCACCAAAGCCCCCGTAGGAGACGACGTGAGGAGTCTCTGATTTTCCTTCTGCATTCCGCGTCCCGCACTCCGAGTTGAAGTGAGACTCCTCACGTCGTCTCCTACGGAGGATTGGCGGTAGGCCGCGCTTGTCACGATGAGCCGGTGCAGATGCTTCAGCGAACCGCCGCTGTCGCGCAGCTCGCACGCGAGCCAGTCGAGCAACTCCGGGTGCGACGGCACGCCGCCCATCTTGCCGAAGTCGCTCGGCGTGTCACAGAGGCCACGCCCAAAGTGAAAGTGCCACACGCGGTTCGCCACGCTGCGCCAGGTGAGCGGGTTGCGCGGGTCGGCCAGCCAGTCCGCGAGCGCCACACGACGCTCCGCCTCACGCTTCGGGTCCGATGACGCAAAGCGCGCCGGCAACTCGGCGATGGCCGAGAGCGCACCCGGCTCGGCGAGTTTGCCGGGCTTGTCAATGTCCCCGCGCTTTAGCACATGGAGGGGCTTTGGCTCCATGCCGAACTTCACGGCGAAGACCGATGCGGGCGCAGTCAGCTTCGCGAGTTCGCCCTGCGCGTGCTGCCGGAGGGCGTGCGACGCGATGGCCAGCCGTTGCTCCGGCGTGCGCTGGTCGCGTGGCAGCCTCAAACCCGCCGCCACCAGTGGAGGCACGACTTCGGCGTTTGCATTCGGCGAGTCCGTTGCCGAGAGCCGGAAGCGCCCGATGAGATGCCCGCCGCCATGAAGCTGCTTGAGCGCGACCACGAGCTTCGTGCCTGCCGCCAGCTTGACCGGCGACTCGAACTCAAACACGGCCAGATGCGACTCGCCGACTCGCGGGTAAATGCCCCACGCCGTCTTCTCGTTGCCATCGAGTGCGTGCTGAATCGTCCAGCCCTCTTGATTGAAGTCAGCGGTGGCGCGCTTGATTTTCAACTTCGTGGCGTTGGTTGAACCAGCCGCGAGCAGCCGCACCTCAAACTCGCTCAAGTGCAGGTTCCCGTTGTCCTGCCGGCCTGGCCCCTTCTTCGGCAGCGCGTCGCTGGCGAGCACTTCCAGCCGCAGCGCGGTGACGGTCGCAAACGTCGTCATGGCTGTGACCGTGTAAGTGTCCTTCTCCGGTCGTGTGCCGCTGGCAGACACGGAGCCGTCGGCCTCCGCCTTGAGTGTGGAGCCATCGGAGGAGCGGAGGCTTTCGAGCGCGAGCAGTTGCCATTCGGTCACAGCCTTTCCCTGAGTTTGCTCCCAACGCGCGACGACCGGCTCGTGCTCCGGCGTGTGCAGCACAGCGGCGTTCTTCGCGTCCGCAGCGGCGAGCAGACTTTGCCAGTGCCGTCGCTGCTGTCCGGTGGCTGGCGACTCGTCGAATGGCACGTCCGCCTTGGTGATGCCGGCAAAGACCGCTTGCAGCGCGTAATAATCCTCTTGCGAAATCGGGTCGAACTTGTGCGCGTGGCAGCGGGCGCAGTTCGCCGTGGTGCTGGCGAAGGCGGACATGGTCTGCGTCACGAGATCGTCGCGGTCGAGGTAATCGAAGGTGCGCGGCGCGGTGCCCTGCGTGCTGGTGTCGAGCGGGCCCGCACCGAGGAAACCGAGCGCGGTGGTGAGTTGCGGCTCCAGCGGATAGAAGACATCCGCCGCGAGCTGCTCGCGGATGAAGCGCTGCCAGGGCACGTCGCGATTGAAGGCGCTGATGACATAGTCGCGGTAGCGCCAGGCGTTCGTGCGGAAGATGTCGTGCTCGAAGCCGTGCGTGTCGGCGAAGTGGATGGTGTCGAGCCAGTGCCGCGCCCAGCGCTCGCCGTGGTGGGGAGAGGCGAGCAACCGATCCACGAGCGTGTCTAGTGCCCGATTCCCACTTTCCCGCTTTCCCGCTTTCTCACCCGCCTTCGGAGCCGGCGAGAAAGTGGGAGAGCGGGAAAGTGAGACTTCGCGCTCGAACGACTCGACCTCCTCCGGCGACGGCGGCAGGCCGATGAGGTCGAAGTGCAGCCGGCGGATGAGCGTGCGCGCGTCGGCCTCGGGCGAGGGCGGCAGGTGCTTTTCGCGGAGCTTGGCGGAGATGAAGGCGTCAATCGGATTAGCCTGAAACGGAGTGCTGGAGTGCTGGAGTGCTGGAGTGGTGGGTTTCGAGCCGACTCGCTTCCGGTCATCACTCCAATACTCCATCGCTCCATCACTCCGCCCGCCCGGCAAGACCGGTCGCACCAGCGGCTTGAGCGACCACCAGTCCGTCCCGATGCGCCCGATCGCCTCCTTCGGCGGCTGGACCTGTTTCACCCATTCGACCAGCAGGGCGATTTCAGCTTCCGACAGCTTCGCCTTCCCCTGCGGCATCCGTAGCTCCGCGCTGTCGTGGCGCACGGCCTTGATGAGCAGGCTCTTCTCCGGCTCGCCGGGCACGATGGCCGGGCCGGACTGGCCGCCGGTGAGGAGGGCGTTGAGCGAGTCGAGCACGAGGTCGGCCCGGCTCTTTTTCGCCGCGTGGCTGTGGCACTCGTGGCAATGCTTCGCCAGCAGGGGCAGCACGCGGTCCTTGAACATCGCCTCCGACTCCGCCGCCCCTGAGCGGGCACAGAGCAGCGCGAGCACGGCCAGCACGGAGCCGAGTCGGGCGAGATGCAGCGGTGAAGTCACAGGTGGACGTGCTGATTCAACGAAACCAGACGGCCCCCCGCCAAGGCAATTCACCGGCGGAACAAGCCGTTGACAACGCGTGGCCATTCGCTAGGGTGCGCGCCTCTTAAACGAGAAAACACTATGCCGAACACCAAGTCAGCCGCCCGCCGCATGCGCAACAGCGCGCGCAAGCAAGCCCGCAACAACGTCGTCCGCACCCAGCTCAAGACGGCGGTGAAGAAGTTCCGCGCGGCGGTCGCCACCAAGCAGGACAACTCCCCCGCCGCGCTCCGCGCCGCCATCTCCACGCTCGACAAGGCCGTGAAGAAGGGCGTCATCAAGCGCGGCACCGCCGACCGCAAGAAGTCCCGCCTGGCCATCGCGCTCAACAAGGCGACGGCGGCGAAGAAGTAACCAGCCTCCCTTTCCGCGAGCAGGCGTCCCGGCTTCGGGACGCCTGTCGTGCTTTTGGGCCATGTTCACCTGCCTCGTCTGCCGCAGCCTGTGCGTCGAAGCGACGCAGCTCGAAGCGGTCGAGCTGGCCCATCGGCACGGGTTCGACTCGGTCGAGGCGCGGGCGGATGAGCTGGCGCGGCTGTCCGAGGGGGAGTTGCAGCGGCTGCTCGATGACCTGCGGGCGAAGGGGCTGCGCTTCGGGCTGGCCGGGATGCCGATTGAGCTGCGGCGGGACGCGCAGCGCTTTGCCGACGGGTTGCGGCAACTGCCCCAGCTCGCGCAAGTCCTGCAACGCTGCGGCGTGACGCGGCTTGGCTTGTCCATCGTTCCTTTTCACGACGAGCTGCCTTACGCGGAGAACTTCCGCCAGCACGTTGACCGCCTCGGTGCCGTGGCGCGCGTGCTGGGCGACCACGGCATCCGCCTCGGGCTGGAATACTGCGCCACGCCCACGCTGCGACGCGGGAAGCCGCATGAGTTCATCCACTCGCTGCCGCCATTGCGCGAACTCATCGCCGCCATCGGGGTGCCCAATCTCGGCCTGGTGCTGGACTCGTGGCACTGGTGGATGAGCGGCAGCCCGGCGACGGAGCTGGCCTCGCTGCGAAAGGACGAAATCGTGAGCGTGGACTTGAACGATGCGCCGGCGGGCGTCTCGCAAGCGGAGTTGCGCGACCGCCAGCGGGAGCTGCCCGGAGTGACCGGGGTGATTGACCTCGCGCGGTTTCTCGGCGCGCTGCGGCGGCTGAGCTACGCCGGCCCGGTGCGGGCGGAGCCGTTTGAGTTCAGCGGCTGGCGGGAGGATCGGGAGTCAATTTGTCGGAAAGCACGCACCGCCCTTGCCCGCGCGCTTGAGGCCGGCAGTGCGCGGGTCATTGATTGACCAGCAATACTTCCAGGCTTTTGGCGTCAATCGCGTATTTCCTGCCGGGCGGCGGCGGAGGCACGGCGGGAACCAGCTTGGCGGCCGCCAGTTCGTTGATGTCATGGGGCATCCGCCCCTTCATTTCCAGAAAGGAGTGCAGGGCGTTGTTCAACTGCGTTGCCAGCGCAGCGGGTGCGGGTGCGGCGGCTCCGGAAGGCCGCGTGCCAGCGGGCAGGACAATCGGGGATGGACCGGATGGCTCCACCACCGGCGCAGCGTCCGGGGTGGATTTCTTGCGGCAACCGCCGGACACGGCGAGCAGCAGCAGCACCAGCGGCAGCGAGAGGCGAAGTGACATGGGGAGGGATGACCGGAATGACTCAGAACAAATCCCACTTCCAACGCGGGTCGTATTGGCCGTTCTGATAGCCTCGGGCGGCCCCACCACCGGGGGCGACGCCGGGAAAGTATTGGATGCCCAAGGTGCCCACGGCGATAGACTCATAATGCAGGTCGGCCATGATCATGTTCCCGCGTTTGCCGTGCCGGTTGAAGGGCCGCATGGGGGTGGAACCGTTGAAGCAGCAGGTGTTCTCCGGCGTGCGGAAGAGGACATTATCCCAAGGCGAGGCGCTGGCGACGGTGGGGCTGGCCACCCAGTCGTCGGGCGGTGCGGTGCGGTTGGCCACCTGGGCGATGTCAGAGAACATCACGGTGTCGCTGGGTGCGGCGACGTTGGCCTCGCGCACTCGCGGGTCAAAGCCGCCGCGGGGCGCATCGAGAAACCGGCCGATGGTCGGATAGTTGATGCCTATGCCCCACTTCCACACGGCGTTCTGAATGGTGGACTTTTGAATGGACGGACACTCAAAGCCCTTTTCCGACTGCATCATCGGCTTTAGCTTGTCCGGCCAGATGGTGTAGCCGTTTGCGTTTGGGAGCATGGCACCGGGCGGGGTGGCTGCAGTTTGGGCGGCGAGTTGCACGTAGATGCCGTCGTTGTCATCCGAGTAGAGCCGCGAGGACAGGCCGATCTGCCGCTCGTTGTTCATGCAGGCGGTGGCCCGGCCCTTCTCCTTGGCTTTGGAGAGGGCCGGCAGCAGCATCCCCGCCAAGATTGCGATGATGGCGATGACCACGAGGAGTTCGATGAGGGTGAACGCCGACTTGCAGGCGCGGCGGGCAGGGTTCGTTTTCATGGCTGGGTCAGAGGCCAGATGGAGGTTTGATTGTGCGGACATTATCCGGCCCGCCGGCTTGGTCAACCGGCATTTTGTAAATCTCCTGTAAATGCCCCGTTGCTCCGCCCTAACCTGCCGCCATGTCGCCGCCCGCTGACTATCACATGCACACGCCGCTCTGCCGCCATGCGAGCGGCGAGCCGGTGGAATATGCCGCGCGCGCGGTGGCGGCGGGGCTGACGGAGATCGGCTTCAGCGACCACTCCCCGATGCGCCGCGACGACTTCGACAACTGGCGCATGTTCGCCAGCCAGCTCGACGAATACGTGGAGAAGGTCCGCCGCGCCCAGCGCGAGTTCCCGCAGCTCACCATCAAGCTCGCCCTCGAAGTGGACTACCTGCCGGGCCACGAGGAGTGGATTCGCGAGCTGGCCGCGCGGCACCCGTGGGATTATTTCATCGGCTCCGTCCACTACGTCTCGGACGCGTGGGACGTGGACAACCCGGAGAAGCTCTCGCAGTGGAGGACGCGCGACGCCTTCGAGGTGTGGTCGGTCTATTTCGAGCGGCTGACGATGGCGGCGGCGAGCGGGTTGTTTGAGATCATCGGCCACGCGGACCTGCCCAAGAAGTTCAAGTATTACCCCGACCGCGACTGCACCCGCCTCTTCGACACCTTCCTGCGCGCGGCCAAGGCCAGCGGCACGGCCATCGAACTGAACACCGCCGGGCTGCGGAAGGACTGCAAGGAAATCTACCCCAGCCGCTTCTTCCTCCAGCGCGCCTATCAGATCGGTGTCCCCATCACCTTCGGCTCCGACGCGCACGCGCCCGGCGACGTCGGTGCGGACTGGGACAAGGCCCTGCAACTCGCCGCCTCCGTCGGCTACACGCACTGGTGCCGCTTCACGCAGCGGAAGTGTGAGGTCGTCGGTCTCGCCTGAGCCGGCGGCTCACGGTGGAGCAAGGAAGGGCACCGGCTCCCGCCCGCGCCGCCGATAGACTTGGAAGTCCTGCCGGTCAATCGTCAGCACCAGCGAGTCCCGCCAGACCTCGGTCATCCGCACCAGACAGGCGTCGGCCAAGCCCATGTCGCGGTCGCTGAACTGCCGGAGCAGCCGGAGAATCTCGCTGGCGTGGTCCGAGGCGCTGAACTCCACCACGAGGTCGCCGGCCTCCACCAGTTCCAACACCGGCGCGGCATCACCCAGCAGATGCGTGGCCTCCGTCAGCACCGGCTCGCAGGTGAAAAGCGGCCAGCGCAGGCACCGCAGCGTGTCGGTCGCCCAAGCATGGTGCGGGTCGCGACGATTGAGCAGGGCGACCAGCGGACCGGTGTCGAGGAAATGCTTCACCGGCGCATCGCCTTGCGGACCTCGCTGTTGGTGGCGGAACGCGTCGGGCCGGCCACGCTGCCGCAGAGCCGGGCGGCGGTGGGCGGCAGCCCCTCGGAGTCACCGGCCAGCACCCGGTCCACCCCGGAGTGGATGACCTGCGTCTGCGTGAGGCCGGTTTTCTTCTGGTAAGCACGCAGAGCGGCGGCGCGCTGCGCCCCGAGGCGAACGGTGAGGACTTCGTTCATGGGGAGTGTGTAACACGGAGGAACAATTCTTGCAACACAGCGATTGCCAGTGCCAGCGCGAAGCGCAGGCTGAAACCAGCGACTACTTGCTGATGCCCCGTCCGCTCGCCTTCACGAAGGCGACGAGGTGCTGGATTTCCGACAGCGCCGGCACTTCCTTCTCGATCTTCGCCAGGGCATTCGAGACGGTCATCCCGTCGCGGAAGAGGATTTTGTGCGCCTTCTTCAGCGCGGCCTGCGCCTCCTCGGACACGCCGTTGCGCTCCAGCCCGACCTTGTTCAGCGCCTTGGTCTCGGCGGGGTTGCCGTCGGCCAGCATGAAGGGCGGCACGTCCTGCACGACCTTGGCGCAGCCGCCGATGATGGCCATGCGCCCGATGCGGCAGAACTGGTGCACCGCCGCCAGCCCGCCGATGACGGCGTGATCCTCCACGAGGACGTGCCCCGCCAGCGTGCCGACGTTGGACATGACGATGTGGCTGCCCAGACGGCAGTCATGCGCGATGTGCGTGTAGGCGAGGAAGTGGTTGTGCGAGCCGATGACCGTGGCGTCGCCATCGCTCGTGGCGCTATGGACGGTGGAGTGCTCGCGGAAGACATTTTGATCGCCGATGACCGTGCGCGTGACGCCGCCCTTCCACTTCAAGTCCTGCGTCTTGAGGCCGATGGCGGCGAAGGGAAACAGCTCGTTGCCCGCGCCGAGCGTGGTGTGCCCGTCCACGACGACGTGCGAATGCAGCCTGCAGTTCGGCCCCAGCGAGACGTGCTCGCCAAGGACGCAGAACGGCCCGATGTGGCAGTTGGAGCCGATCTGGGCGGCGGGGTGAACCACGGCTGATGGATGTATGTTTCCGGTGTTCATTCCTTGTCCATGAGCATGAAGGTCACGTTGGCCTCGCTGACCACCTCGCCGTTGACGCTGCACTCGCCGCGCGCCTTGCCGATCTTGCCGCGCATCTTGGTCATGGTGACATCTATCACCAGCACGTCGCCGGGGCGGACGGGCCGGCGCCACTTCACTTCCTCCGCCGACATGAAATAGGCCAGCTTCCCGGCGTTCTCCGCCTGCCGCATCATCAGGATGCCGGCGACCTGCGCCATCGCTTCGAGTTGCAGCACGCCGGGCAGGATGGGATGGCCGGGGAAATGTCCCTGAAACACTGGCTCGCCCATCGTCACGTTCTTCTGCGCCACCACGCGGTTGCCCTCGATCTTCGTGACGAGGTCCACCATGAGGAACGGCGGGCGGTGCGGCAGGATTTTCATCACCTGCATCACGTCCAGCGTCGCGCCGTCGCGCACCGGGTTGTCGTCGTCGGACTTCGCGGGCGGCGGCGAGAAGGTCTGCACGGCCTTCTCCGGCTTGCGCATCTGCGCGGTGATCTGCCGGGTCAGCTCGCAGTTGCCGGTGTGGCTCGGGCGGATGGCAACGATGTGCCCGAGGAAGGGCCGGCCCAGCAGCGAGAGGTCGCCGAGGATGTCGAGCATCTTGTGCCGCACGAACTCGTCCTCGTAGCGCAGCGGCTCCGTCGTGAGCACCGCGTCGTCGCGGATGACGACGGCGTTCTCCAGGCTGCCGCCCTTGATGAGGCCGTGCTTGTAGAGCTGCTCCAGTTCCTCGAAGAAGCAGAACGTCCGCGCGTGCGCCAGCTCCTTGGGCCAGGTCTCCGGCGTGACTTCGAGGCTGAAAAACTGCGTGAAGCGCCCGCCACCGCCCGAGCTGGTGCAGGAGATTTTCAACCGGTCGTGCGGGAACACCTGCATCATCGTCTCGCCCACCTGGAGTTGCAGCGGCTCGGTGATGCGATACGGCGCGCGCGCCTCGGTCTGCGGCACGAGGCCGGCCTTCTCAATCATCCGCACGTATTCGCGCGAGCTGCCGTCGGCGATGGGCGGCTCGCTGGCGTCCAGCTCGACAATGGCGTTGTCCACGCCCGCGCCGCTCAGTGCCGCGAGCACATGCTCGACCGTGTGAATCTTGACGTTGCCCTTGCCCAGCGTGGTGGAGCGGTTGGTGTCAATGACGTGCTCCACGCGCGCCTCGATCTCGGGCGTGCCATCAAGGTCCACGCGGCGAAAGCGGATGCCGGAGCCGGGCGGTGCCGGCAGAAACGTCATGTTGACCCGGCTGCCGCTGTGAAGGCCAATGCCGGAAAAGGAGACGGCTTCCCGTAGCGTCTGCTGCTGTGACACGCGCGGACAGTAGGCATAAGCAGTTGACCGAGGCAAGCGGGGAGGTCACGCCCGGCGGCTTCGCGGTGGAGAAATTCCCCTTCGGCGAAGTGGTGCGGCTGGTGGGCTGAATGCCGCTGGGCCAGCGTTGCCAGGCCACCGGGCCGGCCGGCCGCCAAATCGGACGCACGCACGGCGGCGGCGCGCTTGATTGGCCCCCTGCCGGCTGCTAGCGTCCCCGCTCTTTGAGCAGCTCATGGACTACAAGAACACGCTGAATCTGCCGCGCACGGACTTCGCCATGAAGGCCGACCTCGTCGCGCGCGAACCGCAACGCCTCGCCCGCTGGGAGGCCGACCAGATTTACGCGCAGATTCGCGCCGCCCGAGCGGGCAAGCCCAAGTTCGTCCTCCACGATGGCCCGCCCTTCGCCAACGGCGATGTCCACGTCGGCACCGCGCTCAACAAGGTGCTCAAGGACATCATCGTCAAATACAAGTCGCTCCGTGGCTTCGACGCTCCCTACATCCCCGGCTGGGACTGCCACGGCCTGCCCATCGAGTTCAAGGTCACGCAGGACTTACAGAAACGTCTGCTTAGAGAAGATCCTCAGCGCATCTCCGTGTCCGACTTTGTAAAACACCAACAAGGCGAAATGCCTGAAGATGTGAAAGCGCTGGTCTTGGCCGAGCTCGCTAGACGAGCTGGGGAAGGTGGCCTCGGTCTTTTGCAGTTCATCAGTCCTGCCACTATCCGTAGGGAATCTGAGTTCTACGCCCGCAAATACATTGACCTCCAGCGCACCCAGTTCAAACGCCTCGGCGTCTTTGGCGACTGGGCCAATCCCTACCTCACGCTCAACAAGGAATACGAGGCCGACGAACTGCGCCTCTTCGCCGACCTCGTCGCGCAGGGCTTCGTCTATCGTGGCAAGAAGCCGGTGTATTGGAGCATCCCCTGCCGCACCGCGCTCGCCGAGGCCGAGGTGGAATACGCCGACCACGTCAGCCAGTCCGTCTTCGTGAAGTTCAAGCTCGCCGGCGAGCCGAACACCTTCCTCCTCATCTGGACCACGACGCCCTGGACACTCCCCGCGAACCTTGCCGTGGCCTTCAACCCGTCGCTCTTCTACTCGCGCATCTTCGCGGACGGGAATGTCTATCTCGTCTGCAACTCGCTCCTCGAAACCGTCTCGCAGAAGTGCGGTTGGGCGGGCGGCTACCAAATCGAGCGCACTGTCTCCGCTGACGAACTCGCCACGCTCACCTACGAGCACCCGTTCTGCGCGCGCACAGGCCGGCTCTTCCCCGCCGACTTCGTCACCGCCGACACGGGCACCGGCTTCGTCCATATCGCGCCCGGCCACGGCGCGGACGACTACAATCTCGGCCGCAGCCAGGGCCTGCCAATCTACTCGCCCGTGGACGACGCCGGTTGTCTCGCCCACACCGCCGACCTGCCGACGGACCAGCAGATGCCCGCCGAGATGCTCGGCAAGTCCATCCTCGAAAAGCACGGCCGCAGCGACGCCAACGACGCCGTGCTCCACGAACTGCGCGTGCGCAACGCCCTCGCGCACCAGGAAAACTACCACCACAGCTACCCGCATTGCTGGCGCAGCAAGACCCCCATCATCTTCCGCGCGATGGACCAGTGGTTTGTGAAGATTGACCATGTGGTAGGGACGCGCTGCCGCGCGTCCGCCGAAGCTCCATCTAGTCAGAATGACGAGGCCGCGCAGCAACGCGGCCCTACCGGGACAAGCGCCACTGAGAGCACTAGCTTGGAAGCCATCGCCAAGCACCTCGGCTCCGAAGTTGTGAGTGGTTTGGCCCAACTTCCAATTTCTGCCGAAGCCTTGCGTTCCCTGAGCGCCACTGACGCTTGGAAATACCGCTGCCTCCCGCTCCGCCTCGACGGCGAACAACTCACCGTCGCCCTCGTTGACCCGCTGAACCCGGCTGCGGTTGACGAGTTGGAATTCACCACACACCGGAAAGTTAAAGTGGTGGTGGCGCAGCCGGATGAAGTCATCGCCGCGTTGGAGAAGCATTATTCAGAAGGCAGGCAGGATGCCTGCCCTACTTTCCGCCAGCGCGCCCTCGCCGAGATTGACCGCGTGAACTGGATTCCCGACTGGGGCAAGAACCGCATCGAAGGCGCGGTGAAATCCCGCCCAGACTGGTGCATCTCGCGCCAGCGCAGTTGGGGCGTGCCCATCCCGGCCTTCTACGACGCCCAGGGCGAACCCATCCTCGACGCCGCCATCGTGCGCAAGGCCGCCGACCTCTTCGAGCAGCACGGCAGCAACGTGTGGTTCGAGAAAACCGCCGCCGAACTCTGGGCGCTCTGCCGTCCCGCCGACTGGACCGGTCGCGAAGCCACCGCCAAGTCCAGCGACACGCTCGACGTGTGGATTGACTCCGGCAGCTCCAGCCGCGCCGTCCTCATGCGGCGGGAAGAACTGCAGCACCGGAGCGCCGGTGTCCAACCGGCGTCTGATGCGGGCGCTGAACCAAACGCAGGTTGGACACCTGCGCTCCCCTGGCAAGCCGACGTCTACCTCGAAGGCTCCGACCAGCATCGCGGCTGGTTTCAATCCTCCTTGCTCCTCTCCCTCGCCGGCAACGGGGCCGCGCCGTTCAAGACCGTGCTCACCCACGGCTTCATGGTGGACGAGGACCGCGAGAAGATTTCCAAGAGCAAGCAGGGCCAGGGCGCATACACCAAGCCCCAGACCGCCGACCGTTACGTGAACGAATACGGCGCGGACGTGCTGCGCCTGTGGGTCGCCAGCCAGGACTACCGCAACGACATCGTCGTGAGCGAGGAACGCCTCAAGAAGGTCAGCGAAACCTACCGCGGCATCCGCAACACCCTCCGCTACCAGCTCTCGAACCTCTACGACTTCGACCCCGCCCGGCACACCGTGCCCGACGCCCAGCTCACCGGCCTCGACCGCTGGGTGCTCGGCGAATTCGCGAAGCTGGAGGCGGCCGTCGCGGCGGCCTACGACGCCTACGAGTTCCACGTCGTCTATCAGAAACTCAGCCAGTTCGCCGCCGTCGAGCTGAGTTCCATATACCACGACGTGGTGAAGGACCGCCTCTACACCGACCCCGCGAACTCCGCGCGCCGCCGCAGCACGCAGACCGCGCTGCACCGCATGGTCACGCGCCTCTGCCAGATGCTCGCCCCCATCCTCGTCTTCACCGCCGACGAAGCCTGGGAATTCATCCCCGGCAAACCCGCGCCCAGCGTGCATCTGAGCGAGTGGGAGCCAAAGGCGTTTGAGGAACAGGCAACGTGGAACGAAGTCCACTTCAAGCTGCGCGAAATGGCCTTGGCCGAATTAGAAAAGTCCCGCCAAGCCAAGCTCATCGGGAAGTCTCTCGAAGCGAAACTGGTTTGGACCGTGGACAAGCAATCCGAGAAGGGCACGCGCGAACGCCTCGATGTTTGGCGTGAGTTGTTCAATGTCTCAGAAGTCGAGGTGGATGTTGCCAATCCTACCGAGAAGGCATCCTTCGTCGTGAAAAAAGCCGACGGAGCCAAGTGCGAACGCTGTTGGCATTGGGAATTCGCCGTCGGAACCAACGCCGAGCACCCCACCCTCTGCCCCCGCTGCGTCGAGGCCGTGAGGGACTTCAAGGCGTGAGGCCATGAAGCTGCCCAACGCCGACTTGGCCGTGGTGCCGGAGCACAAGCTCACGCACTACCTGCTCAACCCGATGCATCCCGACAACGGTGGCAAGGCGGAGTTTTTCACCAGCCTGGGATTCCGTGTCAGCGAGTGGGAGGTCTTGGCGGCGGCCTTGCGGGAGCTGGCCAGGACTTCTCCGGTGAGCCAGCAAGCGGAGTCGCCGCACGGTCGGAAGTATGTTACGGTCGGGCGGATTGAATCACCGGGCGGAAAGCCGGCCTTGGTGCAAGTGATTTGGATTGTGGACACGGGAACGGATGTGCCCAGACTGGTCACAGCCTATCCTCATCAGGAATGAGCGCGTATGATTAACGAACTCGACCGCGTGGTGTTGAAGTCCGCCGTGCCCACCAAAGGCCTGGAGGCGGGCGATGTCGGGACGGTGGTCCATGTCTATCGGGACGGCCTCGCCTACGAGGTGGAGTTCACCACGCTGGAAGGCAAGACGGCCGCAGTGGTGACGGTGGAGGCTGCGCAGGTCCGCCCGGTCAAGAAGCGGGAGATCACGCACGCGCGGGAATTGCAAGCAGCCTGAGCGCCTCCACCGCGCTGGCCAAAGGGGAGATTGCCAGCCTCGCCGGGGCGCAGGATGACGCGCGGCTTTTCCAAATCAGCGCGCCCCTCCAGCCCGGCAACTCCGGCGGCGCGCTGGTGGACGAGCGGAGGCTGTCAAGCGAATGGGGACAAACGAATGTTTCGCCCTTGGATTCGCTTGTCCCCATTCGCTTGTCATCGCCCCCATCTCCTGAGTTTCCTCGCATCCGTCCCCGAAGTCGCCGCCAAGCTGAAGGACGCCCACACGAAGGACCGCAAGTTCGAGGACGTGGTGAAGTCCGTGGAGCAGGCCACCGTGCTGGTGCTGGTGTATTGATTCAGCGTCCGCCTGCCAGTTTCCTCCGCCATTCCGTCAGCCGGCCTGGGCGGAGGCGAGCCACCCTTGGCTCGGCACAGGCGTTGATTTCCACTTGGGGCAACGCGGTGCCCCAGTCGAGGTCGAGCTTCCGCATCGCCTGCCGGCCCCGCCGCGACTCGGCGAGCTTCAAGACCCGTTCGACCGCACCGAGCCATCCACGCACGGGCAGTTCGCCCGCCGTGACGCCGCGCAGCGTCTCGCGCAGGAAGGCGCGCGTGCAAAGCATCAGGATGCGGAGGTGCTCCACGTCCCGACGGGAGTCCTGCGGCACAGTGAGAGCTAGGTCGGTCTTGCAGGCCAGCAAGGAGATGGGGTCCAGCACACGGATGGCGGTGCCATCGCGTTCAGCCGTGACCGACCAGGCCGCCAGTTTCCCCGGCGGCACGCCCGGCACGGACCGGACCACCTCGATGTTTGTGGAAATGTCGCCGATCCGGAATGGCACCGTGCCGGCCAGGGCGGTCATCGCCACCCGAGGCGGCAGCCGTGCGTGGAGGCCCAATTGATCGGCGATGCGCCGGGCGTCGTCGCAGCCACCGCAGAAATCAATGTCCTCGCTCGTGAAGGGAAGCCAGTCGGCCAGCGCCGGCTCGTGCGGCAGGTAGGTTTCGGCCCAGAAATTCACGGCCTGCCCGCCGATGAGCACGTAGGGCAGCCCGCTGGGATTGCGGACGCGAAAGACAGCGGCAAACTGGCTCAACGAGTGGCGCATGAGCGGGGGCCGGGGCGGCTCAACTCATGGCCTTGAGAACAGCGGCGAGATTCGTCATGCGCCAGCCGGGGCCATCGCCAACCAGCGACGCGCGGCGTTGCTCCACCAGCGCGGCGCGCTGGCTCCGGCCCGCCCGGCGGAGCGCGGCCATGCGCTGGCGGGCTTCCTCGCGTTTGATCGCGGCAATGGACTGGCGTTTCACAGTGGCACTCTACTGCTTTGCCTCGCGGGGTAAAGCGCTGAGAATCGTTGCGTCAAGAGCCGGCCAAAGGGGAGATTGCCAGCTTCGCCGGGGGCGCAGGATGACGCGCGGGGCAAATCTAAATCAGCACGCCCCTCCAGCCCGGCAACTCCGGCGGCGCGCTGGTGGACGAGCGGGGCAACGTCATCGGCGTGGTGGTGGCCAAGCTGAGTCTTGGGTGGCACCCGCGAGACGCGGGTGCCACCCAGAGCTTCCTCGAATCCGTCCCCGAAGTCGCCGCCAAGCTGAAGGAAGCCCACACGAAGGACCGCAAGTTCGAGGACGTGGTGAAGTCCGTGGAGCAGGCCACCGTGCTCGTGCTGGTGTATTGAGGCGGAGAGTTTCCTCAAACGAATGAGGGCAAACGAATGAAGGCGTTCGTTCCATTCGCTTATCCCCATTCGTTTGACAGCGCGTTGCCTTGCCTGCGTGTCCAAGCCGTGCCACTCTCGGGACAGCGTTATGACCAGAGACCAAGTGCAAACTGCCATGAACGAGGGCATCCCGTTTATGATCAAGATGGCCGATGGCGAGAAGTATGAGGTCACCGACCGCTACCGCGTGGCCTTGGGCCGCACCACGGTCATCGTCGTCGGGGCGGATGACATGCCGCATATCCTGCCGCTGTTGACGATGACTGGCATCAGTTACCTGAAGTCGAAGAAGTAAACGGCCGCCTCGCCGGGGCGCAGGCTGACGCGCGGCATTTCCCAATCAGTGCGCCCTTCCAGCCCGGCAACTCCGGCGGCGCGCTGGTGGACGAGCGGAGGCTGTCAGGCGAATGGGGACAAACGAATGCTTCGCTCCTGGATTCGCCTGTCCCCATTCGTTTGTCATCGGCCCCCCTGAAGCTCACTCGCGTCCGCTCCCGAGGTTGCCGCCAAGCTGAGGGACGCCCCCGAATTGTGATTCCGTCGGGCCGGTGGCCCGGCCGTTAGTCCCCCTCCGCCAGCTTGCGGTAAAGCGTGGCGAGGCTGACGCCGAGCGCGCGGGCGGCCTGCTCCTTGTCGCCGCCGGCCTGGGCGATGGCCCGCTGGATGTAGGCGGATTCCTGGTCGCGCATGAAGTCCTTGAGCTGGCTCACGGGCTGGTTGAGCGGACTCGGCGCGGGCGCGGCGGCGGCCCCGTCGTTCGCCGGCTTGGGGGCCGGGGTGAGGACGGTGGTGTCGCCGCTGGGAGCGAGCGCGATTTCCACATCGGAGAAGTCCGTGCTGCCCAATGAATGCAGGTTGGGCGGCAGATCGCTGACCTTGATGAAGCCGTCCTCGCACAGGGCGCTGGCGCGTTCGATGGCGTTCTCCAGTTCGCGCACGTTGCCCGGCCAGGCGTGCGCGTGCATCGCCTCCAGCGCGCGGCGGCTGATGCTGTAGGGCTTGAGGCCGCGCTCGGCGGCCTTGCTGCGCAGGAAGTGCGCCACGAGCAGCGGGATGTCGTCGCGGCGCTCGCGCAACGCGGGCATCGGGATGGAGATGACGTTGAGCCGGTAGTAGAGGTCCTCGCGGAAGCCGCCTTCCTTGATGCGCTGCTCCAGCGGTTCGTTGGTGGCGGCGATGACGCGGACGTTCACGTAGAAGGGCACGTTGTCGCCCACGGCGCGCACCTCGCGCTCCTGCAAGACGCGCAGCAGCCGGCTTTGCAGCACGCCGGACATGGAGCCGATCTCATCGAGGAAAATCGTTCCGCCGTCGGCTTCCTGGAAGAGGCCTTTCTTGTCGGCAATCGCGCCGGTGAAGGAGCCTTTGCGATGGCCGAACAGCTCGGACTCGAGCAGGTGCTCGGGCAGCGCGCTGCAATTGATGGGCACGAACGGCCCGGTCGCGCGGCGGCTGTTGAAGTGCAGCGCCTTGGCGATGAGTTCCTTGCCCGTGCCGCTCTCGCCGCGCAGCAGCACCGTGCTGTCCGTGCCCGCGACGCGCTCGACCATGCGGAAGACCTGCTGCATCGCCGGCGCGCTGCCAATGATCTGGTTGAACTGGTATTTCTTGCGCAGCTCCTTGCGCAGATAGGCGTTCTCGGAGACGACCTCGCTGTGCGAGAGCGCCTTCCAGAGCTTGAGCCGCAGCTCGACGGCCTTGAACGGCTTCTGCAGGTAGTCGAACGCGCCGAGCTTCGTGGCCTCCACGGCGATCTCGAACGAGCCGTAGCCGGTGATGACGATGACGATGGCCGGCGGCGTGAGCGCACGCGCGCGCTTGAGCACGTCCATGCCGGAGGGGCCGGTCTTGCCGAGGTTCAGGTCGGTGATGACGATTTCCGGGGCCAGGCGCTCCATCGCCTCGATGGCGCCCGCCCCCTCGTTGAAGGGAACGACCTCATGGCCCTCGGCGCGGAGGATTTCCGTGACGATCTGGATCGAAAGCAGATCGTCTTCCACGAGCATCACTTTGGCCATGCGGACGAAAGCGTAGAGAGCGGCGACGGCAGCGGCAAGGGGTTTGGCGGCGGGAGCGGGCGGTGGCCAGCACTCAGTAATCGGTGTTCAACAGCCAGCGTTCAGCAAGGCGCGGGTCGCCGCTCACTAAACACTGAAGGCTGATTGCTGAAGACGCTTCCGACTACTGTGCCAGCAGCCACTTCGCGGCGGCGGCGCGGTCGGCCTTCGCGGCGGCGGTCAAGGCGTTGCCAGCGTTCGCCACGGCATAGACTTTGGCCGCCAGCGCGGGCGCGGTCTCGCCGCCGACCCAGAGCTTGCCGGGCGCGTTGAGCGCGAGCAGGCCGGGCACGTCGCCGTATTTCGCGCCGCCGGGGAGGAAGTTCACGTCGCGGTAGTCGGTCAGCTTGCCGAAGCGGAAGCCCGCCGTTTCCACCGCCGCGCGGTCAATCGCCCCGCGCGCCACCGCGCGCGCCGCCGCCACGATTGGCCCCGTGCCGCCGAAGCCCGCCACGTCCACGCTCTTCGGCGCGGGATGGTTCGGGTTGCTCTCGTAGCTGCGGAGATACTTCACCAGCGTCAGCACGTCGTGCGCGCGTTGGGCGAACAGCGCGTGGTTGTAGCCGTAGGTGTAGCCGGCGAACTCGCGCGGGTTGGCGACGACGCGGTTTTGCTTCACCGGCTGGCCGTCCTTGGTGAACTCGCCCTGGAAGAGCAGGTCCGCGCCGAGCACGGTCGCGCCGGAGTCCACGAGCGACTTCACCTCGGGCTTCACGGAGCCGTCGGCGTTGAAGAGCGCGGCCTTGCCGGAATCGTCGAGCCACACCACGGCGCGGCCATTCCATTTCTTCGGGTAAAGCCATGCCACGGGCAGTTCCTCACCGTGCGTCTCGTTGCGGAGCAGGCCGGTCATCTCGACGAAGTTTCCCCGGTCGGCCTTGTTCTTCAGTTCCCATGCGACCTTGCCCGCGTTGGCGAAGGTGCGGCCCAACACCGCCTCAACGCCATTGCCCGCAAGCTGGCGGAAGGAATCCACCGACGCCGCGCTGGCCTGCAACTGCTTCTCCGCGTCGTCACGCCACCAGCGCAGCAGCTTGCGCTCGAACTCGATGTCGTCGGCCTTCGGCGCGGGATGGCTGCTGTCCCAGACGGTGAGCTGATCGCGGGTCAGGCGCTGGTAGTCGCGTTCCACAACGGGAGCCTTGAAGCCGAGTTTGAAGTGCTGGTTGACCCAGGTGTAGAAGCCCGAGCGCGCCACGGCGTTGTAGTTGTGCTGGAAGTGCTCGCCGCGGTGGAGCATCACGTTGTTCGGCGCGCCGAGCGTCTTGTAGTGCGCCACCAGCTCCGGGAAGCCTTTCGTCACCATCTCGCGCGTCCAGTCGTTCGCCGTGGTCATGCCCTGGGGACGCGGCGCAGCCAGCGCGGCGAACTCGATGTTGCCGGTGTTCACGCGCAGCAGGCTGGCGTTCTCGCAGGTGCAGCCGCCTTGCATCGCGGTGCTGACCATCACGGCGGGGAACGACAGCGTGATGCGCGGGTCAACGCCGGCCAAAATCATCGTCTGCGTGCCGCCGCCGCTCGCGCCGGTGACGGCGATGCGCGCGGGGTCCACTTCCGGCAGGCCGAGCACGAAGTCCAGCGAGCGGATGGCGTTGAGCGTCTGCAGGCCCATGATGCTCTGCAAGTTCGCCTCGGCCTGCGCGCTGTAGAGCTCCCAGTTCTCCGTCTTCGCCATGTCGGGGCGCTGCTTGGCGAAGCGATGCACCGTGAGCGCGGAGAGCTGGACGGCGTCCGAGTCGCTCATCATGTCCCACTGCCAGACCACGCAGCCCATGCGCGCGAGCTGCACGCACATAGACTGGAAGATGCTGCGGCCGCCCTCCTCGAAGCGCTCGGCCCCGATGGAGATTTCCTTGCGCACGGCGTCCTCGGTGCCTTCGGACAGCCGCGCATCCTTCCAGTGCCCGTGCGCGAAGAGGACGGCGGGCACCTTGCCGGTCTTGCCCTTGGGCCGGTAGAGATTGCCCGTGACGAAAAAGCCCGGCGCACTCTCGAAATAGACTTTCTCGACCGTGTATTCCCCCTTGTCCGTCTTGCCGTGGATGACCGCGTTGAGCGGCGTCTTGGTAGGCATGGGCCAGAGGCCGAGGGCGACCTTCATCTGGCGCTGCACGAACGCGGCGCGCTCGGGCCAGGCCTCCTTCGACTTCGGCGGCGTGAAGGGGAAGTAGCCGTTCAAGTCTTTTGGCGGCGCGAGGCGTGCGTCATTGGGCAACTGCCCGGCGGGCAACGCGCGCGGCGCGGCAGCGGCGAAGTGGGTGGCGGTGAAAACAACGGCCAGTGCGACGGCAACGTGGGAACGCATGGAGTGACGGACGGCTTTCATGGCGGCATATTGAAGCAGCGCAACGCGGCGCGCGAACAAAAACAGAGCGCGTCTTGGACTGCGCCGGCAGAGCGCAGCGGCGACGGCGCTTTGGCTTCCTGCGGAGCGGAGGTTGAAAGCGGTGCGCCGATCCGTTTGCCACCACAGGCCAAGACGCAGGGCTGACGCATCAAAATAGTTCAGGTCGCTTTGAGCAGGCGGAGGAGGTAGTCGGGCTTGAGGGCAGCGTTGAGTTGTTTGCCCTTGGCCCCGCG
>WRPG01000040.1 GCA_009773355.1 Limisphaerales bacterium
GAGGGCCGCGCTTGTAGCTTGGGTTTGGTGCCGGCGCGAGCGATCACTCACGCCGGCAGGGAGCGGGGCGACACCGTGGCCGCGCTACGGCCTCACGAGCCTGAACGGAGATGGGCGCCCCGCTCCCGCAAGCTTGCCCCAGACCGGACCGTATCGAAGGCCACGAGCGCCACTGGCTCCGGAGCCTGACTCACAAGCGCGGTCGTCCGCAGGCGTTGCCCAACCGTTAACACACACTCAGTCATACCTATGAACCCACCCAAAGTCATCCTCGGCCTCGACGTGTCCAAAGCCAAACTCGACGCCTGTCTGCGCCTCCCACAACCCCGCACCTGCACCGTGCCCAACACCCCCGCCGGCCATGCCCAACTGCTGGCCTGGGCCGCCCCGGCCGGGCCGCTGCACCTCTGCCTCGAAGCCACCAGCACCTACGGCTTCCCCGTCGCCCGCCACGCCCACGCCGCCGGCCACACCGTCAGCCTCCTCCAGCCCCTGGCCGTGCATCGCTACGCCCAAGCCACCCTGGCCCGCAACAAGACCGACCGCCTCGACGCCGCGCTCCTCGCCGACTTCGGCCACACCCAGCAGCCCCGCCCCTGGACCCCGCCCACCGCCGCCCAAGCCACGCTGCAGGCCCAGAGCCGTCTGCGCACCGAACTCGTCCAAGCCCAGCAGGGCTGGACCAACCGCCTGGCCACCGCCGAGGCGGTGGTGCGCCCCGTCCTGCGCCAGGTCATCCGCAGCCTCCAGACGCAAATCGCCAAACTCGACCGCCAACTCGCCGCCACGCTGCAGGCGGACCCCGAGTTGGCACGGCAGGCCCAGCTCCTGCGCAGCATCCCCGCCGTCGGCCCGGTGCTCTCCTGAAATTGCCGGTTGACAATCTCATTGACTGTCATAGCGTCCTATGACACTAGACACCGACGACACCATGCTGCTCGAAATTAACTTCAAGTCCGGCCTCCCGGTCTATCTGCAAATCGTCGAGCAGGTGAAGGCGGCGGCGGCCTCCGGCAAGCTGCGCCCCGGCGACCCGCTGCCGGGCATCCGTTCGCTGGCCGAGGAGCTGCGCGTGAACCGGAACACGGTGGCGAAGGCTTACACGGAACTGGAGAGCGAGGGCGTCATCGAGACTGCCGCCGGCCGTGGCTGCTTCGTAAAGGACGGCGCCTCCCCGCTCAAGAAGGACGCGCGGAACAAGGCGCTGGGCGAGCTGATTGACGCCGCCATCGTGCAGGCGCACCACTATCAGGTGGGCGAAGAGGAGCTGCTCAAGCTCTTCCGCCAGCGCCTCGACGCCTTCGCCGAACGCAAGCAGGCCAACGAGAAGCCCGAGTGAAAGGAACCCCATGAACACAGACCCCGCCATCGCCATCACCGGACTCGTCCGCCGCTACGGCAAGCACGACGCCGTCAACGGCCTCGACCTCACCGTGCGACCGGGCCGCTGCTACGGCCTCTTCGGCCGCAACGGCGCGGGCAAGACCACCACCATCAAGTGCCTCCTCAACCTCCTGCGCCCCGACGCCGGCTCCGTGCGCGTCTTCGGCCTCGACCCCGAGCGCGACGAGGTGGCCGTGAAGTCCCGCCTCGCCTACGTGCCCGACCAGGTCGCGTTCCACCCGTGGATGACCGTGCGCGAGACACTCGACTACCTCGCGTCCTTCCGCGCGCATTGGAACCGCAAGGCCGAGGCGGAACTGCTCGGCCAGTTCCGCCTCGACGCCACGAAGAAGACCGGCGCGCTCTCCAAGGGCCAGCGCACGCAGCTCGCGCTCGTCGCTGCCATCAGCGCGGAGCCGGAACTGCTCGTGCTCGACGAGCCGACCAGCGGCCTCGACCCCATCGTGCGCCGCGAGTTCATCCAGACGGTCATCGGCGCGTATCAGGAGGCCGACCCCGCACGCCGCACCGTATTCGTCTCCACGCACCTCATCACCGAGTTCGAGGGGCTGATTGATGAGTTCACCATCGTGGACGCGGGCCGCGCCATGCTGACGCTGGAGGCCGACGCCGCCCGCTCGCGCTACCAGCGCATCCGGGCGCGCTTCGGGGGAACCCCGCCGGAACTCAAGCTCCCCGGCGTCCTCCGCACGCGCGTGACGGGCCGAGAAGTCGAGTTCATCGCCAACGGCGCATCCGCCGCGATTCTGGAGCAACTCCGCGCCCTGAAGCCCGACGAACTCGTGACCGAGGCGCTCACGCTCGAGGAAATCTTCATGGTCACGCTGCAATAGTATGACCGCCCTGATTCAACCCGGCGAACGCCCCTGCCCGCGTAGGAGACGAGGTGACGAGTCTCTAACTTTCTCGGGGCTGGTGCTGGTAGTCGGCGCGCTCCCGGATAAATCAGAGACTCCTCACGTCGTCTCCTACATGGAATTCAGCCCCTGCCACCCATGAACGCGAACACCCGCCTGCGACTATGGAAGGAAACCCGCGCGCTGCTGCCGATGTGGGGAGCGGCTGTTGCGTTGATGGCCTTGCCTGTGTTCCTGGGGTTGAACCACGTGGACGCATTGGCTTTCTCATGGTCAACCTACGTCTTCGGCTGCGCGCTGCTGGGGTCGTATGTCATCGGCCAAGAATTTCAGCATCGAACGATGAGCGTGCTCCTTTCACAGCCTGTCCAGAGACGTCGCATTTTTGGGGAGAAGCTGCTCGTTTTGGGAGCAACCTTGATGAGCCTGCTCTTGTGGTTCGCTGTGCTCGAATACTTTCGGTGGAGGAAAGGCAACTCAAGATTCACGTCGGACGATGATGCCTTTGCGGCTGCTGCCGTTTGGGTTCTGCCGGCGGTGCTTGCCTTCTGCACCGGGCCTGGATTGACCATGCTGGCACGCGCCACCATTGGCGGCGTCGCGTTGACGTTCCTATGTCCGTTCGGTGTGTTCGTGTTCTGCTTGTGGGTCCTGCCTGACGGACTTGATTCAGCGCGACGGTGGGTATCCAGCGTCCTTGTCTTCGTCGCCGCATATGGAGTTTACGCCGGCCTGCTGTTTCTTTGGGGCTGCCGACGCTTCCAACGCTTGGAAGACGTGAACCTGCTCGCGCAGGAGTTCGCCGCGCCCCGGCAATTTGACAATCTGTTCGCCCGGCTGACTTCTGTCCTCGCGCCGGGGCGGGACAGCCAGTTGGCGAACCTGCTGCGCAAGGAAGTGCGGCTCCAACGGCCGGCGGTGTTCGTGGCGGTCTTTCTGGTCGCCGTCTGGCTGGCCTTCATCGTCGTGCGGCGGGTGCATCCTGCGTTGGGCGCGGAGGTGCTCATCGTGCCTTCGATTCTGCTCGGCCTCGGCATCCCCGTCATCGCGGGCATCGTGGCCGTGGCGGAGGAGCGCAGCCTGGGCGTCCACGAATGGCACCTGACGCTGCCGGTGTCCGCGCGGCGGCAATGGTGCGTGAAGGTGCTGGTCGCGCTCGGGGTGAACGTGGCGTTCGGCATCCTGCTGCCGGGACTGCTTGCCCACGCTTCGAGTTGGCTGGTGGGCGGAGAACGTCTGCCCGAGGTGAGAGAGGGTGATATGTGGGCTTTTCTCACCAGCAATGCCGTCATTTTTTGCGCCGCGCTCTATGCCTCGACGGCCTCCGCGAACTCCATGCGCGCCCTCATCGGCACCATCGGGCTGATCGTCGCTGGAGGGATTATTCTGACCCTATCATACAGTGCTGCGAGCTGGTTCGCCAAAGCCATCGACCATTCGCCGACACCGATGCGCGACGGTTGGTGGCCCGCTCCGGAATATCTCCGATGGCTCCAAGAGATCATCTGGCCGTGGGGGGTGCATGGCGCATTGCTCATGCTGTTCGTTTTCGGTTTGGAAAACTTCCGTCGCACACTCGATTCCCTTTGGCGGCCAGTCCGCCATGTTGTCACCCTGTTTGCGGTGATTGGTGTCCTGATGGCGTATGCGTCCGCTTGGGGGATTCTCGGTGTGAACTACGAAGGAGCCTATTACGAGCTGTTCCGTGGGCGCAAGTAGCCCCGCGCGATTGCACTTTAGAAAGTGAGAAACCCATGAAACGAAACCTCCAAATCATCGGTGGCGTGGTGGCGGTGCTGGTCGGGCTGGGCTTCATCATGCCTGCCGTGGCGCAGTTGCGCGCGGAAGGCGCGCTGCCGGGCGTAAGCGTCGCCCTGCTGTTGCTCGGTGTGTTCCTGTCGCTGGGCGGCGGCTGGGGCGTCCTCGCCGGCGTGCGGCAGGCGAAGACTCATTGAGCCTCGCGCCTCCGGATGCCACCGCGAAGGTAGCTCGACATTCCAATGTCGAGTGCGGAACCGTTGGCAACCCAAGAGGCTCTCGGCATTGGAATGTCGAGCTACTTGCCCGCCGGCTCGCGCGGACGCTCGCCCCACCGCGCGCTTAGGCCGCGACGGTGAGCGATTCCAACTTCGCGAGGATGGTCTTCTTGCCGGCGGCTCCGACGATTTGGGCCACGGGCTTGCCGCCTACGAAGAAGAGCATCGTGGGCAGGCCTTGGATGCCGAACTGCTGCGCGAGGTCGGGCTGCTCGTCGGTGTTGACCTTGGCGACCTTCAGCTTGCCGGTCTGCTCGGTGGCGATTTCATCGAGCACGGGCGCGAGCATCCGGCAGGGGCCGCACCACGGCGCCCAGAAGTCCACGAGCACGGGTGATTGCGATTTGAGCACTTCGGCCTCAAAGTTCGCGGCGGTGATTTCAATGGTCGGTTTCATGTTTCAGTTTCGGGTTTGTGGTTTCACTTGCTGACGGAGGAAGGTTGCGCGGTTGCCTGTGAAAGCAACGCCGTGCTGTCCCACCCGCCGCCGAGGGACTTGATGAGCAGCACGCTGGCGAGGAGCCGCTGGCCGGTGAGCTGCGCGGCGGCGCGCTCGACTTGCAACGTGGCACGGTTGGCATCCACGACTTCGAGGTAGCTGACGATGCCGCCCTTGTAGCGCTCGTTCGCCAGTTCAGCAGCGCGGCGGGCGCTCGCGACGGCACGGGCCTGCGCCTCGGCCTGCTTCGCGAGATGATGCAGGCCGGACAGGCTGGTCTCGACCTCGCCGAACGCGACGAGGATTTGCTGGCGGTAGCGCGCGACGGCCTCGTAGTAGGCAGCTCGGGAGCGCTGGAGGTTCGCCTGATTCCGTCCGCCGGCGAAGAGCGGGATGGTCAGGCTCGGGCCGAAGCTCCACACGCGGCTGTCGAGGCTGAACAGGTTTTCCAGCTCGCCGCTGACGAAGCCGCCGGAGCCGGTGAGCCGCAGCACGGGGAAGAATGCGGACTTCGCCACGCCGATGCGCGCATTGGCGGACGCGAGCTGGCGCTCGGCCTCAGCCACGTCGGGGCGACGCTCGAGCAAGTCGGCGGGCAGGCCGGCGGGAATGGCGGGCGGCAGCGGCTGCCAGGCGGTGTGCGCGCTGGCGAGCGAAGGCAGCTTGAACGCGGACGCCGGTTCTCCGAGCAGCACAGCGAGGGCGTTTTCGAGTCCGGCACGTTGCCGGGCGAGCGCGGAAAGTTCCGCCTCCGCCGTGGCCAGCTCGGTCTGCGCGCGCGCGATGTCCAGTTCGGTGGCCACGCCGCCCTCGAAGCGGCTGCGCACGAGCTGCAACTGCTCCTTCCGCAAGCCGATGGTGCTGACGACGGTCGCCAGCTCGGCGTCGAGCGCGCGGAGGGTGAAGTAGTTCTGCGCAACGTCCGCCTGCACGACGAGCTGGACGTTGTGCAACGCGGCGAGTGAAGCCTGTGCGTCTGAGCGCGCGGCCTCGAAGCCGCGCTTGAGCCGGCCCCAGAGGTCCACTTCGTAGCTCAAGTCGAGCGGCACGCGAATTGTGTTCGCCGTGAGCGCACCGAAGTTGGGCTGCTGGTTCGGTGAGTAGCGCTCGCGACGGAAGCCGGTGTTGGATTCGAGCGTCGGAGCAAAGTCGCCTTTGCGCAGGCGCGCGGTGGCGCGGGCCTGCTCGACGCGCGCGACGGCGGCCTTCAACTGCTGGTTCGCGGCGGTGGCGCGTTGCTCAAGGTCGTTGAGTGTGGCGTCGCCGAAGACTTCCCACCACGCGCCCTTCGCGGCGTGGTCGAGCGGCTGGCCTTCCTTCCACGCGCCGAGGTCGTTGGTGGATTTGAAGGCGGGCGGGACTTCGGTCTTGGGCCGCTGATAGTCCGGGCCGATGGTGGTGCAGCCGGTGGCAACAACCGCGAGCAGCGCGATGGCCGCGATGCCCGCCGTGGCTCCGGCTGAACCGAGCGCGGGGCCGCTGCTCTGCGGCGTCGGCGCGGGCTTCTTGTTCCAGCCGAGTTTCATCAGCACGACGTAGAAGACGGGCGTGAGGAAGAGGCCGAACAGCGTCACGCCAATCATGCCGCTGAACACGGCGACACCCATCGCGCGGCGCATCTCCGCTCCCGCGCCGGTGGAGATGACGAGCGGAAACACACCCGCGACGAACGCGATGCTGGTCATCAGAATCGGGCGCAGGCGCAGGCGGCAGGCTTCGATGGCGGCGTCCACCGGTGACGCGCCTTCGTCCTGCCGATGCTTGGCGAACTCGACGATGAGGATGGCGTTCTTGCACGCGAGGCCGATGAGCACGATGAGGCCGATTTGCGTGAAGACATTGTTGTCGCTGCCGACGTAGGCCACGCCCGCGATGGCGAAGAGCAGGCAGAGCGGCACGACGAGGATGATGGCGAGCGGCAGGCGGAAGCTCTCGTATTGCGCCGCGAGCACGAGGAACACGAGCAGGATGCAGAGCGGGAAGATGTAGACCGCCGTGTTGCCCGCGAGGATGCGCTGGTAAGTGAGGTCAGTCCACTCGAAGGCGAAGCCCTTGGGCAAAGCCTTCCCCGCGAGTTCCGCCATGATTGTCTCAGACTGACCGGAACTGAAGCCGGGCGCGGGACCGCCGTTGATTTCCGCCGCCGGGTAGCCGTTGTAACGCATCGCGCGGTCGGGGCCGTAGCTTTCCCGGACCTTCACCAGCGCGCCGAGCGGGACCATCTGGCCCTGCGCGTTGCGGGTCTTGAGGCGCGTGATGTCCTCGGGCGAGTCGCGGAACTTCGAGTCCGCCTGCGCGATGACCTGGTAGGTGCGGCCAAAGAGGTTGAAGTCGTTCACGTAGAGCGAGCCGAGGTAAATCTGCATCGTCTCGAAGAGATTTTGCAGCGGCACGCCCTGCGACTTCGCCTTCACGCGGTCCACGTCCGCGTCGAGCTGCGGGACGTTCACGGTGAACGTGGAGAACAGGCCCGCGAGTCCCGGCGTCTGGTAGCCCTGACCGACGAGGCCCATCGTGTTTTGGTAGAGCGCGTCGTAGCCGAGACCGGCGCGGTCCTCGACGTAGAGCTTGAAGCCGCCGATGGTGCCAAGGCCGTTGACGGGCGGCGGCGGCACGGCGAGCACGAAGGCTTCCGTGATGCTGGAGAATTCCTGGTTTAACGCCTGCGCGATGGCCGGACCGCTCAACTCCGGCGTCTTGCGCTGGTCGAAGTCTTTCAAGCAGAAGAAGACGATGCCCGCATTTGGCGCGACGCTGAAGCCGCTGATGCTCAGGCCGGGGAAGGCGACGGCGTCCTGCATGCATGGATGCTTGAGACCAATCTCGGACATCTTGCGGATGACGGCCTCGGTGCGGTCGAGCGACGCGCCATCCGGCAGTTGCGCGAACGCGACGAGGTATTGCTTGTCCTGACCAGGCACGAAGCCGGTCGGGACTTTCGTGAAGCTCCAGCCGGTGAGATAGACGAGGCCGCCGTAGAGGATGAGCGCGATGAAACTCTTGCGCACGATGCCGCCGACGCTGGCCGCATACTTGTTGCTCGACCAGTTGAAGAAGCGGTTGAACGGCCGGAAGAACCAGCCGAACAGCGCGTCCATGATGCGCGAGGGCAGGTCTTTCTTCGCGTCGTGACCGCGCAGCAGCACGGCGCACAACGCAGGCGAAAGCGTGAGCGAGTTGAACGCGCTGATGACCGTCGAGATGGCGATGGTGATGGCGAACTGCTTGTAGAACTGGCCGGTCAGCCCGCTGATGAACGCCGTCGGGATGAACACCGCGCAGAGCACCATCGCGATGGCGATGATGGGACCGGTAACTTCATCCATCGCCTTGCGCGTAGCGTCCACGGGCGAGAGGCCGAGGGCAATGTTGCGCTCGACGTTTTCGACCACGACAATGGCGTCGTCCACCACGATGCCGATGGCCAGCACGAGGCCGAAGAGCGTCAGCATGTTGATGCTGAAACCCAGCGCCAGCATGATGGCGAAGGTTCCCACCAGCGACACCGGCACGGCGGCGAGCGGGATGATGGACGCGCGCCAGGTCTGGAGGAACAGGATGACCACCACGACCACCAGCAGGATGGCTTCGGCGAGCGTCACCACGACGGCCTTGATGGAGCTGCGCACGAACGTGGTCGGGTCATAGACTACGGAGTAATCAATGCCCTCCGGGAAGTTCTTCTTTAGCTCGTCCATCGCGCCGCGCACGTCCTCGGAGAGCTGGAGCGCGTTCGCGCCGGGCGACTGAAAGATGGGGATGGCAACGGCGGTCTTGTTGTTGAGCAGGGAACGGAGCGAGTAGCCGGACGCGCCCAGTTCGATGCGGGCCAAGTCTTTGAGCAGCGTTTTTTCGCCGTTCGCGCCGGTCTTCACGATGACGTTGCCGAACTCGGCAGGGTCAAGGAGGCGGCCCTTGGTGTTGATTTGTAGCTCCAGATTCACCGGCGAACCGACCGGCGGCTGGCCGACCGCACCGGCGGCGACCTGCACGTTCTGCTCGCGGATGGCGTTGACCACGTCGCTCGCGGTGAGGTTGCGCGCGGCGATTTTATCGGGGTCGAGCCACACGCGCATGGCGTAATCACCGGAGCCGAAGACCTGCACGTTGCCGGCGCCGGGGATGCGCGCGAGCACGTCCTTCACCTGAAGCACGGCGTAGTTGCGGATATAGACCTCGTCGTAACGGTCATTCGGCGAGAAGAGGTGGACGACCATCGTTAGGTCGGGCGACTGCTTCGTGGTGGTGACACCAATGCGGCGCGCTTCCTCGGGCAGCTTCGGCAGCGCCTGCGCGACGCGGTTCTGCACGAGCACCTGCGCCTTGTCCACGTCGGTGCCGAGCTTGAAGGTGACGGTGAGCGTCATCACGCCATCGGCGGTGGCCTGCGAGAACATGTAGAGCGAGTTCTCGACGCCGTTGATGGCCTGCTCCAGCGGCGCGGCGACGGTCTCGGCAATGGTCTTCGGGTTCGCGCCGGGATAGGTCGCCATCACGACGACCGTGGGCGGGACGACCTCGGGATATTCGCTGATGGGCAGGCGGAACATCGCGAGCAGCCCGACGATGAACGTCACGATGGACAGCACGGCGGCGAAAATCGGGCGGCGGATGAAGAAGTGGGCGAATTTCATTGGTAAATCTGGTAGGAGCCGAGGTGACGAGGCTCTGATTTCTTGCGGTGAAGTTGGAGCCTCCTTACGTCGGCTGCTACCGGGTGGAAGTTAGCGTTGTGCGACTTTCGCTTCGCTCGCGGCAGCAGCAGCGGTCGCTTCCTTCGGCGACACGGGCATTCCCGGGCGCACCTTCGCGAAGAGAATGTCGAGGACGACCTTCTCGCCCGGCTGCAATCCATCGCGGATGACGCGCTTGCCACCGATGGCCGCGCCGAGCTTCACGGGACGGTAGGCGACGGTGTTCGTCGAGGTGAGCGTGAGCACGAACTTCTGCGCCTGGTCGGTGCCGATGGCGCGCTCGTCCACGAGCAAGGCCGGATACTTCGCGCTGCCCGGCACGCGGATGCGCGCGAAGAGGCCGGGCACGATGCGTCCGTCGGGATTCGGAAACACCGCACGCAGCAGGATGCTGCCGCTCTGCGGGTCGAGCTTGTTGTCGAACGACTCGATGTGGCCCTGGTGCGGGAAGCCCTGTTCATCGGCGAGCTGCAACTCGACGGGCACCTGGCCGTTGCCGTTGCTGGTGATTTTCTTCGCGCGGGCCAGGGCGTTGAACTTGAGCAGCGAGTTCTCGTCCACGTCCGCATACACATGCACGGGGTCCACGGAGACGATGGTCGTGAGCAGCGTCGCCGCGCCCGCGAGGCCGCTGACGTAGTTGCCGACGTTGACCAGCTCGCGGCTCACGCGACCGCTGATGGGCGCGCGGACCTGGCAGTATTCAAGGTCGAGCTTCACGGCGTCGCAAGCGGCTTGCGCGGCGAGGAGCGCGGCTTTTGCCTCGTTGTGGCGGGCGTGGCGTGCTTCGGCTTCCTCGGTGGAGATGGCCTTGTTCGCCAGCAACTGCACGGTGCGGTCAGCCTCACGCTTCATGTTGTCCACGCGCACTTGCGCCTGCTGCAACTCGGCCTGGCGGCGGTTCAGCTCGGCCTGGAAAGAGCGCGAGTCTATCGCGAAGAGCAGGTCGCCCTTCTTCACAAGCTGGCCGGACTGGATGCGCGCCTCCTGAAGGTGGCCGGACACGCGCGGGCGCACCTCGACGTATTCCACCGGCGCGGTGCGGCCCGTGAACTCGTCCCACTCGACCAGCTCCCGCTGCTCGACGGCGGCAACGGCAATCTGCGTGGGTGGCATCTGCGGCGGCGGACCGGCAGCAGGCTTGGGCTTGCAGCCGGCGGCAGCGAGCGCAAGCGTGCCGGCGAAGACAGCGGCGAGCGCGGGGTGGGTGATTGCGGCGAGCGACATACGGGTTTGTTTCTGGGTTGAATTGTTTGTTCGTCCGGGCTGGCGCCCCGGTGTGCAGAGCGTTACAGCGGGCGAAGCGCCTCAGGCGGCGAAGGCCAAGGTGGATTCGTTGCGTTGCAAGGCGGCCTGGCGCTGATGCCACACGGCGACCGCGCCGACCTTTTCCTGGGCCAGCGTCGGGAACACGAGGTGCGGAAACGACGTCTGCATCGCCAGCGCCTCGGCTTCATTCAACGCAAGCTTCACGAGATGCCCACGCGCGTCGCGCAGGTGTGCGAACTCGGCTTCGATGCGTTCGCGGAGCTGTTGCAGGCGCTCATCACGGGGTTCCGCCAGGGCGACTCGCACAGTGGGAGTGAAGCGCCCGGCCCGATAGTTCACTTTCAGTTTCATAAGTGGTTTCAGTGAGTAGTTGTCTGTTTAGTCAAATAGATGAGAAAAAATTTTAAGCGGCCACCGCTTCCACCGACTTCGCGCCGAGCAGGTCCAGGATGCCGCGTTCCATCTCGCGGAGGACTTCCGCGTCGTTGCGGATGCGCGCCTGCGTCATCAGCCCCTCGCTGAAGGCATAGATGGTGCGCGCCTTGGCCGCCGCATCGGGCGCACGGATGACTCCCTCCGCGTGCGCGTCGCGAATCGTCGTCTCCAGATACTTCCGGGACTGGTCCATGATGTCCTCAACCTTCTGGCGCAGGCCAGCCTCCTGAGTGGAGACTTCCGTGCCCAGCGTGCAGAGCGGGCACCCCAGCACATGGCCGAATTCACGCTGCAAACCAAGCTGTTCCTCATACTCAAACTCGCAGAACCGGTGAATGCGCTCCAGCGGCGGCAACGATGGCGAGAAGACCCGGTCGAGTTTGGGCCGGAATTCTTCCCACGCCGACTCGATGGCCTCCTCGGCCAGCGCGGCCTTTGAGTCAAAAAAATAGTAGAAGCTGCCTTTCTTCACGCCGGCCCGCTCGCAAATCTGGTCAATGGTTGTGCTGCCATACGAGCCGGTCCAAATCAGTTCGGTCACGGCTTTCATCAACTTCTCTTTGGCATCACTGACGCGGCCCATAATGTCTGGCGTAGGTTCGGACTTTGAACGGTTGTCGTTCGACTGCGGGTGACGGTGGCGTTAGTGGACTATTTAGTCAACAATAAACTTGAGCGACTTCTTTGCACCCGAGCGGGGCACATCATCACAGCTTCAGTTCAGGTCAAACAACAGCACTTGTGCTGGCCCTCGTCCAGTGAGCGAAAGCGCGGTCTCCTCCGACACCGCCGCGCCGTCGCCGGCCTTCAGCGTGGTGCCGTTCAAGTCCACTTCGCCCTCGGCCACTTGGAGCCAGGCGTGGCGTTGCGGCTGGAGCGTGTGCGAAACGGTTTCGCCGCCTGCAAACTTCGCGAGCCACACGTCGGCGTCCTGATGGATGGACAAGCTGCCGTCGCGCCCGCCCTTGCTCGCGACGAGATGGAACTGGCCGGGCGCGGCGCTGGCAAAGGACTTCTCCGCGTAGCTGGGCTTCACGCCCTTGCGCTCCGGCAGAATCCAGATTTGCAGCAGATGCACCGGCTCGATGGGCGAGTAGTTGAACTCGCTGTGCCGCACGCCGGTGCCGGCGCTCATCTGCTGCGCGTCGCCGGCGCGCATGATGGCGGTGTTGCCCATGCTGTCGCGGTGCTGGAGCGCGCCGCGCAGGACGTAGGTGATGATTTCCATGTCGCGATGCGGATGCAGGTCGAAGCCGCCGCCGCCCGCGATGGTGTCGTCGTTGATGACGCGCAGGCTGCGGAAGCCCATGTGGCGCGGGTCGTGGTAGTCGGCGAACGAAAACGTGTGCCAGGTGTCCAGCCAGCCGTGCTCGGCGTGGCCGCGTTCGTGGGCTTTGCGAATCGTGGTCATAGGGTCACAGGGTTTTGATGAGTTGACTGGTCTCGAAACGAACTTTCGGCAACCCGGCGTATTTGTCATCCGCAGATCGGTAGCCCAGCGCGCAGGCGACGACCGCAGCATAGCCCTGCTCGGTCAGCCCGAGCAGCTTGTCGAACTCCGCCGGGACGAGGCCCTCCATCGGGCACGCGTCCACACCGAGCAACGCGGCGGCGGTCATCAGGTTGCCCAACGCGATGTAAGCCTGCCGCGCGGCCCAGTGCGGCGCGATGGGCTTGAAACCGTCGCTTAGAAGCATCCCCGCCATCATGCCGCGATAGCCGGCCAGCGACTCCAAACTCACGCCGCGCACGTCAGCGGTGCGTTGCAGAAAGGTGTCAATGTCCGCCGCCTTCACGTCCGTGCGCGCGGCGAAGACGACGAAGTGCGAGGCGTCCACCACCTGCTTCTGCCCCCAAGCGTGCGGCAGAAGCTGCGCGCGGGTGGCGGGGTCATTGATGACGACGAGCCGATACGGCTGGAGGCCGAACGACGAAGGCGAGAGGACGACCGCCTGCTCCAAGGCGGCCCAGGTAGCGTCCGGGATGCGCTTGGCGGGGTCGAAGGTTTTGGTGGCGTAGCGCCAGTTGAGGGCGTCGAGCAGATGGCTGGGGGCGATGGCTTGCATGTCGTGTCGAGTTTCGTTGTTCGTCTTCCGCCCGCTCTCGGCTCCGCCGCGCGGACGAGAGGAACCATTGCTAGTGCCGTGCCAGCGGACGCGAACGAAGCGAAATGAGCGCGGAGAGCCTGCAAACACGGGCATTCCTCGTTGGCTGGCGGTTGTGGTGCGCGTTCGTCAAAGACAACGAAACACCGTTGTTAAATGAACTGCCGTTGTCCTAGCACAATTCTTCGTTGCGCGACAGGCGCTTTCAGCTACTTGTCTTCCATGGCCGCCACCAAGCCAGCCGCACCGACCGCCAACGCCGAACTCGACGCCATTCTCCAAGGGCAGAAACGCTGGGAGCGCAGCCGGGGCGAACGCGAGGAGTTCTTCCGCACCATTCTGGAAAGCCTCGCCGAGGGGCTGCTCATCACTGACCACGAGAGCCGGATTCTCTACGTGAACGCGCGGCTGGCGGAGTTCACCGGCTACACGAAGGACGAGCTGATCGGCCGCACCAGCTACGAGGTGCTGCTCGCGCCGGAGGAATGGCCGAAGCAGCGTCGCCGCCTCGGTGAGCGGCTCTCCGGCAAGTGCGAGACCTACGAGCATCAAATCATCCGCAAGAACGGCGAGCGCCACTGGGTGCAGGTGCGGGCGATGCCTTACTTCAACGCGCAGGGAAAAATCATCGGCACCATCGGCACGTTGAGCTGCCTCGAACACGTCAAGGCGCTAGAACGCGAGAACGCGTGGCTGCTCGACGAGGTGCGCGCACACTCGGAGTTCGGCCACATCATCGGCGCGAGCCACGCGCTGCGGAAGGTGCTCGACCAGATTGCGATGGTCGCGCCCACGCAGGCCAGCGTGCTCGTCCTCGGCGAGTCCGGCACGGGGAAGGAACTCGTCGCGCGCGCCATCCACGACATGAGCGACCGCAAGGGTAAGCCGCTCGTGCGCGTGAACTGCGCGAGCATTCCGAAGGAGCTGTTCGAGAGCGAATTCTTCGGCCACGTGCGCGGCGCGTTCACCGGGGCCATCAAGGACCGCGTGGGCCGCTTCGAGCTGGCGGACGGCGGGACGCTCTTCCTCGACGAGGTCGGCGAAATTCCGGCGGACTTGCAGGCCAAGCTGCTGCGCGTGTTGCAGGAGGGGCAGTTCGAGAAGGTCGGCGAGGACAAGACCCGCAGCGCGAACGTCCGCCTCATCGCCGCGACGAACCGCGACTTGGAGGCTGAGGCGAAGGCGGGGCGCTTCCGGCTCGACCTCTACTACCGCCTGAGCGTCTTTCCCATCGAACTGCCCGCGCTGCGCGAGCGCCGCGAGGACATCGCGGCGCTGGTGGAACATTTCGTGAAGCAGTCGGCGCAACGGCTGGGCATTGCCGCGCCGCGCCTCACCGCCGGACACACGCGCGAGTTGGAGGGCTACGACTGGCCTGGCAACGTGCGCGAGTTGCAGAACGTGGTGGAGCGCGCCGTCATCCTCGCACGCAATGGCCCGCTGCGCTTCGAGTTGGGCCGCAGCGGTGGGCCGAAGAGCGCCGAGGCACGCGGTCGCAGCGGTGCGATGCCCACGCCAGCTTCCTTGACCGACTTGAAGCAGCACGAGCGCACGTTCATCGAGCAAGCGCTCCAACAGACCAAGGGCAAAATCTACGGAGCGGACGGCGCGGCGGCTCTGCTCGGTCTCAAACCCACCACATTGGCCTCGAAAATCCAGAAGCTCGGGTTGCGAAAGGGTTGAATCCAATCTTGTAGTCCCAGGCGTGCCGATGACGGTAGCGCAGGCTTGCAGCCTGCCGTTTCGCGGGTTTTCAACCCGCAGACGCCGCGCACTTGTCCGGGCGACCCGAATGTGAGGATGTCCTGCCGGCTGCAAGCCGGCGGAAACAGCAGACTGCAAGTCTGCGCTACTCCGCTGGCGGCGCGACGCCAAAGCCCGGCTGAATTGCCCGTGGACGCAGCCGCGTTGGACGGCCTAAGCTCCGCACGTCCACCGCATGAACCGATGCCTTTCTTTGTTCGTCCTGCTTTGCGCTGCCACCTGCCTTGCGCGGATTCCAGCCCACGCGCAGTCAGCCGCCGCCAAGCCGCGAGTGTTCCGCGCGGGCTCGGCGACGAGCAACATCACGCCTTGGCTCGGTGTGTCCATCAGCGGCGGGTTTCAGGATTTGAAGTCGCGGCACGTCCACGATGAGCTGCACGTGCGTTGCCTCGTGCTGGACGATGGCGAGACACGGCTGGCGTTTGCCTTTGTGGACGTGGCGCTGCTGGGACGCGAGCTGATTGACGAGGCGAAGGCGCTCATCCGCGAGCACACGGGAATTCCACCGACTCATGTGCTGGTCGCGGCGACGCACACGCATTCCGCGCCCACGACCATCCCGCTCGCGCAGTGCGAGCCGGACCCGGCGTATCAGAAGTTCCTCGTGCAGCGCGTCGCCGACGGCGTGCGGCGCGCAGCGAACCAGCTTGCGCCCGCGCGCATCGGTTGGGGCGCGGTGGACGTTCCGCAGCATGTCTTCAACCGCCGCTGGCGCATGAAGCCCGGCGCGGTGCCGGCGAATCCTTTCGGCAGCACGAACGACCTCGTCCGCACCAATCCCGGCGTGAACAACCCCGACCTTGTCGAGCCCGCCGGCCCGACCGACCCGCAGGTGTGGTTCGTCTCTGTGCAATCCACGAATGGCCGGCCCATCGCGCTGCTGGCGGACTACTCGTTGCACTACGTCGGCGGCGTGACGCCGGGCGACCTCTCGGCGGATTACTACGGAGTCTTCGCGGAGCGGATGGCGGAGCTGTTGCAGGCGGAGCGCAGCAGCCCGCCGTTCGTCGCGATGCTCGCCAATGGCACGAGCGGCAACATCAACAACATCAACTTCCGCGGTGGCCAGCCGCGCCAGCCGGCTTACGGACAGATGCGGCTGGTGGCGAACGACGTTGCCAACGCCGTCCACGCCGCGCTCGCGAAGGTGCAGCACCGCGACTGGGTGCCGCTCGCCGCCGCGCACAGCGAACTCAAGCTCGCCGTGCGCCGGCCCGCTGCGGAGGAATTGCCCCGCGCCCGCGAACTGGTCAGCCGCGCGCCGTCGTTCCCGCGCATGGCCACGCTGCCGGAAGTGTATGCGCGCGAGTCCGTCATCATGGCGGACTGGCCCGCGCAGGTCAGCGTGCCGTTGCAGGCTTTCCGCATCGGCGACGTGCGCATCGGCGCGATTCCCGGCGAGCCGTTTGCCGAGGTCGGTCTGGACGTGAAGCGCCTCAGCCCAAACACCTTCGTCATCTCGCTGGCCAACGGCTACTACGGCTACATCCCGACGGCCGAGCAGCACCGGCTCGGCGGCTACGAGACGTGGCGCTGCCGGTGGAGTTTTCTGGAGACGGAGGCGTCGGTGAAAATCGTGGACGCGCTGCTCGGGCTGCTGGGGAAGTGAGCGGGATTTTGGTTAGCCTGCGCACGGGCCTTGTGCTAGGAATTCGACATGAACGTCCAAGAATTGCGGCAAATCAACCTCGCAAATCCGTTCCGCCCTTACACGATTCGCACGTCGGACGGGCAGGCAGTCCACATTCCGCATCCGGACTACCTGTTCATCGCGCCCGGCGGCGACACGCTCGTGGCCTACGACCAGGACGGGCTGCTGCACATCATTGACACCGACCATGTGTCCAAACTCGAAATGCGCCAAAAGGGCCGGGCGGCGAAGTGAACGGGCCGGTCTCACGGACATTCCATTCCCACCACACCATGAAAGTTCAACACCAAGCCGGCTTCTTCGTTGCCCTGTTCTGCCTGCTCGGCACGCACGTCTCCGCCGCGCCGAAGCAGCCGAACATCCTCTTCATCTTCAGCGACGACCACGCGTATCAGGCCATCAGCGCCTACCAGCATTCCATCAAGCTCATCCAGACGCCGAACATTGACCGGCTCGCGAAGGAGGGGATGATTTTCCACCGGGCGATGGTGCCCAACTCCATTTGCGGCCCGAGCCGCGCGACGGTGATGACGGGGAAATACAATCATCTGAACGGCTTCTACAACAACTCGAACAGCAAGTTCGACGGCACGCAACAGACCTTCCCCCGGCTCCTCAAGGCTGCCGGCTACCAGACCGCCATCGTCGGGAAGTGGCATCTCACCGGCGCGGAGCCGTCGAGCCTGGGCTTCGACTACTGGGAAATTCTCCCCGGCCAGGGCATCTACTACAACCCGCCCATGAACCGCATGGGCCAGCCGGTCAAGCACACCGGCTACACCACCGACATCATCACCGATCTCTCGCTCGACTGGCTCAAGAAGCGCGACAAGTCCAAGCCCTTTTTGATGATGGCGCAGCACAAGGCTCCGCATCGCGAGTGGTCGCCGAACTTGAAATACCTTGGCTGGAACAAGGACCAGAAGTTCGCCGAGCCACCCACGCTCTTCGACAACTACACCGGCCGCGGGCGCGCCGAATACGAGCAGGACATGACGCTGGAGAAAACCTTCACCAAGCTCGACGCCAAGCTCACCGTGCCCGGCAGCTTGAACGAGGAGCAGCGCAAGACTTGGAACGCTTACTACGAGCCACGCAACGCCGAGCTGGAAAAGGCCAACCTCACCGGCAAGGAACTCGTCCGCTGGCGCTACCAGCGTTACATGCACGACTACCTCGCGTGCATCCTGAGCGTGGACGAGAGCGTCGGGCGGCTGCTCAAGTTCCTTGATGACGAGGGCTTGGCGAAGGACACCATCGTCGTTTACACCAGTGACCAGGGCTTCTACCTCGGCGAGCACGGATGGTTCGACAAGCGGTGGTTCTACGAGGAATCCCTCCGCACGCCGCTGCTCGCGCGCTGGCCCGGCGTGACCAAGCCCGGCAGCGTCAACCGCAGCGACATCGTCAGCAATCTCGACTTCGCCAGCACCTTCCTCGAAGCCGCCGGCCAGCCCATCCCCGCTGACATCCAAGGCCGCAGCCTGCTGCCCATCCTGCGCGGCCAGACGCCCGCCGACTGGCGCAAGAGCTTTTACTATCACTACTACGAGTTCCCCGGCCCGCACAGCGTGCGGAAGCACTACGCGGTCATCACCGACCGCTACAAGCTGGTCCACTTCTACGAGCCGGACGTGAACTACTGGGAGCTGTTCGACCGCGAAAAAGACCCGCAGGAGATGAAGAGCTTCTACGAAGACCCCGCCTACGCGAAGACCCGCGCCGAGCTGCACACCGAGCTGACGCGCCTGCGCAAGGAACTCAAAGTGCCCGATCCCGACCTGCCGGAAACCATCATCCGCCCCGGCGGCGGCAAGGCCAAGCAGGGCGGGGGCAAGAAGAAGCAGGACGCGTAGTCTGTGAAGGCCGCGCTCCCTGAGCGCGCGAAGCGCAGCTCGACTCTCCGCCTCACCCACGCGCCGGAATCATCCGCGCGAACTCCAGCCACTGCCGCGTCACTTCCGCGCCGGCCTTGAAGTCGTAGGCGGGTTTCCAGCCGAGCGTCTGCTTGAGCAGCTCGTTGGAGAATGCGATGGGGAAGGCTTCCAGACGGATGCGGCTGGGATTGGGCAGCGGCACGCTCGGGCCGATGCTGGCACGCGGGCGCGGGGACATCTTGGATTTGAACGCGAGCACCTTCTCCTCGCCCATCTGCGCCTTCACCGTTTCCTTCGCCCACACGATGGCGGACTTCACGACCGGGATTTTCCCGAACTGCCGGTGCAGGTCAGGCGAGACGACCAGCTTGGCAGCGGCGGTGAAGTTGGATTTCACCGTGGGCTTCTGCTTCGCCCAATACGCGCGCAACTCGGTGGCGTTGAAGTTCACTGTCTCCAGCGGGTGGCCGAGCATTTCGCCGAAGGTCAGGTTCCACTCGCGCCAGGTGATGGGCTGGTCGGAGTTCACGAAGAACGCCTGGCCCACGCCCTTGTCCGTGGTGAGCGCGGCGTGGATGGCGGAGCAAACGTCGTCCACCATCACGGCGTTGCAGACCCACTTGCCGTCGTCGAGCAGGCCGATGACGCCGCCCTTGGCCTGCTGCACCGCCGCGATGACGAAGCCGCCATACGGCCCGTAAACGACCGTGGGCCGCAGGATGATCGCGGGCAGGCCGTCGCGCTCGATCGCCTGGCGCACGAGGAGTTCCTCCTTCGCCTTCGAGACGACGTAAGTGCTCTCGTCGCGGCGGACGATGGGCGCGGTGGCCTCGCGGCTGGACTCGGGGCCGGGGTTCGAGCCGTGGACGGACATCGAGCTGATGTGGACGAAGCGCTTCACCTTCGCCCGCAACGCGGCGGCGATGACGTTGGCGGTTTCCTTCGGGGCCTTGTCGTCCTCGCCATGCGCGAGGTGGACGAGCGCGTCGCAGCCGTCGAGCGCCTTCACGATGGTGTCCACCTTCGAGAGGTCGCCGGGAATCATCTCGGAGTCCAGCCGGGCGATGCGCGTGGCGTGGGTGTAATTGCGCACGAGCGCGCGATACGGCAGCCGCCAGTGCAGCTTGAGCCGCTCGCACAGCCGCGTGCCGATGAAGCCCGTCGCGCCGGTGAGGAGGATTTTGGTGGGGGTCATGCGAGGCGCGTGATGTTGGAAACGAAACGGGCGAGCAAATTGTCAAACGCCTGAAGTGTGTCTGGATCTGGGAACGCACGCTTGGGAATTGCAGTGAAGGCTTGCTTCCCGGAGTAGAGCAAAAAGAACCCTTCACCCACCACAGCTCCAGTGTAGAAGCTCCATTGCAATCTCGAATCAATGTCTTGCGTGCGAACGTGAACCTCGTCAGGCGAGAATGTGAACTCATATGCGGCCGCCAACTTTGGGTTCGAGCGAAATACCAGTCGCGGAACTACGAAAAGTTTGTAGAGCATCAATGCAACAGTGAGCGTCATTACAGCCATCCAAAGTAGCCCTTCCTTGTCAAATTTTCTGCCGGCCCACAGCCAGAGACCACCTTCAATACAGCCGATCACTGCAACAACACCGGGAGTAAAATCTCGCGATTCGTAGTGCAGGCGAATGCCCCGCGCATACTCCTCCGCTGAGTATTGAAACTTGATTGTGACAGATTCCGACATGGTGGCGTTCGCATCTCCTACCGGTTCACTTCCACCCACGGCTGCTTCATCGGCGTGCGCGCGGCGTAGGCGCGCTCGATGATGGCCAGGGACATCGTGGCGGACTCGGCGGTGACCTTGGGCGTGCCGCGCGTGCGGACAGCGCGGGCGAAGTCCTCGATTTGCAGAAGATACGGATTCGGCGCGGAGCCTTGGTAGCGCACGGCCAATTCCATCGGCTCGCCGCCCACGGTGCGCGTCACGATAAGCGCGTCGGGGTCGAGATACTTCACTTCCGCCGTGCCGTGAGTGCCGATGACCTTCACGCCGTTCAGCAGGCCGTGGGTCCAACTGAAGCTCATCCGGCACGGCACCGCGCGACCGGCGATTGTCAGCTTGCCCGTGAGGTTTGCGTTGCACTCCACACCGCCGAAGGAGTCGTCCTCGTAGGCGATGTCGCTCACGTCGCCGAAGAGGTCCACCACGCGGTCAATGAGATGCACGCCGGAGTCGAAGAACGCGCCGCCGAGCGTGAGCTTCTTGTTGAAGTAGGCGTCGCTGGTCATCACCCAGCCCATCACCGAGCCGGCCTCGGCGATGACTTCCTGAACCTCACCGATGAGCGGGTCGTTCACGATGCGGCGGAAGACCTCGGCGTTGCGGTTGAAGCGGGTGACGAAGCCGACGGAGAGGATGCGCCCGTGTTTCTTCGCCGCGTCGCTCATCTGCCGCGCCTCGGCGGTGCTGAGGGCGATGGGCTTCTCGCACAGCACGTCAATGCCCATGCCCAGCAGCTCGCAGGTGACGGGCGCGTGGAACTTCGGCGGCACGGCGACGAGCGCAGCGTCCACCTGCCCGGCGAAGTCCTTCACCTCGGCGGTGACGCGGGCGTCGGGCAGGCCGTATTCCTGTTTGGCGAGCTGGGTGTTCTTCGTGATGCGGTCGCAGAGGTAGGTGACCTCGACGTTGGGCGACTGGATGAAGGCCGGCAGGTGCATCTCGCGCGTGACCGCGCCGCAGCCGACGATGCCGAGCCGCACTGGTTTGGTTGGGTTGCTCACGTTGCGTGAATCGGATCGCGAATTGCTCTGCTCGCCGCGCTGAAAACGGAGAGTGAAGTAAGGCATTTGCACAGGCGCGGCAAGCCGGCATTACTTTGGGCATCCGGCCGTGCGGCAACTCAAGGCAGGTCTCATTAGCACCGGGCTTCAGCCCGGTGTCAGCCGAGGAGGCAAAACAGCCGTTTCAACGGCTTTCACGCCGCACACGGAGCCGGACTGAAACCGTTGAAACGGTTTCAGCTTTTCCCGCCCACGCACACCCGGCTGAAGCCGGGTGCTAATGAGAGAACTCCGTTCGCCGCGCCTTTTCGCTTGAGCTTTGGGCGGTGAACTTTGAGCTTCGCCGCGATGTCATCGCCCGCGCAACGGCTGTCGCCTTTCTGGCTGTCGCTCGGCGTGGTCGCGGGGCTGTATCTGTTCTTCCTCGTGGCGATGCTGGTGGCGACGGCGGGCTACAGTTCGCCGGACAAGCTGTGGGAGGCGCTCGGCAAACGGGAGATTCAACACTCCATCGTCCTCAGCCTCATCACCTGCACGGTGACGGCGCTGCTGTCGCTGCTGCTGGCGGTGCCGGTGGGCTACCTGCTGGCGCGCGCTCGCTTCCCGGGCAAGCACTGGCTCGAAGCCGCGCTGGACATCCCCATCGTCCTGCCGCCGATGGTCATGGGGCTGTGCCTGCTCATTCTGTTTCAGACGCCATTTGGGCAATTCGTTGAGAATCTGGCGATCCGGTTCCCAGGGTATTCGCTTGGTCCCATCACGCTGCCGCGATTTACTCTTGGCCCAATCACGTTCACCTACACCGTCTTCGGCGTGGTGCTGGCGCAGTTCACCATCGGCGCGGCGTTCGCGGTGCGGACGATGCGGCACACTTTCGACCACCTGTCGGCGCGGCCCGAGGACGTGGCGATGACACTGGGCTGCACGCGGGCGCAGGCGGTCTGGCTGGTCACGCTGCCGGCGGCGCGGCGCGGAATGTTCGCCGCCGCGAGCGTGGCGTGGGCGCGGAGCCTCGGCGAGTTTGGCCCGATCCTCGTCTTCGCCGGCGCGACGCGGATGAAGACGGAGGTGCTGCCCACGACCGTCTGGCTCGAACTCAGCGTGGGCAACCTCGAAGCCGCCGTGGCCGTGAGCCTGCTGATGGTGCTGTGCGCCATGTGCGTGCTGGCGGCGGTGAAGTGGGTGGGGGAAGAGGTTTGAGGAATAATGCGTAAAACGTAATGCGTAAGAACTCCCTGACTCCCGCCGCCTCGGCTTACGTATTACGCATTACGTTTTACGCCCCCGCATGATCCGCTTCGACAATCTCTCTTGGCACGCAGGCACCTTCCGCTTGGAAGGCGTCTCCTTCTCGGTGCCCGCCGGCTCTTACGCGGTGCTCATGGGGAAGACGGGCTGCGGCAAAACAACCCTGCTGGAAATCCTTTGCGGCCTGCGTCAGCCAGCCGGCGGACGCGTCTTCATTGGCGAGCGCGACGTGACGGGGCTGCCGCCGGGCCAACGTGGCATCGGATATGTGCCGCAGGACGGGGCGATGTTCCCGACCTTGACGGTGCGCGAGCAAATCGGGTTCGCGCTGGCAATTCGCAAGCGGCCGCAGGAGGAGATCACCGCCCGGGTGAAGGAACTCGGCGAGCACCTCGGCGTTGCGCACCTGCTCGACCGGCTGCCGCAGCATCTCTCCGGTGGTGAGCGTCAGCGCGTGGCACTCGGTCGCGCGCTGGCAGCGAAACCGAGTGTGCTGCTGCTGGACGAACCGCTTTCTGCGCTGGACGAGGAGTTGCGGGACGATCTCGCGGCTCTGCTCAAGCGCGTGCAGCGGGAGCTCGGCGTCACCGCGCTGCACATCACTCACAGCCGGCACGAGGCGGCGCAACTGGCGGACGTGCGGTTCCGCATGGAAGCCGGCCGGGTAGTTGAGACGCGGTGAGTGCGAAGGGTGTGGGAACGCGCGGAGCGTCTGGACTGCGGCGGCTTCAGCGCCGCTGTCTGAACCGTGCGAGAATTCGGACGCCCGAAAAAAGCGGTGCTAAAGTCACCGCAGTCCAGACGCTCCGCGACTCTGAGACCCGCCCCCTCACCACCAGCCGTTGGCGACGTCGGGCGGGGGCGTGTTCGGTGTCGCTGTTCCGTAAGTCTCGTAGAGAGTCGGAAACTTAAAGAAATCGGAGTGGCCATCCGCAAAGAACAGGGGCACCCGCCGGTCTCCCAGATAGTTGTGCCATTGCGTGGGCAGCGCGAGCGTGTTGCGGTCCCGGTGCCAGATGTAGTCGCCGAAGATGAGCTTGGTCGTGGGCGAGGCGGCGAAGGCGGCCTCACGGCTGGGCGAGGTCGCGCCCGCGCCATTCACCGTGCTGCCGGTCACATGCAGCGTCTGGTAGCGGTCCGTGTTCCACTGCACCGAGTAGCTCGAACCGTAGCCCTCGTAGCAGTTCTTGATCGCGGGCCAGACGGCGTCGCCCGCGTCCGACGGGCAGCGAAACGTCTTGGCATCGCCCACGTAGCGGTTCAGCACGCGTTTCGCCTCTGGAAACGTCGCCAAGGGATTCGGCGGCGCTGAGGTGCCGGCCTTGCCGACCCAGTCGTTCCAGGAGCTGTGCAGCGGGTATTTGTCGTCGAAATCCCCCACATAGACCTTGAACGCCAGACCGATCTGCTTGGTGTTGTTGACGCACTGGATCTGCTTGGCCTTGCCCTTGGCCTTGGACAGCGCGGGCAGTAGCATCCCGGCGAGGATCGCGATGATGGCGATGACCACGAGCAGTTCGATGAGGGTAAAGGCGCATGCGCGCCACGGGCCGGAGGAGGGGAATCGCATAAATGGCGACGCCGACACGCAACTCACCAGAAGCCATTGGCCGGGTCGGGAGCCGGCGAGCCGTTCGCCCAGGTGAACCAGATGGCGGGAAACTTGAAGAACTCGGCGTGGCCGTCGCCAAACAGCGTCATCGTGCGCTTCTCCGCCGCGTAGTTGTGCCATTGGTTCTTTTTCACAGTCACGCCGCGATCCCGGTGCCAAATCCAGTCCGCCAAGACGAACTTGGTGGCCGCTTGGGTCATCTCCACCTCGTTCATCGGCTTGTTGTTCGCCATGTTGGAGCCGGTGACGCGCTGGATTTGCATGCGGGTGGACCATTGATCGGAGTAGCTATTACCCCAGGCGAAATAGCAGTTCTCAACGGCCGGCGTCGCCTGCGGCGGATCCCAGCGGGCGTCGCCATTGTCGGACGGGCAGCGGAAGGTCTCGACCTTGCCGACGTAGCGGTTGAAGACGCGGTTGGTGGCGTCGGTCTTGCCCCCCTCCAAGCCATTGACCGTGTTGTTGGGTGCCCCGGAGTGCTGGCCGGTGGCTCCCCCCAGATTACCCCAACCACTGTGGATGGGGAAAAAGCCGTTGAAGTCGTCCATGTAAACTTTGAACCCAATGCCGAGCTGCTTGACGTTGTTGGTGCAGGCGGCCTGCTTGCCCTTGAGCTTCGCCTTCGACAGCGCGGGCAGCAGCATACCGGCGAGGATCGCGATGATGGCGATGACCACGAGCAGTTCGATGAGGGTGAACGCGCCGGACGTGCGCCAGTCGGAGGGAGGGCGGCTTGAGTGCATGGCTGGTTAGGGCTTGGTAGGATTGGTAGCAGCATTGCCGGGTTCGCGCAAGGGGCACATCGCCAGCTTGCGGAGGCATCGCCAGAATCCCAAACTCGCCGCATGAACTTGCCCGAACTCACCGCCGGGGAGCGCGCCATCTACGAATGGCAGATGTGGCTGCCGGGCTTCGGTGAAGCAGCGCAACGGAAGCTCAAGGGCGCGTCCGTCCTCATCTCGCGCGTGGGTGGCCTGGGCGGCAATGTGGCGTATCAACTCGCCGCCGCGGGCGTGGGCCGGCTCGTGCTGGCGCATGGCGGCAACCTGCGCCACAGCGACCTCAACCGCCAGTTGCTCCAGACCCACGACCATCTCGGCCGGCCGCGCATGGAGAGCATCGTGCGCCGGCTGCACGACTTGAACCCGCACCTCGCCATCACCGCCGTCGCCGAGAACATCTCGGACGCCAACGCCGCCGGCCTCGTCGCGCAGGCGGACGTGGCGGTGGACGCCGCGCCGATGTTCGACGAGCGCCTCGCTCTGAACCGCGCCGCCGTCGCCGCGCGCAAGCCGATGGTCGAGTGCGCCGTGTATGCCTTCGAGGCGCACGTCACCACGTTCATCCCGGGCCGCACCGGCTGCCTGCAATGCCTCGTGCCGGAGATTCCCCCGGACTGGAAGCGCTGTTTCCCCGTGCTCGGCGCGGTGAGCGGCACGGCGGGCTGCCTCGGCGCGGTCGAGGTGGTGAAGCTGCTCACCGGCCTCGGCGAACCGCTCGCCGGCACACGGCTGGTGATGGACTTGGGGACGATGGAATTCCGCCGGCTGAAGCTCGCGCGGCGCGCGGACTGTCCGGTGTGCGCCAACGCCCGTGCCGGCGACTTGTAGTCGCCGCGTTGCGCGTCCGCAGTCCAAGGACGGCGGTTACAAACCGCCGGCACCTGACGCAAGCTGTGAGCGGTTCACGGCTTCGCGTTCAGGAACACATCCAGCACCGTGCGCGCGTGCTTCGCGGAACGGTGCAGCGCGCCGTGGCCCTCCTGCGGGTCTTCGATGGCCGTCACGACGGTCGCGCCCTGCTCCTTGAGCCACGCCGCCGCGCGCCTCATGCCGGGGATGCCGTCGCGGTCGGGGTTCGGGTCGCGCCCGCCGGCCACGGTGATCCAGCGCGTGCCTTGCAGCGGACGCGGGCCGAACGCGCCGTTCACAATCGCCCGCGTGGGCGGGTAATCGAGGCCCACGCCGCCGGAGTTCGCCACCGCGAGCGAGAAGTAACGCCGGCCGCGCCCGGCATCCAGCGCGGCCACGGCATAGGAGTTCGCCGAGCCGCGGCTGAAGCCGTGCAGCATCGCGGTGCCCGACTGGACGCCGAGCTTTTGCAGCGCGGCGTCAATCTCCCGGTAGAGCTGCTGCGGCGCGTAATAGGCGTCCGTCCGGTCGCCCGCGCCCAGCCACCACTGCACGCACACCAGGCCCACCTCGCGGCCCTTCACGTGCGGATGCCAGAGCGCGAGGTCGTCCGTGGCGAAGCCCTGCGTGCCGTGCAGCGACACGATCCAGCGCTTCGGCTCCGGCACCGCGCGCCACACCACGAGGAAGCTCTGCCCGTCCGAAGTGGGCACAAAGTCCGGCTTGAGCTTCGCGGCATCGGCGAACCAACGACCGCCCTGGGCCTTGCGGAACAACTCCGCCGCACGACCCGTCAGTGCCGGCTCGGCGGCAGCGGCGGAAAGGTGGAGGCAAGTGAAGGCGATGAGCAACGGGATGAGTTTCTTCATAATGTGTGGCCGGGAACGGAGCAGCGCGGTATGTCCATGACATCCTTGCCAGGCGAGTAGCGGCCACCGAGCGGACAGACTGGTAGCACGGAGCCGCGATGGTATAAGAGGTAGTAGGTATCAGTCAGCGAGTAGGTGTCCGTTGCCGCTTTCGACTTTTCCAGCGCCCACTGCTGCACAGCGCCGTCAATCTGCTTGAGGTAGAAGATGCAGCGCCCGCGCGGAGTCTCCGAACGTGTTCTAACAAAAACTTTTGGAACAAGAAGGACACCGCCTAGTAGCACCAGCAAGACAGCCAGCCAGAACTGCCAGCCGATGACCGACTTGGCGGGTTCCGTGTTGTCCTGGTTTTCCGTGGTGCTCATTTGTGAACCACATGGCCGGGGATGGAGCAAGTGGGCAGCTCGCCGACCGTGCGCGGGAGCTGGTAGCTGCCATCTCCCGGGCAGGTCGGGAGCCGGGAGCCTTTGAAGTAGGACAGCACCTCGGCCTCCACGATCATGTCACCGGCCACTCGCTGATGCTCAACGGCCCAGCGCTGGACTGCGGCTCGCATCTGCTCAAGATCGGCTGCGCACTCTCTCCGCCTTCCAGGGCTGTTTTTCGTTTCAGCCTCATAACTGTCGGCGAACCAAATGCCCAAGACCAGCAGGGTAAGCCATACTTGCGGCATCGCCGCAATCGGCATCACCTCATCAAACCAATTGCCTGTCTTTCGTTTCGACCCGTTCTTCATCTACACCTTGTTCCATGGCCCACGGTTCTCGCGGCTGCGGAGTTTGCTCGCCTCGTTGTCCCCGATGAATTCCTCCTTCGCGGAGTTCCAATTGAGCGGGCGGCGCAGCCAATAGCCGATGTTTCCGAGCTGGCAGACGGCAGCCGTGCGTGCGCCGATGGCCACACGTCGGCCACGGGCTTCTGCCGCGACTTGATGCAATCCACCCAGTTCTGCTTGTGGCGGCGCAGGTAGAGACGGTGGCTCATGGAAGGATTGAAGCAAGGCGGGGCTGGCGCTGCCAGCCTGAATCCGCCGGGGCTTTGCCCGTCCATTCCTCGCACATGAAAGCTCTGCCCGCCCTGCTCCTCGCCCTTTGCGCACTGCCCGCCCTCGCCGAGAACTGGCCCGGCTGGCGCGGCCCGCGCGGCGACGGCACCAGCCTGGAGAAGAACGTCCCGGTGAAATGGAGCGGCACGGAGAACGTGCTGTGGAAGACGCCGCTCGCCGGCGGCCACGCCTCGGCCATCACCTGGGGCGACCGCCTGTTCACCGTCGGCGCGGTCGCGGAGACCGAAGGCCGCAACCTCATCTGCCTCGACAAGCGGAGCGGCAAAGTTCTCTGGGAGCAGGTGGTCGTGAAGTCGCCGCTCGAAAAGAAGCACCGCGAGAACAGCCACGCCTCCAGCACGCCCGCCACGGATGGCAAGCTGGTCTATGTCGCGTTCCTCGACGTGCAGGACATGGTCGTGGCGGCGTATGACTTCAGCGGCAAGCAGCAGTGGCTCGCCCGGCCCGGCGTCTTCAAGAGCGTCCACGGCTTCTGCACCTCGCCCATTCTGCACAACGACAAGGTCATCGTGAACGGCGACCACGACGGCGAGAGCTACCTCGCCGCGCTCGACAAGGCCACGGGCAAGACGCTCTGGAAAGTCCCGCGCGCGAACAAGACCCGCAGCTATTGCGCGCCGCTCATCCGCCAGCTCTCGGGCCGCACGCAGATGATCCTCGCGGGCGACAAGTCCACCGCCAGCTACGATCCCGACACCGGCAAGCTGCACTGGTATTTCAAAGGCCCGACCGAGCAATACGTCGCCTCGCTCGTCTATAACGAGAAGGCCGACCTGCTTTTCCTGACCGCCGGCTTCCCGCAGCATCACCTGCTCGGCCTGCGCCACAACGGCAGCGGCGACCTCGGCGACATCTATCACCACGCGGAGATCACGCACCCGCAGGTCGCCTGGCATCACACGAAGGCCAGCATGGTCTCCTACGTGCCCTCGCCCATCAGCGAAGGCGATTACTTCCTAGTCGTCGGCGACCAGGGCCACGCGAACTGCCTCGTCGCGAAGACCGGCGAGCCGCTCTGGTCGGAGAAGATTGGCCGCAGCCACGCCTCGCTCGTGTCCGCGAACGGGCTGGTCTATTTCCTCAACGACGACGGCGTGGCCTACGTGGTGAAGCCCGGCAAGACCTTCGAGCTGGTCGCGAAGAACGAACTGGGCGAGCCGACCTACGCCTCGCCCGTCATCAGCGACGGCCGGCTCTACCTGCGCGGCGACAAGCACCTCTTCTGCATCGGCACCGGCGCGGCGAAGACGGCGGCGCGGTAAGCCCCGGAGCGCCGGCTTGCAGCCGGCTTACGGCCAACCGAGTCCAAGCGGTTGGAGTTGCGCCTGGCGCCACACGGCATCCCGCTTGGTGTCCGCCGCCCCAATCTCGAAGTTGGGTGCCTTGCTGTCCGGAGGCGCAAAGCCGGCTTGGAAGCCGGCGCTCCGGCCAAATTTCACCTTCCCAGCCGCCGTCGGGTTGCTAGCTTCAGCCTGTCACCGAAACGCAACGCCCTCACACCATGCCCACGCTCACCCGTCGTTCCTTCCTCCGTCATTCCTCCACGCTCGCGGCGACCGCCGCCTCGCTGCACCTCACCAGCGGCGTGCGCGCGCAAAGCCCGAACGGCAAGTTCACCATCGGCCTCATCGGCCCCGGCGGCATGGGCACGGGGCATCTCAAGACGCTCGTGAAGAACGACGCCGTGGACCTCGCCTACGTGTGCGACGTGGATCAGACCCGCCTCGCCGCCGCCGTGAAGAATGCCGAGGCCGCCGGCCGCAAGGCCCCCAAGGCCGTCGGCGACCTGCGCCGCATTTTGGAGGACAAGTCCGTGGACGCCGTCTTCATCGCCACGCCGGACCACTGGCACGCGCCGGCCACGCTCCTCGCCTGCGACGCCGGCAAGCACGTCTATGTCGAGAAGCCCGGCTCGCACAACATCCGCGAGGGCCGGATGATGATCGAGGCCGCGCGCCGAACAAAGCGAGTCGTGCAAGTCGGCACGCAGACGCGCAGTTCGGCGCACATGACCGAGGCCACGGCGAAGGTCCGCAGCGGCGCGATCGGTGACGTGCTTGCCTGCCGCGTCTGGAACAGCCAGCGCCGCCGGAACATCGGGAAAGCCCAGCCGTCCGCGCCGCCCGCGCACCTGGACTTCGACACCTGGATCGGCCCCGCGCCGATGGTGCCTTACAAGACCACGCTGCTGCACGCCGTGTGGCGGTGGTATTACGCGTTCGGGGCCGGCGACATGGGCAACGACGGCGTCCATGACATTGATGTCGGGCTGTGGGGCCTGGATGTCGGCTTCCGCCACCCGAACCGCATTGCGGCGCTGGGCGGAAAGTATTTCTTCGACGACGACCAGCAGTTCCCCGACACGCAGACGTGCATCTTCGAATGGGATCTTCCCGGCGGAAAAAAGAAGCAGCTCATCTATGAGCAGCGCATCTGGACGCCCTACGTGCAGGAAGGCTACGAGAACGGCGACGCGTGGTATGGCACCAAGGGCTACGTGATCGGCGGCAAGGAATCCGGCTGGCAGATGTTCGCGGAGAAGAACAAGCCGGTCGAGTCCGGCAAAGGCTCGCCCGACCTACCGGCGCACCACCGCAACTTCCTCGACTGCATCAAGACCGGCGCGCGCCCGAACGCGGACGTGGAGATCCACCATTACTCCGCCTGCCTCGTCCACCTCGGCAACATCGCCACGCGCCTCGGCCGCACGCTGACGTTTGACTCGGCGAAGGAGCAGTTCATCGGCGACGCCGAGGCGAACGCCCTAGTGCGCCGCGCATATCGGAAAGAAGGCCACTGGAGCGTGCCCAAGCAAGTCTGAAACGGCCGCGCCGCCTGCTTGCCCGCCAGTGCCCTGGCAACCGCCCCGGCGGTAATCCCCGCGCCTGCCGCATCAGCCCTCCCGACCCGAAAAAAGTTTCACCGCCCGCCGGTTTCTCACGTCCAAACGCCCATGCTCAAAACCGCCCGCCACGTTTCGTTCTGCCTGCTCGCCGTAGCTCTCGCCGCCCTCGCCGAGGTGAAGCCGGGCCGTTACACCCTCGCCGAGGTGCGCGACGCGGCCACGCTCGAAACGCGTGTCATCGAGGACTGGCAGCCGTGGGGCGCGGACGCGAAGGCCCGGCGGAAGCTGGTCGAGATCACCGTCTGCGAGTGGTGGCCGGGCCAAAAGGTGCGGCTGCCGGTGACCTTCCTCGCGCCCGCCACCGGCCCGACCCGGAACATCGTCCTCGGCAACACGGGCGTGCAGTTGAAGCCGGCGGCCCCGACCGGCGCGATGCTGCGGCTGTTGCGCGACCACGGCGTCGGCATCGTGCTCATCGGCATGACCTCGATTGACCTGATGGAGCCGGTCGGCCGGCTCGACGTGGGGATGAAGGAGCATTTCCTCAAGACCAAGGACGCACGCCACACGCCGGCCTGGATCTGGGGCATGAGCGACATGCGGGCGCTCACCGCCGCGCTGGCCGAGAAGAATGTTTTCCAGCCGGGCAAGGTGCTGGCCACCGGCGGCTCCAAGCGCGGCGTCGGGGCGGCGGCGGCCGGGATCGCGGACGACCGCTTCACCGCCATCCTGCCAGTCGTGGCCCCGATCATTGACAGCCCGGGCGGGCCGTATGTCGAGGGGATGATGCCGGCGGAGATCACGCGCGCGAACGAGCAGTTCCTCGCCGACCTGCTTGCGGACAAGGTGCCCAACGCGCCCGCCTCCGCGCGTGCGCCGTTGATCAGCCGCCAGAAGGCCCGCGCGGACGAGCGCATCACCGTGCGCGAGGCGCGCGACGCCGGCTGGAGCGAGGCCGAGATGAAAGTCGCCTGCACGGCGGCATGGGAGGTCTGCCGCACGACGAGCTTCCTGCCGGCCTTGCGGAGGCGCGGCCTGGAAATCTTCTACAACCAAGGCTCGAACGACAACGTCAGCCCCGGCCTGCGCGAGCTGGGCCGGCGTTTCCCGGACTTCCCGATCTACGTCGTGCCCGGCGGCCATCACGGCGCGGCGAAGGAGACGGGCATGAAGAAACAGGTCGGCTCGCTGCCGGAGGTGGACGAGAACCTGTTCGCCTTCGCCCAGCACCACTTCTTCAACGCCCGGCCGTTGGTCGCGCCGCCGAAGGTGACGAGCCGTTGGGACGCCGCCACACGCCGCCTGCAAGTGACCGTGCGCTTCCCCGACGGCGCGGAGCCGCAGCAGAACGCGCTCTGGTGGGCGGTGAACCGCCACCCCGACTACACGCTCGCGATGGAATACGACGCGTGGGAATCCGTGCCGATGCGGCGCATTGACGCGGCCGCGTTCAGCGGCGAGGCGACTTTGAGCGCGAAGCCCCGCACGCTGGATTTCCTCACCGTCCACCAGCACGCGGCCAACGGCTCCACGCTCACGCTGTCGAGTCCGCTGCTGTATCTCGAAGTGCGGTGAGCCGGCCGGGCGACTGGTGCGCCACCGGATCGAGCGCGGGCCGGCCGGTGAAACTTCGTGGCCGCCTGGCTCACTCCTTCAGCTTCGCCGTCGCCGTCGCGATTTGCCTGGCGAGGCGGTCCAGCGCCGCGGCGGTGTGGGTGATTTGTTCCTGCGTCTCGGTCCACTTGCGCTCCTCCAGGCCTTCGCGGACGCCGGGGATGGTCTTCACGCCGTAGCCGGTGTAGAAGCCGGGCGCGTAAATCTGGTGCCGGAACCACGGGCGTCGCGGCAGGCCCGCCTCGTGAATGAGCGCACGCTCGGTCTGGTAGATGAGCTGGTTGAGCTGCTCGGTTTCGCCGGTGCCGAGCAGGCGGTTTGCGGCGTGGAACTGCTCCAAGGCTTTGTGAAAAGCGGCGGCTCCGTCCTTCAGGTTTTTCCCCGCGTTGAGCAGCGGGGCGAAGTTCAGGTGCGGCACCGGGTCTTTGCGCGCGGGCGGGACGAACTTCTCCTTCGGGTCGGCGGCGAGGCGGAAGCGGTCGTCGGCCACGAGCTTGTTGTGCGTGTCGGTCGTCTCGCGCAGCGTGTCGGCTTGCTTCACGAGGTCGGCGATGTAGCGGTTGAGGGTCTCGGCCTGTGCGTTGAAATCGAACGGGAGAATTTCCGCGTCCGCGAGCCGGAGCGTGATGCGCCCACAGACCTTGGCGAGCGCCACGCCGTAGCTGAAGTCGGGGTCGCCATAGCGCGCGTAGTGGTCGAAGGTGTCGAAGCAGGTGTGGTATTCGCCGCCGCGCCCCTCGCCGCGAAAGCCAATGTAGTAGGAGGCGATGCCGAGGTGCTGGAGGAAGACCGAGTAGTCGGAGCCGGAGCCGAGCGCGTCAATGCGCATGGTCTTGCGCGTGAGAAACTCTTTCTTCTCGTCGGCGGTGCCGCGCACGAGGCGGACGGAACGCAGCCGCTCGGAAACGCTCACGCCGGTCTGCGGGTCGGGGACAACCTGTGCGACTTCGGCGGCGAGCGTCTCCATCGAGTGCGAGCCGCCGATGCTCAGGAGGCCGCGCGAGTTGCTGTCGGTGTTCACGTAGGCGACGGCCTTGCGGCGCAGCTCGTCGGCGTGGTGCTCGGCCCATTCGGTGGAGCCGAGCAGACCCGGCTCCTCACCATCCCAAACACAGAAAAGAATTGTCCGCTTGGGCCGCCAGCCGGTCTTCGCCAGCTCCGCGAAGACGCGGGCCTGCTCCAGCAATGGCACCAGTGCGCTGATGGGGTCGCGTGCGCCGATGACCCAGGCGTCGTGGTGGTTGCCGCGCAGCACCCATTGGTCGGGGAACTGCGAACCCTTCATCCGGGCGATCACGTTGTAGGTCGGCACGAGGTTCCAGTGAAACTCCGCCTTGAGCCGCACCACTGTCTGCCCGCCGCCGAGCCGGTAGGTCAACGGCAGCGCGCCGCGCCATTCCGCCGGCGCGACCGGGCCGTCCATCGCCTTGAGCAACGGCTCCGCGTCAGCGGAGGAGATGGGCAGGACGGGGATTTTCATGAGCGTCTCCGCCTGTGAGCGGGGCAGGCGCTTGGCGTCCTTCGTCGCACCGTAACCGGGCGTGAGCGGGTCGCCAGGGCGCATGGGCAGGTCCACGACCGAGCCGCGCTGGACAGCGGTGTCGTGCTTGTAAGCGCCGGCGGGATAAGCCGCGCCCTGCGTGAAGCCGTCTTCCAGCGGGTCGTTGAAGATGATGCAGCCGACGGCTCCCTTCTCGGCGGCGACCTTCGCCTTGATGCCGCGCCACGAGCCGCCGTAGCGCGCGATGACAATCTTGCCCTTCACACTGATGCCGTGCTGCTCAAGCACCTCGTAATCCGCCGGCACGCCCTGGTTCACATAGACCAGCGGCCCGGTCACGTCGCCCTCGCCGGAGTAGGCGTTGTAGGGCGGGAGCGATTCCTTCGCGAGCGCGGCGGCAGCCGAGTCGGTGGCGATGATCTGCTCCGTCAGCGAGGCCTTGAAGGGAAAGGGGCGCAGCAGCGACAGCTCGCGCGTCTTGGGCGTCGGGAACAGCACGTCGAAGACCTCGATCTCCGTCTCGTAGCCCCATTCGCGGAAGAGCCGCGCGATGAACTCCGCGTTCTCCTTCGCCTTGGGCGAGCCGAGATGATGCGGGCGCGTGGTCAGCTCGCGCATCCACGTCTTGAGATTCTCGGCCTTCAACGCCGCGTCGTGGCGGGCTTCGAGCGCGAGCTGCTTCGTCGCCTGGCCCGCCGGGAAACCCGTCAACGACTCCGCCGCGTAAAGCGGAGACACGGCCACGAGGAACGACAGCAGCAACCGGCAAAGGGGAGCGCGCATGGCGCGAAGCAACCGGACTCGCGAACCGCTGTCAACGCGGGAAACGGGGCCGGGCGCAGGCGGCTACCGATTCAGCCAGTGATACGCCGTGCGCGCATTGCCGGCGAAAAACTTCTCCAGTGCGGGCCGGCCCTTGGCGCTGAAGTAGTCGTGGACGATGCCCTGCACGGTGGCGAGCGGGGCGAAGCGCGCGCTCACGGGCCAGTTGCTGCCGTAGATGAGCCGGTCGGGGCCGAACGCGCTCCACGCGATGTCCAGCCACGGACGGTAGAACTCCACGTCGCGTGGGGCGTCGCCGTCGCGCTTGCCGGTGCCCTCGACGAGCGCGGAGACTTTCAGGAAAACCTGCGGGAACTTCGCGGTGGCTTCGAGGTCGCGCCGCCAGGTCTCAGACACGTTCTTCCCGTCAATGCGCGTGTTCGACAGGTGATTGATGACGATGCGCAGGGCGGGCAGTTCCTTTGCCAGCCGCGCGACTTCGGGCAGCAGCGTCGGTCCGCCGTTCACGTCGAGTTCCCGGTCGGCGTCGGCGAGGCGTTTGAGGTCCGCGACGAACGCCGCGTTGCCCAGGCCGGCGCGCAGCGCGCCCTCGTTCACGCGGATGCCGCGATAGAGCGGGTTGGCCGCGAAGCGCTTGAAGTTGCCCGCGAAGGCATCCTCGCCCGGTTTCAGGTTGCCCACGAAGCCAACGATGAACGTGTCCTTTGCCGCGAGGTCGAGGATCCACTGGTTGTCCTCGACGAGCGGGCTGGCCTCGACAACAACCGTGCCCGTGACCGGCTGCGGCACCGGCTGCGCGCGGTAGTCGGCGGGCAGCGTGGTGCGATAGAGCACCTTGTCGCCCTTCCCCGGCCACGGCACGCCGGTCGGACGCGTGGGGTCGTAGAAGTGCGTGTGCGTGTCAATGATGGTGAGCGGCGCGGCGGCACGCGGGGTGGAGCACGCGGCGGCGGACGCGGCCAGGGCGGTGGCCGCGAGGAAGTTTCGGCGGTTGGTTTTCATTCGCGTGTTTCGCGTGTTTCGCGGGCGCTCACTCCGGCGAGCCACCATTCCCGACCCATTGGTCGCGCCGGTGCTTCGCCGTCTCGAAAAACTCGTCCATCGCCTTCGTGTCACCGGCCTCCAGCGCGCGCTGGAATTCCTGCAAGTCCTCGATGAACACGCCCAGCGCGCGGGCGAGGTGCTTACGGTTCGCCAGCGCGATGTCCCGCCACATCTCCGGCGAGCCAGCGGCGATGCGCGTGGTGTCGCGGAAACCGGTGGCGCAGAGCGCAGGCTGCTCCTTCGGATGCGCGGGGCTGAGGACGTAGTTCGCCAACTCCGCAGCGACGACATGCGGCAGGTGGCTCGACCGCGCGACCAGACTGTCATGCTGGTCCGGCGAGAGGCGCAGCGGGCGTCCGCCCACCGCCGCCCAGAATTCCTCCATCTGCTTCACGAGCTTCGCCGGCGTTTTCGCACCCGGCGTGACGATGCAGACGGCCTTCTCGAACAAGTCCGCGCGCGCCGCCGCCGGGCCGGTCTTCTCCGCGCCCGCCATCGGGTGGCTGCCGATGAACTGCGCGCCGGCCTGGCTGAAGATGGGTTCCAGCTCCGCCACCACGCTGCCCTTCACGCTGCCCACATCGGTCACGAGCGCGCCGGGCTTGAGCGCGGGGGCGCATTGCTCCGCCAGCGCCCGCATCTGCGCCAGCGGCGTGCAGAGCACGACGAGGTCCGCGTCCCTCACCGCCGCCAGCAAGTCGGTCGTGGCGCGGTCCACCACGCCGAGCCGCTCGCACTCGGTGATGCTGGCCTCGCGGCGCACGTAGCCCTCGACGCGGCCGGCGAGCCGGCGCTGCTTCAGCGCCAGCCCGAGCGACCCGCCCAGCAGGCCGACGCCGATGAGGGTGACTTTCGGGAAATGCACGCGCGGATGATGCGGCGGAGCGACGGAAGTTCAAACGGAATTTCACCCGACCAAGCGTAGCTCGACATTCCAATGTCGAGACCGGGGCATCAGCAATCCAGACTCGGCATTGGAATGTCGAGCTACCTGCTCCGGCTGTGGGCGTTCGGGTGGGCGCCTCGGATACGCCCCCCCCCCGCGTTGGGAATCTTCCTCCCGGCGCAACTTTCCAGTAACCTCCGCCCCAAACTTCCTCATGCAGAGGAGGCATGAACCATCCGCCTCAACCCAACACCTGCCCGCAGTGCAGCGCCGTCCTGCCGGCGGACGCGCCGCAAGGCCTCTGTCCTGCGTGCCTGCTGGCTGCGGTCGCGCTTCCCACCGAAGCCGGCACTGCCGCGCCTGCCAAGGCTCCGGCACCCACGCGTGAGCAAGTCGCCACCGCCTTTCCGCAGCTTGAAATCCTCGAACTCATCGGCGCGGGCGGCATGGGCTACGTCTTCAAGGCCCGCCAGCCCAAGCTCGACCGCCTCGTCGCGCTCAAGCTCCTGCCGCAGCACCTCGGCGCGGACGCCGCCTTCGCCGGGCGCTTCGAGCGCGAGGGCCGCGTCCTCGCCCGCCTCAGCCACCCGAACATCGTCACCGTCCACGACTTCGGCTTCGCCCGTGCCGGCGATTGGCAATCGCCGTTCCCATCGCCACGCCCGCCCACAGACGGCGACTACAAGTCGCCGGCACTTCCGCTGTCGCCCGACGCCCAACCTGAAACTCCAAACTCTCAACCCGGAACAGCGAAGCCAGGTTTCTACTACCTCCTCATGGAGTTCGTGGACGGCGTGAACCTCCGCCAGGCCATGCGCGCCGGCCGCTTCACGCCCGTGCAGGCGCTCGAAGTCGTCCCGAAGATTTGCGAGGCCCTCCAGTTCGCCCACGAGCAGGGCATCCTCCACCGCGACATCAAGCCCGAGAACATCCTCCTCGACGCGAAGGGCCGCGTGAAGCTCGTGGACTTCGGCATCGCCAAGCTCGTTGATGACGGCAGGGCCGAGCTGCCGCCCGGCCTCGACGCGGAGGCCGCGCAGCAACGCGGCCCTGCCACTCTCACCTCCGCCACCGCCGCGCTGGGCACGCCCAGCTACATGGCCCCCGAGCAGCGCGACCACCCCGCCGAAGTGGATCATCGTGCCGACATCTACAGCCTCGGCGTCGTCTTCTACGAGATGCTCACCGGCGAGCTGCCCGTCGGCAAATTCGCCCCGCCCTCCGCCAAATCCGCCAGCGACCCGCGCGTGGATGAAGTCGTTCTCCGCGCGTTGGAGCAGCAGCGCGAACGCCGCCAGCAAAGTGCCGGGGAGGTGAAGACGCAGGTGGAAACCATCGCCGCTTCGTCCTCATCCGCCGGCAGCGGACGTGCGAAGGCTCCAATGGCTAGTCAGGTGCGTTACGCAGCGGGATTGGCTATCGCGACAGCCTGGCCAGTTGGCTTGTTTTTGGCATCCATGGCAGCGCTCAAATCAAGGCCCCAGGAAACGATGCTCATGGTAGGTGTGAACGGAGCCAGCGTGGTCGGGGCGTTGGGAGTCATCGGGTTCCTTCTCAGGCGGAAAGACCCGGAACCGCCCAAGGCAGCGCGTTGGGGTGCGCTGCTGGCCGTGGTCGGCCTAATTCTTGTGCCGGCCATTTTCTTCGGCACACGACCTTGGCTCAATGTCGCCGGCCGAAAGGCCTACGAATCAATCAGTGCACAGTTTCTTGAGGCCAGCCGCCAGCAAACAGCCGCTGGGTTGGCCCGGGCCAGACTAGAGCGTTGGCAGTCCGCGACCCACGAACTTTCGACCCAAGCCGAAGTGAGCCGGCGTATTGCGGATTTGAGTGCGACTGAGGTGCGCCACCGAGACACCGCCAACAAGCACCTCCAGACACTGCGCTCGCTCCCCGACCAACCCTCAACGGAAATCAAGTGGCTCATGAGTCTCGCGGGCGGACTCGCGCTCGCCGGTCTAGTTTGTGGACTTGTAGGCCAGTTCGCAGTCCAGCGCCGTGAGCGGAAAGAGGGCGCTTCAGAAGCGGCCTTTGCGGTATTGGCGCTGCCAACTGTTGCGGGACTGTTCGCACTCTTGTCATGGGCCATGAATCTCCGCGTGCCTGCGTTCACTGGCGACGAGGTGCGCTACTGGTTCGCCGGCTTGTCTTTGGCCGGGGGCGTCATCGCTACTGGGGTCGGTTACTGGGTTTGGCTGCGACTCACGCATAGCTGGGACTGGGGGCGTGCGGCGCTGGTGCTGGTCCTGACGGGAGGCGGGGTTGCCCTGCTGCTGACGCAACTGCCCAACGGCTTGAAACGGCTGGTTCCCGCACCCCGACTGCTTCTCGAACAGGTCCAAATTACCCAAGGCATACTGCGTTGCAACGCGACGCCGCTCGGCCTCCCAGACGGTTGGGCCGTCGCTTTGCGAGGGATGGGGATCGGCGGGGGAAGGGTCAGCAACCATGTGCTGTTCAATCAGGCGTTTGACCGGTGGATGGCCATCCAACAACCGTTCTCGTTCGGTCGTATCACCGAGTTCGACGAGATGAACGCGGTAGAGCGCGGTCCGTTGATTTTGACGGCCTCAAGCACATGGCCACTTGCAGCGAGGCCGGACGCGGAGCCACAGGTGTTGCTGGTCCTGACGAATAAGGCGGGTGATGGACTGCGGATTGAAGCCCAACTCGTCCCTGTGCCCCGCAGTCTGCTTAGACCGGCAGAGCAGACCAACCGCACGCGAACAAGCTTGGATGCCCTGCGCGCTCGCGTGCAATCGGCACAGGACACGTTGGCGCAGTATTCCAGAAGCTACGGCACTAATGACTATCGCGTTCATACGCAGGCACGCTTCGTAAGAGACTTGGAAAGCATGCTGGCGCGGAAGGAGGCTGAGTCGTCCGGCAAATGACAGCGTCACGCGACGAGGCGATTTCCACTGGCTCCTTCCACACCACACAGTGGACGCGCGTGCTGGCCTCGCGCGGGGATTCGCCGGAGTCGCAGGCGGCGCTGGGGGATTTGTGCGGGGCTTACTACGGGGCCGTGTTCGCCTTCATCCGCCGTTCGGGTCGCGAGGGCGACGCGGCGCGCGAGCTGACGCAGGAGTTCTTCGCCCGGCTGCTGGCGCGACAGGGGCTCGACACCGTGGTGCCGGGACGCGGGCGGTTTCGCTCGTTCCTGCTCGGCGCGGTGAAGCATTTCCTCGCGGACCTGCACGACCGCGCGCGCGCCACCAAGCGCGGCTCCGGCTCCGTCCCGCTGTCACTCGACGCGGAGACGGACACCTCGCCCGGCCTCGAAGTCCCCGACGCCACCGCGCCAGACCCGGAGCGCGAGTTCGACCGCAAGTGGGCGCTCACCGTCCTCGACCGCGCGCTGGCCGCGCTCGCCCGCGAGCAGGCGGAGGCCGGACACACCACACACTTCGCTACGCTCAAGCCCTGGCTCACGGGCGACACCGGCACCGTCTCGCAAGCCGACGCCGCCCGCGCGCTGGCGATGAACGAAGGCGCGGTGAAGGTCGCCGTCCACCGCCTGCGCCGGCGTTTCCGCGAGCTGGTGAAGGCGGAAATCGCGCAGACCTTGTCAGACCCCGCACAGGTGAAGGATGAGCTGGCCTGCCTGCAAGCCGCGCTGGCAGGAGCGTGAGTTGAGGCAGAATTCAAAACTTGAACCACGGATGAACACTGACGAACACGGATAAAGCAGCCGCGAAAGGGCGCAGAGTTCTCAAAGACCTCTCCTTCTGAGTTTCCTTCTGCGCGCTTTGCGTCCTTTCGCGGCCAATGCCCTCTTCATCCGTGTTTATCAGTGGTTGACCAGTTCCTCGTTCGGAGTTCTGGTTGAGCGCGGCTGATTTCCTGTAACAACCCGCCCGATTCGCTTATCCATGCCGGTGAGCTTGCCGGACACCCAACACACCGAGGCCGTCCCGCCGCCGCTCTTCGTGACCACCCGCTGGTCCGTCGTGCTCGCGGCGCAGGAGAAGTCGTCGCCTGAGTCGGCGGCGGCGCTGGAGACGTTGTGCCGCGCCTACTGGTATCCGCTCTATGCCTACGTGCGCGGCTCCGGCCACTCGCCGCACGACGCGCAGGACCTCACGCAGGAGTTCTTCGCGAGGCTGCTGGCGAAGGATTACCTGCAAGCCGCCGACCGGGAGAAGGGCCGCTTCCGCACCTTCCTCCGCGTCTGCCTCAAGCGCTTCCTCGCGAACGAATGGGACCGCCAGCGCGCCGCCAAGCGCGGTGGCGGCGAACGCCCGACCTCGCTCGACGTCGCCCTCGCCGAGCAGCGCTACGCCACCGAGCTGACCACCGGCGTCGCGCCCGACCGCCTCTACGAACGCCAGTGGGCGATGGCCCTGCTCGAACAGGCGATGGCCCGCCTGCGCGCCGAATACACGGCGGCTGGAAAGGCCAGTGAGTTTGACCAGCTCAAGTCCGCGCTCACCGCCGAGCGCGGCGCGATTCCCTACGCGGAACTGGCCGCCGCGTTGAACACCACCGAAGGCGCGGCCCGCGTCGCCGTCCACCGCCTGCGCAAGCGCTACCGCGAACTCTTCCGCGCCACCGTGGCGGACACCGTCTCCGAGCCGGACGAGGTGGACGACGAGGTGCGCCACATCGCCACCGTGCTGGGCGGGGACTGAACCGCATGAGCAGCCACAAAAAGGCGCAGAAGGCACAAAAAAGGAAACCGGTGCTGGCAAACGAATGAGGTCAGGCGAAGCAGAGGGAGCCATTCGCCTGCGCCCATTCGCTAGCCAAAGCTTTTCTGCCTTCTCTTTGTGCCTTCTGTGCCCTTTTGTGGCTGAAAATATTTTCCCGTGGCGTGTAACAACCTCGTGGCCCGTCTTAATCAGCAGGCAATGAGCAATCCGTCTGAAGCCAGATGCCCGCGCTGCGCAGCCCCGCTCCCGCCCAACGCGCCGGAGGGCCTCTGCCCGCGCTGCCTCGGCGCGCTGAACCTCGCCACCGAGACCGTGCCGACGGGCGCGGATGCCCCGGGCGCGTCGCCCCAGCCGCCGCTCACTCCCGCCGAGCTTGCGCCGCACTTTCCGCAGCTCGAAATCCTCGAGTGCCTCGGTCGTGGCGGCATGGGGGTGGTCTACAAGGCGCGGCAGAAGACGCTGAACCGAGTCGTCGCGCTCAAGCTCCTCGCGCCCGAGCGCGTGACGGATGCGGGCTTTGCCGAGCGGTTCACCCGCGAGGCGCAGGCGCTCGCGCGGCTCAACCACCCGAACATCGTCACCATTCACGACTTCGGCTGCACCCGTGCCGGTGCTCAACCCGAAACCGGCTTTTACTTCCTGCTCATGGAATTCGTGGACGGCGTGAACCTGCGGCAGGCGATGAAGGCCGGCCGGTTCACGCCGGAGCAGGCGCTGGCCATCGTGCCGCCCGTGTGCGAGGCGCTCCAATACGCGCACGAGCAGGGCATCGTCCACCGCGACATCAAGCCGGAGAACCTCCTGCTGGACAAAGCCGGCCGAATCAAAATCGCCGACTTCGGCATCGCGAAGATGCTCGAAACCGGTGGGGCCGAGCTGCCGCTCGGCCATTCCACCGAGGCCGCGCAGCAACGCGGCCCTGCCGGCCAGGAGTCCCTCGCCGCCGGCACGCCGCAATACATGGCCCCCGAGCAGCGCACCGCGCCGCAGCGGACCGACCATCGCGCGGACATCTACTCGCTTGGCGTCGTGCTCTACGAGCTGCTCACCGGCGAGCTGCCCGGCGCGAAGCTCCAACCGCCCTCGCGCAAGGTGCAGATTGACGTGCGCCTCGACGAAATCGTCCTCCGCGCGCTGGAGACGAAGCCGGAACTGCGCTACGCCACCGCCGCCGAGTTCCGCACGCAGGTCGAAAACATCACGGACAGCACCGCGAGTTCAGGCCACGCGCGTCCGAGCGAACCCGCCTGGTTCAAGCCGGTCGGCCTGCTCTACGTGCTCGCCGGGTTGCTCGGCTGGCTGCCGACGGTGGCGAGCCTCGGCACTCATGTCGTTACGCACCATGGAGCGGTGATGCTGTCGGCTACCGGACTTGCGCTACTCACCAGACACCGGTGGTGGCGTTGGCTGGCGATTGGCACGAACACCTTGGCCATTGCGAATTACCTGTTCGGCCACGCTGTGGTGCTTGGCTTGGCATCCTTGGACAGGATTCCATCCGGTTCTCCATGGCCCAACGATATGGGTGGCGTTGCGCGTGAAATGGCCCGCCATGCACCTGATAATCTCTTGATTCTTGCAGGTTTCGGATGTGGCATTTGGTTGCTGTTTCGGCCGGACGCCCGAGCTGCGTTTGCAAGTCAGTGCTTCACTCATCGGGAACACAACGTGATAGTCGGCCTCGCCGTGGCGGCACTGGTTGGTGGCTTGCTGCCCTTCGTGTGGCCTTACCTGGCCTTCAACCCGTATGCCCACCTCGTTAAGGCAGGGGGTGTTTTCGGATTGGCCGCGTGGTGTCTCCTGCGCGGCGGAACGGCTGCGGCCCCGCTCCGCCTTTCTCCTGTCTGGGGCATTTCCCTCCGGGTGCTTGTGGCGGTTGTGGCCATTGGGCTGGCGCTGCTCGTCGGTTTCCTCGTGCTGGCGGGTCTCTACCGCTCCCGCGAGGCAACAATGAGGGCCGCCCTGGCCGCCCTGGCCGCCAAACAGCGAGCCTCGTCCACAACAGCGAACCCGCAGTCCGCAACTCCGGCTCCGGGGTTGGCCTTTGGCCCGGTGATTGAGCGGGTCATCACGTTCAACGAAACGGGCCCGGCTGGTCTGATGTTCGTGAATTTGGCAAAGGCTGAATTGATGCCGCCGCCGTTTCCATTGCCGGTGAACTCGCCTGACCCGGTCATCTTTCAACGGTCAGCGCGCATTGAGGAATGGATCGCCGCCGCTGGAGCGGACCTGGCCCTGCATCTCACCGATCACAATTGGGGGTTCACTCCGCTGGGAACGCGGCTGAATTACCAGAAGGACGAACCGGACCCGGCGACCTTTCTCGAACGAATCACGTTGAAGGAGGCGCAAGCCATCCTCACCGGCGCCGCAGGGCGGACGAATTATCTCACTTCTATGGGAGGCCGGGTTTCAGGCTATCCGGGCACCGCCAGTTTTGTTTTCAAAACCCGGCAGGGAGCCATCGGCTTGCTGCACATGGCCGGCTTCGCTGACGGTTTCACTGAAAACCCGCGCGGCGTGCGGCTTCGCTGCCGCCTGGCACAAACGAACGCTCCCGCCGCCCTGGTTGCGTCCGCCACCGCCTCGCCCGTCACCAGTTCGATTGCCGCGAGCGACAACAGCCCGGCCGCCATCGCCGCCGCCCAGCAACGCGGCATTGCCGCCGCCACGCGGGACATCCAGGCCGGCATCTTCCGCATCCTGCGCTACGGACTTTTGGTGAAGACGGACGGAACCGAGACCGATGAGGAGACGGGCTTCCGCATCCAGTGGGTCGCGGGTTCCATCCTGAGCAATCAGTTCCGCGCCGAGGCCGATGCCTACAACTTCGCCATGCGCGACCGGTATTGGAAGCACGAGCATTGGCAGCGCAAGGCGGCGTCGGAAAGCCAGTTGGTCCTCGACGCCGTGCCGCGAGCGGCATGGGGTGTGGAAGGCCCAAAACCCGCCCTGCTTCGGTGGGAGTTCAAGTGCCTGATTCCCTCCGAACACCTGGCGCAGATACTTTTTGTCCGCCGGAGCAACGGAATGCCGACCGTGGTGGAGGGCATGAGCTCCTATTACAAGGTGGGCAAGGCTCCGGTCGTGACGGACTTCTCTGTTTCCTATGAAACCAACGACGCCAAGAAATACCCTGACCAAGCATCGCAGTGGAATGTGAACTTCGGACGCGGCTCCACCACAAGTCAGTTGCTGCCGTTGGAACCAGTTTATCGCCGGCTTGAGAGTGCTGCCCGGACAAGCCTTCGCCCGGGCCATCAGTTGACAATCCCCTTGGCCGAATCTGCTGGTTCCGAACGGACGGACCGCAAAGGTCAGAGCGGTGTGGAATTGGTCATCCTTCTCGAACCCCTCCGGTCTCCAGCAGTTCGGTCCGTCCCGACCGAAACGGACTTTGGCACCCACATCGGTGCCTCCGGCCTTGCAGTGCCGCTCGCAGAGGTGAACGCCAAGCTCAGTTCCCAGTCCGGCAATTCCACCGCGCCCACCGCCCAAGAGCCGCAAGGGCCTCACCGTGTGGCAGCCAGCGCCACCAACGCGACGGCGATGGACTTCCGCGTGTTGAAGGTCGAGACCTCGCCCGGCTTGCGCGACATCCGCGTTCACTTCCAATGCGCCGCGCCCGCCGGCTTCGGGTTCGAGGTCTGCCAGGACGTGACGCGCGGCCCGTATGGCGAGGCTCCGAAGTCGAAGGACGCCTTCTGGCTCCGCACGAAATGGGTGGGCTTGAACGACCCGCCGGTGCTGGTCTGGACGTTGCCGGAGGATTTCACTCCCGAGGAAGTGCAGGCCGGGGCGAAGCAGGTCGAGGCGCACCTGCGCACGATGCGCGACGCGCTGCGGATGCTGCCGACCGAGGCGGTGTCGAGCTTCGGCAAGGTCCGGCATCGCGAGGGCTGGCTCTACGAACTGGTGCTGCGCGTGAAGCGGGCGCGTGACCATTCACCGGTGCAGGCGGCCGACGCGTGGGTCGTCGAGGGCACGGTGCGTGATGGCGAGGGCAAGCCAGTGCCGGAGGCGGACATCCACGTCAGTTGCGGAGCCGGCTCGTTGTTCGTCACGGGCAAGGGGAAGACCGGCGCGGACGGCACGTATCGCGTCGGCTTCGGCCCCGGGATTTCGATGGCCGCCGGCGACCGGCGCGGAGCCATGCAGGCGGCCATCGTGCATGTCGGCAAGGCAGGCTTCGAGGAGAAGGAACTCGGCAACGGCGGCAACCTCCAAATGGCCTGGGAGCTGACGCCCCAGCAACTCGCCGGCGGCTGGCAGCCGGGGCCGCAGAAAACTTTCCTGCCCGGCAAGCCGCTGCGTGTGGACTTCGTGCTGCTCCCGACGGCGACGGTGCGCGGCACGCTGCTCACACCCGACGGCAAGCCGTTGCCCAACCGCGAAATCGTCCTGGTCGGCGACCGCCTGCGGCCCGGGAGCAGCATCTACGCCTCCGCGAAGACGGATGCCTGCGGGCGTTTCACCTTCAAGGACGTGTCCACGCAGCACGCGTGGTCTTTCAGCATCGAGAGAACGCCGCACCATAGGAAGCGCACGGCACCGGACCGCTTTGCCGAGGCGCGCGTGTATGAAGTCACCTTGATTGCGGACGGCGACGACCTGCGCCGGGGCGACGTGTCGGCCAAGCCCAAGGCCGGAGCGGGTGCCAATCTTCCCGCCGCGACGCGCGTCGCCACGACCGAGGGGAAATACGACCTCGCGGGCGGCGTGACGCTGGTCATCACCGCCAAGCTGCCGCCGCGTGGCAAGGGCCCGAAGCACTTCGATGGTCGGCTCGACTGGCCGAAGTCCGCGACCAATCCGAAGGCGGAGAGCTTCGACGTGGCGCTATCTGAAGGCGCACCGTTCGCCGTCGGCTGGCGCGCGGACGGGCAAGTCCTGTGGGTCGCGTGCGGTGGCGGCGACGGAACCGACAACTCCATTCGCTACATCCGCAAGCTGACCATCGCCGGTCCCGGCGACGTGGGCGAGCAGTCGTGGAACGCGCGGGAGAAGGGCGACTTCGGCGGCCTGCCGGCGGAGCTGCGCCGCGTGTTCGACGCGTTCATCGCGCCGCAAGCAACCACCAACCAAGCAACCGGAGTGGAGGACGAATTCATCCGCGTGGCACAACAGCGCTTGCAGCAGGTTCGGCTTCAGTCGGACGCCGGGAGGGCGGGCTTGTTGGACGTGATTGAAGCTGAAGGTGCGCTGGCGGTCGCCGAGTCTCGGAGCGACGCGTTAAAACAGGCGGAGGCACGGCTGCTGACTGCATCCAAGGTTTTGGCGGTGGTTGACAAACTTCGGCTCGCAGGGCGGGCCGATGTGGAAACCGTTTTGCAGGCAAAGCAGCGCAAGCTGGCCGCCGAACTGGAGGTTCAACGGCTCCGCGCCGGAGCCTCGGTGCCGCCGTCCGGCGGCCCGCCGACGACGAAACGCCGGGAGTTTTGACCGCACCCCGCCGTCCAACTTCGCACGCATGAAACCGCTCCTTGCCCCGCTGCTTTCCGCCATCCTGCTCGCCCCCGCGTTCGAAGCCCGCGCCCTGATGGGCGAACTCAAGGAACCCGGCGTCGCGCACGCCGCCGGCCACCCGGAGGCCGCGCAGAAACAGGTGCGGGCGGCGCTCACGCGGGCCGACTGCAAGTTCCTCGGCGGGCGTTTTCTCAACAGCCACACGAGCCTGCTCTACGCAGGCGACACGAAGGCGCTGAACCAGTTCCTCGACGCGCTCGCCAAGTGCCCCGGCGTCGCGCTCCACGTCAGCTTCGTCGCCACCGACCCGATTCCCGGCGAGCCGTGCGACTGGCACGTCGGCCACGACGCGCACCGCAACCAGTTCCACGTCCGCGTGAACCTCAAGTCCGGCCGCATCAAGCTGCCGGACCTCTATCTGCCGGAGGTCAAGGGGCCGGCGCTTGTGAGCACTCCGCAGACGCCGTAGCCTCGCGGGCATGAGCGATTCCGCATCCGAGCCGTTCGACATCGCCAAGGCCCACCGTTGGTTTTCCGCCGACTGCTTCAACCGCGTCTGGTCGCTGCTCGACAAGCCCGACCGCACGCCGGACGATTGCGAGCGGATGATTTCCCTCGCGCACGCGTCGCTGGCCCACTGGCGCGAGCGCGCGGACTGCACGGCGCAAAACCTGTCCATCGGCTACTGGCAGGCGTCGCGCGTTTATGCCGTGCTGCGACAGGCGGAGAACGCGCGGCATTACGCCCGGCTGTGCCTCGATGTCAGCGGCGCGGAGCCGCCGTTCTTCCCCGGCTACGCGCACGAGGCGCTCGCGCGGGCGGAGCAGCTCGCGGGCAATTCCGCCGCCGCGCAGCGGCATCTCGCC
>WRPG01000162.1 GCA_009773355.1 Limisphaerales bacterium
TGCTGGTGGCTGCTGAAGCCCGAGGGCAGCGTGTTCGAACAAGCCCTGGTGGGAAGGAAGTCTCCATGACCACAGTTGAAACGCCGCAAAGTCGTTGCCGCTTCGCCCTCGTGTGGGGTGACATCACGCCGCCAGCCAACATCTATCACCGCATGTGGGGTGCGGCGAAGCACGAGCGCGCCACCGGCATCCACCGTCCGTTGCGAGCGACCGTGGCGGTGTTCGCTCCGGTGCGGGGCGATGAGCTTCCTGCCAAGCAATGCCCGGCGCTTCAAGTCCTCGTCGCCCTTGACCACTGCGTGCTGGGCGCGGTGGAACACGGTCAGCTCGTCACACACATCGCGCAGGCCACCGGGCAGGCGAAGGAAAGCATCCTCGTCGTGTTCTCGCACACGCATGGCGCGGGCTTGATGGGCTTGGAGCGCGCAGCGCTGCCGGGCGGTGACTTGATTCCCGGCTACCTGCACAGCGTGGCCGAGCGTGCGGCGGAATTGGTGAAGGACGCGTTGGCGAAAATGACCCTCGCCGACATCGCCTACGGGACTGGACGGTGCAATCTCGCCGCGCATCGCGATTTCTGGGACGCGGACCGCAAGCTCTTCGCTTGTGGCTACAATCCGGCCGCGCCGGCGGATGACACCGTGCTCGTCGCGCGCGTGACCAGCACCGATGGCAAACTGCTCGCCTGCGTGGTGAATTACGCATGCCACCCGACCACGCTTGCGTGGGACAACACGCTCATCAGCCCGGACTACATCGGCGCGCTGCGCGAAGTGGTCGAGCGCGAGTCCGGTGTGCCGTGTCTCTTCCTGCAAGGCGCGAGCGGCGAGCTGGGACCTGTCGAGGGCTTCGTGGGCGACCCGGCGGTGGCGGACCGCAATGGCCGCCAGCTCGCCTACGCCGCGCTCGCGGCGTTGACCGCTTTGCCGGCAGCAGGCACCCGCTTCCGCTACACAGGCCCGGTCGTGTCCGNNNNGTGGGCGCACGAGCCGTTGTCCGTTGAGGAACTCGCGGCCAAGCAACGCTGGAAATGCTCCCGCTGGCACGAGGCATTGCCGTATCGCCCTGGCCAACCGACGGCGGCGCAGATCGAGGCGGAGTTGAAACGGTTTCAGGCCGACGAGGACGCAGCCCTTGCGGCGAGCGACGCGGCCAAGGCCGCCGATTGCCGCGCGATGGCGGAGCGGAAGCGCCGGATGCTGCACCGGCTGTCGCAGTTGCCGGCGGGTGATATGTTCCCGCTGCAAGTCACGCTTTGGCGCGCAGGCGACGGGTTCTGGCTGGGTGTGCAAGGCGAGTTCTACAGCGTGCTCCAGACTGAACTGCGGCGGCGCTTTCCGGGCAAGGCCATCGTTGTTGCGACGATTGCAGCGGACTGGGGTGCATCCTATCTGCCGCCGCGCGAGCTTTACGGGACGGGGATTTATCAGGAGACCATCGCGGTCGTCGCACCGGGGGGCCTCGAGCAGGTGGTCGAGGCCGTGACGAAGCGGATGATGGAAGCCGCATGACCTCCGCTGCCTTTCATCCAATATCGGAGGGAGCCTGTTTCAGAATTCGGCGAGTTCCAATCAAGGTCAGGAGCGACGCGAGCGGGAAATCACGGAGTTGAACCACATATTTCCTTCAGCGCAGCCCCATGCGTTTCGCAGGCGTTTCTTCCGAAGCAAACGAGCAAGACCTT
>WRPG01000110.1 GCA_009773355.1 Limisphaerales bacterium
GATGCCTTCGGCGGGCACGGTGGGCGCGGCGGGGGCGCCGGGCACGGGCGGCATCGCGCCGGGGGACGGGGCGGGCGCGCCGATCTTCTGGCTGGTCTGCTTGATGGAGGCGCTGACCCACTTGAAGAACTGCTTGAAGGCGTCGGGGGTCATTTCCTTCATCACGAGGACGGTCTCGGTGCAGTGCTTGAGCACGTCGGGGTCGGCCTTTTCGCCGCAGGCCACGGCGATGAGGTTGCCGGGGCGGCGCTGCTTGACGGTGGCGGCGTGGGCTTCCCAGTCGTCGGTCGGCTCGCCGTCAGTGAAGATGAAGATGAGGGGTTTCCAGTCGCCCTTCTTCTCCGGCGTGGTCTTCTGCACCTCGCGGTCAATGGAGTCCATGAGGAGCTTGAGGGCCGCGCCGAAGGAGGTGGTGCCGCCGGCGCGGATGTCGGGCGGGACGAAGCTGGTCAGCTCGGTGAGGGGGACGACTTGCTGGGCGTTGGCGTCGAAGGTGATGACGCTGAGGTAGGCGCACTCGACGGCGGAGGGGTCGCCCATGAGTTCGCTGTGGAGGGAGCGGATGCCGGACTTCACGGACTCGATGGGCGCGCCGTTCATGGAACCGGAGCAGTCGGCGAGGATGTAGACGGGGAGGCGGCGGACGGACATGGTGTGGCCTTTCGGTTGAGTGGTTGCTTGCTGGCGCGGAGTGTCGGGAGAAGCGGGCGCGGGAGGCAAGGAAATTGGAGGCGGGGAAAGTGATTAGTAATTGGTAGTCAGTGCAGAGGCCAGCGGTGCGCTCTGTGCCAACGGCGTCGCTCGCACTGACTACTAATTGCTGATCACTCGCTCCCGCTGCTAGCCGCAAGAATTTGCATCGCGCCTATTGCAATCGGGAAACGCATTTCTATAGTGCGCGCCAATTGAACCGCGAGAAATGAGCGAACCCTCCGCTGCCAGCACCGGCCCCTGGACCATCCAGGACGCCCGCACCCGCTACAACATTGACCGCTGGGGTGCGCGCTACTTCGACATCAACGACGCCGGGCACGTCGTGGCCCGCCCGTTGCAGGACGCGGGCGTGGGCGTGGACCTGACGGACATCGTGGAGGAGGCGCGCGGGCGCGGGCTGAAGTTCCCGCTGCTCATCCGGTTCCAGGACATTCTCCGGCACCGCGTCGAGGCCATCAACAAGGCGTTCCGCAACGCCATCACGGAGTTCAACTTCGCCGGCCAGTATCGCGGCGTCTTTCCCATCAAGGTCAACCAGCTCCGCGAGGTCGTGGAGGAAATCCTCGACGCGGGCAGGCCGTTCAACTTTGGCCTCGAAGTGGGCAGCAAGCCGGAACTCTTCGCCGGCCTGGCGATGCAGAACCAGCCGGGCAGCCTCATCATCTGCAACGGCTACAAGGACGTGCAGTTCATCCGCATGGCACTGATGGGCACCAAGCTTGGTAAGCACGTCATCATGGTCGTGGAGAAGCTGGAGGAGCTGAAACAAATCATCGCCGTCTCGCGGCAGGTCGGCGTCGAGCCGCTCATCGGCATCCGCGCGCGCCTCGCCAGCAAGGGCGCGGGCAAGTGGGCGGAGAGCGGCGGCGAGAACGCAAAGTTCGGCCTGAGCACGGCTGAGTTGCTCGCGGCGACGGAGCTGTTGCGTGCGGAGAAGCTCGAGCATTGCTTCAAGCTGCTGCACTTCCACATCGGCTCGCAGGTGCCGGACATCCTCACGGTGAAGAAGGCCGTGCAGGAGGCGTCGCGCTTCTACGCCAAGCTGCACAAGATGGGTTTCAACATTGAGTTCATGGATGTGGGCGGCGGCTTGGGCGTGGACTACGACGGCTCGCGCAGCGCGTTCGACTCCTCGACGAACTACTCGCTCCAGGAATACGCCAACGACATCGTTTACTACATCGCCGACGTGTGCAACGCGGAGAAGGTGCCACACCCGAACATCGTCAGTGAGAGCGGCCGCGGCATCGTCGCATATCACTCCGTGCTGCTGGTCGAGGTGTTCGGTTCCATCGCCAAGACCAAGGGCGGCGACGCGCTGACCTTCGGCGACTCTGAGCACGCGCTCGTCCGTGAGCTGCTCGACATCAAGAAAAACATCTCGAAGCTCAACAAGCTCGAAGCCTATCACGATGCCGAGGAGCGCAAGGAGGACGCGCACCAGATGTTCACGCTCGGGCTGCTGGAGCTGCCGGACAAGGCGAAGATCGAGACGCTCTACTGGGAGATCAGCCAGGAGGTCGTCGCCAGCTTCAAGGGCCAGGCCTACGTGCCGGAGGAGATCCGCAAGCTCGAGGACCTGCTCGGCGACCAATACCTCTGCAACTTCTCCGTCTTCCAGTCGCTGCTCGACCACTGGGCGCTGGGCCAGCTCTTCCCCATCATGCCCATCGCGCGGCTCAACGAGCGCCCGACCAAGGAGGGCACGCTGGTGGACATCACCTGCGACTCGGACGGCTGCATCAACAAGTTCGTGGACCTGCGCGACGTGCGCGACACGCTGCCGCTCCACGCGCTCAACAGCGCGAACGGCAACGGCGCGCCCGAGCCTTACCACCTCGGCTTCTTTCTGATGGGCGCCTATCAGGACATCATGGGCGACCTGCACAACCTCTTTGGCCGCGTCAACGAGGTCCACGTCTTCCTCGAGCCTGACGAGCCGACCGGCTACTACATCGAGGAGATCATCGAGGGCAACACCATCGTCCAGACCCTCGCCGCCGTGCAATACGACGAGAACGAGCTCAAGCGCCTGATGAAGGCGCAGGTGGACGACGCCATCAAGACCGACCGCATGAAACCCAGCGAAGGCATGAGGCTGCTGGATGACTACGAGCGCGGGCTGAAGGAATACACTTACCTCACGTTCTGAGCGGCGGGAGCGGTTGCACAAAGCTCCAAGCTCCAATGGCCAAATCCCAAACAAGCTCCAAGATCCAAGCTCCAATGGCACGGTGTGTCACTCGGTTTAGAGCTTGGGATTTGGAGCTTCTTTGGAGCTTGGAGCTTGGGATTTGGAGCTTTCCCCGATGAACGCCGAACTCCTGCCCTCGTTGCGGCGCTTGGTCCGGGGCCTGTCCGCGATTTTCTGGGGCCTGCCCAGCACGCTGCTGGTCTGCGTGCTCATGGCGGTGGCGGAGTTTCCCCGCGCGCTGGGCAGCGCGCCGCCGGTGGTCACCACGGGCCTGCTGCTCTTTGGCATCTTCGAACTGTCCTGCTACCAACCGCAGGAGCGCGCATGGCAGGGCGCGCTGGACCGCGCGAAACTCCTCGCCCTCGTCAACTTCGGCCTCTCGCCCTTCGTGTATTTCTGGAGCCGGTTGCCGACCGAGCCCTACTACTTCCAAATCGTCGTCGCACTGGCGATTACGGGGCTGCTGTTTCTCCTCCAGTTGAACCACGTCCTCCAACGCCTCGCCGCGCTGCTGCCGGATGAAACCCTCCGTGAAGACATCCGCTTCTTCACGCGGATGAACCTGACCTTGATGCTGCTGGGCCTGGTGCTGGTCGGCGGCTACCAACTGCTCGCCCAGCTCGACTACCTGCCGCAGGCCGTCATCGAGGCACTGGACCTCGGCCAGTTGGCACGCATCCGCTTCGCGCTGGTCGTGGTGCTCGTGCTGCTGCCCGTGTCCGTGACCATGTCGCTGGTGTGGAAGACGCGCGATGTCGTGCTCGGCAGCGTGTTTGGCCCGCGAAGTTGAGCGGTTCCCGGTTCACGCCTTGCCCAGCATCTGCGCATAGGCACGGTTGATCTCCTTGCTGCGCTCCTCCGCTTGTGCCTGTTCCACTGCGCCCAGTCCCGCGACCCGGTCGGGATGATGCTCCTTCATCAGCCGTCGGTAGGCCTGCTTGATCTCGTCGGTGGTAGCGGTGGCGGCGACGCCGAGGATGTCGTGGCTGCCGGCAGGCCGGATCGTCACCGCGAGCGGAACGCCGTGCGAATCACCCGTGCGATGCTCAACCTGCACGCGGCCCTGCGCGTCTGCGCGCGTGCGGTATGGCGCACCGCAGAGCGGGCAGTGGAAAAGCACGCCGCCGCGCAGGTTGCGGAGCCGGAACTTCCGCAGGCACTCGACGCAGCGGAAGGAGGGCGGCTTGGCGGACGCCGGTCCGCGCGGGGCGGGCGGCGGCTCGCGGACGGCCTCGGGTTCGTCGGGCATGGTGGACGTGTCCGCCCAGCGCGGCGGCAGGCCGAGCTGACGCCGCAACTCGCTGCTCAAACTCACGCCAGGCGGCGGCGATTCCAGCAGCATCACGCCACGAAGCAACCGCAATTCCGCCAGCGCCTCGGGCAGGTCCACGTCCGGCAGCGCCTTCGCCAGCTCCCGCAACGGCGCGCGGCCGGCGTGGCAGTGCAGCTCGAACAGCACCCGCGCGCCGCGCTCG
>WRPG01000041.1 GCA_009773355.1 Limisphaerales bacterium
GCCGACAGGCCGCGTCATCGGCGTGGACATGACCACCGAGATGCTCCAGCAGGCCCGCGCCAACGCCGCGAAGGCCGGTGTCCGGCACATCGAGTTCCGCCTCGGCGAAATCGAGTCGCTGCCCGTGGACTCGAACTCCGTGGACGTCATCCTGTCCAACTGCGTCATCAACCTCTCGCCCGACAAGCCGCGTGTTTTCCGCGAAGCCTTCCGCGTGCTCCGTCCCGGCGGCCGCCTCGCCATCGCCGACACCGTCCGCACCGCCGACCTGCCGGCCGACATCTTCGCCGACCTCGCCGCGCACTGCGGCTGCGTGGCCGGCGCGGCGTCCGTCGAGGAGCTGGAAGCGATGCTACGCGACGCGGGCTTCGTGGACATCCGCATCCGCCCCGTGGACACGAGCCGCGAGTTCATCCACGAATGGCTGCCCGGCAAGAACCCCGGTGATTACGTGCTCTCCGCGAGCATTGAGGCGGTGAAGCCGTGAGTTCCGATCGCGAAGGAACGCAAAGTTCGCAAAGTGATTAGCTCCAGCACCACACCCATTGGGCAACCACAGCCCGCCAAGTCCAGAACTGCCAAATTCTCGCTCTGGGGATTAGCGGAGGCGTTGGGGACGGTCGCGTTTATCTGCACCCTCGCTGGATTCGCGGGCGAGTGGGCCTGGTTGCTGGAACTGACCACTCACTTCCGCCTTCAATATTTGGTGCTCCTCACAGGGCTGGGCGCTGTGCTGGCCTTCGGAAAGCGGCTCAAACCCGCCGCCGTGTTCCTCGTCGGAGCGCTGCTGAACGCCATCGTCCTCGCACCCTGGTTGTTCCCGGCCTCGACCCCGAAGCCAGTCGGAAAGACGTTTCGGTTGATGCTTCTGAACGTGAACACCGAGAACACTCACCATGACCGTGTTCTCGCCGAGGTTCGCCGCTCGCAGCCCGACGTGTTGCTCCTCATGGAAGTGGACAACCGCTGGCTCAGCGCACTCCAAGAATTGACCAATCCGCTCCCCCACACCCTTCTTGCGCCGCGCGAGGACAATTTCGGCATCGCGCTTTTCAGCCGGCTTCCGTTGAAGTCACCAGACGTGGTGGAGTTGGGGGATGCCGGAGTGCCATCGATCACCACAGTCATAGAATTCGCCGAGCGGAACTTGTTTCTGGTCGGCACACATCCGCTGCCACCGGGCAACCCGGAAAACGCAGGACTACGGAATGAGCAACTGGAGAAGCTTGCCGTCACGGTGGCGGAAAGGAAGCTGCCCACGCTGGTGGTCGGCGACCTGAACGCGGCGCCTTGGTCGCCACACTTTCTAAAACTGGAACGGTCGGCATCGCTCCTAGATACCGGCCGAGCGAGCGGGTGGCGTCCGACGTGGCCCACATGGTTTCCGCCACTCTGGGTTCCGCTGGATCATTGCCTCGTTTCCACCGAATTGGCCGTGTCTTCCAGACACATCGGGAATGGCGTCGGTAGTGACCATTACCCGCTGGTGATAGACCTCGGTTTCGCCGCCAAGTGAAATCGAGAAGCACCCTGCCTGATCACTACTTCGCCTTCGCGACTTCGGCAATCTTCGCCTCCAGCTCGGTCCACTTCTCCTTCGCCTCGGCGACGGGCACGCCCTTCTTCATGCCGGGGCGCAGGTGGCCGCATTCGTTGAGCCAAGCGTCCTTCACGATGCCTTGCCGCTGCGCGATGAGCTTGAGCAGTTCCGCGCCGCGCGGATGAACCGACGCGAGAAAGCCCGCGCCGTCCTTGGCCTCCGCGAGCTTGTCCTCGGGGGCCTTGAACGCGCGCAGCACCTCGCGCGCGATGAGCCAGTGGCCGGTGGCGTTGATGTGGACACCGTCGCCCGCGAGCTTGAAAGCCGGGTCGCGCTCGCGCTCGGCGGCGATGAACTTCGCCATCGGGAAGTGCGCGTCGAACACCAGCCAGCCTTGGGCGCGCTGGCTCACGAGCCATTCCGAGTAGCGGTCGAGCACGGTGTTGTAGCCCTCAAACGGCTGTTTGTATTCCGGCAGGCCGGCGGGCAGGAGGCGGGCCTTGATGGGCATGGGGTCGAAGACCGGCGGCGTGATGTGGACGACCTTGGCCCCGATGGCGGCGGCCTTCTTGCGCAGCAGTTCCATGCCCTCGCGATACTTGGCAAAGCGCTCCTCGCTGAACGGATAATACATCCCGCAGTTCATGCCGTAACAGGCGACGATGAGGTCGGGCTTCGCCTTGGCGAGCACACGGTCGAGGCGCTCGTGGACGGTGGGGCGGGGGAACGCGCCGCCCGCATGGCCCGGCTCGCTCAGGCCGCTGACGGTCTCGCTGGGCAAGCCGATGTTGATGAACTCGACGGCCCGGTCGGGGTGCTCCACGCGGAAGGCGGCTTCCAGAATGTCCACGTAGGCGCCGCCATAGGTGATGCTGTCACCGAGGAAGACAATGCGCCGGACCCCGTCGAGGTTGGGCTTGTCAGCGGCGGAGGTGGCGGTGATGGCGGCGAGGAACAGGGCGGCGAGAATGGGCAGTGGCTTCATATGTTTGAGTGGAGTGAGCGTAAGTCCATGCTTCGCACTCAGGCAAGCGCGCGAGCAATTCGACTGAACTCGACCGCCGCAAGGTTTTGGACTGCGGTGGCAGAGCGCAGCGGCGACACCGCTTTGCCTTCCCGCGGAGCGGACACTCGCCTACGACCGCTCCGCGGGATGAAAAAGCGGCGTGGCGCTCCGTTTCCCGCCGCAGTCCAAGACATCGCAGAACTTCGACAGACTTTGGTCTCAGCTCACCGCAGCAATCCGCCATTCGCCTTGAGCCACCTTTCCGCCTCCTCCCAGCGCGGGAATGCCTCGGCCACGTGCCGCCAGTAGCGCGCCGAGTGGTTCATCTCGCGCCGGTGCATCAGCTCGTGGACGCAGATGTAGTCGCGCACAAAGTCCGGCGTCTGCACCAGCCGCCAGTTCAGCGACACCGTGCCCGCGCGCGAGCAACTGCCCCAGCGCGACCGCTGGTTCCGCACCGTGACGCGCTGGACGGTGACTTGGAGCGACGTGGCGAGTTCGAGCAAGCGCGGCGGCAGCTCCTTCGCCGCCAGCCGCCAGAGGTGCCGCTCGACGGCGGGGCGGAGGTTGGTCGCGGTCTGGCGGAGCGCGACGCTTTGGTCCGCGAACTTCACGGTGCAACCGCTTGCGTGGGTTTCCAGTTGCAGCGCCACCCGCTCACCGCGAAAGAGAATTTCCGTCCCGTGCTTCCACTCGGTCGCGTGCCGGGAACGCGGCGGCTTGGCGAGCTGTTTCTCCAGCCACGCCGTCTGCCGCTGCGCGAAGGCGAAGGCCTCGGCGCGGTTGCCGGTGCGCGGCACCGTCACGCGCGCCACGCGCTCGGGCGTGAGCCGCAGGATGTAGCGCCGCGCCTTGGGATTCCGCACGAACTCGACCGGCAGTTCCGCCCCGCCCACGCGCAACGCCGCCGCCGGTGCGCTCGGACGCACGCGGCGGAGCAGACGGCTGAACAAGTCGAGTTGCACGCGCGGAGAGATTTTGCGGAACCCGGACCGGAGGCGAGCCGAAACAATTCCGCGTAGGTGACGACGTGAGGAGTCTCCATCTTCCTTCGGTGCAAACGCGCTAGTTAGAGACTCCTCACGTCGTCTCCTACACCGCCATGGCCTTGCCCACGAGCGCCGCCACCTCCGCGCACGCCGCCTCGCTCTTGCGCTGGTAATGCTGCGCGTTGACGGCGAGGAACGCGCGCTCCTGCTCGCTGAGGGGCTTCGCACTGAGGACGGCCACGGGCACCGACTCCCACTCAGGCCGGCGGCGCATCCGCTTGAGGAACTCGAAGCCGTCCATGTCCAGCATCATCAAGTCCAGCACCACGTAACCCGGTCGCACCCGCTCCATGAGCGTCAGGGCGCGCGTGCCGTTCTCCGCGTCCACCACGGTGAGCTGCTGCTGCTCCAGCGCGCGACGGTAGATTTGCCGGATGACGGGGTTGTCCTCCACGACGAGCACGTAGTGGTCCGCGACAGGGGCAGCGGCTTTGGCTGGGACAGGCATGGCTTTGGTCAGCGTCGGCGGGGCATTCACTCACTGCACGCTCGCCAAGCGCCGCGCGCTCTGCGATACACCACCCATGAAGCTGTTGTCCATCCTCACGACACTCTCGTTGTCCGTCGCGCTCACCAGCGCGGCGGAGAAGAAGGCCGCTGACGCCAAGGCCCCCGCCAAAAAGGCCCCGCCCGCCAACTTCCAGCCCAATCCCCGGAAGCTCAACCCGCCTCCCGGCGTTGTCGTGCCCGCCGAGGTGCAGGCGGAACTGACTGCGGGCGTAGCCACGCTGGGCAAGGAGATTGAAGCCCTCCGCAAATCGCTCGCCGGCAAGCCCGCGTTGCTCGCGCTGTTGCCCGACGTGCAGGTCTATCACAACGCCGTCCGCTACGCGCTGGAGGACGACATCTTCACGAGCACGAACCAGTTCAACTCTGCCCGCGCGCTGCTCAAGCAGGGCATGGACCGCGCCGCCGCGCTCAAGTCCGGCAATGCGCCGTGGAACACCAGGGCCGGCCTGCTCGAAGTGAAGCGCGCCATGGAAGCCGCCGCCGCCGAGGCCGCCGCGAAGAAGAAGCCGCCCGGCCCCACGCCCGCCCCGCTCACGCACGTCCCCGTCGTGCGCGGCTACGTGTCGAAGATTGACGGCTCGGTGCAGCCTTACGGGCTGAAGGTGCCGGTGACTTACCTGACCGGCGATGACAAGCCGCGTCGCCTCGACTTCTGGCTGCACGGGCGCGGCGACACTCTCAACGAGATTGCCTTCATTGACGGCCAGTCGCGCGCGGGCGGCACGTTCCTGCCGGACGACGCCTTCGTGCTGGACCCTTACGGTCGCTTCATGAACGCCTTCAAGTTCGCGGGCGAGGTGGACGTGTGGGAAGGCCTCGACCACGCGGCGAAGCACTATCCGATTGACCGCAACAAGCTCGCCATGCGCGGCTTCTCGATGGGCGGTGCGGGCGCGTGGCACCTCGGCGCACATCACCCGGACAAGTTCGCTTCCGTGAATCCCGGCGCGGGCTTCGTGGACGTGAAGAACTATCAGAAGCTCGGCGACAAGCTCGACGCCATCCCGTGGTGGGAGCAGAAGCTCTGGAACCTCTACGACCCGCTCGCGTGCCCCATCAACCTCGTCAACTCGACGCTTGTGGCCTACAGCGGCGAGGACGACGCGCAGAAAGCCGCCGCCGACCTCATGGAAGCCGCGCTGCTCAAGGACGGCGTGAAGATGACCCACATCATCGGCCCCAAGACCGGCCACGCCTACGAGAAGGAGGCGAAGGTGGTCGTGGCCAAACTCGTGGACGAGGCGACGAATAAACGTCGTGACCGGCCCCCTGAATCCGTGGCGCTTGTCACTCACACGCTGAAGTGGAATCGAGCGCACTGGTTTTCAATTGAAGTGTTAGAAAAGCATTGGGAGCCCGCGTCGGCGTCCGCCAAGATTTTCAGGCGAAACCTTTTCGTCACCACGAGCAATGTGACGACGTTTCGCCTCGATTATCCAACCAAGGTCATGGCGGATGGGCAGCTTCTCTTTCCGTGGGAGTTAGTTGTGAATGGAAAGGCAATTCCCTTTCCGAAGGGACTCGAACAAAAGTTGAGGAGAGATTGGCCCGGCGTCTACGTGAGCCAGCGAGGCGGCGAGTGGGTCATGCACCCGGATGAACCCGGTCCTGGACTCGCCAAACGCCACAACCTCCAAGGCCCCATTGACGACGCCTTCATGGACTCGTTCGTGATGGTGCGACCCACCGGCCAGCCGTTGAACGCCGCCGTCGGGCAATGGGCGAAGACCGAGCTGGCCGAGGCCGCGTTTCACTGGCGGCGCTACTTCCGCGGCGAGCCGCGCGTGAAGGACGACTCCGCCATCACCGACGACGACATCAAGAACAGCAACCTCGTCCTCTGGGGCGACCCGTCCTCGAACAAGCTCCTCGCCCGCATCGCCGCCAAGCTGCCCATCCAGTGGAACGGCAAGGAAATCAAAGTCGGCGGCAAGAGCTTCGACGCCACCAAGCACGCGCCCGCGTTCATCTTCCCGAACCCGCTGAACCCGTCGCGCTACGTGGTCATCAACAGCGGCTTCACCTTCCCGCAGTTCGCCGGCGCGTCGAACTCGTTCCAGACGCCCAAGCTCCCCGACTGGGCCATCCTCGACCTCAGCGTCCCGCTGCCCGACCGCGTCGGCGGCAAAGGCGTCGTCGCCGCCGACTTCTTCGGCGAGAAGTGGGAAGTGAAGTGAACGGCGAATGGGGAATGGGGAATGGGGAAATGGGGCAACGGATGTTCGGACGCACGCGAGCACCCATCACCCTCTTCTCCCTCGCCCCCATCGGGGGAGAGGGCCGGGGTGAGGGGGCGGGTTGCGGAGTGGAGAGTCAGGCATATCCAAGACCAGCCCACGAAGCCTTTCCTCCCGACCTAGCGACTCGAACTACTCAACGTCTTCCCCCCTCACCCCAGCCCTCTCCCCCAGTGGGGGCGAGGGAGCCGCGCGCCGACTTCGATTGGCCCACGTCTCAACGCACGCCGCCCAAATTCGTGCCTTGCCTCTCCCCATCTTTGTCTTTCCTGAATCTTTGGGTTCTCCTCCTCGCCCTCCCGCTTTCCGCCCAAACCTTCCGCGACCCCGCTGACCAGCCGTTCCGCCGCGCCCCGATGTCCGTGGCCGCGCGCAGCGTGGTCATCCCGCTCGCCACAAACGTCCACCTCGCCTTCGACACCGAGACGCTCCGCTCGCACACGGCTTGGCGCGGGCCGTCGCTGAACTTGCACGGCGCGCCCTACGATGGCGCGGCGGGCCGCTTCCTCGCGGACTTCACCGGCGAATCTCTCTTCACCAACCCGCCGCTCTTCCCGTGGGCCGGCGGCAAGCCCGCGCGCAACATTCTCACCGACTTCCCGTCGAAGCCGCGCTTCCTCGGCCTCAGCACGCGCGGCGGAGTCCGCACGCTGATGTATGAACTGCCGCTCGACGCCGAAGAAACCGTGCGCGTCCACGAGTCGCCTTCCGTGCAGTTCGTGGACGGCATGCCCGTGGTGGTGCGGCGCTTCGAGCTGTCCGCGAGTTACATGGACCTGGAGTTCACCGCGCACATGGAGGCCGGGCGCATGACCGGCATCGGCCAGAACAACGCTGCCATGGGCATCCTGCGCGAGAAGGACGTGCTGCTCACCGCGTTCCGGGGCCGCCCGTTGCTCGGCTGGAAGCCCGCAACGGGACAGGCCGACTACGTCGTCGAGCTGCTCCGCGAGAAGGATGGTGACGCGGAGACCTTGCAGCGCCATGTGACCGGCGACGAGACGCATGCCGTCGTCCACATCCCAGCGCATCGCGGCGAAATCTCGTTTGAAGTGCTCTCCGTCGTGTGCGCCGACAAGGCCGAGGCCGAGCGCCTGCTACCCAAGTTGATTCCGGCGAAGGTGGCCCCGCCGGAGTTGGTGCGAGTCTCGGAGCCACCCGCCAGCAAGCCGACGAATCAAGCGCCGACGCTGGTAGTCACGAACGCACCGGCGGTGCGCGAGGAAGGCGGCTTTCGCGTCGAGCTGCTCTGGAGCGCCGGTGTCCAACCGGCGATTCCCTTGCATCCGAACAACCCGCCGGTTGGACACCGGCGCTCCGCACCAGACGCGCCCATCACCGGCATGGACTTCATGCCCAACGGCGACCTTGCCTTCTGCACCGCGCGCGGCGAGGTCTTCATCCGCAGTGAGCCAGCGAACTCACCCGGCACCAACATTTATCGTCACTTCGCTCGCGGGCTTATGGAGCCGGCGGGCTTGCGCGTGTTGAGCGGTGAGATTTTCGTCGCGCAGAAGTGCGAGCTCACCCGCCTGCGCGACACGGACGGTGACGGCGAGGCGGACCTATTCGAGTGCGTGAGCCAGGCGTGGGGCTTCACCGGTGGTGCGCGGCAATTCGCCACCGGCCCGGTCGCGGACAAGGAAGGCCGGCTGCACGTTTTCCTCGATGGACGCGGCGCGCGCTGGGAAGTCCCGTTCCGTGGCTGGGACGCGCGGTTCAGCCGCGGAGGAAAAGACTTCGAGGGCTGGGCCAACGGATTCCTCTCGCCTGGTGGTGCGCTCGCCGTGAACGGCGACGTGTTCGTCACGGACAACGCGGGACCGTGGGTGCCCGCCGCAAAACTCATTCACGTGCAGGAATCCAAGTTCCAAGGCCACCCGTCCACGCAGCCCGCGCCACAGGAGCAGTTCAAGGAGCCGAAGGAATTCGCGCCGCCCGCCGTGTGGTTTCCGACGCGGCTGGCGAAGCATGTGGCGGGCATGGCCGTCGCGCCGGAGAGCTGGGGCGCGTTTGCCGGACAAGTGCTTGTGGCTGATGGCGAGGGCGGACTGCTGCGCGTGAGCTTGGAGCAGGTCAACGGAGAGTGGCAGGGTGCGGCGTGGCCGTTGGTAAAGGGGTTGGGAGCGAATGCCAGCCGCTTGGCGGTGAGCGCGGACGGGAAGCTCTATTTCGGCGGTGCGACAACGGACGGGCGCGCGCTTGTGCTGGGTCGCATGAGCCCGGCGGGACCGGCGCGTTGCGAGACGAAGACGATGAAGGCGCTGGCCGACGGCTTCGAGCTGACCTTTACGCAGCCGGTGGACTCCGCGTCCGCCGCCAAGCCCGTGAGCTACGAGGTCAGCCAGTTCAACTATCGCCATGAAATTGCCCCCGGCGCGGAGCATGACTTCGACGGCACGGCCAACCGATCGTCGCCGTTGAAGGTGGCGGCGGCGAGCGTCGCTGCCGATGGCTTGAGCGTGCGGCTCAAGATTCCCGGCCTACGCGCGGGTTTCGTCACGAGCGTCCGCGCCGCCGGCGTGCGCAGCGCGGCTGCCCAACCGCTGCGGAGCGACGCGTTCTTCCACACGCTGAATCAGGTGCCGAAGTGAGTTTGGAGTGAGCCGGCAGAACGCACGGCGGTTGCCCCAGAGGGGCACCTGAAGGTAGTCGGTGGGAAGCGGTGACCAACGGGAGCAGCGCACCCACCGGTCAGCGACGGATTCAACCCGCGCCCTGGAAGGGCGCATGAGCGCGTTTGGGAAGCGGAGGTTCATGCGCCCCGCTGGGGCGCGACTCGCCTCCGCATCGTTTCCGGTGGGGGCGCCTGTCGGCTTCTCACCGGCTACCGTCATTCGCGCTTCCAGCGCGAGCTGCCGCCACCGCACTTGCCTGTTGTCACCGCCGCTCGCTCCGCTACCTTCACGCGCCATGAAGCCACTACGTTTGCTCCTGCTCGGCTCCGCGCTCGCCGCGCTGCCGGCCCAAGCTGATTTCAAGTCCGACATCGCCGCCATCCGCCAAGTCGGGGGCGAGGGCAAAGGCAACGTCCCCGCCGCCGCTGCGTGGCAATCGCTCGCCAAGGGCGGCGCGCAGACGCTCGTGCCGCTGCTCGCCGCGATGGACGACGCGAATGACTTCGCCGCGAACTACCTCCGCTCCGCCGTGGACGCCATCGCCGACCGCGAGCTGGCCGCCGGCCGCAAGCTGCCGCAGGCCGAGCTGGAGAAGTTCCTCGCGGACACGAAGCACAATCCCCGCGCGCGGCGGCTGGCTTACGAGTTGATTGCGCGCGTGTCGCCCGCGACCGGCGAGAAGCTGCTGCCCACATTCCTCAACGACCCGAGCGTCGAACTGCGGCGCGATGCCGTGCAGCGGCTCATTGACGCGGCGGACAAGGCGCTTGCGGCACAGGACAAGGCCGCTGCGACGAAGGAGTTTTCCAACGCGCTGACCTACGCGCGCGACGAGGCGCAAATCAAGAAGGTCGCCGGCGAGCTGCGGAAGCTCGGGCAGGAGGTGGACTTGCCGAGGCACTTCGGCTTCCTCACGCACTGGAAGCTCATCGGCGCGTTCGACAACACCAAGCTCGTGGGCTTCAACACCGCGTATCCGCCGGAGAAGGCGGTGGACCTCGCGGCGATTTACGACGGCAAGCTGGAGAAGGCGCGCTGGGTGGACGTGGCGACGCCGAACGACTACGGGATGGTGGATTTCAACAAGCCCTTCGGCGACCTCAAGGGCGTGACCGGCTACGCGTTCACCGAGTTCAACGCGGCGGCGGCGCGCCCGGCGGAGTTGCGGCTGGGCTGCAAGAATGGCTGGAAAATCTGGTTCAACGGCAAGCTGCTCTTCGGGCGCGACGAGTATCATCGCGGCGCGCGCATTGACCAATATCGGCTGCCAGTCGAGCTGAAGGCGGGCAAGAACACCATCCTCGTGAAAGTCTGCCAGAACGAGGATGTGAAGGACTGGACGAAGGAATGGGAGTTCCAGCTCCGCGTGTGCGATGCGACCGGCACGGCGATTTTGGCGAAGGATAGGCCGCCGACGCCGAAGGGGCCGGTGAGCGCGAAGAAGGCGGAGGGGAAGAAGGAGGCGAAGTAGCTAGTTGGTCCACTCGACTGCGTCGCATGAGCTCCGAAGACGTCAAAAAGCGCCGGTGGCGAATCATTGCTACGGCTTGCCTTGTCGGTTATGTCGGGACGCATTTCGCACTGTCACGAATTTCATGTGCGCTGGTGCAACGTGACTGGGGCATGCGGGACAGTTTTATCTACCTGCCGGTAAAGCCGGATTTAGTGGCCGACCACGAGCGTCCGTTGCTCTACATCCACCATGCGTTGAGATGCTTCTTCCTTCCGATTTGGAAACTCGACCATTACCTCCTCGGTGGACCATGGCCAATGTGGAGTATGCCATTGAGAGATTTGGGACAGAATTTCTCACCCACAACCGGCCGGCCTATCGTCGCTGCGACCGGTCTCTAAAATGAACGAACGCATCTCCATTCATCCACGCATCTGCCATGGGCAAGCCTGCGTGACCGGCACCCGGATTCCCGTGCATCAAGTCGTTCGGATGTTCGCGCAAGGCGACAGCATGGAACAATTGCTCGCCGCCTTCCCTTCGCTCACTCGGGAGGATGTGCTGGCTTGCTTGGATTACGCGGCTTCGCTCGCCGAGACGGCGGGACCGGCTTCGCACGCGACTCTGTTGCGGACTTGGGACAATCCAGCCGACGACGTTTTCAATGAGTTGCTCACCAAGTGACCCTTTCCCGTGCTAGCTCTCGCCCACCACGTATCGCACTTCGTTTGAATCCAATTTCCCATGAAACCTAATTCCACCTCCGCCCTCGTCGCCGTCCTGTTCGCCTCGGCATCGTTCACTTCTGCCGCCGACTGGCTCCAGTTCCGTGGCCCCGGCGGCACGGGGATTTCGCCTGAGGCCAACCTGCCCGTGCAGCTCGGCGAGAAGTCCGTCGCGTGGAAGGCCGCGTTGACCGGGCGCGGGTTGTCCAGCCCCGTCATCGTCGGCGACCGCGTGTTCCTCACGGCGTGCAGCAGCACGGAACAGGACCGGTTGCATGTGATTTGCCTCAGCGCGAAGGACGGCAAGAAACTTTGGGAACGCCAGTTCTGGGCCACGGGCCGCACGATGTCGCATCCCAAGACCAGCGTCGCGGCCAACACGCCGTGCAGCGACGGCAAGCGGCTCTTCTGCCTCTTCTCCTCGAACGACGTGCTCTGCCTCGACCTCGATGGCAACGTGCTCTGGCTGCGCGGCCTCGGGCGCGATTACCCGAACGCGAGCAACAGCCTTGGCATGGCCGCGTCGCCCATCGTCGTGGGCGACACGCTCGTGGTGCCGGTGGAGAACGACAGCGAGTCGTTCAGCGCCGGCCTCGACGTGGCCACGGGCGCGAACCGCTGGAAGCGCGACCGGCCCAAGCTCGCCTGCTGGGCCACGCCCGTGCTAGTGCCCGACGCGAAGTCCGGCCAACCGCTTGTCGTGTTGCAATCCGGTCCCGGCCTGAGCGTCGTGGACGCGCGCACGGGCCAGGAGGCGTGGTATTTCACCGACGGCGCTTCGACGATGTCGTCGAGCGTGTTTGCCAACGGCGTCCTGTATGTGCCCTCGAAAGGCATGGCTGCGATGAAGCCCGGCGCGGCAGGCGTGCATCCAGAAACGGTCTGGCACAACAACCAGCTCTCGCCCGCCACCGCCAGCCCGGTCGTGTTGGGCGACAAGCTCTTCACGCTGAATTCCGCCGGCATCTTGACCGCAGCGGACATCAAGGACGGCAAGCGTCTCTGGCAGCTTCGCACCACAGGACCGCACAGCGCCACGCCCGTCGGCTTCGGCAAGCACCTCTACCTCGTGAACGAGAAGGGCCTCGTGCAGGTCGTGGACACGAGCGCGCCGGAAGGTGCGGTGGTCAGCACGCTGGATTTGAAGGACACCATCATCGGCACGCCGAGCATCGCAGGCGGCGCGGTGTATGTGCGGAGTGACAAGGCGCTGGTGAAGCTGGGCGGGTCGTGAGGGTCATCATCGCGTGCCATGCCGATTCCTGCACTTGATGGAAACGGGTTGCTGCCCGCTGGAATTCACAATTGCTCGCTGGAGGAAGTCCGAGCGCGATTCGGGCGGTTTCAAGGTTCGGACATGCGTTCACGATTGTTTGTGCGACTGGAAGAACTTCATGCCGCGATGGCCCGCAGCGAGTTGTTCGCATCGCTGATTGTGGATGGCAGCTACGTCACGGCCAAGCCCTCCCCCAACGACATTGATGTCCTGCTGTCGCTGCGCCTGGGGCATGACTACACGCGCGACTTGAACATGAGCGATTATGCGCTGGTCTCCCGTCCGCTTGTGCGGAAGCAATTCGGCTTCGATGTTCTGGTTGCGACCGAGGGGTCTCCGGCGTATGAAGAATACGTTCAGTTCTTCGCCCGAGTCCGGGGTTTGCCAGACTTACGGAAAGGACTGCTGCGAATCGCATTATGAGCCACGAAGAAGCAGTTCTCGGCCAAACCATTGAGCAGTTGGAGCGCATGAATTCCGCGCTGGCTCACCTCCGGACGGAGGTCCTGCCCAAGAACCCGCGCATGTTTGCCGTGATGGCTGAAGGTCCGCTGGAGGAAATCCGCCGGCTGCACGCGGAGATAACCCAACAAACCGAGGCGCTCACGGCTGTTCCAGCGGCGGCATGAACCCCCTCCTCGAACACCAAGACCTCCTCACCCGCCGCCAGCTCTTCGGGCGCGGCGCGACGGGTTTGGGCGTCGCCGCTTTGGCCTCGTTGCTCAAGCAGGACGCAGGCGGCGCGAGCCCGGCCCATTCCGCACTCCGCACTCCGCACTCCGCATTTCCAAACTTCGCCGCCAAAGCCAAGCGCATCATCTACCTGTTCCAAAACGGCGCGCCCACGCACGTGGACTTGTGGGACTACAAGCCTCGCCTCGCCGAGCTTCACGGCAAGCCGGTGCCCGAGGAATACATCGCCGGCAAGCGCTTCAGCACCATGACCGGCAAGGCCGATGGCAAGCTCATGCTCCAGCCCGTCGAGCCGTTCGCGCAGCACGGGCAGAGCGGCGCGTGGGTGAGCCGCTTCATGCCGTTCACGGCGGCCATCGCGGACAAGATCTGCTTCATCAAGTCCATGCATACCGAGGCCGTGAACCATGCGCCCGGCATCACCTTCCTGCTCACCGGCTCGGAGATGCCCGGCCGCCCGAGCCTCGGCGCGTGGATGAGCTACGGCCTCGGCGTCGAGACACAGGAATTGCCCGGCTACGTGGTGATGACCTCCATCAGCAAGGACACGACCTGCGGCCAGATTTTCTACGACTTCTACTGGGGCAGCGGCTTCCTCCCGACGCGCTACAGCGGCGTGAAGTTCCGCGGCACTGGCGAACCGGTGCTTTACCTGAGCAACCCCGACGGCATGTCCGCTCAAGTGCGGCGCGGCCTCCTCGACGACCTGGCGCAGCTCAACGAGCTGAAGCTCCGCGAGTTCGGCGACCCGGAAATCGCCACGCGCATCGCGCAATACGAGATGGCCTACCGGATGCAAACCAGCGTCCCGGAACTCACCGACCTCTCGAAGGAACCGCAGTCCACGCTCGACCTCTACGGGCCGGGCGCGAAGCAGCAAGGCACCTTCGCCTACAACTGCCTCATGGCCCGCCGGCTCATCGAGCGCGGCGTGCGTTGCGTGCAGGTCATGCACGCCGGCTGGGACCAGCACAACTCCCTGACCACCGAGCTTTACAACCAGTGCCGCGACACCGACCAGCCCAGCGCCGGCCTCGTCCTCGACCTCGCGCAGCGCGGCCTGCTGGAAGACACGCTCGTCATCTGGGGCGGCGAGTTCGGGCGCACGCCCTTCATCCAGGGCGACATCAAGGAACGCAAGCGCTGGGGCCGTGACCATCACCCTTACGCCTTCACGATCTGGATGGCCGGCGGCGGCATCAAGCCCGGCATCACCTACGGCGAGTCGGACGACCTCGCGATGAACGTGGCGAAAGACCCCGTCCATGTGCATGACCTTCAAGCCACGCTGCTGCACCTGCTGGGCATTGACCACGAGCGCCTGACCTTCAAGTTCCAAGGCCGCAACTTCCGCCTGACCGACATCCACGGCCAAGTGGTGAAGGGGGTTCTGGCGTAGCTCAAGGATCCCAGAGCCAGCGCGGGTCGGGGTTGGCGAGGCTGGAAGTTCCGTTGGTCCAATACTGCAAGCCCACCTTGCTGGCCTTCATGCTCTCTGCGTGGCTGTCCACGAAGCCCGTCATCGCCTGTCCACCGTGGCGATTCATGATGCGCGTCTCGTCGTTGGGCGCCATGTAGAGCGTGTCGTTGGGCGTGCGGAAATGAACCCAGGAGGCGGTCCGGCCAATCCACTGATCGGGATCAGTCTGAGTCGGGTTCGTGATGTGCTGGGAATCGGCGAAGTGGATGGTGCCGGCGGGTTGGAGCACCTTCGAGTAACGCATGGTGTTGAAGGCCAGATTCAAGTTGATGCCGATGTTCAGCCGCAGCGTAGGAGCGTTGCCCGGGCAATCGTAAAGGTTGGTTGCCATCGTGTAGCGCAGCATGAGATCCGGCCAGCCCTTGCTGCCGTTGCCGTTCACACCGCCAACCACCACCGGGCCAGTCACCACCGGGCTGTAGAGGATGCCATAGGGCAGCATCTGGTCCTCCCAGTCGTCGGAATACAGCCGGGCCGCGAGGCTGATTTGCTTGACCTGGTTGATGCACTTGGTCCCCTTGGCCTTCGCCTTGGCTTTGCTGAGTGCGGGGAGGAGCATGCCGGCCAGAATCGCGATGATGGCGATGACGACGAGCAGTTCAATCAGCGTGAACGCACGGCGCGCACGGAGGCTGGCGAGATGAAACGAGCGACTCATGGTCGAATCGGTTTGCGGATGCTGCGGCAAAATAGCGGGCGTGAAAGGCATTGGCAAAGCTCACTTCGGCTGTCCGCCGGGCTGAAGCGACACCAAACCGGACTGGCGATCCAGCGCGTATCGGAATCCGGGTGGCGGCGGTGGAATCCGCGCGATGACTTTTTCCGTCACCAGCTCGTTGAGGTCATTGGGCAGCCGGTTCCTGGCCTTCTGGAAGTTGCGGATGCCTTCATTCAGGTAGCCGAGGTTGTTCTCCGAGCTGCCGAACTCGGGTGGCTGCGGCGGGCCGGCAGCCGGCGCGGCTTCTTTCTTTCGGCAGGCGGGCAGGAGCAGCAGCGCGGCCAGAACGGCAAGCAGTGGGCGGGCTTTCATGATTCTCACGCACTCTTAAGGACGCGGCGGGTGACAGTCCGGTTCAATGTCTCCGCTTGAATGGGCCGCCGTCGCGCGCGTCGGCTTTTCATGCTCCTGGTTCAAAACGGCCGCGCCTCGTTCACCTGCCAGGGTGTGTCGCGGCGGTCGGCGTTGAAGGCGGGGTTTCTCGGCGCGCTGGGCCTGAGTTCGGCGGATCTGCTGCGCTTGCAGGCGCAGGGCGCGGCGAAGCGGAGCAACAAGTCGGTCATCCTCCTCTGGCTCGATGGCGGGCCGAGTCATCTGGAAACCTACGACCCCAAGCCCGAGGCGACGAGCGCGTATCGCGGACCGTGGGGCGCGATCGAGACGAACGTCTCCGGCATCCGCATCTCGGAGCAGCTTCCGCTGCACGCGAAGCACGCTGACAAGATGGTTTTCCTCCGCTCGGTGCATCACAAGAACGGCGACCACTTCGCCGCCGGGCATTGGATGCTCACGGGCCGCTACGGGTCGCACTCGACGGACAAGGAGCAGAAGTTCCCGTCGGTCGGGGCGTATGTGTCGCGCGTGCGCGGGGCGAACGCGCCGGGCGTGCCGGCTTACGTGGGCTTGCCGGCGGCGCAGAGCATTTACCTGTTCCCCGGCTACCAAGGCGCGGCGTATCTGGGGCCGGCGTTCAACCCGTTCGATGTCAACACGGCGCAGAAGTATCTCGCGGCGAGCCACACGGGGCCGGTGCAGAAGCCGCAGTGCCTGGAGAACTTCACGGGCGACGCGGCGCGCACGCAGTCGCGTGTGGACTTGCTCACGCAGCTCGACGGCTTCCGGCGCGGGCTGGACCGGGGGCGGTTGATGGATGCGATGGACCAGTATCAGCAGCAGGCGGTGGACATGGTCACGGGCAATCGGGCGCGCGAGGCGTTCGACATCGAGAAGGAGGACGCCAAGACGCGCGACCGCTACGGACGGGGGCCGTGGGGGCATTACACCTTGCTGGCGCGGCGGCTTGTCGAGTCAGGCGTGAGCTTCGTGACGGTGGACATGCCGCATTGGGACGACCATTCCAGCATCGCGAAGGGCCACGGCTACAAGCTCCCGGTGCTCGACCGCGCGGTGGCGTCGTTGCTCGAAGACTTGGGCGAGCGCGGGATGCTCAACGACGTGATGGTGATGGTGATGGGCGAGTTCGGGCGCACGCCGAAAATCAACGAAGGCCAGCCGGGCATCCCCGTTCCGGGCCGCGACCACTGGGGCGACGTGTTTTCCGTGATGCTGGCCGGCGGCGGCTTGAAGACGGGTCAGGTCATCGGCGCGTCGAGCACCAACGCCGAGTTCCCCGTCGAGCGTCCGCTCACGCCGGGCGACGTGCTGGCGACGGTCTATCACTTCCTCGGCATTGACCCCGAGCACACGTTTAACGACTTCACCGGGCGGCCCGTGCCCATCCTCGACGGCGGCCAGCCGATTCGGGAAATCATCTGAGCCGCGTAGGAGACGAGGTGACGAGTCTCTGACTCGTTCCCCGTTTGTAGTTCAAGGCGAGACTCCTCGGGTCGTCTCCTGCTGTTCGAGGTTCATCCTCCCGATGAAGGCTTTTTGTTTGCCGCGAGCCATGCACCTCTCTAGCGTCGCCCTCGCTGCTGGCGGGCAAACCCCAACTCCGGCTCCCCTGTGGCAACCGTTGCTATGAACCACAAACCACTGACGACCGCTGAACTCGCCGAACTGACTGCCGGACTGCACCGCCTTTCGCGCAACCTCTGGTGGACTTGGAACCAGGAGCCGCAGGAAATCTTCCACGACCTCTCGCCGCGCGGCTGGACGAACCTCTACCACAACGCCGTCGCCATCCTCCACGAGGTCTCCGACTACGAGCTGCGGATGCGCCTGCAGGAGCCGGAGTTCGCCGACCGCGTGCGCACGGTGCTCAAGAACTTCGACGCCTATCTCGCCAGCAAGGACACCTGGGGCGCGCAGAACGCGCCGGAGCTGCTGAAGAACCCCGTCGCCTACTTCAGCGCGGAGTTTGGCTTCCACGAGACGCTGCCCATCGCGGCGGGCGGCCTCGGGATGCTGGCCGGCGACCACGCGAAGGCGGCGAGCGACCTCGGCCTCGGCTTCGTGGGCATCACCCTGTTTTACCGTGAAGGCTATTTCCAGCAGACCGTCAACGCGGACAACTGGCAGACGGAGTATTACGCGCATCTCAAGCCGCAGAACCTGCCCATCGAGCCGGTGCTCAACGCCAACGGCGACCCGCTGGTCTGCTCGGTGAAGGTCGCCACCAGCACGGTGAGCTTCCGCGCGTGGCGCGCGAACGTGGGCCGCTGCCCGGTGTATCTGCTCGACGCGAACCTGCCCGAGAACGAGCCGCACCAGCGCGATCTCACGCTGCGCGTCTATGGCGGCGACAGCACCACGCGCGTGATGCAGGAGATTCTGCTCGGCGTCGGCGGCGTGCGCCTGCTCCGCGAGCTGGGCCTGCAACCCTCGACGTTCCACATGAACGAGGGCCACGCGGCGTTCCTGACGCTGGAGCTAGCGCGCGAGAAGATGGCCGAGGGCAAGCCCTTCGCGCAGGCCTGGGCCGAGACGAAGCAGCAGTGCCTCTTCACCACGCACACGCCGGTCGAGGCCGGCCACGACCGCTTCAGCAGCGAGCTGATGAGCTTCGCGGCGATCAAATTCAGCACGAACCTCAAGCTGTCGCATCAGGAGCTGATGGCCTTGGGCCGTGTGAATCCGTCCGAGGAGCGCGAGCCGTTCTGCATGACGGTGCTGGCGCTCAAGGGCAGCCGCGCCGCCAACGGCGTGAGCGAGCTGCACGGCGCGGTGAGCCGCGAGATGTGGCAATGCCTCTACCCTGGCAAGCAGGTGGATGAAGTTCCCATCGGCCACGTCACCAACGGCGTCCACGTCGCCGGCTGGATGAAGGGCACCGTGCGCCGCTTCTGGCGCAAGAAGCTCGACACCGCGCATGAGAACCCGGACACCTCGACGACGGAGACGACTCGTTTCTGGAAGAGCAAGCCGGCCATTGACTGGGAGCGCGAAATCAACTCGCCGGAGTTTTGGTCGCGCATGGCGGACCCCGCGTTCATCTCCGACGAGGAGCTGTGGTCGCTGCGCTACCGGCTGCGCCGCGAGCTGATCGAGTTCTCCCGCCGCCGCCTGCTGATCCAGGGCCAGCGCCTCTCGCAGGGCGACTTCATCACCTTCGATCACATGCTGAACCCCGACGCGTTGACCATCGGCTTCGCGCGCCGGTTCGCCACCTACAAGCGCGCGCCGCTCATCTTCCAGCAGTTCGAGAACATCGTGAAGCTGGCGCACGACAAGCAGCGGCCGGTGCAGTTCATCTTCGCCGGCAAAGCCCATCCGCGCGACGACGAGGGCAAGCGCTTCATCCAGCACATCATCCACCTCAGCAAGTTCAGCGACCTCAAGGGCCACCTGTTCTTCCTCGAGAACTACGACGTGCATGTCGCCCGCCAGATGGTTTCCGGCTGCGATGTCTGGCTCAACAACCCGCGCCGCCCGCTCGAAGCCTCCGGCACCAGCGGCATGAAGTGCGGCTGCCACGGCTGCCTCAACATGAGCATCATGGACGGCTGGTGGCGCGAGGGCTACGACGGCACCAACGGCTTCTCCATCGGCGACGACACGCATCCCGCGAGCATCGAGGAGCAGGACCGCCGCGACAGCGCGAACACCTTCAAGGTGCTCACCGAGGAGGTCATCCCGTGCTTCTACAACCGCGATGCCACGGGCATCCCGCGCCAGTGGCTCGGCAAGGTCCGCCGTGCGATGACCACGCTGGTGCCGCAATTCAGCACTTGGCGCATGGTGCAGGAATACACGAAGAAGTTTTACCTGCCGAAGTAGCCTTCCGCTCTTACTCGTAATCCTAACCTTAATCCTGCTCCTCCTCAGCGAGCGGGCGGGAAAGAGATTTAGAGCAAGACAAGACTACGAAGTAAGAGAATCCCCGAAGCTGCAAGCAGGTTGAGGTCGCCGTGGTGTGGAGCAACGTCCCGGCATGAAATGCCCCGTTGACGATGCACCCTTGCGCGAAGTGGAGCGCGGCGGATTCAAGCTGGCGTGTTGTTCGCAGTGCACCGGCCTGTGGCTCACCCGCGACACGCTCAAGCAGGTCTTCGCCTCCCACCACCGGCCCGAGAAGCTCGACGAGGCCGAGTGCCAGCCGCCGTTGCTCAAGCCCGGCCCGGCGCGCCAGCGGCTGTGTCCGGGCTGTCACTACCAGCTCGCGCCGCGCTGGCTGCACGGCATCGAGATTGATGTCTGCGAGAAATGCCAAGGCCTCTGGCTCGACGCGGGCGAGTTGCGGCAGATCATCGCCAACAGCCGGCGGCACAAGCTGGCTTCAGCCGGAGTAAGTGCGTCGGCTCCGGATCAACAGGCCGCTGCGGGCAACCGCGAATCCCGCTGGCATGACGGCATTGATGTCCCGCTTTACGACGTGGATTTCCTAAGTCCGCTCGGCGAGATGCTTGGCGAGCTGGCCAGCAGTGGTGCGGACGCCGCAAAGCCGGTCGTCGAGTTCCTCGGCGAGGCGTTGTCATTGCTCGACTGGTGAGTCAGGCTGCCCGCAGTGACTGACATCAAATCCCAGACGCGCGAGGAACTGGAAGCCCGCTTGAAAGAGTGGGGCGAGCCAGCCTACCGCGCCGGGCAGGTGCTCGACTGGCTTTACAAGCGCCGCGCCGCGAACTGGGACGCGATGACAAACCTGCCCAAGCCGTTGCGCGCAAAGCTCGCTGAGAGCTTCTCGCTCCGCGTCCTCGAGCTTGTCCGCAAACAGGGCGCGAAGGACACGACGCAGAAGTTCCTTTGGCGGCTGCCCGACGGCGCGCTCATCGAGAGCGTGCTCATCCCCGCCAACCCCGCGCTCTACGGCGAGGCCAGCGACCGCCACACGCTCTGCGTCTCCACGCAGGTCGGCTGCGCCTACGGCTGCAAGTTCTGCGCGAGCGGCCTCGAGGGCTGGAAACGAAACCTCAGCCCGGAGGAAATCGTGGAGCAGGTGCTGGCGGTGGAGCGGTGGCACGAGGCGAACGCGGAAACAAGTTCCTCGTCCACGGAAACCAGTGCGGCTTCCGTTCCGCGCTCCGCGTTCCGCGCTCCGCGTTTGATCAACAATTTGGTCATCATGGGCATGGGCGAGCCGCTGGCGAACTATGACAACCTGCTCAAGGCCCTTCGCCTCCTGAATGCGCCGTGGGGCGGCGGCATCGGCGCGCGGAAGATCACCATCTCCACCAGCGGCCTTGCCCCGCAGATCCGCAAGCTCGCCGCCGAGCCGGAGCAGTTCCGCCTCGCCCTCTCGCTCCACGGCGCGACGGACGAGGTCCGCGCCCGCATCATGCCCGTGAACCGCAAATACCCGCTGGCCGAGCTGACCGCCGCACTGGAGGCTTACCAGCGCCGCAAGGACCAGCTCATCACCTTCGAATACATCCTCATCGCCGGGGTGAACGACAGTCGCGATCAAACTAAACCACTCGCCGCCCTCGCCTCCCGTCTTCGCGCCAAGGTGAACCTGATTCCCTACAACACCGTGGAAGGTCTCGAATGGGCGCGCCCCGAGGAATCAGTGTGCGAAGCCTTTCTCGCCGCGCTGGAAGACCTCGGCGTCACCGCCACGCTCCGTCGCGAGAAGGGCGGGGACATTGACGCGGCGTGCGGGCAGTTGCGATTGAAGACCGAGCGTGAACGGGCGGGAATGCCGCCTTCCCAGCGAGTCCGCTGATCCGCTGGCCGCGTCGCTTTGCCTGCCGCTGACCGCGCGCCCGCCACCATTTTTCGACGTGTTCAAGGAGCCTGCGGTCTGCCAGACTCGCCGCCATGAAAACACCCGTCTTCCTGCTTGCTTCGCTAAGTCTGCTGGTTGCCGCCCCGGCTTTCGCCGCCGACACGCCGACCATCAAGCCCACCATTGCCAACGTCCCCTACGCCACCGCCCACGAGCGGCAGGTGCTGGACATTTACGCGCCGCCCGGCGCGAAGAACCTGCCCGTCATCTTCTGGGTTCACGGCGGCGGCTGGCAGGCCGGCGACAAGACCAGCGTGCAGCTCAAGCCGCAGGTGTTTGTTGCCAAGGGCTTCGTCTTCGTCTCGACCAACTACCGGCTGCTGCCGCACGTCGAGATGCTCACGATCTTCCAGGACGTCGCGAAGTCGCTCGGCTGGGTCCACAAGCACATCGCCAAGCACGGCGGCGATCCGAGCCGCATCATCGTCGGCGGCCATTCCGCCGGCGCGCAGCTCGCCGCGCTGATGTGCGTGGATGACCGCTACCTGAAGGCCGAAGGCGTGCCGTTCTCCGCTCTCAAGGGCTGTGTGCCCGTGGACGGCGACACCTATGATGTGCCCGCGATGATCGAGACCGCTGAGACGCGCCTGCGCGTGCATGGCATGCCGATGCCCAAGCAGGGGCACCGCATCAAATTCGGCAACACCCCGGAGCGCCACCGCGATTATTCCGCCGTCACGCATGTGGCGAAGGGCAAGGGCATCCCGCCGTTCCTCCTCCTCTACGTCGCCGACCACCCGGACACCAGCATCCAAGCCCGGCGCTTCGAGGCCGCGCTGAAGCAAGCCGGCGTTGCCACGAAGGCCTTCGGCGCGCGGGAATCCAACCATAACAAGCTCAACAACAACCTCGGCGTGCCGGAGGATCCGGCGACGACGGAGCTGTTCGCGTTCGTGGCGGAGAGCCTGAAGAAGTGATCCGGCCGGCAACGGCCCGAACCGGCGCATGAAACCGTCCGTTTCCTTCGTCGTGCGGCTGGCCGCAACGGCGGGGCTGGCCTCCGGGGCGTTTCCACTGCGCTCGGCGGAGGCCCCAGCCCAGGCGCTGGCTCCCCTGCTGGTGGACCAATCGGGGCAGGCCGTCACTTCGTCAGCCGCGTGGATGAAGCGGCGCTCCGCCATCCGCGCGGAATGGCAGGCCTTCCTCGGCGAGTTCCCCAAGGCGAAGGCGCCGTTGAAGGCCGAAGTTCTCTCCACTGAAACGCTTCCCGAGTTCACCCGCCAGCTCGTGAAGTATCAGGTCGAGGACGGCGTGTTCACCGACGCCTACGTGCTCACGCCGCGAAACGTCACCGGCAAGCAGCCCGGTGTCGTCGTGTTCCACCAGACGGTGAAGTCGCAGGCGCAGCAGGCCGCCGGCGTGGACGCCTCCAATCCCGAACTCATGCACGGCGTGCAGCTCGTGAAGCGCGGCTACGTGGTCATCTGCCCGCGCTGCTTCATCTTCGCCGACGGCGCGGGCTACGCCGACTGGGTGAAGCGCATGCAGGAGCGTCATCCGGGCTGGACGGGCATGGCGCGCATGACCTGGGACGGCCTCCGCGCGGCGGACTACTTGGAGTCGCTGCCTCAGGTGGACCGTGAGCGCATCGGCTGCCTCGGCCACTCGCTGGGCGCGAAGGAAGTGCTCTATGCCGCCGCGTTCGACGAGCGGTTCAAGGTCGCTGTCTTCAGCGAAGGCGGCATCGGCCTGGCCTTCAGCAACTGGGACGCGCCCTGGTATCTGGGTCCGCGCATCCGGCAGCCCGGCTTCGCGCGGGAGCACCACGAACTCCTCGCGCTCATCGCCCCGCGTCCGTTCCTGCTGCTGGCCGGCAACTCCGCCGACAATGATCAGAGCGCCGCGTTCACCGAAGCCGCGCGACCGGTTTATGAACTGCTCGGGGCGAAGGAGAACGTCCGCCTGCTGAACCATCGCCAAGGCCACCGCTACCCGCCGGAAGCGCAGGCGGCCGCCGAGGAGCTGCTGGACCGGCACCTCAAACCGAAGCGTTGAGGCAGGCGGCAGCGAGCCGGTTCAATGCGCTCGGGCGAGTCGTCAATGCGTGGGGTGGACGCCGTGGCTGTGCGGGGTTGAGCAGGGCGGTGTCTGAGGCGCGACCCGAGGTGAGGGAACCGGGTGTCAAACGAATGGGGACAAGCGAATACTGAGAAGAAGAATTCTTCCGCTTGATTCGTTTGTCCCCATTCGTTTGACAAAGATTGGTCCGCGCTTGTGGTTACAAATCCGTGTTCATCTGTGTTCATCCGTGGTTAATTCTCCCTCCATGAAGCCGCTGCGTCCCGCCCGCTTTGCGCTCCTTTGCGCCCTCTGCGTCTTTGCGTTGCGTTCGCCCGCCGCGCCGAGGCCGAACGTGCTCCTGCTCATGTCCGACGACTTGGCGAACACGCTCGGCTGCTACGGCCATCCGCTCGCGAAGACGCCGAACCTCGACGCGTTCGCGAAGCGGGCCATGCTGTTCGAGCGCGCCTATTGCCAGTTCCCGCATTGCAACCCGTCGCGCGCGTCGCTGCTCTCCGGCCTGCGCCCGCACACCACGCGTGTCACGGACAACGCGGACAACCTCTACCAGAACATCCCCGGCGTGATGACGCTGCCGCATCACTTCCGGCGCAACGGCTACGCCACCGCGCGCTGCGGCAAGATTTTCCACCTCGGCGTGCCGACGGGCACGGAGAGCATGGATGACCCGCAGGCGTGGGACTTCGGCACGCCGTTCAAGGACGAGCGGCCTTACCCGCCGAAGCGCGAGAGCGCCGTGAAGGTCACCACTGGCAAGAAGCAGGGACTGCCGTGGACCGAGACCACCGGCACGGACGACGACCTCGTGGACGGGAACTTCGCCAAGACCGCCGTCGAGTGGCTGGAGAAGCGGGACAAGTCGAAACCCTTCTTCCTCGCGGTCGGCTTCCATCGCCCGCACCTGCCGCTGGTCGCGCCCGCGAAGTATTTTGACCTGTATCCGTTCGACAGCATCAAGCTGCCCACCGAGCCAGCCGACGACGAGGCGGACATCCCTGCGCCCGCGCGCAACGGCTCCGTGCCCGGCTACACCATCAACACCACGCCGGAGCAGCGGCGTGCAGCCATCCGCGGCTATCTCGCGACGGTGAGCTTCATGGACGCGCAGGCGGGCCGCGTGCTCGACGCGTTGAAGCGTCTCAGTCTCGCAGACAACACCATCGTCATCTTCGCCGCCGACCACGGCTGGCATCTCGGCGAGCACGGGCTGTGGCACAAACGCAGCCTTTTCGAGGAAAGCGCGCGCGTGCCGTTCCTCGTCCATGCGCCCGGCGCGAAGGGCAATGGGCGGCGCACCACCAGCCTCGCCGAGCTGCTCGACATCTACCCCACGCTCTGCGACCTGACCGGCGTGCCCGCGCCCGCGAGCTTGCAGGGCAAGTCGCTCCGCCCCGTGCTGAACGACCCGAAGGCGGTGCTGCACGAAGGCGCGTTCACCCAAGCCCGGCGCGGCGCGAACGCGGAGCACTGGGGCCGCAGCGTCCGCACCGCCCGCTGGCGCTGCACGGAGTGGGACGAGGGCCGGAACGGCATCGAGCTTTACGACCACGACGCCGACCCGCGCGAGTTCACCAACCTCGCCAACGACCCAAAGCACGCGGTGGTGCTGAAGGAGCTGCGGACAGTGCTCGCGGCGAAGCTGCCGCCCATAACGAAATGAAATCCCAAATCCCAAACTCCAAGCTCCAAAAAAGCTCCAAGTTCCAAGCTCCAAGCCAAGCGACGCGCCCGCCGCTTCACCGGTTCTTTGGTGCTAGGTGCTTGGTGCTTCTTTGGAGCTTGGGATTTGGGATTTGGAGCTTCGCGGCCCAAGCCGCGCCGCGTCCGCCCAACTTCATCGTCATCCTCGCTGACGACCTCGGGGCGAAGGAACTGGGTTGCTACGGCAGCACGCGGCATCAGACGCCGCACCTCGACCGCATGGCCGCCGAGGGCTTGCGCTTCGAGACATTCTTCGCCACGCCGCTGTGCACGCCGACGCGCGTGCAGCTCATGACGGGGCAGTATGGCTTCCGCACTGGCTATCTGGGCATGAACAACAAGGCGTTCATCCCCGCGCCCGGCTCGCCGGAGACGGACATCGGCAGCCGCTTCACTTTCGCGGACCTGCTGAAGTCGCGCGGCTACGCGACGGCGCAGTCGGGCAAGTGGCAGTTGTCCGGCAAGCTGCCCACGCTCGTCCGCGACGCGGGCTTCGACGAGTATCGGATGTGGGCTTACGAGCACAATCTGCCGCCCGGCGTGAAGCATCCCGGACGCGAGCCGAACAACGGCCAGCACTCGCGCTACTGGCATCCGAGCATCGTGCAGAACGGCGAGCATCTGCCGACGAAGCCCGGGGACTTCGGCCCCGACTTGTTCAACGACTTCGTCATGGACTTCGCGCGCCGGCACCGGGAGCAGCCGTTCTTCATCTACTACACGTCGGTGCTTACGCACGGCCCGCGCGTCGAGACGCCCGACCCGGCCAAGCCCGGCGTGCGCGTGCCGGCGAGCCTTAAGTCCAACCTCGAATACTTCGACCACCTGATGGGCAAGCTGCTGGCTGCGCTCAAGTCCGACGGCCTAGCCGCGAACACCTACGTCTTCCTCGTCGGCGACAACGGCACCGCTGGCGACGGCAAGGGCACGCCGACCGAACTCGGCGCGCGCGTGCCGGGCATCATGTGGGGCGCGGACGTGAAGCACGGCGTAGTGTCGCGCGCGGTGGCGGACTTGACGGACATCTTCGCCACGCTCGCAGACTTGTCGGGAGCGACTCTGCCGAAGGACCGCGTGTTCGATGGCAAAAGCTTTGCGTCCGTGCTGCGCGGCGAGAAGCCGCGCCATCGCGACTGGATTTACAGCCATCTCGATGACGGCCGCGTGCTGCGCGACGAGCGCTGGCTGCTGGAAATCCCGTTTGGGAACAAGGACGGCAAGCTCTTCGACTGCGGCACGAGCCGCGACGGCACCGGCTACCGCAACGTGATGGACTCGACTGTGCAGGAAGTGAAGGCCGCGCGCGCCCGCTTCGCCGCCGTGCTGGCGCAGATGCCGGAGCCGAAGGCGCGGGTGCTCACGCCGGAGGAGACGAAGGGGAAGAAGCAGTAACCAGTGTTTAGTTTTCAGTGTCCAGTAGTCAGTCAGCCAAACGACCCGCCATGAACTTGAACCACGAACCTGCCACGGAGCGCGGCATTCATGCCGCAGAGATGCACGGACGGAGCAAGACACTCGAACGTCAATTCGCGTGGGCGAGTTTCTGCGGCCTGAAGGCCAGGCTCCGATTGCCGCGTCGCCTGTGGTTCGCCGTCCTGCTCGCGGCCTTCCTACTGAACACTGAACACTGCTTTCTGAATACTTTCTCCGCGCAAGCCGCCGAGCCGCGTCCTAACATCCTCTTCATCATCTTCGACGACTGGGGCTGGCGCGATGCGGGGGCCTACGGCTCGACCTGGGTGAAGACGCCGAATTTCGACCGTGTGGCGCGCGAGGGCGTGCTGTTCAAGCACGCCTTCACCTCGAACCCGAAGTGCAGCCCGTGCCGCGCGAGCATTCTCACGGGCCGCAACACCTGGCAGCTCAAGGAGGCCGTCTCGCACGGCGGCTATTTCCCCGAGGGCTTCGAGGTGTATCCCGACCTGCTGGAAAAGGCCGGTTACAACGTCGGCCTCACGGGCAAGGGCTGGGGGCCGGGCGACTTCAAGACGCTCGCCCAGCGCACGCGCAACCCGGCTGGGCCAAGCTTCGACAGGCTGACGCAGGCGGTGCCGGCGTCGGGCATCGGACGCAACGACTACGCCGGCAACTTCGGCGAGTTCCTCCAGCAGCGTGACAGGGCGAAACCGTTCTGCTTCTGGATGGGTTTCGTGGACCCGCACCGCGCCTACGAGTGGAACTCCGGCGTGCGCCTCGGCAAGAAGCCCGAGGACGTGAAGGTGCCCGCCTATCTGCCGGACACCGACATCGTGCGCCGGGACCTGCTGGACTACTCGGTCGAGGTCGAGCACGCCGACGCGCAAATCGGCAAGGCGCTCAAGGTGCTGGAGGCCGCCGGGCAGTTGGACAACACGCTCATCGTCGTCACCTCGGACCACGGGATGCCGTTCCCCTACGTGAAGGGCCAAATCCACGAGGATGGTTTTCATCTGCCGCTCGCGATGCGTTGGGGCAAGGCCATCAAGCCCGGCCGAGTGGTCGAGGACTTCATCAACGTCCGCGATTTCGCGCCGACTTGGATGGAACTCGCCGGCCTCAAGCCGCACGCGCAGATGACCGGCAAGAGCCTCGTGAACTTGCTCAAGTCCGACAAGTCCGGCTGGGTCGAAAACCGCGACACGATGCTCGCGGGCAAAGAGCGCCACGACATCGGCCGCCCGAACGACCTCGGCTATCCCGTCCGCGCCCTGCGCACGCGCGACTTCCTCTACGTCCACAACTTCCACCCCGACCGCTGGCCGGTGGGCAACCCCGAGACCGACTTCGGCAACTGCGACCCCGGTCCGTCGAAGGAAGTCCTCAAGCTGCTGGGCGGCCACTTCTACGAACTCTGCTTCGGCAAGCGCCAGCCCGACGAACTCTACGACCTCCGCCGCGACCCGCAGGCCGTGAACAACCTCGCCGGCGACCTCGCGCACCGCGAAAAGCTGGACGACCTCCGCTACCGCATGATGCAGATGCTCCGCGAGGAGCAGGACCCGCGCGCCCTCGGCGACGCCGCCATCTTCGACACCTACAAGTATGTCGGCAGTCGCAACAAAGGCTACGAGACCTGGCTGAAGGCGCAGGAGGAGAAGCTTGCCGGTGAGCTGAAGGCGAAGCTCGAAGCCCCTCCAGCGAAGAAGGCGGGCAAGAAAGCCAGGGAAAAATAGAATGGAAGCCGGCTGTCACTTCGCCGCCGCCAGCGGCTTCTCGACCTGCCAGACTTTCACGTCCGCGATGGACACCGATTCGCCGCGCGTGACGAAGCGATAGCCGGTCTTGTCCACGTCGAGTTCGGGATGGCTGCCCTCGAGCTTCGCGCCGTTGTCGGCCCGCACGAAGACCTTCGCCCCCTGAATCTCGACGAGCACCGTGTGCCACTTGCCGGCCTCGAACTTGCCCGCCGCCTTGCCCAGCGCGACGGCTTTCGACGCCGGGTCTTTCTTGTCCTTGTCCTTGTTCAGCGTCAGGCCGTCCTCGGCGATGCCGATGCGGAAGAGGTGCCCCTTCGCGTGGTTCCAGCTCACGTTAAAACCCTTCGCGCCATCGAGCCGGAACGAGAAGCGCAGAATGGAATCGCGGTTCGGCTGGCCGAGCGTGAGCACGGCGGCGTGCTCGTCCGACGCCTTCTCCTTGCCGACGAGCGCGCCCTCGCGCACCTGCCAGTCGCCCTTGTTCGCGGTCCAGGCCTTGCCCAAGGCCGGCGCGGCGAAGGTCTCGTCCACGACGAGCTTGCCGGCCCGTGCGTGCAGCGGCTTGAGGTCGGCGTTCTTTTCCGCGAGGCAGAGCGTGGCGGACAAGGCAAAGGCCAGCGGGGCGGTGAGGAAGATGGTCTTGGTGTTCATGTTGATTTTGTTCGCCCAGCCAGACGCCGGGACGCAGGCGAAGGTTGCCGCCGTCACGGGGCGAGGAAAAACTTCCGCTTCGACGCGGGCACCAGCCTGGTCCCGTAGAGCATCGGCCCGAGATGCGCGGGAATGTCCGTCTCGATGAGGTCAGCGCCGCGTTGCTGGAAGGCGCGATAGCCCGGCTCAAGCTGCTTGAGGTCGGCCACCTCCTTGCGGATGAACTGCCGGTCTAGATTGCGCGAGGTGCCGATCATGCAGTGCGCGCCCTTCGCGTGGATCAGCTCATACAGGCCCTTGTCCTCCGGCGGGACGTGCCCGACGAACGCCACGACGTTCCGCCACGGGATGCCCAGCGTGTCGAACTCCGCAGCCTTCGCGCGGTTGGGAATCATCACCTCCATCATCACGTTGGGGTTCGCCGCGTGGCACGCCTGCGCGTCCTTGAACGTGTTCACGATCAGCATCGCGTGGCCTTCCGCCTTGTGCTCCTCGATCTTCTTCACGCGCACGGCCACCGGCACATCCTTTTGGTCCAGCACGAGGACGGTCTTGCCGCGCGCCCATACGAGCGCCTCGTCCAGCGTGGGCATCTGAAACTCCGTGAGGTTGCCCTCGGTGTCCTTGAGGCGAAGCTGCTTCAACTCCGCCAGTGTGAAGTCCGTCACCTTGCCCTTGCCGGTGGAAGTCCGCTCCAGCGTCGCATCGTGAAAGACCACGATGGCCCCGTCCTTCGTGTAACGCGGGTCCACCTCCAGCATCGCGAAGGTGCGCTGCAACGTGCGCTCGAAGGTGGGGATGCAATTCTCGGGAAAACCTTTATCTGGACCGCCGCGATGCCCGCTGACCAACGGCATCGGCTCCCCGGTGAACTTGAACAAAGCCTGCAAGCCCTGCGCCGTCTGCGCCTCAATCCGGTGCAGCTTGGATGCGGGGCCATCCGCCGCCAAGGGCTGGCCACAGACGACGAACAGGCAGGCAAGGAGCGCGGGAATGTGTTTCATGGCGTGCTTCGCAATGCTCACACGTTCGCCAGCATCGTGTCACGCCCTCCGCGCAGCCCGTTTCAACGCAAAGACGCAAGGGCGCAACGACGCGGAGCCAAGAGGCAAGTTCAACCACAGAGACACGAAGAACACAGAGGTTTGCCTGCGTGGCCCTTCTCTGTGTCCTTCGTGCCTCTGTGGTTCAATTCGGTTCGAGGTTGGTTGCGCCTCCGCGCCTGGGCAGTCGTTGCTTTTCTCCCTCACCCTCGCCCTCTCCCGCTGGGAGAGGGAAGCGCTCCGACGCCGGCTCGTGTCACCGTTCGCATCCGGCAGCCGAGACGCGGACGAGCTGGGCCTCCTCTCCCAGCGGGAGAGGAACGAGGTGAGGGAGAACGGCCGCGCCGGAGTTTTGCGCCGCCGGATGCCGGGGCCGGCTGCGGGTGGTGCTGCGCACACACCCGCGCTCCGAAAGCAAGAAACCGCCGCCCCGGCGTGGGCCGGAGCGGCGGTTAGCGAGGGGATGCCCAGCGCACGCCGGGGGTGGCAGGCAGCTTACTTCCCCTGACTCTTGGGCACCGAGACGGTCACGGTGCTGGTGCTGGTGTTGCCGGCGGCATCGCTCGCTTCAAAGAGGATGGTGTAGATGCGGCCGTTGCCCTTGCCCGAACGCTCGGCGCGCAGGCTCACCGTGCCGTTGCCCGTGATGACGATGTCGCCCGCCGTGTCGCCGTCGCCGAGGCCGTTGTCCGGCTCGTTGCTCGTGACAGAGAGGATGCGGCCGGTGACTTCACTGACCGCTTCCGTCGCGGCCCCACTGACGGTGACGGACACCATCTTGTGGTTGGGCGGCCAGAGGACGGCGGTGGAGGCCGTGAGGCTGGTGATGACGGGTGCGGTGGTGTCGCGCACGGTGACGGTGAAGCTCCCCGTGGCAGGGTTGCCGGCGGCATCCGTGGCGCTGGCATTCACAGTGGTGGTGCCCAGCGGGAAGGTGCTGCCGGAGGCGGGATTTAAGGTCACAGCCACGCTGCCATCCACGTCATCCGTGGCGGAAGCGGTGTAGGTGGCCGTGGCCCCGGCCGGGCTGGTGGCTTCGACCACGCTGTTCCCGGGCAGCGCGAGCACCGGCGGGGTGCTATCGGCCGGGGCGGTCAATGCCACGGTGTGCAAAAAACCCGCCGCAATGGCGGTCACCCCGCTCAAGCCGGCTGGCACGGTTGTTTGACCCAAGCCGTTATAGCCCCACGCCACCACCGAGCCATCGCTCCGCAAGGCCACGGTGTGATACACACCCGCCGCAATGGCGGTCACCCCGCTCAAGCCGGCCGGCACGGTCGTTTGACCAAAGCCGTTGTAGCCCCACGCCACCACCGTGCCATCGCTCCGCAGCGCCACGGTGTGCTGTTGACCCGCCGCAATGGCGGTCACCCCGCTCAAGCTGGCCGGCACGGTCGTTTGACCATCGCCGTTGAGTCCCCACGCCACCACCGTGCCGCCCGCAGCGGCGTTCACACTCGGGGCGGCTGGCAGCAAGGCCACCAGCGCGAGCGCGGCGGCGGCGGTGAGGGTGAGTTGTTTCAGCCGTGCCGGAAGGCTCCGGGGGGCTGTGGTGCGACACGCCGGGACGGCGGCACAATGGGACGGGGCGGTGGTCTTCATACGATCCTTGGGACTGACCGGGCGTGGCCCCCGTCGCTCGACAGAGCGATTGTTGACGCCACCCTCGACGTGAGGAGACTGACCGCGATGCGATGGCCGTGTCCAAGCAATACGCTTCCCTCGCATGGGGATAATCCTGAGGGAGCGTGGCTGCGACGCGGGGTAGCTCGACATTCCAATGTCGAGTGCGGAGGGGTTCCGGGCACCCGCAGTTCTCGACATTGGAATGTCGAGCTACGGGTTCACTTCGCGCCCTTGCTCTTCTTCCCCTTCTTCGCGGGCGCGCCGGGTTCGGGGCCGTCGTTGTCGGCTTTGCCGCCGCCCCAGAGGGGTTTCACATTGGCCTTGTTCCACTCGTCCCACTTGGCTTGCAGTTCCTTCACCTTGTCCGGCTGCGCGGCGGCGAGGTCTTTGGTTTCGCCGAGGTCGTCGCGGAGGTTGTAGAGCTTGGCGGCGCTCACCGGCTCGCCGCGTCCGCTGCGCGTGTCGGCGGCGGTGTCGTAGCGCACGAGCTTGAAGTCGCCGGCGCGGATGGCCATCTGCTGGCCGAAGCGCCAGTAGAGGGCGTCGTGCGGCGCGCCGGTCTTCCCGCCGCCGAGGAAGGGCAGCAGGTTCACACCGTCGAGGTTCGGAGTCCCGGCTTTAGCCGGTTCCGCCGGGCCGCCTGAAGGCGGGACTCCAAACTTCACGCCCGCCGCAGCGAGCGCGGTGGCGGTGAGGTCGAGCTGGATGGCTGGCTGGTCGAAGACGCCGGGCTTCACCCGGCCCGGCCATGCGACGATGAACGGCACGCGGACGCCGCCCTCGAGCGTGGTGCGCTTGGAGCCGCGCAAGGGGAGGTTCACCGAGCCGTTGACGGTGACGCCGGGCATGTTCGGCCCGCCGTTGTCGCTGATGAAGCAGACGAGCGTGTGCTCGGCCTGGCCGGTCTCGGCGAGCTTGGCGCGCACCTTGCCGATGGCGTCGTCCATCGCGAGCATCATGGCGGCGTAGGTGCGGCGGGTCTTGTCGGCGATGTTGGGGAACTTCGCGAGCCGGTCGTCGGTGGCGTGCATCGGCGTGTGGACGGCGTTGAAGGCGAGGTAGAGAAACCACGGCTTCCCGTTGTGCCGCTCGACGAACGCGCACGCCTCGCGCCCGAAGGCGTCAGTGGTGTAGTCCATTTCCTTCACCTGCTCGGTGCCGCGCAGAATGCCGGCGGAGGCGAAGAAACTGTGCGCGCCGCCGAGGAAGCCGAAGAACTCGTCGAAGCCGCGCTTCTGCGGGTGCATCGCCGGCAGGCTGCCGAGGTGCCATTTGCCGACGGCACCGGTGGTGTAACCGGCGGCCTTGAGGCGGTCGGCGATGGTCTTCTCGGTGAGCGGCAGGCCGGCGTTGCCAGCCGCAGGATTGAATTCGTGGCCAAAGCGCACTTGATAGCGGCCCGTGAGCAGCCCCGCGCGTGTGGGCGAGCAATACGGCCCGCTCACGTAGCCGCTGGTGAAGCGCACACCGGCCGCCGCGAGCGCGTCGAGGTGCGGCGTGGGGATGTCCTTGCAGCCGTGGAAGCCCACATCCGCATAACCCATGTCATCGCCGACGATGAAGAGGATGTTGGGCTTGCGGTCGGCGGCGGCGAGCGCCGTGACCGAAACGAACAGCGCAGCGAAAAAGGCGCGGCACCAGCGGGTGGGTGAAATCATAGGGGGAGAGACGGTGGAGTGGTGGACGGAGGTTAATCGAATTCTGCGCGCCTGCTTCAATCTTCAGCCATCGCAGGGCACGCTCCCGGCTCAAGGCTGCTTCTTCCCCGCCGGAGCGCCATCGTAGCCTTTGGGCTCCATGCGTGGGCGTTCGGTGGGCGGGGGCGGCGTCACTCCGGCGGCACGCATCACGCGATGCAGCGCGGCGATGGTCTCGAAGGAGGGCTTGAAGTTGCCGGGGCGGAAACCCTCGGCGATCAGCAGGGGCGTCCAGCCGGCCTTGTTCTTCTGGTTCCAGAGGGAAATCTTCGCGCCCTTGCTGGCGAGCAGGTCCACGATCTTCGGCAGGCTCTTGTAGGCGGCGCCGTGCATGGCGGTCTCGCCGTTGGCGTCCACGGTGTTCACGCCTGCGCCGAGGGAGAGCAGATATTCCACGGCGGCCACGCACTCGGGTTCGGTGCCGGCCTCCTCGGTGGGCGCGTGGCAGCCGAGGCCGGCGGCGGCCATCAACGGCGTGGCCCCGTCCTTGTTCGGCAAAAGCGGATTTGCCCCCAGCTCGACGAGCAGCTTCATCAACGGCAGGTCGGCGGTCCGGGCGGCGAGCAGGAAAGGTGTCGCCCCGACCATGCCGAGCTTGCCGCGACCCGAGGTGCCCTTGGTCAGCCGCGCGTTCACATTGGCCCCGTGCGCAACCAGCTCCCGCACGAACTGAAGGCTGCTCAGATTCCCGGACCCGGTGGGCGGCGGATGGCCGGACGCGTCGTCGCCGCGGTTCGGCTTGCGGACCCAGGTGAGCGTGTGCAACGCGGTGAAGCCGGAACGCTGGTCGTTGGGGTTCGCGCCGGACTTCAGCAGGACCACGGCGAGTTCGAAGTGGCCGTTCTCCACCGCGAGGATCAACGCGCTCGTGCCATGGTCGGGAGCCTTGCCGCCACCCTTCTCCGTCGTGATCGCCTCGTTCGCGTCCACGCCCGCCTTGAGCAGAGACTGCACGACGCCGATCCGGCCCTCGCGCACGGCGAAGAGCAACGGCGTGAAGCCGGACTTCAACCGCGCGTGAAGGTTCGCCCCCGCCTTGATGAGCACTTCGACCGCGGCGGTGTGGCCTTCCGCCGCCGCCCACATCAACGCGGTCTGGTCCTTGCGATCCTTCGCGTCCACGGCGGCTCCGCGTGCGAGCAGCGCCTTCAGGGGACCGGGCTGGCCGGTGCGTGCGGCGGTCATCAGGACGGTTTCCCCGCCGCGCAGAGTGGTGTTCGGGTTCGCGCCGGCGGCAAGCAGCGTCTCGACCATCGCCCCCCGGCCGTTCACGCAGGCCAGCGAGAGCGGCGAGACGCCGTAACGGTTGGTGGCCTTCGGACTGGCCCCGGCGGCGAGCAGGAGCTTCGTCGTGTCCAACTCGTCGTGATAGGCCGCCCAGTGCAGCGCGGTCATGCCGTCCACCTGGGCCGCGCTGGCATCGGCGCGCTCCTTGAGCAGCGTGCGGACGCGCGGCCAGTCGGCCTTTTCAGCGGCATCGGCGAGCGGCGAAGACGCGGCCAATCCCGACGGCACGAGAACGAACAGCGAAAGCGCCAGCACGCAGAGCAAGGAGCGCGGCTGTGGTCGCAGACCCAGCCGCAGCATGTGGAGAACGCCAAAACCGCTGCGGCTGGTGCTGCGCACACAGCCGCGCTCCGGTTGCATGGCGACAATCCGATGCATCAAATCCCCAGCGGCGCAAACAGCTCGTCCATCTTGCCGTTGCTGTCGGCGAACTTGTCGAGGCGCACGCCGACTTTGTCGAGCAGGGTGAGGTGCAGGTTCGCCAGCGGGGTCGGCTGGTCGTAGCGGAGGTGGCGTCCGCCCTTCATCCCGCCCGCCGCGCCGCCGGCAACGAGGATGGGCAGGTTGATGTGATCGTGGACGTTCGGGTTGCCCATGCCGCTGCCGTAGAGGTAGAGCGAGTGGTCGAGCAGCGAGCCGTTGCCCTCCTTCGTGGCCTTGAGCTTGCCGAGGAACTCGGCGAAGAGCGAGACGTGGAACTGGTTGATCTTCGCCATGCGCGCGACTTTCTCCGGGTCGTTGCCATGGTGCGAGAGCGGGTGGTGCGGGTCGGGCACGCCAATCTCGGGATAAGTGCGCCCGCTCGTCTCGCGCGCGAGCTGGAAAGTGATGACGCGCGTGACATCGCCCTGCAAGGCGAGCACCTGCAGGTCAAACATCAGCCGCGCATGATCCGCGTAGGCGGCGGGCACGCCGACCGGGCGGTCGAGGTCCGGCAGCGGATTGTCCGCGACGTCGGCCTCGGCCTTCTGGATGCGGCGCTCCACCTCGCGGACGGTTTCGAGATAGTGGCTGACCTTGGCGCGATCCGCCGGGCCGAGTGTGCGTTCGAGGCGGGCGATGTCGTCCTTCACGAAATCGAGCAGGCTGGCGCGCTTGCGGAGCGCGGCGCGACGCTCGGCCTTGCTGCCGCCTTCGCCGAACAGGCTTTCAAACACGAGCCGCGGATGCGCCTCGGCGGGGAGCGGCGTGGTGGGCGACGACCACGAGAGGTTGTTCTGATAGACGCAGGCGTAACCGTTGTCGCACTGGCCCACGGTCTGGAGCATGTCCATCGCCATTTCCAGCGAGGGCAACTGCGTCTCCTGGCCGATCTGCCTGGCGGCGATCTGGTCCACCGTCGTGCCGAGATAGTAGTCGGTGCTCTCGGTGTGCTTCGCCTTCGCGCAGCTCAGGAAGGAGGAGTTCGAGGTCGCGTGCGTGCCGGGGTAGGCGTTCTTGATCTCCAGGTTGGTGACGACGTTGACGTGCTCTTTCACCGGCGCGAGCGAGCTGAGGATGGGCGACAGCTCGCCGAGCTTGTCCTTGCCCGGCGGCGTCCAGCGCGGGAGGTCCGCGCCCATGGGCATGAAGACGAAGCCGAGCCGGCGGATGGGATTCGCGGGTGTTTTCGCCAGGGCGGTTCCGGCGGGAACCATCGCGTCCAGCAACGGCAGGGCGAGCGTCGCGCCCATGCCGCGCAGGAATGTCCGGCGGGGCAGGGCCATGCGGGTGGTGAACGTGCTCATAGGCTTTTCCTCATCTTAAACGGCGGGCTGTTCACAATTCCAAGGACAATCGCGGAGAAGCGGAACTCCTCCTTCTGCGCCGCGCGCACGATCTCGCGCACCGCCGGGGCGTCGTAGTGCTCGACGCCGCGCCCGAGCGCGAACGTGAGCAGCTTCTCGGTGAGCGTGCTGGCGAAAACATCCGGGCGCTGGAGCAACCCCGCCTCCAGCCCGGCCACGCCGGTGAACTGGCTGCCGTCGGGCAGGCCGCCGGAAGCGTCCACCGGCTTGCCTTCCTCGGTCGTCCGCCAGCGGCCCACCGCGTCGAAGTTCTCCAGCGCGAAGCCGACGGGGTCCATGAAGTCGTGGCAGCTCGCGCACGCGGCGTTGGCGCGGTGCTTAGCCAGCCGCTCGCGCACCGGCAGGCTGGCGGAGACGAAGTTGTCGTCGAGCGAAGGCACATCCGGCAATGGCGGAGGAGGCGGCGTGCCGACGAGGTTTTCCAGAATCCATTTGCCACGGATCACCGGCGACGTGCGCGTGGCGTAGGAGGTCACGGTCAGGATGCTGCCGTGACGCAGCAGCCCGCCGCGCTGGCTCTCCGGCCCCAGCGCGACGCGGCGGAAGCGCGTGCCATAGACATGCGGAATCCCGTAATGCTTCGCGAGCCGCTCGTTCAGGTAGGTGTGGTCCGACTTCAACAGGTCGAGCACGCTGCGATCCTCGCGCAGCACCTCCTCGAAGAGCAGTTCCGTCTCGCGGCGGAAGGCCTGGCGCAGGTTGTCGTCGAAGTCCGGGAAGAGCCGCCCATCCGGCGTGATGGAATCGAGATTGCGCAGGTGCAGCCATTGCCCGGCGAAGTTGCGCACGAGCGATTGCGCGCGCGGGTCGGCAAGCAGGCGGCGCGTCTGCTGCGCGAGCACCTGAGGGCGGCTGAGTTCACCCCGGCTGGCCGCGTCGAGCAATTCGTCATCCGGGATGCTGCTCCACAGGAAGAAGGACAGCCGCGAGGCCAGGTCCAGATCACTGACGCGATACGGCGTCTTCGGGGCAAGGCCGGTCGGCTCCCGCTCGACGCGGAACAGAAACTCGCGGCTCACGAGCACGGCGCTCAATGCCGCTTCAATCCCCGCGTCGAAGTCCATCTCCGCCCGCGCGTCACGGAAGAACTGCATCGGTCGTGTCAGGTCCGCATCGGTCACGGGCCGCCGCCAGGCCCGGCGCGTCAGCGCGGCGAGAATCTGCTGGGCGCACCCCTCCTCCTCGCCCGGCGACTTCGGCTGGGCGACGAAAATCCGGCGGCGGCTCGGCGTGTCACCTGGTTCCTTCGCTCCGAATGGGCCGGTGATGGACACCTGATAGATGGCCGGCGAGAGGCGCGGATGCCGGTGCATGTTGAAGTGCGCGTTGTAGGGCTGGCGCAGCGTCTCCAGCAGCGAGGAGGGATTCTTGAGGAACGTGACGCCGAGTTCATGCCGGCCGGCCTTCACGGGCAGGCGGAGCGTCAAGTGAGCATCCACGTTTTCGAAGCCTTTCCCGGCGGGCGGAGGCTTCACAGTGAACGACCGGACGCGCTCGCGGTCCAGCAGCACTTCGAGTTCATGCGCTTCCCGGAGGCCCTCGACGCTTTCATTGCGGTCGCGCGCCAGACGGACTTGCAGCTCGTATTCGCCGTCCTGCGGAAACGTGTAGGCGATCAACGCCCCACCGCGCGTGCCCGGTGGCAGCCCGTCCACGCGCTCCTCCTGCGTGATGTCCGGCCGGATGCGAATCGTGTCCCCGCCGGGCGCGCGCCGGGCACCGCCGACCGCCAGCCGGCTGATCTTCTGCGCCGCGCTGATGTAGCGGTCCAGCAGCGTGGGCGACAGCTCGCCGACGGTCACATTGTCGAAGCCGTGGCTCGCCTCGTCCGCCGGCAGCAGCGCGGCGGCGTCAATCTCCAGCGCCAGCAGGTCGCGGATGGCGTGCTGATACTCCGTGCGGTTGAGCCGGCGGAGCGTGTCGGTGCGGCCGGGATTGAGGTTCGCCGCCGCCGCGCGGTCGAGGGTCGTTTCAAGCGCCGACAGGACGGTGACGAAAGTTTTTTCCTCAGGGCGCGGCTTGCCCGCCGGCGGCATCTGGCGCGTGCGCAACCGGCGAGCCACCTTTTCCCAGGCCTCCGGGTGCCGGCTCGCGTCCTCGGACAAAATCTTCTCCAGGTTCAAACCACCCTTCGTCACATCACCACCGTGGCAGTCCACGCAATACCGGGCCACCACGTCGCGGACTGGGCCAGCAGTCGCTTGCTCGGCTCCTGGCGCATCGGCTGCCAGGCTTAACGCCAAGGTCGCTGCGAGCGCCCAGTTCAGCCGGTGGTTCATCGCGGGAGTGGTAGCACCGGTGCGACGTGCAATCAACCGGCACCTATTTCTTCTCCTGCTTCGCCTTGGCCTTGCCCGGCGGGCGGTCGCGCAGCGGCCAGTCGGGGTGGTCGGTGCGGGCGGACTTGAAGATGCCCTCGGCCTTGGCGACCAGCTCGGGCTTGCTCGCGGCGAGGTCGGTCTTTTCGCCGGCGTCAGTTTTGAGGTCGTAGAGTTCGGTCTTCGCGCTGAGGCCGTTCTTCACGGCCTTCCAGTCGCCGAAGCGCGCGGCCTGGAGCGACGCGCCCTCGTGCAGTTCCCAGTAGAAGTAATCGCGCGGCGGGGCCGCGCCGCCCTTGAGGAAGCTCACGAGGGAAAGGCCGTCGGGCTTGAAGCCGGTGGGCAGCTTCGCGCCGGACAGTTCCGTCGCGGTGGGGAGGAAATCCCAAAAGGCCCACGGCTCGTGGCTCACGCGGCCGGCGGGCACGGTGCCCGGCCAGCGGGCGAGGGCCGCCTGCCGCAGCGCGCCTTCGTAGAGGCCGCGCTTGAAGCCGCGCAGGCCGTTGCTCGCCTGCTCGAAGAGCTTGCCCTGCGGCGACTGCGGGTCGAAGGACGAGCCGTTGTCGCCTGCGAGCATCACGAGGGTCTGGTCGTCGAGGTTCAGCTCCTTCAGCAGCGCGAGCAGCCGGCCCACGTCGGAGTCGAGGCGCGTGACCATCGCGGCGTAGTTCTTCTGCACCTCGGTCCACGGCTTGTCCCGGTAGATGCCCTGGTCGTTGATCTGAAACGTGCCGTGCGGGAGCGTGATGGAGTAGTAAAGGAAGAATGGCCGGTCCTTGTTCGCCTTCACAAACTTGAGCGTCTCGTCGGCGATGAGGTTCTGCGCGTAGGTGGCACCTTTGCCCTCGATCTGCTTGTTGCCGTCATTGCCCGACAGCTCGACCCGCCGGTCGTCGTTGTAGAGGTAGGTCGGGAAGTAGCTGTGCGCGTGGCGCTGGCAGTTGTAGCCGAAGAAGTGGTCGAAGCCGTTCTTGAGCGGGCTGCCCGTGGTGTCGAACATGCCCATGCCCCACTTGCCCACGCACGCGGTGGCGTAGCCGGCGGACTTGAGAATCTGCGCGACCGTCACCGTGCCGGCGGGCAGCGGCTTCTGGCCCTCGGGCTGAACTTCGCGGTTCGCACGGATGGGCGAGTGGCCCATGTGCAGGCCGGTCATCAGCGAGGTGCGGCTTGGCGCGCACACGCTGGTGCCGCAATAGCCCTGCGTGTAGCGCGTGCCCTCGCGCGCCATGCGGTCGAGGTGCGGCGTCTGGATGAGCTTCTGCCCGTAGCAGCCGAGGTCGCCCTGCGCGAGGTCATCGCTCAGGATGAAGATGAGGTTGGGCCGGGCGGGTGCGGCGGCAAGCGATGAGTGCTCCGCGACGCAACACGACAGGAGCAAAAGCAGCGTGGAGAAATGGCGCATGATGGGAGTGGCAAGTGGGGCTGAATCTACTTCGCCTTTTGCTTGGCGACGGGACGGGGAGGCGACGTGGGGTCTTCGGTCGGGCTGCCGTGCCAGAGCGGGGCGATGTTCGCCGCGTTCCAGGCCTCCCACGCGCGGGCGAGCTCGGTGACGCGCGCGGGCTGCTGCGCGGCGAGGTTGGTGGTCTCGCCGATGTCCTTCGCCAGGTCGTAGAGCTGCCAGCCGCTCTGGGTCTTGGCGTCGAAATCGCGCCAGTCCACGAGCTTCCAGTTGCCTTTGCGGATGGCCCGCTGCGGACCAAAACGCCACGCCAGCGACTCGTGCGGAGGCGACTGCTTCTCGCCCGTGAGATGCGGCAGCAGGTTCACGCCTTCCACGGCAGACTCGGCCTTGGTGCCGGCGACGGCACAACTCGTGGGCAGGATGTCGAGGGATGAAACCGGGTGGTCGAACTTGGTGCCGGCGGGCAGCTTGCCGGGCCAACTGACGAAGAACGGCACGCGGATGCCGCCTTCGAGGGTCTGGCCCTTGTCGCCGCGCAAGGGCGTGTTCACGCCGGTGTTGTAGGCGAGGAACGGCGCTCGGCCGGAGCCGCCGTTGTCGCTGAGAAAGAAGACCAGCGTGTCCTGCTCGCGTCCCGTGCTGCGCAAGTGCGCGCGCAGCCGCCCGACCGAGTCGTCGAGGCCGAGCAGCAGCGCGAGATAGCCGCGCCGCGCGGGATTCGTCACGTCGGCGGGGATGCGGGCGCGCACGCGCTCGCCGATTTCCAGCGGGGTGTGGACGGCGTTGTAGGCGAGGTAGAGGAACCAGGGTTTCTGCCGGTGGCGGTCCATGAAGCTGATGGCTTCGTCGGTGAACAAATCGGTCGTGAACCCGTTCAGGTGCTGCACCTCGCGGCCACGGTAAATCAGGTCGTGCGAATGCGCGGAGCCGAACTTGGGCGTGGCGTCCGCGTGCAGGATGAAATTATGCCCGCCGACGAGGAAGCCGAAGAACTCGTCGAAGCCGCGCGACTGCGGGTGATGCGCGGGGCTGAAGCCTTGGTGCCACTTGCCGACGAGCGCAGTGGCGTAGCCCGCGCGGCGGAGCTGGTCGGCGATGGTCTTCTGGTCCAGCGGCAGGCCCAGCTTCGCCTCGTCGCCGACGTGCGGATTGAACTCATGGCCGAAACGCGTCTGGGCGCGTCCGGTCAGGAAGCCCGCCCGCGAGGGGCTGCAATACGGCGCGCTGACATAACCGGCGGTGCAACGCACGCCGCTGGCCGCGAGCGCGTCAAGGTGCGGCGTCGGCACAGCCTTGCCCCCGTGGACGCCGAGGTCGGCATAGCCCAGATCATCGGCGATGATGACGAGGATGTTGGGCTGCTTCGGTTGCGCCGCGCCCGAGGATCGCAGGGGAAAACCGGCGAGCATGAGCAGCAGCGCTGCAAGGAATAGTTTCGGCATCGCCATGCTGGACGCGGTCAGGCGTGGGTTTGTTACTTGCAATCCGGGCTGCGAAAACAGGGGTTCAGGCAGCGCCGGGCCTCACGCGGTTCGCGGAGTGAAACGCACCGTCAGCGAATCGTAGCCGATCGAGCGCTCGTAGCGCGCTTCCTTCTCCACATGTTCATGGGCCTCCAGCACCGTGACCTTCGCCACGCGCTCCACCAGTGTCTGCAACAGGCTGCGCACGATCAGCCGCGCGTGCGGCGCGCCGAGGCACAGGTGCGTGCCGAAGCCGAACGAGATGTGCGGGTTGGGCTTGCGGTCGAGCCGGATTTCCTCCGGTGCCTCGAACACAGTCTCGTCAAAGTTCGCCGAGGCCCAGCCCATGGACGCCCGCCCGCCCGCCTTCACCGTCACGCCGTGAACGTCGGTGTCCACCGGGCAAACGCGCCCGATGTGCGTCAGCGGCATGAAGACGCGGAAGAACTCCTCGCCCGCGTGGACGATGCGGCGCGGATCCTGCCGCAGGTATTCGAGCGCCTCGGGATGCTGGCCGAAGTAGCCGATGATGCAGGAGATGCTGTGGATGATCGTGTCGCGCCCGCCGGCAAAGGTCAGGTTGCCAAAGCCCATCATCTCCTCGCGCGTCAGCCGCCGGCCGCGATAGGTCGCCTTGGTCAGCGCGCTGAAGAAGTCCTCGCCCGGGTTCGCCTCGGCGCGGTCGAACTGCGCGTGGAGGTAGTCTTCCAGCGTGTTGCCCTTCTTGAACGGCCCGCCGCTGACCTTGAAGACATGGATGCCCCAGCCGATCCAGACATCCGCCTCGGACTCCGGCATGTTCAGCAGATACGTCAGCGCGCGCGACTGGATGGGCAGCGCAAAGTCGTTCACCACCTCGATGGACTCGCGGCCCAGCGCATCGCCGAGCATCCCCGCAATCAGGACCTCCACCTTCGCGACCACTTCTGGCTGCTTGGAGCGCTGGAAGAACGGCTCGACGAGGGCGCGATACTCCGTGTGCTCCGGCGGATTGGTCTCGATGGGCAACTGGCGCATCGTCCGCACCGCCTCCTCCGACGGGATGGGCACGCGAAACGGCGCGTCCGAACTGAACTTCTGCCAGTCCTTCGCCGCCTCGCGCACATCGGCGTGGCGCAGAATCATGGCGATCGGCTCGCCTTGGAACGGGCATTGGAGGACGCCGGCGTTCTTCCGGGCTTCGCGAAATGGATCGTGTGGTTGAGACGTGCTGGACATGCGCCGCACTTTCGGACATTCGCCCCCGGCCTTCAAGGAAACAGGAGCGGATGACAGGAGGTGGGCGCATCCTGACATTGTCCCCGAAGGGAAAGGGCCGAGGAGCGCGGCGTTCACGCCGCTTCAGCGTCCGGAGTCCGCCGCCAATCGTTTCGCCACTGCCGCTCGAACGCTGAAGCGGCCCAGAGGGCCGCGCCCCGGGGGGGCGGGCCGATGGAGATTGATCGCCGCCGCCGTTTTCGCAACGCTTTGCCCATGCTCCGACCGCGCAAAAAATACACCGTCCAAGATCTCCAGCAGCTCAAGGGCAAACGCTGCCTCACGCACATCCATGTGAAGTCGCCCGAGGAGGCCGCCGCCGCCGAGGCCGCCGGCGTGGACTTGATGAGCTGTCCGTTCGATTCCCCCGAGGCCCAGGCACGCCTGCCCCGGCTTGTCGCCGCCGCGCCGAACAGCTTCATCTCCGGCTCCACGCCGCACGGGCTGGCCTCGCCCGAGGAGGCCATTCGCGTCGGCTTCCGCGCGCTCGAACTCGGTGCCAGCTCGGTCTACTGCTCCGCCAGCCCGTTCCTCATCGAGGCGATGGCGCGCGAACGGATTCCGGTCGTCGGGCATCTCGGGATGGTTCCGCGCCACGTCACCTGGACGAACTACCGCGCCATCGGCAAGACGGTGGCGGAGGCGAGGCAGCTTCACCAGCGCATGAAGGAGCTGGAGAGCGCCGGAGCCTACGCGGCCGAACTTGAACTGGCCCCGCACAACCTCGCCACTTGGCTCTGCCAGCAGACCAGCCTCATCCTCATGTCGCTCGGCTCCGGCAGCGGGTGCGACACGCAGTTCCTCTTTTCCGACGACATCCTCGGCGACTACGAGGAACGCCTGCCACGCCACGCCAAGGCCTACCGCAACTTCCTGGAGGAGCATCGCCGCCTGCAACGCGAGCGCATCGCGGCCTTCGGCGAGTATATCGCCGACGTGAAAGAAGGCCGCTTCCCCGAGCGCTGCCACCTTGTGGAGATGGAGGAAAAGCTCCTGCGGGAAGTGATCGGCTCGGTCGGAAAGCCGGCGGTTTGACCGGCCAATCTCGAAGCAGACAGGGGCCACGCACCGGTTGCTGGACGTGGTGTTTGTCATCTGATGACGCTGCGCTGCTCCTTCCCGCTCCGCCGCTAACGGGGAGAACCAACCGCCCGCCAACTGCCACGACTTCGGCCCCTGAACCCGTGCCGGCGATTTGCAATCGCCGCGTCGCGGATGGACTGATCGAAGCCGCCTCGAACTGCCGCTCCCCACGGACGGCGGTTGCAAACCGCCGGCACGGGTTAAGTCCGGCGCTGCCGCCAGACCTCGACGATGTGGTATGGCCCCGGCTCACCACGCATGGGCTGGCCGAGCACCTCCAGCGTGGGCGCGAGGGCGAAGGCTTCCTCGGCGGTTTCCAAGAGGAAATAGCGGTTGATCGGGACTTCGGCAGCGAGCCCGTTGCATGACAATGGAGAGTGTCCAAAAAACGAGTGGTCAAGCTCCCATGACACGACATCGTAGCCAAGCTTCGCAAAGGAACTGTCCATGGGGATCGGCTTCACCGTGGGAATGGAATAACTTTGCCGGGAGCCAAGAACGTAACGCACTGGATATGTCCAATAGGCGAACAGATCACACTGCGGATGCAACTCGGCCTCCATAATGCTCCATGCCAATTCCGGGGTGTCGTAAACCCGCATCCCATTGTCTCGCCAGTCGAAAAGCTCATCAAATCCCTGCGGCACGCTGCACTGGGCGACGCTGCAAATGGAATCAACACCTGCCGGTTTGGCATTGCGCCATTCTGGGCGCTCTGCCTTGGGCCGAGCGAAGTAGCCAATGAGCGTCGGCTCCGGGATGTCCGCCGTGGCTTTCACTTGTTCTTCCCGCCCGAGGTGACGAACTCCTCGCGGCTGAGGAACCCGTCTTTGTTCGTGTCGAACTGCGGGAAGCGGGCGGGGGCCTTGTCGGGGTCGGGCTGGTTGGCGAGGAATTCCTCGCGGGAGAGCTTGCCGTCCTTGTTCTTGTCGCGGGAGTCGAACATGGCGTTGCGGTCCTGCTTGCCCTTCGCGGGCGCGGCCTTCGCATCAGCCTGCTTGGCAGCGGCGGCGCTGATTTGCGGCTTGGCTTCGGGATGTTTCGCCAGCAGCGCGCGGAGTCGGGCGATGACTTCGGGCTGCTCGGCGGCGAGGTTCTTGGTTTCCAACGGGTCGGCTTGGTAGTCGTAGAGTTCCAGTTCGGCGGTGGCGGCCGGCGCGCCCGGCTTCTTCCATTCGACGAGGCGGTGGCGCTCGGTGCGGATGGCGCGGCCCAGCACGCTGCCCTTGTCCGGCGCGCTGCGCGGATAGACGTGGATGGCGTGGTCGCGGTGCGGCGCGGCGGGGTCGCGCAACGTGGCGGCGAAGCTGCGTCCGTCCAGACCGGCGGGGGCGCAGGCCGGCGAGTTCCGCGAGCGTGGGATAGATGTCCACGGTCTCAACGAGCGAGGCAGTCTTCGCGCCAGCCTTCACGCCGGGGCCGGCGACAAGCACGGGGATGCGCGCGGCCTGCTCGTAATTCGTGTGCTTGCACCAGATGCCGTGGTCGCCGAGGTGCCAGCCGTGGTCACCCCACAGGACGACGATGGTGTTCGCTGCGAGACCGAGCTTGTCCAGCTCCGCGAGCACGCGGCCCGCCTGCGCGTCCATGTAGCTCGTCGCGGCATAGTAGCCGTGGATGAGCGTGCGCTGGAGGTCGTCGGGCAGCGTGCCCTTCGCCGGCATGTCCTTGTAGTTGCGCAGCTCGCCGCCGGATTGCGGCGCGTAGCTGGGCGCGCCGACGGGCGGCGTCTGCGGCTGCGCGAGCTTGAAGGTGTTGCGGTCATACAAATCCCAATACTTCTTCGGCGCGACGAAGGGCAGGTGCGGCTTGAGGAAGCCGACGGCGAGGAAGAACGGCTCGCCGGCTTTCGCCTTCGCCGCGCGGAGGCGTTCGATGGCCTCGTCGGCAATCATCCCGTCGCCATACTTGTTGTCCGGCACGTCGGCGGATTCGTAAGCCGCGCCGCGCGGGCCGAGCTTTGTGTCGCGCGCGCCCTCGGTGCTTTCCTTGAGCGCGTAGCCGCCGGCCTTGGACCGCCAGGACGGCACGCTCCACGAGTCCGCGTCGTCAATGTTCCCGTGGCCGGTGTGGAAAATCTTCCCCAGCCCCTCGGTGCGGTAGCCGTGCCGCTTGAAGAACTGCCCCACCGTCACCGCGCCCGGCGCGCCTTTGCGGAAGTGCGTGGGCAGGTCGTAGATGCCAAGCGTCTGCGGGCGCAGGCTGGTCATGAGCGAGTTGCGCGAGGGCGAGCAGACGGCCTGGTTGCAGAAGGCGCGGTTGAACTGCACGGCGCGCGCGGCGAGGCGGTCGAGGTTGGGCGATTTCGCGAGCGCGTCGCCGTAGCAGCCGAGCGCGGGCTTGAGGTCGTCCACGCAGATGAGGAGGACGTTGGGCCTGGCGGCGGCGAGGGAGTTCAACGCAAAGGCGCAAAGGACGCTGAGGAGTGCAAAGAGGGCGGAACGCAATGGCTTCATCGGCTCAGACTTTAACCACGGATGGGCACGGGTGAACACGGATTTTGTGACCGGTTGTAGCTCGACATTCCAATGTCGAGGGCTGCTCGCATGGCCAGCACCGCCAACTCGACATTGGAATGTCGAGCTACGTCTGCGCGTCGGAACTTGCCGAAACAGAACTCAACCGCCAATCATCGCCCATGCTTACACGCCGTCTATCCTTCCTGCTCCGCAGCCTCGTGCTCGCCTCGTTGGCCCTCGCCGTCACCGCCTCCGCCCAGAAGGCTCCCTATGACGTGTTCCCGCCGGCGGACGCGCCTTACTTCCGCGTGCGCTACGAAGCGCCGGCGCAGCCCAAGCCGGGCGAACTGATTTTCCCGGTCAACTACACGGTTTGGATTCCGCCGGGCGTGAAGGCGTTGCGCGGCGTCGTGGTGCATCAGCACGGCTGCGGTGAAGGCTCGTGCAAGTCCGGCCTCACCGGCGCGTTCGACCTGCACTGGCAGGCGCTGGCGAAGAAGCACGACTGCGCGCTGCTCTCGCCCTCGTATGAGCAGCCGGACAAGGCCGACTGCCAGATGTGGTGTGACCCGCGCAACGGCTCCAGCGCCGCCTTCCAGAAATGCCTCGCGGACCTCGGCGCGAAGGCCGGCCATCCCGAGTTGGCGCGCGTGCCATGGGCGTTGTGGGGGCACAGCGGCGGCGGGCATTGGGCCGGCGGCATGACGCTGCTGCATCCGGAGCGCGTCGCCGCCGCGTGGCTCCGCTCCGGCGTGCCGCTGCTCAAGGCGGACCCCAACCGCGCCGGCATCAAGGCCCACACCGTGCCGGACGCCGCGCTGCGCGTGCCCATCATGTGCAACCCCGGCACGAAGGAGGGCGTGACCGACAAGACCAACCGCTTCGCCGGCGTCTGGCCCGCGAACGAGGCGTTCTTCACCGAGGTGCGCGGCAAGGGCGGCCTCGTCGGCGTGGCGGTGGACCCGCTCACCGCCCACGAATGCGGCAACCAGCGTTACATGGCCATCGCGTGGCTCGACGCGTGCCTCGCCGTGCGGCTGCCGAAGCGATCCGGCGCGCCACTGAACCCGATGCCCACTGACAAAGCGTGGCTCGCGCCGCTGCTCGCGAAGGAGGCCGTGCCCGCCGCGAAGTTCACGGGCGACACGAAGCTGGCGGTCTGGCTCCCGAACGAGACCGTCGCCCGCGCGTGGATGCACTACGTGAAGGACACCGCGCTGCCCGACACCACACCGCCGCCCGCGCCCACGAACCTGCGCGTGACCGGCAATCAGCTCACCTGGCAGGCCGGGGCGGATTTGGAGAGCGGCCTCGCGGGCTTCATCATCGAGCGCGACGGCAAGGAAATCGCGAAACTGCCCGAGCAGCCGAAGAACCCGTTCGGTCGTCCCATCTTCCAAGGCCTGCAATACAGCGACACGCCCACGCAACCGCTCGTGCCGATGACCTTTACGGACAAAACCGCCGAGCCGGGCAAGCAGCACACCTACCGCGTCATCGCGGTCAACACGGTGGGGCTGAAGTCGAAGTAGCGGGTGGAGCGCAGGTGTCCAACCTGCGCGTTCAGTGAGTAACACAACGCGCAGGATAGACTCCTGCGCTCCGTCGCGCTCATTCGTGGCAAGGAACTACTCCTTACCGCTTCGCTTTGCCAGCAGGTGAGCCGCCGGGCGGCACAGCCTCCGGATGCCGCGCGAGGATGCCCCGGAGTTGCGCAACCACAGCGGGCTGGGCCGCCGCGAGGTTCTTCGTCTCGCGCGGGTCTGTCTCGTAGTCGTAAAGCTCGAACTCCGCCGCGTCCGCTGGGGCTCCGGGCTTCTTCCATTCGACCAGCCGGTAACGCTCGGTGCGAATCGCGCGGCCCATGCGCTCGCCGCGCGGGTAGGCGTGATACGCGTGGTCGCGGATGCGGCGGGCGGGATCGCGGAGGACGGGCACGAGGCTGAGGCCGTCGCGCGGTTGCGGGCCGGCGGGCGCGGGCAGGCCGGCGAGTTCGGCGAGCGTGGGGAAAACGTCCACGGTCTCGGCGGGCTGCCGCGTGGCGGAGCCGGGCCGGGTGACGCCGGGAGCGACGATGAGCAGCGGGGTGCGGTTGGCCTGCTCGTAGTTCGTGTGCTTGGTCCAGTAACCGTGGTCGCCGAGATGCCAGCCGTGGTCGCCCCAGAGGACGATGAGCGTGCTCTGCGCGAGGCCGAGGCGGTCCAGCTCGTCGAGCACGCGGCCAAGCTGCGCGTCCATGTAGCTCACGCAGGCGTAGTAGGCGTGGATGAGTTCGCGCTGCGTCTTTTCCTCGAGCAGGTTTTCCACGGAGAGCGGGTCGTAATTCACAATCTCGCCGCCGACCTTGCCCGCGTATTTCGGCGCGCCCTCGGGGTCGCGTTGGTCGGAGGCGAGGGCGAACTTCGCGGGGTCGTGCAGGTCGAAATACTTTTTTGGCGCGGTGAGGGGCAGGTGCGGCTTCACGAAACCGAGCGCGAGGAAGAACGGCGTGCCGCGCTCCTTCGCCGCGCGCAGACGCTGGATGCCCTCGTCCGCGATGCGCCCGTCGGCGTAGGCGCTGTCGGGCACATCGGAAATCTCGGTGGCCGCGCCGCGCGGGAGTTTGCTGATTTCGCCGAGGCGCTGGTTGGTGAAGAATGCTTCCTCGCGCGTGAGCTGGCCATTGGCGGAGTTCCTCGGGTCGAGATACTCGACGACCTTTTCCTTCACACTCGGCACGGACCACGAGGCGTCGTCGTCGCGGTTGCCGTGGCCGGTGTGGAGGATTTTTCCCACGGCCTCGGCGCGATAGCCGTGCCGCATGAAGTGCTGCGTCATCGTCACGGCGTCCGGCACGGCGTCGCGGAAGTTCCGGTTCAGGCTGTAAATGCCCAGCGAAGTCGAGCGCGAGCCGAGCAGCAGGTTGTTCCGCGACGGCGCGCAGACGGACTGGTTGCAAAACGCGAGGTCGAAGCGCATCCCGCGCGCGGCAACGCGGTCAATGTTCGGTGACTTGGCGAGCGGGTCGCCATAACAGCCGAGCGCGGGCTTGAGGTCGTCCACGCAGAGCAGGAGGACGTTGGGTTTGGTCGCGGCGAAGAGGTTCAACGCAAAGACGCAGAGAGCGCAGAGGAGCGCAGAGAAGAACAGGCGAAGCTTCATGCTTGAAACGGTGGGTAAACCGTCACGGCGATCGTCGCCCTGAGTGCCGTGACGCGGGCCAAGGTTGCGGGTGAAATCTTGAGCGCGAGGGCTGGCTGCGTGTTGCCCGAAGCGATTCCGATGTCGAAAGTTCTTCGGCTGGCTTCGCTCCAAAGCCTAGCCACATTGGGCGGCATTGCCTCGAGCAGGTCGCAGAAGCGCGCGAGCAGTTGCTCCGGCGTCCGACGCGTGGTGACCAACTCCAACGCGGTTAGGAACTCCGCTCCCTGGCGGCCGCAGTAGAGCACGCTCACTTTCCTGTTCCCAAAGGACTTCACAAATCCGGTGAGGTCAGTTTTTGAATGCACTTCCAAATCCACGTTCAGAAACTGTGGTGGCGCGCTCATTGGGCTTTCTGTTTGGCCTTCTTCTTGCCATCGGCTTTCGGTGCGGGGGCTTGTGCGCCGAGCGCGGGGCCGTTGTCCGGCGGCATGGACTGGTGCCAGGCGAGCAGCGATTTGGTGAGGCGCGCGACGGTGTCCGGCTGCTGCGCGACGAGGTTCTTAGTCTCCGCGCGGTCGGTGGCGAGGTTGTAGAGCTGCGGCTGGGAGCCGTCGTAGTCGCAGAGGAGTTTCCAATCGCCTTCGCGCATGGCGAGGTCGGGCAGGCGGTCAGGCAGGTTTGGGCCGGCGGTTTTGCGGTCGGGCGGACGACGCCAGAAAATCGGCGCGGCGCGGGAGCTGGTGCTCTTGCCCAGTAGCACCGGCGAGAGGTTCTCGCCGTCGAAGGCCACATCGGCGGGCTTGGCAACTCCGGCGATGGACAGCAGCGACGGCGCGAGGTCGAAGGCCGCGAAGACGGAAGCTTCGTTGTGCGTGCCGGCTTTGCCCTTCTCGATGAGGCCCGGCCCCCATGCGATGAGTGGCGAGCGTGTGCCGCCTTCGTAAAGCGTCGTCTTCGTGCCGCGGAACGGGCCCGCGCTGCCCGCGCCCGGCTCGGGGCCGTTGTCGGAGCAGACGAGGATGAGCGTGTTGTCGCGCAGCGCGGGCGTGGCGCGGACGTGGTCGAAGAGCTTGCCGAGCTGGCGGTCCATCGCTTCCAGCACGGCGAGGTAGAGGCCGCGCTTGCCTTCGCGCCACTGGTCCACGGGCGGCCAAAACGGACTGTGGACGTCGTCGGGCCAGAGGTTCACGTAGAACGGTTTCCCGGCGGTGGCGGCGCGGTTCATGAAGGGAATCGCCGCGTCCACGAAGCCGCTGGTGATTTGCGAGCGCTGCATCCAGGTGACGAGCTTGCCGAGCCGCTCGGCGTCGGCCCAGATGCGGCCGGGCTGGGTGTCGCCGGGCTTGAGCGTGAGTGGCAGGAGCTTCGCGCCCATGCCCTCGAAGTTCGTGAGCGACTCGTCGAAGCCGTAATCTGAAATCGGCGGTGCGTCGTCCACGTCGCGCTGGCCGCCGAGGTGCCACTTGCCGAAATGACCGGTGGCGTAGCCGCTCTGCTGGAGCAGGCGCGCGAGCGTGGGGGCCTTCGGATCAAGCCACTGCGCGACGCCGCGACGCTCGTTGTCCGCGCGGTTGTTGAGGAACGACGTGATGCGCCAGCGGTGCGGATATTGCCCGGTCACGAGCGCGCACCGCGACGGCGAGCAGATGGGCGCGTTGACGTAGAACTGCGAGAAGCGGAGGCCCTCGGCGGCGAGGCGGTCCACATTGGGCGTCTTCGCGTCCTTGTTCCCGAAGCATGAGAAATCGCCCCAGCCCATGTCGTCAATGAACACGAGGATGATGTTGGGGCGCGGGGCGGCGTTGGATTGGCCACAAAGAACGCAAAGGAGCGCAAAGAGGGCGACGGCCGGTTTCATAATTTGGACGGATAGACGGTAATGGCGATGGTTGCGCCAAGTGCCGTAACTCTCGCCAATGTCTTGGGCGAAATGCGCAACGCGAGGTGTGGCTGCGCGTCGCCAGATTGGATGCCGATGTCGAACGTTCGCTGATTCGCCGCTCGCCAAAGGTTCGCCGCGCTGGGCGGCATCGCTTCGAGCAGGTCGCAGAAGCGCGCGAGCAGTTGCTCCGGTGTTCGGCGCATTGTGACCAACTCCAGAGCGGCGAAGAACGCCGCTCCCTGGCGGTCACAGTAGAGCACGCTCACTTTCCTGGTTCCGAAGGATTTCGCAAATTCGGCGAGGTCAGCTTTTGAAAGCACTTCCAAATCCACGTTCAGAAACTGTGGTGGCGCGGGTTCTGGCTTCATTGCTTCTTGGCCTTGGCTTTTCCCTGCTTGGGCTGGTCACCGATTTCGGCCTTGGGGCCGTAGCTGTTCGGGTCGCTCAAGCGGCGCGGCTCGGCGAAGTGCTTTTGCTGGTCGCCCTGGGATTTCATCCATGCGTCGAGGTCGGCGCGGAGGGCGGTGAGCTTCGCGACGTGCTGCGGGTCGGCGGCGAGGTTGCGCTGCTCGGCGGGGTCGGTGGCGAGGTCGTAGAGTTCCTCGGCGGGGCGGGCGTGGTAGCGCTTGAGGAGGGCGGCGGCCTGCGGGTCGGTCTGCGCGGCGGTTTCCCACGTGGAGAAGAAGGCGCGCTGGCCGAGGCGGCCGGCGACGAGGTCAATGTGCGTGGTGAACGCGAACTCGGGGTGCAGGTTGCGGATGTATTTCCAGCGGTCGTCGCGCACGGCGCGGGCGGGATAGACATTGAAACGGTTGTCGTTGGCGTGCGTGGTGAAGATGCGGTCGCGGTGCTGGCTGGCCTGCCCGCGCAGCACGGGGAGGAAGGAGCGGCCGTCAATGTTCGCGGGTGCCTTGCCACCGGCGGCTTCGAGCAGCGTGGGCAGGAGGTCCACCCATTGCACCATCGCGTCGGTGCGGACGCCGGGTTTTACCACGCCAGGCCACGCGACGATGAGCGGCACGGCCACGCCGGACTCGTAGAGGTTCCACTTGCCGAACGGCCACTGCGCGCCGTGGTCGGCGGTGAAGAGCAGGAGCGTCTCGTGCGGCAAAGTTGCCTTCACCGCATCGAGCACAAGGCCAAGGTCGGTGTCGGCTTTGGTGACGGCGGCGGCGTATTTCGCGCGCCAGACGCGGGTGGCGGGGGTGTCAATGCTGCCGGCGGGCAGCGGGAGTTTCGCGGGGTCGTAGCCGGAGGTTTCCTCCGGCCACGGGACGTGCGGCCAGTTGCTGCCAATCATCAGACAGAGCGGCCTGGCGCCGGTGCGCGGGCGGGACTTCAGCCACGCGACGGCGTTGGTGATGGCCGCGTGCTCGTGGAAAGTGTCATTCGCGAAATGGTCGAAGCCGTAGTCCGCCGTGTGCCGGTAGTGCGAGACCTTGCCGAACGCGACGACTTCGTAGCCCAGCGCCTTGAGATACGCCGGCCATTTCTTCAGCTCGGCGCGCGGCTTGGAGTGGTTCGCCTCCGCGCCGTTGCGGGCGGGCATCAGGCCGGTGAGCAGGGCCGCGCGGCTGGGCGCGCAGCTTGGCGAGGCGACGTAGGCGCGCGTGAAGGTCATCCCCGCGTCCGCGAGCCGTTGCATGTTCGGCGTGCGGATGCCTTGGCCACCGTAGGGCGTGGAGTCGAGCTGCCCCTGATCGTCGGTGAGGAAGACGACGAAGTCGGGGCGCGCGGCGGCGAAGCCATTCAACGCAAAGGCGCAGAGGGCGCAGAGGAGCGCGGAGAAAACAGCCAAGCGGATGGCTGTTGGGCTGGACGGGGCAATTGTCATGAATGAGCGAAGTCTCCCGCACGCTGGAAACGGCGTCCAGCGCCACGTCATGCGGCGGAACCACTTTTGGCTATCGGCATTCCACCGGCTACGCATCGTAGGACAGCGCGTCCCGCCTGTCCGACCGATTTCGAATCTCCCGCTCAAGCGGTTTACGCTGAATGGATGTCAGGCCAGAGGCACTGACCTACTTTGGCCTTCCCCGGAGCGCTAATTCTTCCCCAGGTCATTATCCCGCACGGCACGGAGCTTGACGGCGAGCTTGGCCTTGAACTCCGCCACCACGCCCGCGAACTCAGGCTTTCCGGCGAGGTTGGTGTATTGCTTCGGGTCTTTGACCATGTCGAACAGCTCCACGCCGAGCGAGGCGTCCTCGGCGTATTGGAGGTATGCCCACTTGTCCTCGCGCAGCAGGAAACCCTTGCTGGACGGCGCGACGCTGAAGGCGGCTTCGCGCACGGAATGCTTCGGATCGTCGAGCAAGCGGGAGATGTTCTTGCCCTGGAGGCGCGCGGGCACTTCGAGGCCGCACAGGCTCGCGACGGTCGGATACAGGTCGAGCAGCTCGACGAGCGAATGGCACACGGCGGGTTTCTTCCCCGGCACCTTGATGATGAGCGGGACCATCGCGGACTCGTCGCGGAGGCTGACCTTGGCCCAGAAGTCGTGCTCGCCGAGATGATAGCCGTGGTCGCTGGTGAAGATGACGATGGTGTTGTCCGCCTGGCCGGACTGCTCCAGCGCGGCGAGCACCTTGCCCACCTGCGCGTCCATGTAGCGGACCGCGGCGTAGTAACCGCCGACGGCCTTGCGCTGGCGGCGCTCGTCCATCTTCATGTTGAGGCTGGTCTTGTAGTTGATGCCGGCCTTGGGGATGTCGTCCCAGTCGCCGGGAATCTTCGGTGGCAGGGGCAGCTTGTCGTAGGGTTTGAACGGCGCGTGGTAATTCGCCGGTGCGACGAACGGCACATGCGGACGCACAAAACCGACCGCGAGGAAGAACGGCTTGCCCGCATGCTGCTGAATCAACTCGATGGCCTTCGTCGCCGTTTTGCCATCCGAGTGAACCGAGTCGTCGCCCTCGGCCTCGACCACGACGAACGTGTTTCCGCCCACGACGGGGCGCTTGCCGTCGGGATTGCCTTCGAGCGTCTCGCCGACGCCCTTGGCCTTCCACTCGGGGCCGGGGCTGTTGAACTTCTCCGTCCACGACGCCGGGTCGTCCGCGCCGTCGCCGTGGTTCGTCTTCTCCGGGTCGCCGCCCTCCTCGATGCCGCCAGGCACGCCCATGTGGTAGATCTTGCTGACGCGCGCGGTGTAATACCCGTTGTTCTTGAAATGCTGCGTCCACGTCGCGCGCTCGCCGATGGCCGGGCGCGGGCTGGTGTAGCCGAGCACGCCCGTCGCGTGTGGGTAGTAGCCCGACATGAACGACGCCCGCGACGGCCCGCAATAAGTCCCCTGGCACAACGCCCGCGTGAACCGCGTGCCCTGCGCCGCGAGCCGGTCAATGTTCGGCGTCTTGCAGAGGGTGTTGCCGTAGCAGGAGAGCGCGGTGGCGGTCAGGTCATCGGAGATGATGAAGAGGACGTTGGGTTTGGCGGCGGCGAAGGAACTCAACGCAAAGACGCAGAGGACGCCAAGAAGCGCAGAGCAGAAGGCCAAGGCCCGGACGGATTTCATGCGGAGGAGCTTAACCACGGACCCGTCCTCCGTAGCAAGACTGCGGAGGGTGGATGAGCTCGGCTTGCCACGCCGAAGTCAGCGCAGGCGGGATGGACACGGATTTGTTGGCCGCGAAAGGGCGTAGAGGGCGCAAAACCTCCTCCCTCTCCTCCTCGGTCGAGGAGAGGGCCGGGGTGAGGAGTCGAGTTCCGCCCTGCGCTGCTTCCCCGCCTCGAACGGGGAAAGGGATTGAGGGTGAGGTGTCGAGTCATTCAACCCCGGAATCAGTGTCAAGCGAATGGGGACAAGCGAATCCCAAGGCTGAATTCGTCTGACCCCATTCGTTTGCCATTGTCGGTTAGTTCGGGTGCTGTTCTGCGCTCCACGTCTGCCAGACTGAGGAGTCGAAAACTATTCCTCGCGCTTGTCCCTTGCGGGCGGCGCGGCTAGTGTCAGCCCGTTAGCAGGAAAACAAACACGACCAGAAACAACTTTTTACAAAACCAATTCGCGTAGCTTCGGCTGCTGTCTGCATCGAAACCTAGGAAATTTCACGCAAGAGACAGCGCTTGAGATGCGCCCCACCGGGGGCGCATTGAAAGCGTTCTCTTGTGGGCCCTCCTAGGTGCCTGATGCGGGACGCAAGTAAGTGCGTCCCTTTTGATTACAGGCACCAGAGTTCCCACAAGGACAGTCACCATACAGGGCTGATTCGCACGCGAGCGAACAATTTGGCCCTGGATGACTCGCCCCAAGCAGGTCGGTTTTCGGAATCATCCCACCTACACGGTCGCAGAACTTTTCTGCGGCTGCGGTGGATTCTCGCGCGGCTTTGAGCTGGCGCGGCGGTTTCGCGTCGTCTTCGGTAACGACGTAAAAGAATTCGCGCTCCGCACCTTCGAGTTCAACCACACGCACGATGGCACGGCTCCGGTCGTTTTACGGCAGGACATTCGCACGGTTCCTGATGGCGACATCGCTCGCCTGCTCGAATCAAAAGGCGTTTCCAGTCTCGACTGCCTGATTGGCGGTCCACCCTGCCAGGGATTCTCCCAGATGCGCCGGAGCGAGGCACGACGCGGCTCCAAAATCGTCGGTTTCGGTGGCTACAACAAGTTGGACCAAGACGCTCGCAACGACCTCGTCCTCCGCTTCCTGGAGGTGGTCGCCGCACTGAAGCCGAAGGTCGTCGTGATTGAGAACGTCCCCCAGTTTCTGAGTCATTTCCATGACGGCAAGCGGGGGGGCATCGCGCAGCAGGTTGAAGAGGTGCTTCAGGAGCTGGGATATCAAGTGGCGTGCGGCATCCTGAACGCCGCTGACTTCGGCGTGCCACAGTTGCGCCTTCGTGCGGTTATCATCGCATCCCGACTCGGTGCGATTGCCCTGCCGGTCCCCACTCATGGCGAACCGGACGAGCTGAGTGGCTGGAAAGGTAAGCCGTGGGTCACGGTGCGGGAGGCCATTGAAGATTTGCCTCCCGACCCGCCGCTGCATGAGCCGCTCGGCAACAGTGAAGCGAGTCAGTTTGTCAAACCGGCGGGGAACCCGTTTACGAAACAGATGCGCCGCTCAGGTTCGTTCCCGCTGAACCACGTCACTCGCCGATACAAACCACGCATCCTCGAAATCATTGCGCAGATGCGCCCCGGCGAGACATGGGACGAGGCGAGCGAACGGATGCGCAAGCGGTTCGCCGTCCTCATCGAAAAGGCGGTCACAAAAGGCGAAAGCGAAGCCCAAGCACGACGCCGACTGGAAGCTGAGGGGACAATCCAGCGAGTCTTTTACAAGCGGTATTACTGGAGCGCCTACACTCGGCTGGATTGGAGCCGGCCGGCCTTGACGATTACGGCAAACGCAAACTTTCTTGGCTCCGGACGGTTCACTCACCCGGAGTTAAATCGCGGCATCACGATGAGGGAAGCTGCACGCCTACAGTCTTTCGACGACGCGTTCACTTTCGTGACATCTGCCAGCGAGAAGCGGCTCACCGAGAATATCGGCGTTGGGATGGACATGATTGGCGAAGCCGTCCCGCCACTCCTCGCCAAGGCACTCGCCGACACCATCGCCGTCCACCTCGACAAGCACAGGAGGTAAAACTATGAGCAACGCATCCACCATCGCCCTTGAAGCGCTCAAGAAGCTGCGTGAAAAGGAAGGGCCGACCGCCATGTTCCCGGCCGACAAGGTCTGGCTGTTTGCCTCCGAGAAACCAGACAGTGCCTACCGCCCAGGAGCCATCAATTGGCTGCGCACCAATGGCTACATTGAACAGACCGGACGGATGGCGAACGCCGTGACCGAGGCGAGAGCAGGTAGTAAAACCCCCGAATACCGCTTCGGCCCACGGTTCAATAACGGCAATGCTAAGAATCGGGGAACAAGCGGTCAGAGTATTGCATCCGTCGTGGATGCGTTCGCGCTTGCTTGCGATGGCCAACTTCAGACCTCTCGAACATTGCTGCTTCGGTTCGTGGCTTCGTTGCTCGCCAAACGCTTCGTCATCCTCACCGGACTTTCCGGCTCCGGCAAAACGAAGCTCGCGCAGGCGTTCGCCCGTTGGATTACGCCGGCCAGCCCGGAGTGCTTCGCTGTCGTCCCGGTAGGGGCGGACTGGACGAGCAACGAGCACATTCTCGGCTATCCCGACAACTTGAACGGCGGCTATGTCCAGCAGACGGCGCTCAAGCTCATCTTGCAGGCTGTGAAGCATCCGGACCTCCCGCATTTCCTCATCTTGGACGAGATGAACCTGTCCCACGTCGAGCGCTACTTCGCCGACCTGCTCTCGCTCATCGAGTCAAACGAGAAAATTTGGCTCCACCACGACGACGAGGCCAAGCGCGGCATCCCCGCCCAGCTCGCGCTGCCGGAGAACCTGTTCGTCATCGGCACGGTGAACGTGGACGAGACGACCTACATGTTTTCACCCAAAGTGCTCGACCGGGCCAACGTGCTGGAGTTCCGCGTGTCGGAGTCCGACATGGTGGAGTTTCTCGACCACCCGGTTGCGCCAGACCTTGCCAAGCTCGCCGAGCCGGGAACGAACGGCGCAGCCTTTGGGAAGGGGTTCGTCGTCGCCGCCTCACAGCAGCACGACGCGGCTCTCAGCGAGGAGCAGCGGGCGCAGTTGAAGGCGGAACTGATGCTGTTTTTCAACGCGCTGGGCGAACACAACGCGGAGTTCGGATTCCGGGTGGGGAAGGAGATTGCGCGTTTCGTGCATTTTCACGAGGCGTTGTCGGGCGGTTCGCTCGACTTCCGCGCCGCGATGGACGCTCAGATTGTGCAGAAGCTGCTGCCCAAGCTCCACGGCTCGCGGAACAAGATGACCGGTCTGCTGTGGACGTTGACAGCCTTGTGTCAGGAGAACCACGCGTGGAAAGCCGAGCCGGATGAAACGAAGCGGGCCGAGGCGTTCCAGAAGTTCATGAAGGAGGTTCACGCCGCTGTTGAGGCCGGTGATGAGAAATTTGACCCGGGGCAGGTGGCGGCCAAGCTGCGCGCCGCTGGCAAGGAAGCCCACTACCCATTGAGCTTCGACAAGCTCGCCCGGATGTGGCGCGTCCTGGAGGCGAACGGTTTCGTGAGCTTCGCGGAGGCATGATATGCCGGGACTCACTCCCAGGCCCGATGAGACGGTTGAGTGCCGGTCGTCCGATGGGCGACTGGTCGCACTCGTTGAACTCGTGCCTGAGGATGACTGGCAGGCAGCCGTTGCTGAACTCGCACCGTTGGTCCGGCTCAGTAGCCAAGAAGCCAAGGCGCAAGGAGAGCAGCCGGTTCAACTGCGCGAGAATGGCCGCTACGAATACGTGGTGCGCCCGGTGTCCGCCGCCCAGGGACAGGGTTTAAAACTGGTGGGCAATCTGGTCAGGAGCCGGAAGCGGCGCGAATCTGACCGAGACATTGGGCGCATCGAAACCGGCTCCCACTGCGGCCTGCTTCGGCTCGACATTGAGGAGGAAGGCCGTCCCGGCGAGCGCATTGCCACGGGATATGTGGAAGTTCGTTCCATCAAGGTGGGCTATCGCGACGAGTATCAGCGGATGCTGGAGTTCATTTCTGCGCAATCCAGCCAATTGCTTTTCGACGCCCGCGCCTCCGCACAGATGCCCGTTGCCCCGAAGTGGACTCGCGAGGCACCGCTGCTTCAGCAGCAAATTGAATTTCTCCGAGAAACACTCGCCTCCCGTAGCTTTGATGCCTCACTGCGGCGCATTGAGTCCTTCCCGCACCAGCAATTGCGGACGGTTACGGAGCAGCGGAGCGTCTCGCGCCCGTTTCGGCCCGGCCAGAACTTCAACCGGCAAGTCTCCAGCGGCGGGCATCGCGTGGCGCTGCTGAGTTCGCACCCACTTGCCGTGCGGTTGGCTGGCGGCGTGAGCCAGCCCAGCCTCCCCGCCCGCGCCATCGTCCAGCGCAAGCGCGACGTCACGGACACGTCTGAAAACCGGTTCGTGAAACATGCGGTGACACAGTTCCGCGATTTTCTCGTCCACGCCGCACAGGTGCTCGGGCACGAACTGGACGAAAGCTGGGTGCCGGTGCGCAACAGCGCCAAGAGCATGGCGACAAAGCTTGATGAGGTTCTGTCGCGCAGCTTTTACCGGGAGATTTCACCCCTGCGAATGTTGCCTCTCGGCAGCCCGGTTTTGCAGCGCAAGCCCGGCTATCGGGAGTTGCTGCAACTTTGGCAGCGGTTCAACGACAATTCGCAGGTGACCTGGAAGGGCGGCGAAGAGGTTTACCATGCGGGCAAGCGGGATGTGGCGACGCTCTACGAATACTGGCTGTTCTTCCAACTGCTCCGCTGGTTCTGCGGCAAGTTCAACCCCAATGGCGGTGTGCCGGCGTCGAAGCAACTCATTGAGCCGGCAAGCAAGGGGCGCTTCAACCTGCGGCTGCAACGCAACTGGACGCTCGGGCCGTTTGAAGGAGTTTACACGCGCAACCAGCGCAAGCTGTGCGCAAGATTCCACTACAACCAGCGGTTCACCTTCATTGCCGGGCGTAACCAGGCGGGGAGTTGGACGCGTGCGATGCACCCGGACTACACGCTCACCTTTTGGCCCGCCGACTACACGCCGGAGGAAGCCGAGCGGCAGGAACTCGCCGTCCACATCCACTTTGATTCCAAATACCGCGTGGAATCGCTTGAGGACTTGTTTGGCAAATCATCGGAGGATGCAGATGCCGAGGAGCCGGCAGCGCGTGGAAAGGGGAATTACAAGCGTGCGGACTTGCTCAAGATGCACGCTTACCGCGATGCGATTCGCCGCTCAGAGGGAGCTTACATTCTTTATCCAGGCAGCGATGCCGACCGAAAAGGCCAAGAACAGCGGGCGAGTGAATTCCGGGGCTTCCATGAAATCCTGCCGGGGTTGGGCGCGTTCGCCATCTCGCCGGGGCCGGATGGAAAGCCCAAAGGCATGGAACACCTGAACCGGTTCCTCGATGAAGTGCTAGAACACCTGAGCAACCGCACGACGAGCCGCGAGCGCGTCAGCTATCACTTGCAGGAGGCGTATGGAGCGGAGGCGCTGGCGGAAGCTCCAGTGGAATACAAAATCAAAACGCCACTACCCGAACGGGACGCCGAGACGGGCGAGCGGTTGGTCCCACCGTCCGAGCATTCGGTGTTGGTTGGCTGGTATGAGAACGCGGACGTCCAACATCTGGAGTGGATACGCAGCAGTGGCTTCTACAACTTCCGTGCCGGTGACCGCAGTGGTTCCATCCGCATTGAGCCACGCATCGCGGGAGCGAAACACCTGTTGCTTCACACGCACGGAGGACAAGCGCACCCAGGCCTGTGGCGCATCAAACGCAGCGGCCCCCGGCTGTTCACCGCCGAGGAGTTGCTTCGGCTTGGCTATCCGCCAGCACTCAACCCAAAGGCCGATGCCATCTATGCGGTTTATGACGTGGAGCCGGACGATGCTTACGTGGGGTGGAAGTGGGATTACGCCAGCCTTCGCGGTAAGAAGGAGGGCCGACAGAGCGCGCAGCCATTCGCAGTGAGCCTCGCCGATGTGCTCGCGGTTCACCGAATCTGATTTGAGGATTTAGCCGGAACGGACGCCGGCACCCGGAAACTCTGTCGCCTCTGTAGGGCTTGCTGATTCTTGAGGACGTTGAACCCAGGGCTTCACCCAGGGCTATTGTCTGGCCGCGCTTGCAGCGCTCCGGCATTCCGCCTTCGTCAGACTTCGGCGCGACGGGCACCACGTATCGGTGGGCATCCACCCTCCGCAATATTGCTACGGAGGACGGGTCCGTGGTTAAACTGCTTTGCGCCCTTTTGCGGCTAAAAGGATTTCGACACCTCACCCAAGCCAACGCGGAGTTTGGAATGCGGAGCGCGGAATGGAAAAGCGACACCTCACCCTCAATCCCTCTCCCCGGTCGAGGCGGAGAGGGAGGATGAAGATGACCCCTCACTCCGGCTCTCCCCCGCGAAGCTGGTAGGGCCGACCTGCCGGTCGGCCGGCGTGAATCCCAGCTTGGCTGAGGCCGCGCGGCAACGCGGCCCTACCATGTTGCGGAGAGAGTTGGGCTTCAGCTCACCTTCCGCAGCTTGGTGATGCGGCCGGTGTTGACCCACTCGGCGACGAAGATGTTGCCGGCGGCGTCGAAGCAGGCGTCGTGGGGGTGGAGGAACTTGCCGGAGACCCAGCCTTCGCCCTTCTCCTCGCGCCGGAGCTTCATGCCGTCCTTGAGCACGGCGGCGCGCCACGCGGGGTCTTCACCGAGGTGGGTGATGACCTTGTCGTCCTTGTCGAGGAGCGTGATGCGGGCACTGAGGTCGGGGACGAGGAGCACGTCTTTGAACGAGTCGAGGTTCGCGGGGAGGATGAAGCCGTCGAGGGTTTTAAGATGCTTGCCTTCGAGCGACCACCATTGGAGGCGCTTGTTCGCACGGTCGGCGACGACGACGGACGGAGCGCGGCCGGGGCGGTCATCCATCCAGATGCCGTGCGGGGTGTTGAACTGGCCGGGACCGGTGCCCGGCTCGCCGAACTTCGCGAGCCACTTGCCGGCCTTGTCGTAGCGGTGGATGCGCCAGGAGCCGTAGCCATCGGCGAGGTAGAAGCCGCCGTCGGGGAGGAAGGCGTAGTTGGTGGGCATGAAGGCGTCGCGGCCCCAGCGCTTGATGGGCTTGGTGTCCTCGTCCTTGAGATAGACGCCGGAGTCCATGGGCGCGTATTTCTGCCAGACGGTCTCGCCCTTGAGCGTGAGCTTGGCGAAGCTCTTGACCTGCTGGTAGGCGGTGACCCAGAGGAACTGCTCCTTGCCCTCGGTGCGGACTTCGAGGCCGTGGCCGCCGCCTTGGAACTGCTGGCCGAAGGCGCGGATGAACTTGCCCTGCGCGTCGAACACGAAGATGGACGGGTGGTCCTTGAGGTTCTCGCGCCCCTCGTGAATGACGTAGAGGTTGTTGTCGCGGTCCACGGCGACGTTGTGGGTGGTCTGCCAAGAGAACTTATCCGGGAGCTGTGCCCAGTTGTGCAGCACCTCGTAGCGGTGCGCGCCCGTGCCGATGACGAGCTGTTTGTCGGACTTCTGCGCCGTGAGCACGCGCGGCGCGGCGAGGGCAGCGGCGGTGGTGGCGACGGCGGAGACGAAACGGCGGCGGGAGATGGAGGGCTTCATAAAGGAATCGAAATGCATTTCTGCGCTGAGTTCGGGCCGAGTTTAGACGGTCGCGCGGCCAACGCAATCACGCAGCGAGCGGTGAGACTTACTCCTGCTTAGTATCCGGCCACAGCTCGGCGCTGAGGCGGTCGCAGAAGCGGATCAAGTCGCGCTGCTCGGGCGTGTCGGGGCAGTCGGGCTGGAAGAAGGCGACGCCGGGCATGGCGGGGAAGCGGCGCTTCAGCTCCCCGGCGTGCTCGTGAAGCCACTTCTGCTTCAGGTGCTCGCCGCGATGGCTTTTCTCCGCCGTGATGTGGCCGAAGCTGAAGATGGTTTTCTCCAGCACCTTCGCCTCGGCGAACTTCTCGCAACGACGAAGCGCGCCGTCCCAGGTCGTGCTGTGGCCGGGCTTCACGCTGTGGGTGTAGCCCTCGATGATGATGAGGTCCACCGTGCCGTCGCGGGCCAGCTCGAAGAGCGCAGGCGTCGGTTCGGTGCTCCAGATGGCGATGAAGACGTCAGGGCTTTCCTTGCGCCCGGCGCGCAACCCTTCGGCCAGCCACTTCTCGTTGTCGGGTTGCGCGGGCGGCACCCACTCGTCAATCGCGATCCCGGCGGAGATGAACTTCGACGTGGTGGTCTTGCGCGGATGCGCGCGTCCGTTGCGGGAACACGCGTGCTGCCAGTAGTCCGGGCCTTTGGCGGTGGGATGGTTGAGTCCGTAAGCCCAGTCGAGCGCGGTCATACCGACGGAGTCCGCGAGTTGCGGGTCCAGCCAGCCGCTGGCGTCCACGGTCATGTGCGCGTAGAGACTCGTGTCGCGATGCCAGAGGCGCGGCTGGAACCACACGCGATACGGCGGCTGCGGACGGCGGGCGAGCTTGGGCGGTGCGGATGCACCGGCGGGCGGGGAATCCGCGGCGTGAACGATCGCACCAGCGAGGAGGCTGGTGCCGAGAAAGGTGCGGCGGGATGGATGGAACTGGCTCACAGCTTTGCGAAGAGAACCGACAGAACGACCAGCATCACAAACCAAGTGAGCCAGGAGCGTAATCTCGCTTCGCGCCGGGCCAGCAGCACAAATCCGCCGAGCAGCCAGACCAGCCAGAGGCCCAGCCCAGTGATTTCCGCCCGGAAGGAGCGCTCATCCTCACTGAAGCGATACCGGAAAGACTCGGAGAGGGCCAGATAGCCGAAAGTTCCGTAAGCCACGAGCGCTACCACCGCCGCTCCCACGCGAAGGCGTGCCGGAAGATTTGCCAGCCAACCCCAAACAGTTGCCCACGCGACGCACAGCCCCGCAAGGCTGGGCACGCTTCCGAGGAACAAGATGTGCGGAAGCAGGTTCAACAAGTCGTCACCGGACACCACGAAGTCCCCGGCCACTGCGAGCGCGTTCAAGACGACCAACCACGAAACCAGCGCCACCACCCATCCCACACTCCCCAGCGCCAGCCCTGCCGCGAGGTAGCCGCGCGCGGGATTCCACTGCACTTTCCGGCGGCGCGCTTGAAGAAACCGCCGCACCGCCGGATACAGCCAAGCCACGCCAATCACCGGCAGGCACGAGAGCCAGCCGTAAGCGTAGCAGCGCAAGGAGTCCTCAATCACCTCGATGCGTTCCGCCGGGCTGCCGCGCTGCTCGACGGCGGCCCGCCACGATTCCGGCAGGGACAACGTGAAGTCGGCGGGTGGATTGGCGTCGGGCTGGCTCACGGTTGCGCGGGCTTGGGCGGTGGCTGAAACTTCTTCAACTGCTTTTGCTCGACCACCCTCAGGTCGCGCTTGAGAGAGTGGAGCGCGAGCTGGTTGCTGTTCATGTAGAGCACCATGACGGCGAGCAGCGCGAAGACGAGGACTGTGGCCGAGCCATTTTCCCGTTTCGCGTTTCGGGTTTGGCGTTCCGAGTTGGGCGTGAGGTTCATGGCTTCTTCTCCGTTGGTGCGGGGGCGAGGAAAGTGAACAGCGGCCGGGTGTGCTTCTTGTCGTCCTTCATCTGCAACTCCACCTCCCAGCGCCACGCGGTCAGGTGCGCGCGGGTATCCGGCTCCATGCGCGACGCTTTCACGCGGGTGAGCGCGGGCGACCACGGGGCATTCGTGCTCTCCTGCCGCCACACGCCGGTTTTGAAGTGCGTATAGACCGTCAGGTTCGTGCCGCGCGGGACGGCGAGCCACACCTGGCCGTTCTCCTCGACCACGCGCGGCGCGCCCGTGGCGGTGCGGATGTCCTCACGCCAGCGCTCGCCAGCGTGGAGCGCGCGCGTGATGTCGTCGGCGTTGCGGCGGAGGCGGTCCGAGCTGTCGCGCGTCTGGAAGAACACCTGCGTGGCCAGGAACATGACGAGCGCGAAGACGCTGATGTAGACGAGGCACTCGATGAGGGAGAAGGCCTGGGATTGCCGACTGCCGACTGCCGATTGCCGATTCTGCCAGCACGCCGGGCCAGCCTCGGCTCGTAAATCGTAATTCGTAATCCGTAAATTCACTTCGCCACCGCCTCTCTGACAACCTTGCCGCCGCTGCCGCCCTTGTCCGGCGTCCACTCCAGCCGCAGCGCCTTGCCCGTGCGGGTGATGGTGAACTTGCCGGGTGGCAGGTTCTTCGCCGCGCCGGCCTTCACGGGATAAGTCTGCGTTCCCTCCGGCAGCGCGCGCCATTCACCGGCCACGAGGATTTCCATCTCGCCGTCCACGATCTCCATCGCGACAGCGTGCCAGTAGTGCGAGCGCAAGACCTTCTGCTCGGTCATGAAGCCCGCGCTGAGGGGAATCATCGCGACGGCAATGATGGCCATCGCCACGAGCAGGTCCGCCTGCAACGCGCCGCGTTCGCGGGCGCGGCCGGTTGAATGAGTTTGTGTCACCATAACCAGTTCAGGTCCGCCATCACCGCCAACACGCCGAACACCGTGCCCGCCAGCAGCGCGACCAGCAGGCCGTTCGCCAGCTCGCCCCACAGCAGCAGCGCGCCGCCGACCACCGCCTCCTGCTGCTGCGCACGCGCTTCGAGCGACTCCTGCCAGCCGCGCAGCGCCTCGCCGAAGCCGCCCGCCCG
>WRPG01000042.1 GCA_009773355.1 Limisphaerales bacterium
CGGCCTCCTCCAGGCCCGCTGGGGCGGGAGTGTTCGCCTTTGCTCGCACGCTTGTCCGGGTTTGCTCGCACACTGTTCACCTTTGCTCGCAACGCGACATGGCTAAGTCCGCATCCTGACTTTGCACTTTGGACTTTGCGCTCTGGCCTCTAACTTCCGCGCATGGACAAAGAGCAAGTCGCCGCCGTGCTCACCGAGATTGGCACGCTCCTCGAACTCAAGGGCGAGAATCCGTTCAAGACCCGCGCCTATCACAACGCCGCCCGCACCCTCGAAGGTCTCGCCGAACCGCTGGAGAAGGTCGTCGCTGAACAACGCCTTGGCGAAATCAAGGGTTTCGGCGACGCGCTCGTGGACAAGATCACCAAGCTCGTCACCACCGGGCAACTGCCTTACTACGACGACCTGAAAGCCTCCGTCGCGCCCGGCCTCGTCGAGATGCTCGGCATCCCGAGCCTCGGGCCGAAGAAGGTCAAGAAGCTCCACGACGAACTCGGCGTGGACACCATCGAGGCCCTCGAAGCCGCGTGCAAAGCCGGCAAGGTCGCGGTCATCGAAGGCTTCGGCGAGAAGACGCAGGCGAAGATTTTCGAAGGCATCGCCTTCAAGCGCCAGTTCGCCAGCAAGCACCACCTGCACAAGGCCCTCGCCGTCGCGCAGCCCATTCTCGAAAGCCTCCGTCAGCATCCCGATGTCACGCGTTGCAGCACCGCCGGCAGCCTGCGCCGCTGGAAGGAGACCATCGGCGACATTGACTTCCTCGTCTCCTCACGCCAGCCCGCCGACGTCATCGAGTATTTCGTCACGCAGCCCGGCGTCCTCAGCGTCAGCGCGAAGGGCGACACCAAGGCCAGTGTGATTGTCGAGGGCGGCATCCAGGCCGACCTCCGCGTGGTGAGCGATGCCGAGTATCCCTTCGCACTCGCCTACTTCACCGGCAGCAAGGAGCACAACATCGTCATGCGGCAGCGGGCCATCGCGCGCGGCCTGCGCCTCAACGAATACGGCCTCTTCCGCTCCACCGAGGAAACCCGCGACCCCGCGCTCCGTCTGCCGTGCAACACCGAGGAGGACATCTTCCGCGAACTCGACCTCGCCTACGTGGAGCCAGAGATGCGCGAGGACCACGGCGAGTTCGCCGCTGCCGAGGCCGGCAAGCTCCCGCGCCTGCTCGAATGGACCGACCTCCGCGGCTCGCTGCACAACCACTCCAACTGGAGCGACGGCCACGAGACGCTCGAACAAATCGCCGCGCACGCGGAGGAACTCGGCCTCAGTTACTGGGCCATCACCGACCACTCGCGCGCCAGCTACCAGGCGAACGGCCTTGCTCCCGAACGCCTTCGCGAGCAGCTCAAAGCCGTCGCGGAAGTGAACAAGAAACTTGCCGACGACGGCACGGACTTCCGCCTGCTCACCGGCACCGAGGTGGACATCCTCAAGGAGAAGCTCGACTTCCCCGACGACGTGCTCGCCGAGCTGGACGTGGTGGTGGCCAGCCTGCACGTCGCGGGCAGCGACGAGGCGGACAACACCAAGCGCCTCCTCCGCGCGGCGGAGAACCCGCACGTCCACATGCTCGGCCACCTCACGGGCCGCCTGCTGCTGGAGCGCAACCCGTATCCCGTGAACCAGCAGGCCGTGATTGACGCGTGCGCGGCGACGGGCACCTGGATTGAGCTGAACGCCAGCCCGTGGCGCTTCGACCTCGACTGGCGGCTCTGGCACTACGCGCGGAGCAAGGGCGTGAAGTGCGTCATCAACTGCGACGCCCACCGCCTCGACCACTTCGGCTACCTCCGTCTCGGCGCGGGCGTCGCGCGCAAGGGCTGGCTCACGAAGGCCGACGTGGTGAACACGCTCTCGTTGGTGGAGCTGAGGAAGGCGCTAGCCCAGAAGACACAACGATGATTTGGGTTGAAGCATGAGCCTATGGTTGCGCGAATCCTTAACCTCTTGTTCGCTCTCGCGGTAGCTTGGCCTGTTCCCATGATTGCTGCGACTGGTTGGTCGTTAGGCGATGCCGCGCTCATCCCCTACCTTCTATTTGTTGTATGCTGGTTGAGCAGTGCCATCGGCCTGTTCTTCGGCAAACGCCTCGCTTGGTGGGGAAGCCTGCTTTGCGCCGGTGTGGTGCTCGTAAACTCATTGGAACTTGCGTGGCTGGCTTGGAAACTGGACCAAAGCAAAGAGGAACTTTCCGCTGGCGCAGGTTTCACCCATTTGAGCGCCTTCCTAGGACTTTCGGTGTCGTTGGCAGCGATTCTCACCCTGATGCACTTGCGGAAGGAAATGGCTGGGAAGTGGAAGTGAGCCGAAGGCCATTTGGAGTGCGGTGACTCGTCACCGCTTTCCGCAGGCGACTCGTCGCCGTCGAGGTCGGACGCGCGTCCAGCATGACCAAACGCCTCCGCTCCCGCACTGGAGCGCGGGTGTGTGCGCAGCACCACCCGCAGCCAGCCCCGGCGTCCGCACCCGCTGCGGCTGGTCTGCGACACAGCCGCGCTCCACTCCCGTAGTCGCAGCCTTCAGGTTGCGAATCGAGCTTGGCCTCACGCGAAGGACGCAGAGGCCGCCAAGGGGATGCCCTCCGTAGGAGACGAGGTGACGAGTCTCTGACTGGCGCTTGGGAACGGCAAGAGGGTGAGACTTCTCACGTCGTCTCCTACGCGATGCGCAGGCTGAAGCCTGCGACTACGGTCACTTCGCCGCCGGCACCGCCTCGCCCTTCTTCCGATACGTCGCGCCGGGCTTGTAGTTCGCGCTCGGCAACTGCTCCCACGGCACGACGCCCACCTTGTCCGCCCACGCCTGCCATGCGGCGGTGAGTTCCTTTACCTTGGCCGGCTGCTGCGCGGCGAGGTTCTTCAATTCGGCGCGGTCGCGGCTGAGGTCGTAGAGTTCCCACGGGCCACGGAAGGACGCGACGAGCTTCCAGTCGCCGACGCGCACGGCGCGGTTGCCCTCGTGTTCCCAAGCGAGCGAGCGTTCGCCGAGGGGCTGGCCTTGCAGCGCGGGAACCAGGCTCTTGCCGGGGAGCGGTGTGAGGGCACGGTCCTTCAGCTTCTCAGGATACTTCGCGCCAGCGAGTTCAAGAAAGGTGGGCTGCAAATCAATGATGTGGCCAGGCGCGTGAGCAAACTGTCCGCGCGCGGTGATGCCCACGGGCCAGCTCACAATCAGCGGCGTGCTAATGCCGCCCTCGTGGTCCCACATCTTGTGCTCGCGGAAGGGCGTGTTCGCCGCGTTGGCCCAGCCGACTTCGAGGCACTTGTGCGACTCGCGCGTGCCGGCCTCGCTGTTGGGCTTGTGCCCGCGCGCGGGGTTCGGCCAGGAGTCGAGGAACTCCGCGCTCGCGCCGTTGTCGGAGAGGAAGAGGACCAGCGTGTTCGACTCCGCGCCGATCTTCCTCACCGCTTCGAGCACGCGGCCGACGCCCTGGTCCAGGCAGTCGATCATCCCGGCATACACGGCCATGCGGAGGTCCCATTCCTTGCGCTCTGCCTCGGGCAAATCCTTCCACGCCTTCGCCTCGGGCGCGCGCGGCGAGAGCCGGGCGTCGCGCGGGAAGAGGCCAAGTTCCTTCTGCCTGCCGAAGCGCCGCTCGCGTTCGGCGTCCCACCCGTGCAGGAACTTGCCGCGATACTTCGCGATGTCCGCCGGCTTGGCGTGCAGCGGGAAGTGCGGCGCGGTGTAGCAAAGGTGGAGGAAGAAGGGCTTGTCCTTGGACTCCGCGCCGTGCGTTTCGAGAAACTTCACCGCGTTGTCCGTGAAGGCGTCAGTGGCGTAGAAGTTTTCGCCGGCCTTGATGTTCTGGCGGTCCTCGTAAAGCGGCGTGAGGGCGAAGTAATTGCCGCCGCCGCCGGAGCCGTAGGCGCGGTCGAAGCCGCGGTTCATCGGGTGATTGCGCGCCGCCGGGGCGTTCGCCGCGAAGTTTCCCCCCACGCCGCCGACATGCCACTTGCCGACGTGGTAGGTGCGGTAGCCGGCGTCGCGCAGCAACTCGGCGATGGTGGCGGTGTTCTCACCCAGGCCGCTGCTGTAGCTGGGCGGACGCCATGGCTGAAGCATGTGCCCGACGCCCGCCTGATGCGGATAAAGCCCCGTGAGCAGTGCCGCGCGCGTGGGACAGCAGCGGGCGGCGTTGTAGAACTGCGTGAAGCGCAGCCCGCCCGCCGCCAGCCGGTCGAGGTTCGGCGTGGCGATGCTGGAGCCGTAACAGCCGAGGTCGGAGAAGCCGAGATCGTCCGCAAGAATGAGCAGGATGTTCGGTCGCGGCGCGGTCGCGGCGGAGAGCGACAACGCGGCGAGGCAAAGGAGCTTAACCAGCACCAACGAGGCGATGCGTTTCATGTCGCGAGCATCAGGTCGAAGCTTCTGGCAAGGCAAGCCGTCATGCGTGTCGCAAGGAAAAGCGGCGCTAAAAGCCGCCGCAGTCCAGACGCTTCGCGCCGCAGCGGACCGCTGGAGTTTCGCGCGAGCGTCTGGACTGCGGTCGCTTCAGCGCCGCTCTTGCCCGCGCTTCAATCCACCAACGACTCAGCCAGCAGCTTCCGATACACCTGCCGGGCGTGCTCGTAATCCTGCCGGGCCTGCGGCTTCTCCTCGGCGGCATAGGTGCGCTCCTTCTGCGTCCAGCACAGTTCGAGCGACTTCGCGCACCACTCGGCGCTGCGCTTGGAGGCACGCACGGGCTGGTCGCCGACCATCACCCAGATGGGGTTCGTGTGGCTGCTGGGCAGGATGCGCAGCGCGACCCAACTGCTGCGCTCAATCTTGGTCTCGAAGACGAGGTTGACCTGCGTGCCGTCGGCGACGATGCGTTTGGTCTCGACGGACTGGCCGTTGACGATGAGTTCCACCGGGACTTCGCGGGACTCGCCGAGGCGGGCGCGCTCGATGTCCCAGAAGGGCTTCTGCGCATACGGACGGTTCTTCAGCGCGGCGTCAGGCTGCTCGTTGAGGCGGGCGGCGACGCGGGCGGTGACTTTCACGGGGCCGGGCTGGGCGAGTTTGAGTTCGCTGCCCTGCTCGCCCATCGCACGAACACGGAGTGGACGACCCAGGAAGGGCACGTCGTCGCGAATCACCGGCCACTCCTGGAGCTTGAAGTCAATCAAGTGGCTCTTGCCGTCGCTGACGTAGTTGCGCCCGACGCGGATGGCCTCGCACCAGTCGTCGTAGTCGAGCTTGCCGTCGAGCTTCACGTAGCTGCGGCCCAGGCCGACGCGCTCGCCGTAGATGCAGGGGAAATCCGTCTCGCCGCTGACGCGCGTGCGGAAGCCGACGTTGAGCGTGTGATACCAGATGTTCAGCTCCCACGCGTAAGGCGTGTCCACCATGCTGAGGAAGTCCACGGCCGGCACCGGCTTGCCGCCCGGGCCGGGCACGAGGTGCGTGACGGCCATGATGTATTCGTTCGCGCCGATGCCGTTGAAGGGCGGGAGATCGTAGCTGGGCAGGTCGGCGGTCGGGAGGTTCAAGCCCCAGCCGCTGTGCGCGGGGCCGACGAGCGCGCCCTGCGCCTTCGCCCAGCGCAGCGTGTTCAGGCCGAGCGTGGGCCAGTGATTCTTCGAATCGCCACCGGGATACATCTGGTCCTTGAGCCGCAGCAGGCACAGGTGCCCGCTCTGGTGCGAGCCGAAGCCGGAGACCTCCACGTCGTAGCGCAGCAGGTAGGGATACTTCGAGACCTTGTCCACCGCGCCGCTGAAGAACTGCTTCTGGTAGTCGAAACACGGCCCCCACGTCAGGTTCGCGCCGACCTTCAAGTCCTCGCCGAGGATGTGCCGCATCATGTCCGGCGCGTGGACGCCCTCGGTCGGGTTCGTGTAGTGCGCGCAGCCGGCGGCGTGGATGTGGTGGTCGCCGGACCAGTAGCCGAACTTCGACGGGTCAATCCAACGCTGGACCTTGAAGTCGAGGCGCTTCGTCGCCTTCGTCACGCTGACCTTGCGCGTCTGCTTCACCGACTCCGGGCCGCGGTCGAACTCGATGGTGTAATCGCCCTCGGGCAGCCGCAGCTTCTCGCCGTCCATGCGATAGACCTGCGGATGAAACGCGAAGTCCGGTGCGAGGCGCTTGGCCTGCGAGGGATACACGCGGCCCTGCGCGTCGCGGATGACGAAGCCGGCGGTCGTGGGCTGGTTGTTCTCGTCCTTCACGCCGAGCGTGATTTCCGGCGCGGGCAGGCAGGTGAAAAGCAAGTCCACCTCGTTGCGGAAGCCGATGTCCTGCGTGCCCTGGCCGACGTTGAAGCCGATCTTGGCCTCGCGCTTGCCGGCGTCGCGGCTGTAAAGCTGCACGATGCGATACTCGACCGTGAGGCCGGAGAGCGCGGGCCGCAGCGGCTGGGCGTCGTAAGTGCGGAGGTCGAGCCAGAGGTCGGCGACCTTGAGCGTGGGCGGTTCGCCCTGCTTGCGGCGGAGCTTGTCGGAAGGCGTCGTGGCGGCGCGGACGTTGTGGACGGACTGGGCGTTCGGGCTGACGGCGGCGAGCGGCGCGGTGGTGCCGGACTCGTTGGCGACCTTCACGAGGAACTGCCGCCAGCCGTCCTGCATGAGTTCGGCCTTGGCGTCGCCCTGCGCCACCTTCACGCGCATCTCCGGGTTGATGTGGACGCCGAAGAGCGCGTAGCGGTCGAGGATTTCCTGGAACTTCACCACGGCGGCCTTGTGGTCGGGCGACGCCATCGCGGCATTCAGCTCCGCCTTGTCCGCCGCGCTGAACGGCGTGCCGAGATAATCGGTGGCTTCGATGAGCCGCCTGACTTGGGCGACCAACGGCTGCCACTCGACTTCGCCGACGATGGGCAGCGCGGCGGCGAGGACATTGAACGCGAGGGCGGAGAGCAACGAGAGGGCGAGAGTGGACGCACGCATAAGCAACACGGGGCTGAGATTGATGCTCGGAGCGTAACAGCCCGTCGCCCGTTGCGAAGCGGAAAGTTGAGCGTCGCAGCCCGGTGGCGGCGGCTTTCGCCTTCCCGCCACTAAGGCGGCGTGGTTCAGTTCGCCGCGTGACCGGCACGCTCATCAACACGGCGGCAATCCTCGTCGGCGGCTTCCTCGGGCTGAAGGCGTCCCGGCAGATTTCCCCGCCGACCCAGCAGCGCATCAAGCTGGTGCTTGCCGCGTTCACCATCTACGCGGGGATGAGCATGATTTGGAAAGGCATCGGCGGGAGCTTCGGCAACGTGCTCAAGCAGCTCGGCATCGCGATGCTCGCGCTGGTGCTGGGCAACGCGCTGGGCATGATGCTGCGGCTGCAGAACGGCTTGAACCAGCTCGGCCACTACGCGAAGGAGCGCCTCGCCAAGGCCAGCCCGGAGGATGACCACCGCTTCAGCGAGGGTTTCGTCACCTGCACGCTGCTCTTCTGTGTTGGGCCGATGGCGATTCTCGGCGCGCTGGAGGACGGCACGCACGGCGACTTCAAGATTCTTGCCATCAAGTCCGCGATGGACGGCCTCGCGGCGATGGGCTTTGCGGCGATGTTCGGTCCCGGCGTGCTGCTGGCCGCGCTGCCGGTGCTGGCGTATCAGGGCACCATCACCCTGCTGGCGAACGCGCTCGCACAGCACTTGAACGACCCGCTGCTGCTCGACTCCATCCGTGTCGTGGGCGGCATGGTGGTGCTGTGCATCACGGTGGTCATCCTCGACCTGCGGAAAGTCCCGCTGGCAAACTACCTGCCCAGCCTCGTCGTCGCGCCGCTGCTGACGCACTGGTGGAGGTGAACACCGTTTCGGGTTTGGAGTTTTGGGTTTCGCGTTGGCGTCAATGGCGCAGCGAAGCAACGGAGGCGCGAACCTTGCGCGGCAGGAGGAGGCGGCCGAGCCAGTTGAAGGGATGCACTTCGTGCGCCGGCTGGCCGTCGTGTTCGAGCGGGCGGCCCTCGCTGGCCCAGTCGAAGATCGAACCTTCGAGGTTGAAGACTTCCCAGTGGCCAGCGCGAGTTAGCCGCCGTGCCATGAGCGAGGAACGCCAGCCTGCCGCGCAGTAGCAGACGATGGATTGTTCCGGCGGCACGCCGGCCAGCACGTCCTTCGCCCGGCTGCTGAAATCCACGCGCCGCGCGCCGGCCAGATGGCTCACGGCAAACTCCTCCGGCTGGCGCACGTCGAGCAGCAGCGGCTGCGGGCGCGAGTGGTCCGCGAGCCACGCGGCGAGCTGCGCGGCCGGGAGTTGCCGCACTTGCGGAAAGCAGACGCGCATGAACCCGCGCGCCAAGGCTCGCAGCGCGGCGTTCATCACCGTCCTCCCAGCGGCACCGGCCCGCCGGCATACACGTAGATCGCCACCACCCCGCACCACAGCGCCACCACGGTGACATCCGCCGCCACGGCCACCGGCGTCATCGCCACGCGGAAGGCCGTGCTGCGCTGGTCCACGTAGGTGGGCAGCCGGTGCGGCCCGTCGGCCACGCCGTCGCGCACGATGGTGAAGCACTTGTGGTCCGCCGCGAGCGCGAGATACAGCGGCGCGGCGGGCGCCGGCTCGCCGTGGATGATGACCGGAACCTCGATCCAGTCCGCGCCCGGAGCGGGGTTGGTGAAGCCGGGTTTGCGCTGCCGCGCCAGCGACTTCGCGCTGTCCGGCAGGAAGAACGCGCGCCGCCGGACGGAGCTGTCCTTCTCGCATCGCTCATCATACGAGACCAGGAGGCGCGGCGAGGGCGGGCGCTGGAAGGATTTCACCGCCCTGGTCCCCGCCGGCTCGTAATGGTCCGTGAGGCTCGGGTCCGACCACAACTTGTGCGTGAGGCTGTGTTCCTCGTAGGTCTGGCAGCCGGTGAACGGCAGCGCGCCGGCCAGCAGCAGGGCGGTGGGGACGCGCGGCGATCTCATGCGGTGTGCGGCATGGAAACATCCTTCCCCCGCCGCCGCAAGCGGACCATTCTGCGCCATGCTCATCACCGGCATCCTCAACCCCGCCCTCGTCTCGCTCCTGGCGCGTGTGCGGCACACGAACACGCTCGTCATCGCCGACCGCGGCTTCCCGCTCTGGCCGGGCCTCGAGACGGTGGACATCTCGCTCGTGGACAACATCCCGACCGTGCTGCAAGTGCTCGCCGCCGTGCGCCAGAACTTCGTGGTCGGGCAGGCCCACATGGCGCAGGAGTTCCTCAAGGAAAACTCGCGCGGGACGAAGAACGCCTTCCTCCGCGCGCTGCGCGGTTGCGAGGTGGCCTTCGAGCCGCACGAGCAGTTGCGTCAGCGCGTGCCCAAGGCCATCGGCATCATCCGCACCGGCGACACGATTCAGTATGCAAACATGGTGCTGGTGTCGGGGAGGGTGGAATGAGGCGTAATACGTAATGCGTAAAACGTAAGGACCAAAGAACCTCGGAACGCGCCCGGCGCTCCGCTTTACGCCTTACGTTTTACGCATTACGCCCCGCGCCTCATCCGCCGCACTCGCGGATGCGCCGGGCGAGAAACTCCCGCTCCGCCGGCAGCGCGGCAAGAGACTCGGCTTTGCGGAAGTGCGCCAATGCCTCGCTCTGGTTGCCCAACTCGGCGTTGAGCGTGCCGCGCACGGCGTGGAGAAAGTGATACGACTCCAGCGTCGCGCGCCCGGGGATGGCTTCAATCGCGTCGAGACCGGCCTGCGCGCCGTGGACACGGGCGACGGCGACCGCGCGGTTCAACGCGACCACCGGCGACGGGTTCAACCGCACCAACTGGTCGTAGAGCGCGAGGATGCGCGGCCAGTCGGTCGCGGCGTCATCGGCGGCGGTGCTGTGGCAGGCGGCGATGCCGGCTTCGAGGTGATACTCGCTCACCGCATCGCCCGTCGCGGCCAGTGCGAGATAATGGATGCCGCGTTGAATCATCGCCGGGTTCCACGTGCGCCGGTCCTGCTCGTGAAGCCGGAGAAGATTGCCCGCGTCGTCGGTGCGCGCGGGGAGGCGCGCGGCGTTGAGCAGCATGAGCGCGAGCAGCGCGTGCGTGCGCGGTGCGCGGGTGGCGGGATGCGCGGCGAGCAGCAGCCCGAGGCGGATGGCCTCGTGGCACAGCTCCTCGCGCACGAGGCGTTCGCCGGCGGAGGCCTTGTAGCCCTCGTTGAACAGCAGGTAGAGCGTGCCCAGCACGCCGTCGAGCCGCGCGGGCAGCTCCTCCGGGCCGGGCACGGCGAAGGGCAGCGCCAGCTCGCGGATGCGTTGCCGAGCCCGGACGAGGCGCTTGGCGATGGCGGCCTCGCTCGTGAGGAAGGCGGCGGCAATCTCCGCCGGGCTGAGGCCGCAGAGCGTGCGCAGCGCGAGCGCAGTCTGCGCTTCGGCGGAAAGCTGCGGATGACAACAGACGAAGAGCATCCGCAGCGTGTCGTCGGTGAACGCGCCCGTGTCCTCGACGCGCGCCTCGGGCGACGCACTCCACCGCTCGCGTTCGTGGGCGATGCCTTCCTCCTTCTCCAGCCAGCGCTGCTCACGGCGCAGATGGTCGAGCGCGAGATTGCGCGCGGTGAGCGTCAGCCACGCGGCGGGATTCTCCGGCACGCCGCGATACGGCCACGTCTGCAACGCGCGCACGAGCGCCTCCTGCACCACGTCCTCGGCGAGTTCGAGACGATGAACGCCGAGCTGGCCCGTGAGCATCGCCACGAGCCGCGCGCTCTCGCGACGGAACAAGTCCTCCGCAATGCTGGCGCTGCTGCTCATCGGGAGCGGCGGGCTGAAGCGCTCCGCCGCTTGGACGCCTTGGCCTTGGGATTGAAGGCCAGCGCCAGTTCCAGCCAGGCCGCAAGCTGCGCGGCGGTTCCCGTGCCTTCCGGCTCGACGAACACAAAACCCCGCATCGGTCGCCCGGTGAAATCCATGGGTCGGCAGCCGGGCCGGCCCAGCGCCTCGGGCTCGGACGCCGGATCAATGCGCGCCATCAGCCTTCCGTCGGTGACGCCGGCGCACATCTTGCCGTTCACCATGAAGCACAGGCCGCCCATCATCCGCTTCGCCTCGAACGCGACGCCCCGGTCCCGGAACGCCTCGGTGATGCGGTCGGCAAGCTGCTGATTGTAGGCCATGCGAGTCAGGCCGCGCTCATCGCCTTCACCTCGGCCATCGGGCGGCAGAGGTCGGCGACGGGGCGCACCTCGATTTGCACGCCGTGGGCGAGGATGGGGCACGCCTGTGCGAGGCGCACCGCCTCGTCCAAGCTGGACACGGCGAGCAGGAAGTAGCCGGCGATGGCCTCCTTCGACTCGGCGAACGCGCCGTCGGTGACGGCCGCGCCCTTTGCGCCGGAGACGACCTTGCCCTCCTCGACGAGCGGTTGCGCGCCGCGGTGGACACCGGCCTTCACCAAACCGTCCACCCAGGCGTAGAAGTCGGTCATCGCGCGCTGCAACTCGGCGGGCGACATGCCGGCGCTCCAGTGGGTGCCGCGAATGAGCAGCAGGTATTCGTCGGTGGGTTTCTGTGGGTTCATGGTTGGGTCGGGCAGGGGAGTTTCAAACGCGCTTGGATGATGCGACAAGAAGCAACCGGGTTCACTTCGGATTGGCGGGCCGCACGGTAATCATCCAACCCACGCCGAAGCGGTCTTCAAGCATCCCGAAGCGCGACGCCCAGAAGGTCTTGGCCAGCGGCATCCGCACCTGACCGCCATCGGCCAGGGCGGCGAACACGCGTTCTGCCTCGGCCTCGGTCGCGACCGAGAGCGAGAGCGAAAAGCCTTGGAAGCTCGTCTTGTCCGGACCGCAGCCGTCCGAGGCCATCAGCGTGGTCGCGCCGACGCGGAAGCTGGCGTGCATGATTTTGCTCTCAAAGCCGGGTGCCAACATGCCGGGCTGGCACGGTTCCGGGCTGTCTTTGAACCGCATCATCATCTCCACCTCCGCGCCGATGGCCTGGCGGTAGAATTCGATGGCCTCCTCACAGCGGCCATTGAAGAAGAGATAGGGTTGGACGAAGCGGTTGTCTTTCGGGGTGTTGCTCATGTGATGATGGGTGGTTGCTGCACTGGTTCAACGAACAGCCGGGCAGGGCGAGGGCGGGGTTTGAATAGTTGCTTCAGCGGAGTGCGTGCCGCGCATGAGCAGGGGGTATTCGTCGGTGCGGTTTTGTGGGTTCATGGTGGCGAGGGTTGAGGGTTGATGAGTCAAGCCGCCGCAAGGGTCGGCTGTTCGCGAAGGCGCTGGACGATGGGGCACTCCGCAAGCACGGGCCGCACTTCGATGGTGATGCCGTGGCCCAGGGTCGGGCACTTGCGGGCAATGGCCACGGCGGCAGCAAGGTCAGCCACCTCCACCGCGAGATAGCCGCCGATGATTTCCTTGGCTTCGACGAACGGGCCGTCCGCCACGGCCCGCACCTGGTGCTCCGAGACGACGCTCCCCGCCCGGGCGAGCGGGCTTCCTCCGCGCATGACGCCCGCCTGTTGCAAGCCCTCGATCCACGCCGTCAACCGGTCCAGGACGCGCTGAGTTTCCTCGCGGGACAGGCCTTCGTCCCAGTCGTGGCCGCGGAAGAAGAGCATGAATGGTGAGCCGGGGTTCGGAGTGTGATGGTCGGTGGGTTTCTGTGGGTTCATGCGTTCGGCGTTTCGTTGGTGACGTTGTAGGCGGAGGCGCGCTCGGCTTCGAGCGGGCGGATTTCAAAGCGCAGGCCGTGTGGAATGCACGGGTTCTGCGCGGCGAGTTCGGCGGCTGCGCGCAGGCTGCGCGCCACGATAATCCAGTAGCCGCCGATGATTTCCTTGGCCTCGCCGAACGGGCCGTCGGTGGCGATGCCCGATTTGGAAACGAGGGCCGCCTCAGTGCCCAGCCGTGAACCGGGCTTGAACTCGCCAGCTTTCACGTTGCGCTCATACCACTCGTAAAACTTCGCGATGGCGGCCTCGATGTCCGCTTTCGCGGCATCCTTGTCCCACTGACCTCGGGACAGGACGAGGTAGTCGTGGCGGGATTCCTTTGTATTCATGGTAACGAGGGGTTGATCTGGCTTAGTGCTTCACCCGCTTCATCGTGGTGGGATGCTCCGGCATTTCCTTGCCGTCCATGAACGCCTTGCAGCTCGCCGTGATGGTGTCCGCATCCACGAATGTCAGCGTCAACGAGTGCATGTGCGACTCCTTGTTCACGTTGATGCCGCAGGTTTTGTCGAACGCGAACTTCATGGTCTTCGCCTGCGCGGATTCCAGCACCATGCCGGGCCGGTTGCCGAGCACGCAATAGTGCGTCAACGCCAGTTTCCCGTTCTTGTCGAAATACATGGTCGTCATCTCGTTGGGCGTGCCGGCAAAGACCTTTTCCTCCAGCACGCTGCCGCCGGCGATGAGCCGGTATTGGGAAACCATTTCCACCGGCCCCTGTCCCATGTCGGCTGTCCCCTTCCAGGTGCCGACGAGTGATTTCATGCGCTCAAATTCTGCCGAGGCGGGGGCGGCTTTGGGAGGCTCGGCCGCGTGGGTGAACGCGCTGGTCGCCAGCAGGAGGGTTGCACCGAGGGTGATGAGTTTTGTTTTCATGAGTTTCCAGTTTTGTTGTTTTGCTTTTTTGCCGGTTGCTCAACCAGCTTCATGAACCCGACGAACGGGCCTGGCTCACGAGGACATTGCTCGAAAAGTATTTCAGCGGAACGCGCCGGCCCGCTCACCCACCCGCCATCGCGCCGACGACCAGGAACGGCTCGGTGCCATTGACCACCGCCTCGGGCAGCGGCGAGTCCGGCGGGTCGAGGGACAAGTCTTCCTTGCAGGCGAAGAAGCGGATGAACGGGCGGCGCTTGAGCGTGCCGTGGTCGCGAATCGTCCCGCGCAGCACGGGGAAGCGGGCTTCCAGCGCGTCGAGCACGGCGGCGGGCGTGACGGGCGCGGGAACTTCGAGCTGCACCTCGCCGTCCACGCGCGCGAGGTTGCGAAGATGAAAGGGCAGCACGACGCGAATCATGGCATAGGAGCGCGGCGTTCACGCCGCTTCAAGGTGGAGCGAAAAGGTAGGTTCCGAGCTTTCCACATCGCGCTCGTCCGGACGCTGAAGCGGGCTGAAGCCCGCGCGCCTGTGCCGTTTGCGCTCACTTCAACGTCTGCACCTCGACCGACAGCACGCCCGGCAGATGGTCCGCGATGCTGGTCCAGTTGTCGCCGCCATCCGGCGAGCAATAGACCTGGCCGCCCGTCGTGCCGAAATACACACCGCACGGGTCGAGCGAGTCGGTGGCCATCGCGTCGCGCAGGACGTTCACGTAGCAGTCCTTCTGCGGCAGGCCCTTCGTGAGCGGCTCCCATTCGTTGCCGCCGGTCTTGCTGCGATAGACGCGGAGCTTGCCGTCCGGCGGGTAGTGCAGCGAGTCGCTCGTGATGGGCACCACGTAAATCGTCTCCGGCTCGTGCGCGTGGACATCAATCGGGAAGCCAAAGTCGCTCGGCAGATTGCCGCTGACCTGCGTCCACTGGTCGCCGGCGTTGTCGGTGCGCAGGACGTTCCAGTGCTTCTGCATGAAGAGCACGTCCGGCCGCGACGGATGGTGCGCGATGCGATGCACGCAATGGCCGACTTCCGCGTCCGGGTCGGGCAGCTCGTATTGCGATTTGAGGCCGCGATTGATGGGCTTCCAAGTTTTCCCGCCGTCGTCGGTGCGGAACGCGCCCGCCGCCGAGATGGCGATGTAAATGCGGTTCGGGTTCGTTGGGTCGAGCAGGATGGTGTGCAGGCCCATGCCGCCCGCGCCGGGCTGCCAGAGATGGCCCTTCGCCTGACGCAGACCGGGGAGTTCCTTCCAAGTCTTGCCGCCGTCGGTGGTCTTGAAAATCGCCGCGTCCTCCGCGCCCGCGTAGGCGGTGTCCGGGTCGGTGTGCGACGGCTCGATGTGCCAGATGCGCTTGAACTCCCACGGATGCTGCGAGCCGTCGTAGAACTTGTGCGTGCCTACCTCACCTTCGTAGGCGAACTCGTTGCTCTTTCCCTTCGGCATCCCGTCCGGCCCCATCAAGTCCTCGGGCTTGGTGCCGGGCGGGTTCCACGTCTTCCCGCCGTCGTCAGAGCGCTGGATGATTTGGCCGAACCATGCGCTGGTCTGCGACGCGTAAATGCGGTTCGGGTCCAGCGGCGAGGCTTTGAGATGATACATCTCCCAGCCGCCGAACAGCGGGCCGTTGACTTCCCAGTTTTTTCGCGTGCCATCCGCCGTGAGGATGAACGCGCCCTTCTTCGTGCCGACAAGGACTCGGATGGTGCTCATGTTTGTTTATGGGTTGAACCGATTGTGACAAGCGAATGGGGACAAACGAATGAGGAACCAGAATTCGCTTGTCCCCATTCGTTTGTCATTCTGAAAATCATTGACCCGCCTGCGTCACCTTCGCCGGCGCGGGCGGCGCGGCGACGACCGCCTTCAAGTTCTTGAACCCCTGCTCGAACTGGTCGCCGCACATTTTCTCGCAGTCCACGAAGAGGCTGAACGCCTTGGCCATGAAACCGTTCTTGCTGTCCATCGCCCACGTCACCTGCGTGCCGCCGGCCTCGGGCTTGAGGGTGAACACCACGTCGCTGACGCCCTCCATCGGCTTGAGAAACGCCAGCTTGATGCGCACCAACTCGGGCGACTTGCTCTCTGTGATGGTCATGCTGCCCACGCCCACGTCATTATTCCCGTCCCAGGAGAACTTCGCGCCCACACCTGCGACCGGCCCCTCGAACGCCACCTTGCAGTTCGGATCAATCTTGGCCCACGGCGACCATTCCTGCCATTTCTTCAGGTCGTTGACGTAGGGGAAGACCGCGTCCGGCGCGGCTGGAATGCTGGCCGAACGCACCACGCGGAAGTCCGTCGGCCGCGTGGCGACGACGATGACAAACACGACGATGACGACGGCGAGGCCGAGGAGGATTTTCTTGAGCATGGCGGGAGGTGGGTTGTGGGTCAGGGTTTTTCCACGAGCACGGTGACTTGGTCAAGGCATTGGTTCCAGCCGGAGCCGACGGCCAAGGGAAGCGGTGCTCATATGCGGTTCAGAGTTCGTGGCCGTCGCGGCTGCCAAAAGGCGGCCGGCGGGCGACCGATTTCCAATACAACGAACGAGTCCGGGCAGAAAGGACAGGGAGGATGATTTTCGGTCACGTTTTGGTGAAGCCGCCGAACGCGAAACCCGTGCCGGCGGCTTGCAACCGCCGCCCGTGGGAAACAACTGTTCGAGGCCGTGACACCGCTCTTTCCGGTCAAGGCGGAGAGGGAGAACGCAGCGCCGCAGCAAGCACGGGAATTTTGTGTCGCCCACGCGAAGGTTTCGACTCCTCACCCCGGCCCGCTCCTCGTTCGAGGAGGAGGGGAGAATCTTGTGGGGAACGTCAACCCGGGACGGTGCCCTGGGCTATCATCTTGCCGCGCTTGCAGCGCTCAGGTTGGTGTTTGTGGCTGGCTTGAGCGGATGCCAGCGGCGGCGCGCCATCACAAAAGCACCGGAAGGAGGGATTTTTGGCGTAGCCCGGCGGGGAGGCGGGCCGCATCGTCACCCGCACTATGGGCAAAGAATTCAGCATCACGCCGCGCACGGTTCCGCACGTCGAGACCAAGTATCGCCGCATCGTCACGCCGGTGCCACATCCGGACTCGGTGCCGACGCTGGAGAAGCTCCGCCAGTTCGAGCCGCAGTCCATGCGCGGGCAGCCGCCCATCGTGTGGGACCACGCGCAGGATATTTTCGTTTACGACAAATACGGCAACCGCTGGCTCGACTGGTCGAGCGGCGTGCTGGTGACGAACGCCGGCCACTGCGCGCCGGAGGTGAAGCGGGCCATCCTCGACCAGGTCAACAGCAACCTGCTGCACAATTACTGCTTCCCCAGCGAGGAGCGCGCGGAGCTGGCGGGCGAACTCGCGGCGCTCGCGCCGGACGGCTTGAAGAAGGTGTTCCTGCTCACCACCGGCTCGGAGGCGACGGAGTGCGCGATCAAGTTGAGCCGCGCACACGGCATCAAGGTCGGCGGGCAGAAGAAAATTGGCATCATCGGATGGGAACGTGGCTTCCACGGGCGCACGCTCGGCTCGCAGCAGGCCGGCGGCATGGCGGGGCAGAAGTCGTGGATTGTGAACGAAGACCCCGCGATCATCACCGCGCCGTTCCCGGACGGTTACTGGCAGCAGGACACGAGCTTTGAGTCGTTCCTCAAGTCGGTCGCCGCGCGCGGCCTCGAGCCGGAGAACGTCGCGGGCGTCATCATGGAGACGTATCAGGGCGTGGGGCCGGACTTCGCGCCAGTGGAGTTCGTGCAGCAGCTCCGCGCGTGGTGCGACGCGCACCAGATCGTGCTGACCTTCGACGAGGTGCAGGCGGGCTTCGGGCGCACGGGGAAGTTCTGGGCGTTCGAGCATTACGGCGTGACGCCAGACCTCATCTGCTGCGGCAAGGGCATCAGCAGCTCGCTGCCGCTCTCGGCGGTTATCGGGCGCGAGAGTGTCATGGACCAGTTTGGCCCCGGCTCGATGACCAGCACGCACACGGGCAACCCGGTGTGCGTCGCCGCCGCGCTGGCGAGCGTGCGGAAGATTGTCCGCGACAAGCTGACGGAAAACGCCGCCGCGCTGGAGCCGGTGCTGCTGGCGGGCTTGAAGGCGATTCAAGCGAAGCATCCGAGCGTCATTGGCCACGTGACCGCGCGCGGACTGGTCGCGGGAATGCAGACCGTGAAGCCCGGCACGAAGCAGCCCGACCATGACCTCGCGCACGCCATCATCGAGCGTTGCATGTGGAAGGGCCTGCTGCTCTTCGCGCCCGTCGGCGCGTGGGGCCAGACGGTGAAGATTGCACCGCCGTTGACCATTCCGCGCGAGGCGCTGGAGGAGTCGCTCGCCGTGCTCGCAGAAGCGACTGATGAAGCCGTCGCCGCGTGCGTCTAACGCCGCGTGTTCACCCGCGATTTCGCACCGCCACCCGCCTTATGAAGACCCTGTCCCTCGTTTCCGCCCTGTTGTTCAGCGCCCTCACCTCGTGGGCGGCTGATGGAGTCAAGCTCACCGACGCCGACGGCCGCGTGCGCGTGGAAATCGGCGGCAAGCTCTTCACCGAGTATCATTACCGCGACACGCCGCGCCCGGTGCTCTACCCGGTCATCGGTGCCACGGGCGCGGGCATGACGCGCAATTACCCGATGAAGGAAGTCGAGGGCGAGACGAAGGACCATCCGCATCACCGGGGCATCCAATGGTCGCACACGCGCATCAACGAGGTGACGACCTGGGGCGAGTCCAAGGCCCGCGATGGCACGCCGCCGGGCCGGACGGTGCACCAGAAATTCCTCGAACTCAGCAGCGGCCCGAAGCTCGGCGTGATCCGCAGCGAAAACCAGATTGTCGCCGGCGACGGCAAGCCGGTCTGCGCCGAGCTGCTGACAATCCGCTTCCACAGCCGCGGCCCCGTGCGCGTCATGGACTACGATGTGGAGCTGCGCGCCACGCACGGCGACGTCGTGCTGGGCGACCAGAAGGACGGCGGCATGGCCATCCGCGTGGCCGAGTCCATGCGCGTGGACAAGCCGCTGGCCAAGGGCGAGAAGAAGCCGGCGGTCGGCGACGGCCACATCGTCCTCAGCAGCGGCGCGCGGGATGGCGAAGCGTGGGGCAAGCGGGCGGCGTGGTGTGATTATTACGGCCCGGTGGAAGGGAAGATTGCCGGCGTCGCCATCTTCGACCATCCCTCGAACCCGCGTCACCCGACTTGGTGGCACGCGCGGACCTACGGGCTTTGCTCGGCGAACCCCTTCGGCATCGCGAGCTTTGAGAAGAACCCGGACAAAAACTTTGGCAACATGACCGTGCCCGCCGGGAAGAGCGTGACCTTCCGCTACCGCTTCTACTTCCACGCGGGCGACGAGAAGCAGGGCAAGGTGGAACAGGAATACGCCGCCTACGTGAAGGAAACCGGCGGCGCGAAGTAGCCGGGATTACGCGGAGCGCCGAGCATTGCTCGGCTGTTTGTGATTCGCGCGCTGCGGCCGAGCATTGCTCGGCGCTCCACTACTTCTTCTTGTCGAAGACCATGTGGAACTGCACCTGGCGGACGGTGTAGTAGTCGTCGGGCCGCTTCTGGCCGGGGTTGGCGGCGCACCATTCGAGCTTGCCGTCCTTGAGGCGGTAGATGCCTTGGAAGACGCCAGTGTGGTTCTTCGTGTTGCCCTTGGCGTCCATCGTCTTCTTCGCGGGGTCGAGGGACAGCGTCTCGCAGTTGCCGAGGCTGACGCCGCCCTTGTCCTTGCATGAAACCACCTTGCCGTCCTTGATGGTCAGCTCGGAGATCTGGACCATCGTGGCGGTGCCGCTCTTGCCCTTCCCACCGGGGTTGAGGACGCCGCCGACCCAGGTGCCCTCGAGTTCCTTGGCCGACTGCGCGAACAGCGGCGTGGCGAGCGTGAGCGTGAGGGCGGAGAGGAGGAGTGATTTGGCGAGGCGGGCTTTCATGGCCGGACAATGGGAAAGCCGCGTCGTGCTGGCAACTCACTTTTTCGCATCCGTCTTGCGGGTCAAGAGCATGAGAAAATGCCCGTTGCCGATGTTGGTCTTGAACTCCGTCGGGCGCGTGCGGGCGCGGTCATTGCCCGAGCACCACTTGAGGGTGTTGCCGCTGACCTGGTAGATGCCCTGAAAGGTCTTGCCGCTCGGCTGGCCGGCAGTGCCGGTGGCGTCAATCGTCCGCACCGCGCCCGCGCCGCCGACGCGATAAGTGCCCGCGCCCATGCTGCGGTTGCCGCCGTCCTTGCAGGTAATCTGCGCGGCGGTGATGACCATCTCGCTGATGCGCGATTGGCGCTGCGAAGTCTGGCTGCCGTCCCCGTTGACGAGCCAGCCCTCCCAAGTGCCGATGAGCGCCTTGTCCTGCGCGGAGGCGGACAGGGTGAGGAGGGAGACTGTGGCGGCGGTGAGGAGATGTTTAGCGAGGCTCATGGCGTTGCAGCGTTGAGGGTTCAGTGACACCCAAGGCATACGCCTCCCACCGCCGGAGGCAAGTCCGGCGAAGACCTTATCCGGCATGATGTCGCGCATGGCTGCGGGCCGGAGCTTTACGCCCTGAACAATGTTTGCCAGTCTTTTGCCGATGGCCGCGCACTCCCCGTCACTCGATGACATCGCCCACGACTTGCTCGCGGGAGTCACCGCAGCCGCCGCAGGCGCACCCAATGAGGCCAGCCTTCGTCACGAGTTGGAGAAAGCCTTGGAACAGGCTTGCCGGAAACTCGGCACGCCGTGGACTCCCTTCCGGCTCGACCTCACCCTGCCCACGGCCGACCCGCGCCGGAAGCGATTCGTGGATGTGGCCCACGGCGCGGTCATTATTGAATACGAGCCGCCACGCAGCCTGGCGCGAAGTGAGCGGGCGGTGGCGCACGCCATCGCGCAGGCGGAGGAATACGCCCGGCTGCTGGCCGGCCACGAGGGTCGGTCGGTGGGCGACTATCAACTGGTAATCTGGGATGGCTCGCACATCGCGTTCGGTGGCGTTCGCAATGGCGGCCCGGCGTGGTCGGCCCTGGCCGGTTTCTCCATGGCGGGCGCGAAGCGGCTGCTGGGTGCCCTGAGCCGCCATGGCGTGCCCTTGGTCCATCCCCTGTTGCTGGCGGACATGGCTGGGCCTGAGTCACGGCTGGGAACGGAGTTGATTCCCAAGTTGTATCGCGCTGTGCTGGCGGCAGAACGCGCGGACCGAACCAGCAAGACCAAGTTGCTGTATTTCGAGTGGCGGCGGCTTTTTGGACAAGTGGTTGGCATCCAAACAGACTCGTTGAAGCAGTTGCTCGTCCGCCAAAGCCAGGCGCACAACGAGGACTACGGCGCGAATGTCGCGGCCTATCTGTTTGCCCTGAACACGTTCATCGCGCTCGTGGCGAAACTGGTCGCGGCGCTGGCCTTGAAAGGCGCGGCGGAAGACCTGCGGGATGCCGCGTCGCCGGTGCAGGAACGGCTGCGTGTCCTGGAGAAAGGAGATTTGTTCGCCCAGGCCGGCGTTGCCAACATGCTCAACGGCGATTTCTTCTCGTGGTATCTGGACGACCCGGCCTGGCGCGGGCTGTCGTCCGGCACCGAGTCGCTCATTGCCGCGCTGGGAAACATCAATTTCGATGTCTCCCAGAAAAGCCCCGACTCGACCCGCGACCTCTTCAAGGGGCTGTATCAGTCGTTCGTGCCCCGGGCGCTGCGCCACGCGCTCGGCGAGTTTTACACGCCGGACTGGCTGGCGGCCCATGTGATGAATGAAGCGGGCTGGCAGCGGCGCGACAGCCTCACCGACCCGACGTGTGGCACGGGAACCTTCCTGCTGGAGGGGCTGCGCCGCCGGCTGACCCACGCGCCCGCCTCCGCCACGGCGGAAGAACTGCTCGACGGCCTGCAAGGGATGGACTTGAACCCGCTGGCGGTGCTGGCGGCGCGCGCGTCCATGGTGGTGTTTCTCTCGCAGCGGCTCCGCCCGGGAGGCGGTTTGCGCCTGCCCATTTATCTCGCGGACGCAATCAATCCGGTGGATTTGGAGGGTGCGGCGTTCAAGCACAGCCTGCACACGGAGAAGGGGCTGTTCGAGTTCACCGTCCCCAAGGCGCTCGTGACTCATGCCAACTTTTTCGCCTTCTTCACCCGGCTGCGGGAATTGGTTGAAACAGGCCGGACCAGCGCGCAAATCTTTTCCGTGCTCATGCGGGAGGAAACGGCGGCGGCCCTCTCGGAGGGCGAGCGCGTGCAGTTTCAGGAGACGATTGATTCCCTAGTGCAACTGCATGAGCAGGGCTGGAACGGGATTTGGTGCTCCATCCTGGCCGACCGTTTCGCCGCCGGCGCGCTGCCGCCGGCCGACTTTGTCTGCGGCAACCCGCCGTGGGTCAAGTGGAGCCACCTTCCGCCTGACTATGCCGCGTTCATCAAGAAGAGGTGCCTGCAACTGGGCGTGTTCAGCGAGGACAAATGGGTGGGCGGCATCGAGTCGGACATTTCCACCGTCGTGACCTACGTCGCCGCCGAACGCTGGCTCAAGCGTGGCGGCACGCTCGCGTTCCTCATCACCGGCACCGTCTTCGCCAACGAGTCCAGCCAGGGCTTCCGCCGGTTTGAAATCGCGCGCCTGAAGCTGCCGATGGCGGTGACGCGTGTGGAAGATTTCAGCGAGGTCGCCCCGTTTGAAGGCGTGAGCAACCACGCCGCCCTCCTGATGTTCCGCACCGGGACCGCCACCCGCTTCCCCGTGACATATCGCTGGTGGAAGCCCGCCGGAGCACCTGGCCAGCCCAAGCGCAGCTATGCCAGTGCTGAGGAATTTGTCCTGCAAGCCAGCCAGTTCGACGACCTAGCCGCGCCGGTGCCGGGCACCGATGCCGGCCCCTGGCTCAAGGGCACCCGTGCGCAACACGAGACGTGGCAGCACCTGTTCGTGCCCGGCACGCATGAGTATGTCGCTCGCAAAGGTATCACCACGGATGCGAATGGCATCTTCTTCGTGCGCGTGCTGGACACCGACCGGACGCGCGGCCTTGCCCAGATTGAAAATGACCCTTCGCTTGGCAAACGGGAGGACATCGCCCGCGTCCGGGCCGGCGTCGAAACCGAGCATCTCTTCCCCTTGCTCCGCGGCCGGGGCGTGACCGCGTTCAAGGCCCAGCCCGACCCGGACCATGTCGTGCTCGTCCCGCAGCGTGGAATGCACGGAAACCCCAAGCTGGACACCGAGTATCCGGCGACGCATCGCTTTCTCCGGCGGTTTCAGCGCGTGCTCGAACAGCGCTCCAGCCTCCGCCGGTTTCAGAAGGGACAGGCTTGGTGGTCGCTCTGGAGCACGGGTGCCTATTCGTTTGCCCGCTACAAAGTGGCCTGGCGTGAAATGCCGGGTGGCCGGTTCGCTGCTGCCATCGTCGCGCCGGTGCGGCATCCGCAGGTGGGAACCAAGCTCGTGGTGCTCGACCACAAACTTTATTTTGTCCCCTGCGCGAGTCTGCGCGAGGCCGCGTATCTGACCGCTTTGCTGAACGCCCCAATCGTTTCAGAGGCCATCTCCGCCTATGCCGCCCAACTGAGCCTCGGCGTCAGCGTGGTCGAATATCTGGCCCTGCCGACTTTCAACGCGAAGGATGCGACGCATCGGGCCTTGGTCTCGCAAGGCTTGCGCTTGACCAAAAAGTTGGGCGAACCAACTCTGGCGGAATGGGCGGAACTTGATTCTTTGGCGCGCATCGCCTTCTCCCTGCCCTGAGCCGAATCCGCCCAAGCCACCAGGTCTGCGGCGTGCCGGTGGTCTAACTTGCCTTCACTTCCGCAATCAGCTTCTCCAGCCGCCGGCCATACTCGATGAAGTTCGCGCAGACATCCGCGTCGTTCGTCACCTTCGAGCCGGCATCGTGGAAGACCACGACCATGTGCGGCTCGATGCTGATGCCGGCGTCGTAGCCGCGCGCGAAGGCGTCGGCGAGGATGCGGCGCACCTGGCCCTGGCCTTCGCCGGGCCAGTTGTAGTCGGCGTCGTTCTTGGCCGGGTTCCACGTCGCGTCCTTCACATGGATGTGCGCGACATGATCACGGACGGTGGTCCAGAATTCCCACGCGTTCTGGCGCGGCCACGGCTGCGGGAGCTGACGGTCGGGATTGAAGATGGGATTGGCGGTGTCGAAGACCCACTTGAGGCCGGGGCACTTGTCCAGCATCTCCAGCGCGTGCGCGCTGCTCATGCCGCCGTAGTTCATGCAGTTCTCGTGGACGGGCGTGAGGCCGGCGTCGGTGAACATCTTCGTCACCTCCCGCACGCGTTCGAAGACCACGGGTGGCGTGATGGCGTCGGTGTCCTTGGGCTTGAAGGACATGATGCGGACGAACTTGGTGCCGAGCTTCTGCATCCGGGGAATCGCGCGGCGCACCTCGCCCAGCGTCACGTCGAAGGGCGTCTCGACGGTCTTGGCCCAGTTCATGATGGTGGAGCCGAAGCAATACACGCCGAGGCCCGCCTCCTGAATCTTCGCGGCGGCAAGGTCAAACGCGGCCTCGGGAATCTCGTGGAAGTTCGCCTTCGGGAAGCCCGGCACCTCCACGCCGCGCATCTCGATGTGCTTCCAGCCTAGTTCCTTCGCGGCCTTGATTTGAAAATCCAGTGCGCCGCCCGCTTCATCGCCAATTCCCATCAGGTGCATAGTGTGTCTTTCTGTTCACGGGATTAACTCACAGGTCGGCGCGGCAACTCAAGTGCGCCGTGGCGGCAGGCGGCCCGCCCGCCGTGCGCCGCTGTTCACACCCCCTCCAGCGGCGCTTTCGCGTCGCCGAAGGTCTTCGGGCGCACGTCCATCTTGTCCATCATGGACATGAACAGGCGGCAGAGCTGGCGGTCCGGCTTGTCCTTGTAGTCGAGGGCGCGACCGCCCTTGAGGCGACCGCCGGCACCACCGAGAAGAATGACCGGGAGCTGGTCGTTGTCGTGCCGCGCACCGGCCATCATGCTCGAACAGTGCATGAGCATGGTGTTGTCGAGCAGCGTGCGCGGGCCTTCCTGGATGGCGTCGAGCTTGCGCGCGAGGTAGGCGACCTGCTCCATGAAAAACTGGTTCACCTTCAGCCAGTCCTCGCCGTCGCTGTGCGAGAGCAGGTGATGAATCATGTAGTCGATGCCGTTCCCCTTCTGCTGCACGCTCGGGAGGTTCGGGAAGCGCAGGGCGCTGTGGTCGTTGTTCAGCTTGAGCGTCGTGATGCGCGTGGTGTCGGTCTGGAAGCCGAGCACCAGCAGGTCGCACATGAGCCGCATGTGCTCGCCGATGTCCTGCGGGATGCCGTCGGCGGGGCGCGCCATGTTCGGCTTCTCGAGCGTGGGCCGCCAGCCCTGCACCTCGCCGCGCTTGCCGGCGTTCTCGATGCGCTTCTCCACGTCGCGCACAGAGTCGAGATACTCGTCGAGCTTGCGCTGGTCGGCGGCGCTGATGTTGCGGCGCAAGCTGCTGGCATCGGCGAGGACGGCGTCCAGCACGCTCTTGTCGCCCGGCGTGACGGCGTCCTTGAACAAGCGGTCGAAGGCCAGCGCCGGATACAACTCCAGCGGCGTCGGCGTCGTGGGCGAACTCCACGAGATGTGCGAGCTGTAGAGCATCGAATAGTTCTTGTGCACCGACGGGTTCGAGTGCTCGCAGCCCAGCACGAGGCTCGGCACCTTCGTCGAGCGGCCGTAAGTCTGCGCGAGCAACTGGTCGAAGCTCGTGCCGGAGCGAATCTCGCCGCCGCTCGCGATGGGCGCGCCCGACAGCATGTTGCCCGTCTGCGAGCTGTGGATGTTTCCCTTGCGCGCCTCCTCGTGATACAGGCCGCGCACAAACGTCAGCTTCTCGCGGAATTCGGCGAGCGGCGTGAGCACGCGGCCCAGTTCCATCGCCCGGCCCTCGCCCTTGGCCCACCATTCCTTCGAGTGAAAGCCGTTGCCGGAGAACAGCACCGCGAGCCGCACGGGCGCCTCGCTGGCCGGCTTGTTCCTCACCGGCTCGTCGCCCCACACGTTGAAGGACTCCAGCCACGGCAGGGCCATCGTGACGCCGACGCCGCGCAGGAAGGCGCGACGGTTGAAGCGGTGTGAGGTGTTCATGAGCGCGAGGCTGGTCGTTTGTTTGATTTGCGATGACCGGTGAGCATTCGGTTTAGTTCCATCGCCCGGCGGGCCTGCCGCAGCTCCTTCACCAGCAGTTGCTCGGGTGGCAGCGCCAGCCGGTATTCGCGCGCGAGGACCTTGCTGGGCAGGCTGTCGAGCGAATAGCGGACCAGGCTCCGGCCGGCGCTGGAGCAAAGGATGAGGCCCACGGGCGGGTTCTCCCCGGCATGCGTCCAGTGTTCGCGGGCGTAGTTGAGGTAAAGATGCATCTGCCCCGCGTCGGCGTGCGTGAGCTTGCCCAGCTTCAGGTCAATGATGACCAGGCAGCGCAAACGCCGGTGGAAGAAAATCAAGTCCACGCGATACCACTCGTCATCCACGCGCAACCGTCGCTGCCGGCCCACGAACGCAAAGTCACCGCCCAGCTCGATGAGAAACGTCTCGAGATGCCGGATGAGCGCGTCCTCCAAATCAGTCTCGGAGTATTCGTCGCGCAAGCCCAGGAACTCCAGCACCAGCGGATCGCGCACGGCCTCCTCGACGGTCAGGGCGTCGCCGGGCTGCGATTGCGCTCCCCTGCCCAACACGGCCGCCTTGTTGCGTGAGAGCGCGGCGCGCTCGTAGAAGAGCGAGCTGATTTGCCGGTCGAGCTGCCGGACGCTCCAGCCACCACGCAGGGCCTCGGCATGGTAAAAGTCAAACGCCTCGGCCGAGCGGGCGTGCCGGGTGAGCAGCACGTAATGCGACCACGGCAGCGGCAAGGTGGCGGCCAGTTGCTCCAGCGTGAAATTCCGAGACACTGTCTCGGAAATCACCGGCGCGCTGGGCGAGTCGGTGGCGTGGACTGGTGCCGCGAGCAATTTCCGAGACACTGTCTCGGAAATCTTGGTTTCGGGCAGGGCCAGGTAAAACCGCCGCATGTTCTCCAGATTGTCCACGCCAAACCCCCGGCCCAGCCGCCGAGTCAAATCCGTCGCGAGCCGCGCCAGCAACTCCTCGCCATAGCCCGCCCGCTGCCTGCCACCCTGCTCGAACTTCACAATGCGCCGCCCGATCTCCCAATAGGTCGCCGTCATCAGGGAATTCGTGACACGCACGGTGGCGTGGCGCGCGGATTTCAGCAGGCTGCTGATGCCGCCGAGCAGTGCGGCGTAATGGCTGCGTGCGGCCGGCTTCGGGACCTTGACGGAAACTCGCTTCATGGCTGACGGCTGGCAATCCTACTCGTTCGCGCTCATTTCGCGACCGCGAATTTCCCGAAACTGCCGGCTCCGCACGATCATCTCCACAACCGTGCCGACGCGATGTTCGTTCGCCGCGAGCTGCTTCAGCATCTCGTCAAGCAACGGCTGGTCGCTCAACTGCACGCCGCGCCCGAGTGCGAAGCCCAGCAGCTTCCGGCAGAACTGACGCTCGAACGCCTCGCGCCGCGTCGTGAGCAGGTAAGTCCGCAGCCCGTCGAGGCCATCCAGCTCGGTGCCGTCCGCCGTTCGGGTGCGCGAGTCAATCGCCAGGCCGGCGGCGTCCTTCGCGCGCAGCCGACCGATGGCATCGTAGCGCTCCAGCGCGAAACCGAACGGGTCAATGCGCGCGTGACAGCTCGCGCACTTCGGGTCACCGCTGTGCCGCTCGATGAGTGCGCGTTCGGTCAGGCCTGCGGGCGCTTCCTCGGGCAGCACCGGCACGCCCTTGGGCGGACGCGGCAGGCGCTCGCCGAGCAGGGTTTCACTGAGCCAGTTGCCGCGCAGAATCGGACTGGTGCGCGAGGCGCCGCTTTGCTTCGCGAGCGTCGCACCAAAACCCAGCACGCCGCCGCGACCTTGCGCGCGCACGCCCTCGACGCGCCACCAGCCATCGTAGCTCGACATTCCGATGTCGAGTTTGGGTATGGTCGGATTGCGGTTTCCCGACTCGACATTGGAATGTCGAGCTACGATGCCGTAGTGCTTTGCCAGCGCGGCGTTGACGAAGGTGTAGTCCGCGTCCAGCAGCGCGAGCACCGAGCCGTCGCGTTGGAAGAGGTCGGTGAAGAAGCGGATCGGCTCCTCGTTCAACGCGCCGCGCACGGCGGTGAACGTCGGAAAGTGTCGCTCGCTTTTCTCGTCGAGCTTGTCGAGGTCGCGCGTGTGGAGCCACTGCGCGCCGAACTCCACCGCCAGCCGCCGCACGCGCGGGTCGCGCAACATCCGCCGTGTCTGCGCAGCAAGCACAGTGGGGTCGCGCAATTTGCCCGCCGCCGCGAGTGCGGCCAGCTCCGCGTCCGGTGCGGATGACCACAGGAAGTAACTCAGCCGCGTGGCCAGCTCGGTGTCGCTCACGGGCGACTGCTTCTTGCCGGGCGCGGGCTGCTCGAACTTGTAGAGGAAGGCCGGCGCGACGAACACCCGCGCCAGCGTCATGCGAATGGCGGTTTCGTGCGGCAGCTCCTGCGTGCGGAGCTTGCGGTAGAGCGCGCGCAACTCGTCTTGTTCGCTGCGACTCAGCGAGCGACGCCACGCCTTCGCCGCGAAACTCACCACGGCTTCAAGCTGCTTCGGCTCGGCGGCGAGCAGCTCTTTGCGGAAGACCTCGGCGCGTTGCTTGATTGGCTCGCGCATCGGCGTGAAGGCGCTCGGGTCGGCGTCCTGCGTGGCGTATTGCCAGAGCTGCTCGAAGGCGTCCACGAGCTTGAGCGGGCTGTGGCTGACGAAGTGCAGCCCGGCCCAGAGCCGCTCCAGCTCGGCGGTTTGCGCGTCGTCGAGCAGCAGGCGGCGGAGCTGGTCGTCCTCGCGGTAATACAGCGTAAGCGTCACGACCTCGTCCACGGGGACAATCTTCGTGTAGCAGAGCGCGGCGGGGAAAAGCTGACGGAACTGGTCCAGCGCGGCCTCCGTGCGCTTGCGTGCCGTGCTGCCATCCGTGACGAGAATGGGTGTGTCCGAGCCGACGGGCCGCTCGCCATCGGACCATGTGCTCTTCCCGCCGAGCTCCTTCGCCGCGCCCGCCGCGAGGCCCGTGGCGCTGGCGGGCTTGGTCGTGAGCGCCTGCATTTGCACGCTGCCCTCCGCGCCGGTCTCGCGGTGCAGCGTGGCGGTGGCGACAAACTCGCAGCCCTCGACGAGGTCGGCGGGCAGGCGCACTTCGAGGAGCGACGGCGCGCGCACGCAGAGGTTCGCAGCGGGCAGCGCGGAGCCGTTCGGGTGCTTGCCAAAAAGCGCGGAATCAATCCCCCACGTAGCAGCCGACGTGAGGAGGCTCTGACTGACTTGGGGTTTGGTTGGAGCCTCCTCACGTCGGCTGCTACCCAATTGGCTCTTGAATAGCGGGCCACCCAGCGCCGTGAGTTGGCGGTGGAGCACGGCGTCGGGCGCGTCCTTCGCGAGATTGGCCGGGCCGCTCGCCAACAACTTCTGCACGGACTCGGCGAGCCGACCCTTCTCCGCCGCGTCCGCAGCGGCGCGCCATTTGGCCAGCAACGAGCCAGCCGGGACGATGGAGTCCGCGCCGCCGCCGGAGTCCGGCTCGCTGTAGAAGTGCCAGACGCCCGGATTGCCCAAGCCGTCCGCGTGCGGGTTGCCCGCGAGGACGTTCGGCGAGACATCGCGCGCGAGGTTCCACCGCTTGCCGTCGGTGGCTTTGAGGTCGAGGTCCACCGCCGTCATGTCGCACGAGTGGTTGCCGTCGCGCGGGCCGATGACGAGCGAGAGCAAGTCGCCCGGTTGCACGGCCAGGTTTTCCACGGGCGGGACTTTCACCTCGCGCGCGCCCTGCGCCGTGCCGGCGGCGAGGCGCTGGCGCGTGCTGCCGCGCCGGAGCTCCAGCGACCACGTCACGCCATTGCCACACTCGGGATGTGCGTGCTGCACCACGGCCTCGACGCGCACGGTCGCGGCGGCCGGGCTGTTCCAGCCGATGCACACGCGCAGCTTCGGCGAGGGATGCACGCCGACGCTGTGCGGCTTCATGTGGCCGGGGATACGGACGGCGTTGTCGGAAGAATTCGCGAGGACGCTCAACGCGTCCGCGCCGGTCCAGCCCTTGATGAAGTCGTAGTTGTTCGCGCTCTCCAGCTTCTTGGTCATGTGCGAGGTCACGCGCACGGGGCCGCCGCCGATGCCGAGATAATCCAGCCACGCGTTGAGCAACGCCGGCTCGACGCCGTGCTTCTGAGCGAGGGCAGCCACGCCGCTGCGGTCGGGCAAGGCACTGGCTTCGTCTGCGGCGGTCAGGCACTTCGCCGCGCTGGCCGCGACACGCTCGCGCTGCGTTTGGAAGGCCAGCACCGCGTCGCGCACGTCGCGCAGGCGGAGGTCGGGGCGGCCCGGGGCGACGAGGCGCGGGTTTTCCCAGACGGCGAAGTCGTTCTCGTTGCCATCGCCCGCGTCGGAGGCGAGTAGGTAGAGGATGACTTCGTTGCCGTTCGCGGGCGCGGGGAGTTTCACACGGACTTCCTGCGAGGCGGCGAGCGGGACGACGGGCATTTGCCACGCGCTCGGCCCATTACGCTTGCCGATGTGCCCGACGGTGGTGAAGCGCCACAAAGCCCGCTGCCACTGCGCGATGCTCACGGCGAGCGCGGGGGCGGCGGCGGGTTTGGCGTCGCGCCACTGAGCGCGGATGAGGTCGAGCACGAGCGAGGGTTGAGAGTCGTTCAGCGCGGTCCAGAGCGTGGTGAGATACTTGGCGTTGAGGCCGTGATTCTTGGCGAGCGCAATTATGGCCGCGGTTGCCTCGTGCCGGCGGCTTGCAGCCGCCGCTCCGGAGCGTTCATTGCTGGGCGGCGACTGCAAGTCGCCGGCACGGGTCGCGCGCAGTTCCAGCGTCGCGGCGAGATACTTCTCCAGCGGGAGGATGCCGCCGTCCTTGGTGTCGAACTTGATGCCCTGCAGGTTCACCGCCGTGCCGCCGCCCTTCTCGGAGAATCGCCCGTAGAAGGTGCGGATGGCGGCGAGGCGCTCCTCGGTCCAGTCGCGCTGCGACGTGCTCGGCGAGAAGGCGAGTCCGTCGGGCAACAGCGCGGCATGCGCGGCGAGGTCCTTCGCGGCGTCGAGATACTTCGTGAGCAGCGCGGGCGACATGACCAGCGCCGCACCGGCGTTTGAGAAGCCCTCGCCCGCCGCGCCGTCCACGGGGAACTCCCGCGCCGGGTCGAGCGCGGCAACGCCGGTGAGGTCGCGCACGGTGTAGGTGTATTCCGCGTTCGAGAGGCGGCGCAGCACGACGGGACCAGGGTCGCCCGCGTTGGCCTTCGCGATCTCGCCGAGCGTGCCGCGCACCCAGGCGACGAGCCTGGCCTTCTGCGCGGTGGAGAGCTGCGGCTTGTCCTTGGGCGGCATCTCGCCGAGTTCGAGCTGCTCCTCGACCTGCTGCCAGACCTTCGCATCGCGCTTCACGGCGTCGAGGGATTTGAAGCGCTCCAGGTCCAAGTCGCCTTTGTGATCCTTCGTCGAGTGGCACTTGTTGCAGAACTCGCTCAGGAGCGGGCGGATCTCCTTCTGAAAATCAGCGGCGACCAATCGCAACGAGCTGGCCAGCAGCAGCGCGGCCAGCGGAAACAGCGTTCGCTTCATCGCACTTCCTCCCAATCGGACTCCAGCCGGATGATGTCCGGGGCGCGCTTGGCGAGGCCTTTGTATGTAATGAGGTTGAACCAAGTTTTGCCTTCGCGTTGCCGCCAGTAAGGCGCGGCGTAGTAACCGTCGGTGACGTTCGCGCCCTCGGCGTTGTCGAGCAGCACATGCTTCGTGATGGCAAAAGTCTCGGGATCAAACCGGAACAGGCTCAGGCGCATTGGGCCAGTGTCCGTCGAGTTGCGGCCCAGCAGATACCAGCCGCCGTCGCGCGTGAAGACGCGGGGCCGGCCAATGTGCGATTTGATGAAGGTGTTCGCAGCCGTGAGGTTCAGCTTGCGCTGGAGGTGAAACGCGCCGTCGGTCTTCACCAGCCACTGGCGGTTATCGTAGCCGCGTGCGGCAACGATGAACCCATCGCCATGCCGGACGAAGGAGCTTTCGTTGATCGGGTGATCGCCAAATTCCTTCGTCAGGTTGTGCACGAAGCGCCAGAACTTCCCGTTGTCGTCGGAGCGGATGACATCCACCGATCCCGAGACCGGACGTGGAGGATAAACGGTCTTGCCGCCGGCGAGGTTGGTGAAGGTCATCGCCAGCATCCACGTCGTCTGGCCTTCCGAGATGGCCTCGAAGGCGTAGCCGTATTCCACGCCGTCCACGACGCCCACACGCTCGACTGCGCCAAACGTCGCGCCGCCGTCGCGCGAACGAACGACGCGCAAGCCGGTGCGGGTGGGCGCGGCTTTCTGCTGGGCATCAATGTAGTTCGCGAGGTCGCCGTTGGGAAACCGCACCCACTCGCCCATCTGCATGATCTGGTCGCCGAGCGCGGCGAGCGGTTGCCGCGACTTGACCTTGCCCGTCGCCGCGTCGAGCCGCAGCACATCGAGCACGGCACCGCTGTCGCCGCCGTGCGAGCGGCCGCGCTTGAAGGAAACCAACACGTCAGCGCCAAGGTCCACCAGCGCGGGGAAGGCCAGATAGGGCGTCGCCGCCGGCACGTCCGCCGCTGTCACCAAGGGATGCGTGGCCTTGTGCGACGGGACCACTTGAGCTGCGTTTCCCAACGACGTGATCAGTGCGAAAGCAAAAAGAAGGAGTTGCCTCATGACTGAAAGTTTCAGGGCGCAGTCCGGCTGGTTGCTTCCCGGCCCAGCTTCGCGATGGGAATCCGCAGGAAGAAAAGCCCCGGGCCACCGGCCTGCTTCGGTTCCACATCGTAGAAGATGACACCCATGTTGCTTGCGTCGAGCTGCACGGTGCGCGGGCAGGCGCGGCCACCAATGGCGCGGCCGGGATTGTAATACTCAAAGACCTCGCTCCAGGTGACGCCGTCGTCCCGCGAGAGCACGTAGCGGATGCGCTCACCGCCCACGCCCGGCCCGAGGATTTCCGACGCCAGCAGCCAGCCGTTCGCGAGGCAGACCATCTCGTGCCGCCAGCCTTGCTCCTTCAGGTTCGGAAAATTCGCGATGGTCTGCCACGACTTGCCCGCGTTCGTGGAGCGCAGACCCGCGCCGCTGACGAAGGTGCCCTTGGGCGTGCGGACGATGGGCACGAGTCCGTGTGCGCGTCCGTCGCCGAAGGGCTGACTCGCTCCGGTCGCGGGGTCGAACACCAGCGTCCTGTCACTCAGCGGCAACAGCCACTGGTTTGCGGCGAGTTCCACGATGGGATGGCGGATGATGCTCGGCGTCTTCTCGTCACGCGGAAAGGGCTTCGGTTCGCTCCACGTGACCCCATCGTCCGCCGACAGTGAGTAGAGGACGGAACGCGGCTCCTTCTCGTTCGTCGGTTCGCTCCAGCGATTCCATGCGTGCAAGAGCCGGCCATCGCGCAGCGTCGTGAGCGAGCCGGGGTAGTAGGTCTTGCCCACCGTCGGCGCGAACGGCTTCGGTTCGCTCCACGTCGCGCCGCCGTCGGTCGAGCGGGTGAGGCGGAGGTCGCGGTGGTTCACATGGCCGTAGGTGACCACGAGCGTCCCCTTCGAGCTGATGCACGCCGCCGGGTGGATGTGCCCGCCGATTGGATTGCCGATGCGGACGAGTTTCAACTCCTCTGCCGCCAGCGCTCCACAGACGGGCACGAACACCAAGACGGCGACCCGCAGCGCGAGGCAGGGAGCGAACTTCATGACGGACACCTCACTTCTTCGCCTGGGTCTCGGCAAGGAACTTCTTCCCCTCCGCCTCACCGATCTCGCGCACGAAGATGTTCCGCCAGCGAATCTCGCCGCCGTGCGTCTGGAGCATGATCGGGCCTTTGGTGGGCAGCGGTTGCTTCTTGTCCCAGTAGTTCTCCATCACCGCGCCGTCCACCACGAGCTTGCCGTTGAGCCAGACCCAGGTGGTCGCGCCAATTTGCCGGATGCGAAAGCTGTTCCACTCGCCAAAGGGCTTGTCCGCCAGCACGAGCGGGTCGCGGCCCGGCGTGCCGGGCGTGTTGTTAAAGAGGCCGCCGGAGCCGAGGTGCGGACGGCGAGTGGGGTTCTTCTCGTTGAACACCTGGTTCTTGTCCCAAATCTGCACCTGCGGGGTGCCGCGCAGGTAGATGCCGCTGTCGGCCTTCGCCACCGTCTTGTATTCGAGCAGGAACTCGATGTCGCCCAGCTCTGCGTCCGTCGTCGCGTAAGGCCCGGTGCCGACGTTGACCAGCTCGCCGTTCTCCACGCTCCAGTGCTTCGCGAAGTCCTCACGCTGTTGCTTGTGATTGGCGTCCTTCTTCTCGCCGGTGAGCTTGGCAGAACTGTGCGGGTTCAAGCCATACCAGCCCGTGAGATCCTTGCCGTTGAAGAGCGCGCGGAAGCCTTTGGGTGGAACCGGCTCGGCGGCGGGCAGGCTGGCGAACATCAAGGTGGTGAGGGCGAGGACGAGCGTGGTTTTCATGCGTGCGGTTTGGACTGTGCGATCGGCAGCTTAATTCTTGGGTTTTCCCGGGCGGGGCGGCGGGCCTTTCTTGTCGCCGCCGCGCGGACGCGGGGAATACGTCTCCGTCCGCGACTGCCCGCGACCGTCCAGAAACTCGAAGCGCACCGAGCCATCTCCTTTCAGCGCGTAGTGGATGCGCCGCGTCTCGGTGCCGAGCTGATAGGTGAGCGACCAACTGCCGGCCTGCGGCGAGGCGAAGCCGGTGATGCGCGCGCCGCGCAACGGCTGGCCCGCTTCACGCATCGGCTCCGCGCGTGGCTGCGGATCCACCTGTCCATCGCGCACAGTGACTTCACCGCGCAGGCCGCCGTTCACGTAGGGATATGTCTTTGTGCCGTGGTAATGGTAGCCGCCGTTCTTGTCGAAGTGGCCGTTGAACTCGTCGAGCTTCGCGACCGGCGTGCCATCCGGCTCCGTCAGTCCGTAGAGCGGAAAACCGTCGAGTGCGAACGCGATGGGCCGGCCCTTGCCCGCCGTCTCCTGCAAGTGCAGCGGGGCGGCGTGATAGTGGTAGTCATCTGCACGTCCGCAGTGGCCGCCCCACTCATCCAGCTCGCCAATCTTGAAGGCGTCCTCGCCGCGGTTGTTCAGCGCGTTGAAAATCGGCACGCCGTTGACGGCCAGCGCAATCGCGCCGCGAAAGAGGTTGTTCCGCGCGGAAATCGGCTGCGCAGCCACGCGCGGCTGGAGCGGGATGCGCCACGCGTTGTTGCCCGTGTAAGGCTGCGGCAACGGCACCTGCTGCTGCCATGCGGTGATGCCCACCATCATGTTGTGCGCCGGCAGCCCGTCCGACTCGATGTAGAGGAAGCGCTCGTCCCAACGTGTCTTCACCTTCGGCCCGAAGGCTTGGAACGGCGTGGCGATGGCGGGCGCGGACTTCGCGCCAACCGACACGACCGGACGCGGCGCTTGTGCGAACAACACCGCGTCAGCCCGAAGCTGCGAGCCACGCAGCAGGACGGCGGTTGGAGGGCGCACGGAGAAGTCGTAGCCGGCGGGACTATGCTCGTCCGGTTCGCTGCCGATGGGATGGGCTTGAACGTCCGCCGCGAAGAAGGCGGATGCGACAACAAGCGCGAGCAGGCAGGGCCGGTTCATTCGAAGTGATGCCTTGCCAGCCAAGCCCAGTTCAGTGCGAGCGGCGGCCCGCTACTTGTTGAACGACTTCGTGAAGTCTTCCGTGGTGGCCTGCACCACCTTCTTCTCGTGCCGCGAGTTGGCGATAAGCTCGTTGAGCTTGTTCTCCCACGCCTTGCTGTCCATCGGCAGCTCGATGCTCTGCCCGATGAGCGAGGAGTAGAGGAGGACGTTCGCCAGCTCGACGCTGCCCATGCCCTCGGCTCCGGGCGCGATGAGCGGCGTGCCGTCGAGGATGGCGTCCACGAAGTTCTGGACCAGGATGCCGTGCGGGTTGGGGGCGTTCTCGAAGGGGATTTCGCAGTTCCACACCTCGGGCTTGGCGAAGCCGCTCTTCGAGGTCTTGCTGAACTCGATCATGTCCGACTCGTTGCGGGTGAAGCGCAGCTTGTCGTTCTCGACGACGAGCTTGCCGCGCGTGCCGCAGAGCTCGAGGCGGTTGGTGCCGGGGGCCTCGCCGGTCGAGGAGATGAACACGCCGGTCGCGCCATTGGCCCACTCCATGTAGGTCGTGATGTTGTCCTCGACCTCGATGTTGTGGAAGCGGCCGAGCTGGCAGAAGCCGCGCACGGTCTTGGGCATGCCGCAAAGCCACTGGAGCATGTCGAGCTGGTGGAGGCACTGGTTGAGCAGCACGCCGCCGCCCTCGCCCTTCCACGTCGCGCGCCAGCCGCCGCTGGCATAGTAGGCCTCGGTGCGGAACCAGTCGGTGATGACCCAGTTCACGCGCACGAGCTGGCCGAAGTCCGCGCTGGCGAGGAGCTGCTTGATCTTCTGGTAGCGCGGCTCGACGCGCATCTGAAACATCCCGCCGAAGACCTGCTTCGGATGCGCCTGCGCCACGGCGATGAGCCGCTCGGCGTCGGCCTTGTGCGCGGAAATGGGCTTCTCGACCATGACGTGCAGGCCGTTCTTGAGCGCATCAATGCCGATGGTGGTGTGGAGAAAGTGCGGCGTCGCGACGATGAGCGCGTCAATCGCGCCGGAGCGGATCATCTCCTCGCAGCTCGCGAAGGTCTGGAGGCCGGGGCGGTTCTGGTAAGGCTCCAGGCTGGGCGCGAAGGCGTCGCTGACCGCCGTGAGTTCGCAGCGGGAAATCTTTTTGTCGAGGAGGTAGCCGCAGTGGAACTTGCCGATGTTGCCGAGGCCGACGATGCCGAGACGGACGTGTTTCATGGGCGGAGTATCGCGGGCGGGGAAAATGGGCGGCAAGAACCTTTTGCTCGGAGGCGGGGCACGTAACGCGTAATGCGTAAAACGTAAGGGCCACAGTATGTCCGGGTGCTCCGGGCGCTCCGCCTTACGTCTTACGCCTCACGTTTCACGTCACTTTTCCCGTAACGCTTTCCGAAAAACGCTTCTGAGTCTGGCAGCGAACGACTAGAAGTTTATGAGCACGACCTTGAGCCAGCCCGCCATCTGCCCCAACTGCGGCAAGCCGCTGCCCGCCTCCGCCCCGGCGGGCCTCTGCCCCGCCTGCCTGCTCGCACAGGGCATGGACACCGACCCCGGCGGCAAGCCCGGCCGCTTCCAGCAGCCGCCCGTCGAGGAAATCGCGCGGCTCTTCCCGAAGCTCGAAATCCTCGGCCTGCTCGGCGCGGGCGGGATGGGCGCGGTCTACAAGGCCCGGCAGCCGGCGCTGGACCGCTTCGTCGCGCTCAAGGTGCTGCCGCCGCAGGACAAGGCCGGCGCGGACTCCGCCGAGCGCTTCAACCGCGAGGCCCGCGCGCTGGCCCGCCTCAGCCACCCGAACATCGTCGCCGTGCATGAGTTCGGCTTCGCCCGTGCCGGCGGTTTGCAACCGCCGCCCACCGCGCGTGCCGGCGACTTCCAGTCGCCGCCCGCTGTGTCCCCTGCGAACGCCCCCGACGGCGATTTCAAATCGCCGGCACGGTCCCAACCCGAAACCCCAAACTCCAAACCCGAAACTCCCGCTCCCGCCTTCCCCTACTTCATCATGGAGTTCGTGGACGGCGCGAACCTCCGGCAGCTTGGCCGCGCCGCGCGCCTTTCGCCCCGCGAGGCCCTGCAAATCATCCCGCAAATCTGCGACGCCCTCCAATACGCCCACGACGAAGGTGTCGTCCACCGCGACATCAAGCCCGAGAACGTGCTCGTGGACCGCCGGGGCCGCGTGAAAATTGCCGACTTCGGCCTCGCCAAAATCTTCGGCCCCGACGGCGACGCGCTGCGACTCACGGCCGAAGGCCAGGTGATGGGCACTCCGCACTACATGGCCCCCGAGCAGGTCGAGCGCCCGCTCACAGTGGACCATCGCGCGGACATTTACTCGCTCGGCGTCGTCTTCTACGAGCTGCTCACGGGGGATTTGCCGCTGGGCAAATTTGCGCCGCCCTCGCGCAAGGTCTCCGTGGACGTGCGCCTCGACGACGTGGTTCTCCGCGCGCTGGAGAACGACCCCGCCCGCCGCTACCAGCAGGTGAGCGAGGTGAAGTCGCAGGTGGAAACGATCTCCAGCCAGCCCAATATCGCCCAACGCGGGGAAGTTCCAACTCCTCCGCCCATCCCGCCACCCGGCACCGGCCTATCCAAGGAAACCGCCGGACGGCTTCCGATGCTCAGCCCCTTTCGACGCGCTACAGGCTGGGCGGTCTTCCTCACCGGACTTGCCGGGTTTGCGCTGCTCATCGGCCTGGCGATGATGATTGGCGGCGCGGTTGTTTCGGAGGCCCTCCGCACGCGTCCGGTTATGACCGGGGCACAGCTTGCGGGCGTGCTCGGGCTTGTCCTGTGGTTCAGTTGGCGGCGCGCGCGGGCGTCGGTCGAGGAAACCAAAGGTGCCGACAACACCAAGTCCATCCTGCGGATCGCTTGGACCAACTTCTTGCTTGGGACAGTGATGGTCTGGCTGCATCTCGCCCCGCGTCTGCTCGGACGCACGCCGCAGGCATTGGAGGCGCAAATCACCGCGACGGGCCTGTCCCTTTTGGGCTGGATTGGGCTGGGGATGCTTTCGTTTGGCGTGCTGTGGTTGATGAGGAAACGCACGGGCACGCAGGGGTTCCTACGCTCGTTGGCGGCAATGAGCCTCGGGTTATTCGTCACGGCGCACGGCATCTTCATTACGCAAGGCAACGCTTGGCATACCGACTCGCAGCCGCGTTTGATGGAGTGGCAGTTGGCATGGCTGGAGGCGCTCGGAGTGCTGGCGGGCTGGTGGGCTTTGGCAGCGATGCGAGGGCAGGTCGTCGGAATCGGCTGGCGGGTGCTGGCTGCGGTCGGCGCGCTGGCGGCGGTTGTCATGCCGATGCTGGCGGCGACCTGGGTTGGAGCCGGCCTGCTCATGCGCTGGTTTCCTGCGGTGCGGGATTGGGCGCAATGGGGCGAGAGCGCAGGCTTTCGGCTCACCTTGCTGAGTGCGGCCATTGTGGCGGTGGCAGGGGTCGGCCAGCGGGCTTGGAGTTGGTCCCAGGGGAAGCGGGAGTTGCCGGGCCACCGGCTGGGGCTGGCATTGGCCTGCCTAGTCGTGGCGTGGGTGGTGTCGCAGCATCATTCGCGGGTGCAGGCCTATGCCTCCGGCACGCGGCGCGCCGCCGAACTACAGCCGGGCGACGTGCGGCTGTTCCAGACGCACACGACTCCCATCGGCTCGCAAGGGATGAGCTTCGCGGGCCGCGTGACGGGGTTGCGGCCGGGCTGGCGGCTCAACGCCGGGTGGGTGGTGCTGGACGGCAGCGGGGCTGGAACGGCCCAGGCAGGCACAAGGACAACCAACAACTTCCACTACATGTTCACCTTCCCCACGTCGTTTGCCTTGCGCCGACCACAACAGGTATCCAATCCACAACCTTGGACGGTGCCGTCACGCCAATGGGATCTATCGCCCGGGAAGCGCGAGACCGTGATCGCCGTCACCAACTCAGCCGGCCAAAGCCTCGCGTGTTTCGTGGAGCTACTTCCCGATACCGCGCTGACGCCGCTCGGGAACTCGGCGGTGGCGGTCCAGCGCGGGGTTGAGCGCCAGCCAGATGGCCAGCCGATTCCCAGAAGCGCGGGCGTCTCGCTGACCGTTGCGCCACGTCACGTCGCTGCTGTTGGTGTGTTTCTGCGCGAACGTAACCGGCTGACGTCCTTGCCCGAACTGAGTGCGATGCTGGTCGCGCCAGCGGGCGAGCGGGTGAGCCGGGAAATTTCTTGGGAAGCGATGGTGACGGAAAACAGGGCAACCAATGTTCCTCCGCAAGTGCGGGTCCATGTGGGCGTGGCGGGCGAACTGAGTCGGCGCGCGAAGGCGGTGCTTCCCGACGCGTTGGCCGGATGCCGACTGGTGCCAGTCGGGTTCGGTCAGGGAGTGCTGCTGGCCGCTGGCGAGTTGCGCGAGTGGGTGCTCTTCGATTGCGTCCCCGTCGCGCGGGGCGGGCCTGCGACGAAAGGGGAGCTTGTCGTCCGCCTCGTCAGCCAGCCGCTCGCGGCGGATTGGCAGCCAGACTTGCTGCAACCGCAATTCCAGCGCGGCACCAACTGGGCGCTGCTCATCCAACCGGACCCCAGCCGCCAAAATCAGTTCGCCAAAACTATTCCCGCCAACGTCCCCAGCCCGCGCGCGCCACGCGGGGAACTGACCTTGCAGTGGCATGACGTGTCGGTGCATCCGAACTCCGAGTTGATAGCGCAAGGGCCGGTTGCCGTGAGCGGCGGCGAGATGGTGCTCGGTCGGCTGCGCTGGCCAACCGGGCGAATCGAAGAATCCGAAGCCTCCGCGCGAAATCACAACACGGGTTTCCCGATCAGTTCTGCGCTGGGCGTCCACTTCGCCTTCCCCACGAACTTCCCGCTCGCCCTCAAGCAGCAAGCCGCCGCGCAGCTCAAGTCCATCAGCAACTCGAACCAGCCGCTCACGTTGCTCGCGGGCCAGTGGCGGCCGGTCTTCAGCATCACCAACGCGGCCGGTGAGTCCGTCACGGGCGAGATGACGTTCAGCCCCGGCGTGCCCTCCACCAAGATGGGCGAGGTGGAGCTGCATTTTCCGGCCAACCACCCGATGCAGGGACTCACGAGCGGCTCTCAACTAACGCTCGCCCTCCGCAGTGATGTTCCACTCGGCTGCCGGTTGCTGGCCACGGCGGAGAGTCCAAGCAGCCTCAGAGTCTCGGCCACCGTCAATCGAATCTACCGTTCAGGAAAAATCACTGAACATGTCATCTGGTTTCTGAATCGGCCCCAGCCACGGGAGGTGATGGCAAACGCCGGTGCCCAAGTGCGCGCCTTTGCCACCCGCGATTCGCTGCGGCTGAAACTCGGCGAGCGCAAGGAAGTCTTCCGCTTCACCAATGACCGGGGCGAAACCTTCGCGGGCGCGCTGGAACTCATCGCTGTCCAGTGACCGCTACCGCATCCGATTCGCCCGACTCCTCCGCTCCGCGCGGCGATGTCTTCGTCACCACGCGCTGGACGGTCGTGCTGGCGGCGGGGCGCAAATCCTCGCCGCACTCGGACCGCGCGCTGGGCGAGTTGTGCCAGACCTACTGGTATCCGCTCTACGCCTACGTCCGCCGCCGGGGCCACGCGAAGGAGGACGCGGAGGACTTGGTGCAGGCGTTCTTCGCGCGTTTCCTGGAGAAGAACTACCTCGACGGCCTCAGCGCCGAGCGCGGGCGGTTCCGCGCGTTCCTGCTCGCGTCGCTGAAGCACTTCCTCGCCAACGAGTGGGACAAGGCGCAGCGCCAGAAGCGCGGCGGCGGCAGCGAGCATCTCTCGCTCGACTGGCAATCCGCCGACGGCCGCTTCCACCTCGAACCCGCTGACGCCACCAGCCCCGACGTGGCCTTTGACCGCGAGTGGGCGCTGGCGTTGCTGGGCCGCGTCATCGCGCGGCTGCAAGCCGAGTGCGCGGCGGAGGGCAAGGCGGACTTGTTCACGCACACGAAGGGCTTCCTCACCGCGAGCGCGGCGGCGATTCCCTTTGCCGGGGCGGGCGCGCGGCTCGGGATGGAGGAAGGCGCGGTGCGCGTGGCCGTCCACCGCCTCCGCAAGCGCTACCGCACGCTGCTCCGCGACGAAATCGCCCAGACGCTCGCGGACCCGGCGCAGGTGGAGGAGGAGTTGCGCAGCCTGCAAGCGGCGCTGGCGGGGTGATGTCGTGCCGCCGTTCGGCACGGCTCCGAGCTGTCCACGCGCAACACGGCGGTTGCAAACCGCCGGCACGGGTTCATGCGCAGGGGGCATCTTGAGGCCTGAGGTGTCAAAACTCATTCCCCGCTGTTCAACGCGGACAAGGACGTGCGGCCCCCGTCGGCGAGCCAGCGCTCGAAGTTCGCCTTCCGCGTGGGCCAGTCGCCGTCGAGCATGGCGAACCAGGCGGTGTCGCGGTTGCGGCCCTTCACGATCATGTGCTGGCGAAAGAGGCCCTCGAACTGGAAGCCCAGGCGCAGCGCGGCGGCGCGGCTGCGGGCGTTCTCCGCGTTGCACTTCCACTCCACGCGCCGGTAGCCGAGGTCGTCGAAGAGATGCCGCAGCAGCAGGAAGACGGACTCGGTGTTGACGGGCGTGCGTTGCGCGGCGAGGCCATGCCAGATGTGCCCCAGCTCGGCGACGCCGTGCTTCGGCGTGATGCGCAGGATGGAAATCATCCCCACGCACCGCCCGCTCTGCCGTTGCATGACGGTGAAGAAGATCGGGTCCACGCCGTCCTGCACGCTGCGGAGCCAGTCGCGGAAGTCCGCCTCGCTCGCGAACGGCCCGTGCCAGAGGTAGCGCCAGATTTCCCGTGCCTCCGCCGACTCGTGGCTGGCCTGATACAGCTCCGCCGCGTCCTCGTCCGCGCGCAGCGGCGTGAGCCGGACGTGGCGGCCTTCGTGAACCTGGCGCGGCGGCATCGGCCAGGTGGCGGGGAATGGCTGGGTGGCATTCATCAACGACGGCAGTTCAACCCAAACGCGGTCCGCCGGCCACGCGAATTGTCCCGCCTTCCGGTGCTTTTGTGATTGAGCCAGTTCGGAGTCCCGGCTTCAGCCGGCGGAACCGTGGCAGCATCCCAGCTTCGCGCGCGCAGCGTCGCTGGCGTTCGGACGCCCTGCCGTCTGAAGGCGGGACTCCCAGCTTGGGACTCCGAGCCGCAGACTTGACCCGCCACGCGCTTCGCCGAACCCTCTGCGCATGACCACTGCGCCGTCTCGCCGCCGCTTTCTTCGTTCCTCCGCCACGCTGTCATTGCTCGGCCTCGGCGGCGGAGTTTTCGTGCCGCGCACGCGGGCCGCGTCGCCGCTCTCGCCGCCGAACGAGCGCATCCAGAAGGCCCGCGAGGTCGCGCTGTCGGTGCTCAAGCCCAGCCAGCGCGACCTCGACCACGGCATGAGGCTGCACGCGGAATCGCTGGTGTTCGAGAGCTACGGCTTCGCTCCGCGAGCAGCGCTGGACGGAACGAAGTTCGCCGAGTTCGCCGCCGGCGGCGCGACGGAGCCGGAGCTGGCGGACTTGCGCGAGGAGATGAGCATGACGCGCTGGGCCACGGACGCGGGCGAGCGGAAGGAGTTCCTCGAAGCCTTCCGCGCCGCCGGGGTGACGTGCATTTTCCAGAACACCGGCGAGGAGGGCAGCGACCCGTTGCGGCTCATCAAGCGGCTGGCGCGTTTCACTTACGCGACCGACCTCGCGCGTGAAGACTGCTTCAAGGCCGCGAAGCCCGACGACATCGTCGCTGCGAAGAAAGCGGGCAGGCAGTGCCTTTACTTCACGACGAACGGCGTGCCGTTGCGCCAGCAGTGGGAAAGCGTGCGCGACGAAGTGCGGCTCATCCGCATCTTTCAGGAGCTGGGCGTGCGCATGATGCACCTCACCTATAACCGCCGGAACCAAATCGGCGACGGCGCGGGCGAACCGAACGACGGCGGCCTCTCGGACTTCGGCCACGCGGTCGTCGCGGAGATGAACCGCCTCGGCGTCATCGTGGATGTGGCGCATTCCGGCTGGCGCACGAGCCTCGAAGCGGCAAAGGCGTCGCGGAAGCCGATGGTCGCGAGCCACACGACGTGCGGAGGGCTTTACAAACACTTTCGCGGCAAGCCCGACGAGACGGTGAAGGCCATCTGCGACACCGGCGGGCTGATTGGCATCTGCTGCATCCCGCGCTTCCTCGGCGCGAACGGCGACCTCGGCGCGTTCCTCGACCACATTGATTACGCCGTGAAAAAGTTCGGTTCAGACCATGTGGCCATCGGCCCGGACATTTCCTACACCTCGCGCAACGAGGAGGCCGAGCGCGCGAAGGTGCCCAAGCGCAAGGACGGCTCCTCGCCTGTGTCCGCCGCCGGCGCGCGCTGGGAACACCTCTGGCCGGCGGACGACTACCGTCCCAAGCCGCACGCCGACGCGAGCCTCGCGTGGACGAACTGGCCGCTCTACACCGTCGGCCTCGTGCAGCGCGGCCACAGCGACGCGGTCATCAGAAAGATTCTCGGCGAGAACGTCCTCCGCGTCGCGCGCGCGAACTTCACCGGCGCGTGAGTTGGCTGACGAACTCCGCGCGCCTCAGCGCACCTTCGGCAGCGACAAGAGCAACGCGGTCGTGGACCAACTCGCGGTGCTGATCGAGATGAACTGGTTCGTGCCGTGTGGGTAGCCGGACTCGAAGTAGCTTTGAATCGGCTTGCTGCGCGAGGTCACGAGCCACGAGCCGTCGGCGAGCTGCTGGTCGAGGAGGTAACGCAGCCCCTTTTGATACGCCGCGTCCGTCGTGGCGACACCGCCGGCCTGATGCAGCGCGACCAGCGCCGTCGCGGTCGCGTAGGCATCGGTCGCCATGCCGGACAGTTGCTCCCAGCCGCCGTCCGGTCGCTGGGTGTCGAGCAATTCCATCGCGGCCTTGCGCAGTTCCGCCTCGGGCGTTCCCGCGACGTGCAATGACCGCAACCGAAACACGCGGTCCTCGGTGTCCTGCGCCGGGGTCTTGAGCAGCCACGCGCGGACCTGCTCGAGGCGCCGGTCAATGCGCTCGCGCTGCTCCGGCGAGCCGAAGGTCTTCAGCCCGCGCAGCGCGACGTGCGTGGAGGTGAAGAAGCTTTGCTCGGTGGGCGGGCGGCGCGACTGGGGCCGCCAGTGTTCCAGCTCCTTCTGCCAGCGCAGCAGGTATTCGGTCACGGCGGCGGTCGTGGCGTCGGGCTTCCAGCCGCCGTTCTCCAAGGCCCAGAGCGCGTAGCCGGCGGTGTCGGCCTGGCCGCCCTGGCCTTTGCCGGCGAGGTAGTTGGTCCGGTTCTTTTCCAGGAAGTCGGCGGTGAATTTTACCTGCTTGGCGAGTTCCTCCGCATCAATCTTGAACCCGCGCGACTGCGCCGTGGTGAGCGCCATGATGGGCAGGCCCTGGTTGTGGCAGGTGAAGCACCGCTCACGCTTCTCCATCGAGCCGCGCGCGCCGGCGGTCAGCAGCGGGAGGGATTTCTGGACTGCGACGCGGATGGCGTCAGGCTTGGAGGCCTCAGCGGCGGAGGCGACGGAGAACCCCACGGCGAGGCCGAGAGCGGCGAAAAAGCGCTTGAGCATGGCGGCAATGTGGCTGGTCTGGCACCGGGGCGGAAGGGGATTTTGCACGGGCGGCTTCGGGCTGTCGCGTTGCGAGCAAAGGTGAACAGTGTGCGAGCAAACCCGGACAAGCGTGCGAGCAAAGGCGAACACTCCCGCCCCAGCGGGCCTGGAGGAGGCCG
>WRPG01000043.1:0-5681 GCA_009773355.1 Limisphaerales bacterium
AGTGTTCGACGGCGGACTGCTTGAAGGGCGCGTCGTAGGAGCGACGCGCGCGCTGGGCTGGCACGCTGGCCGGTAGCGGGGTGGGGGTGGTTTCGTTCATGGTGCGCTGACGCCGGCCAGCTTACCCAAGCGTGTCCGCCAAACCGATACAGGCTCAGGGGCAGCGCGTGGGCCTGCGCCCCACCGCGACCGATGGCGTGTTCGAGGTGCTTTTTCTCACCCACGTCATCAAGGAGCTGGACCTGCGCCAAACGCCAACCCAACCCTGAACCCAGCCGCCCCAAAAGTGTCCACCATGTCCCCGCACACCCGTCCACCATGTCTCCGGTCTTTACACGTCGCAGGGCGAGGGGGTTCACTTGCCGTGGTGCGTGTGCCAAGATGCGCCCTTTTCCTGACGTGCTCCAAATCGGCTGTTGACGCACCGGGGGTGGTTTCCTAACTTTCCGCCCCCCTTAACGGGGGCGTAGCTCAATTGGTTAGAGCGCTGCCCTGTCACGGCAGAGGTTGCGGGTTCGAGCCCCGTCGCTCCCGCCACTTTCCTTCAAGAAGTGGTTCCGTCCGCGCGTCCATTGCCCGTGCAATCCCATTTCTCGCCGGACAATTCTGTTTCCCGTCGCGCGTTCGCCGGCGGCCTGCTGCTCACGGCGGGCGCCAAGACATTTGCCGCGACCGCCGGGCCGAAGCGCGTCGCGGCCATCGTGACGGTTTATCACCACAACTCGCACGCGGATGTCATCGTCAGCCGCATCCTCCAGAGCCATTCGCTCGACGGCAAAGGCTCGTGGCCGCCGGGTGCGGGCTGGCCGAAGCTCAAGGTCGTCAGCCTCTACGTGGACCAGCAGCACGAGAAGGACATCGGCTCACGGCTGGCGGCGGAGCATGGCGTGCCCATCGTGAAATCCATCGAGGAGGCGCTGACGCTCGGCGGCAAGTCGCTCGCGGTGGACGGCGTGCTGCTCATCGGCGAGCACGGCAAGTATCCGCTCTCGGAGACGGGCCAGATCATGTATCCGCGCCGCCGGTTCTTCGAGGAGACGGCGGCGGTCTTCCGCAAGGTCGGGCGCAGCGTGCCGGTGTTTTCGGACAAGCACCTGGCCTCGAACTGGGCGGACGCGAAGTGGATGTATGACACGGCGCGCGAGTTGAACGCCCCGCTCATGGCCGGCTCGTCATTGCCCGGTTTGTGGCGGCGGCCCGCGCTGGAGATGAAGCTCGGCGCGCGCGCGACCGAGGCGGTCGCGCTCTCGTATGGACCGCTGGAGGGCTACGGCTATCACGGGCTGGAGGCGCTGCAATGCCTCGTCGAGCGGCGTCAGGGCGGCGAGACCGGAGTGGCGGCGGTGCAGTTCATGGAAGGGCCGCAGGTGTGGGAGGAAATGAAGAAGGGCCGCTTCAGCCGGGACGTTCTCCAAGCCGCGCTGGACGCGGGTGAGAACAAAACTTGGCTCAAGAAGCCGGTCGAGGAGCAGGTGAAAAATCCCGCCGCCTTCTTCATTGAGTATCGCGACGGCTTCAAGGCCACGATGGTCCACGGGCTGCGCGAGTGGGTGGTGGCGTGGCGCGAGGAGGGGCGGAAAGACATCCCGGCGACGGCGTTCTGGACGCAGGAGGCGCGGCCCTTCGGGCACTTCGCGTTCCTGCTGCAAGGCGTCGAGCGGATGATTTACACGGGCAAGCCGACCTGGCCGGTCGAGCGCACGCTGCTGACCACCGGCATTCTCGCCGCCGCATTCCAGTCGCGTCACCAGGGCGGCAGGCGGCTGGAAACGCCGCATCTGAACGTGCGCTACGAGCCGACGTTCACCTGGAAAGACCCGGCGCCGCCGATGCCGGGCCGGCCGATTCCGGGGCAGTGAGGGCCGTCCGACCCCGCCCCGGTCGAGTCGTTGGGCGCCATCATGACCGACGGAAGTCACTCGTGCGGCGCGGCGCTGAAGCGCATTGCCGAACGGCCCGTTCCCCCGCAAAGTCCATCGCCACATGACGCGCCGTCCACTTCCGTTCCCTGCCGCTGTGCGCCTGCTGCTGGCGGGCCTCGTGGGCGCATCGGCCCTGGGCAGCTTCGCCGCTCCCGGCGACGTGAGCTTCACGAAGGACATCGCCCCCATCCTCGCCAAGAAATGTGTGACCTGCCACGGGCCGGAGAAGGCCAAGGGCAACTACCAGCTCCACAACTTCGAGACGCTGATGAAGCCCGGCGCGAGCAAGACCGCCTCCGTCACGCCGGGCCAGCCGGCGAAGAGCGAGCTGTTCCGTCTGCTCGTCACCACGGATGCCGACGACCGCATGCCGCAGAAGGACGACCCGCTGCCCAAGGCCCAAGTCGCGCTCATCGAGAAATGGATTCAGCAGGGCGCGAAGTTCGACGGCCCGGACGCGAAGGCGCACCTCGCGTCGCTCATCCCGCGCGTGCCGCATCCGAACCCGCCGGCCAGCTACGCGCGACCGGTGCCGGTCGCGGCGCTCGCGTTCAGCCCCGATGGGAAACAGCTCGCGGCCAGCGGCTATCACGAAGTCACGCTCTGGGAACCCGCCACCGGCAAGCTTCTGCGTCGCGTGAAGAACCTTCCGCAGCGCGTCCAGGCACTCGCGTGGCATCCGTCGGGACAATGGCTCGCGGTCGGTGGCGGCTCGCCCGGCCAGTCTGGTGAAGTCGCGCTCGTGGACGTGGCGAAGGGCGAGGTGGCGAAAGTCCTCGGCACGACCATTGACACCGTGATGGCACTCGCCTTCGACAAGGACGGCAACCGTCTCGCCGCCGGTGGCGCGGACAACGCCATCCGCATCTTCTCCGTCCCCGACGGCAAGGAACTCCGCCTCCTCCAGCAGCACGCCGACTGGGTGCTGGGCCTCGCTTTCAGCCCGGACGGCAAGCACCTCGCCAGCGCCAGCCGCGACCGCACTGCGCGCGTCTTCAACCTCGACACCGGCGACATCGAGGCCAGCTACATGGGCCACGAAGCCCCCGTCTCCGGCGTCGCCTTCACCGAGGACGGCAAGACGGTCTATTCCTGCGGGCGCGACCGGGACGTTCACTACTGGGCCGCGAAGGATGCGAAGAAGGGCGGCAAAATCTCCGGCGCGGAAGGCGAGCTGTTCCGCGTGCTGCTGGCCGGCGACCAGGTCTTCAGTTGCGGCGCGGACGCCCAAGTGCGCCAGCACAAGCTCGACGACCGCTCCCTCGTCCGCGCCCTCACCGGCCACGGCGACCGCGTCTATGCGCTCGCCGCCCACGCGCCCAGCAAGTGGCTCGCCAGCGGCGCGCACAACGGCGAGGTGCGCGTGTGGAACTGGGAGGATGGGAAGACGGTGGGGAGCTTCATTGCCGCGCCGAGGTGAGCAGTAAGGCGGCTGAAGAATGTCAGCTCGGTCAGACAGCTTCAGTATGTCGCTGAAGCTGTTCGGGCTGCTTGCTGGGAATCCAAAGCATCCGTGCGAACCAACCGCTGACAACCAGTGAAACGACGACGAAGGAAAACCAAAGGCACCACAAACCAGCCACGCTCCAGCCTTTTCTGATGGTGTCCGGCTCACTCATGGAACGACCGTTCACGACGACTTGGACTTCTACGACGGAATTATGAACCCAGCTACCGGGAAAAAGGTAATCAAGCCATCCTGGATCCGTGCAGTTGTAAAGAGTATCCGTCACAAACCGCTGCCAGATTACTGTGTTGAGCACTGTCATCGCAATCAGGGCGGTGAGGAAAACTCCAATCGTGAGCATTCGTTGCATGTCGAGAAAACTGTCACCCAACTGCTGATTGGCTGCAACGTCCGGATTGGTCTTCACGCCGCTTTCGACTCCAGGTTTGCATTTCCCCTCCGTCGCGAAACAATGCCCCCATGTCCTCCGCCATTGACTTGAGCCGCCGCGCCTTCCTCGGTTCCGCCGTTGCCGCCTCCGCCTCGCTCGCCACCGCTGCGACGCCGCGCGATTGGACGAGCGTGAACCCGACGCGCTACCCCGACCCCGACATCGTCTCGCTCGACAAGCGCTTCAAGGCCAAGCTCGGCAACACGCCCATCCAGCGGCTCTACCACAACCCCACGATGCTCTGGGCCGAAGGCCCCGCGTGGAACGCCGTGGGCCGTTACCTCGTGTGGAGCGACATCCCGAACAACCGGCAGTTCCGCTGGCTCGCGGACGACGGCCATGTGAGCGTCTTCCGCTCGCCCGCCGGCAACAGCAACGGCAACACCTTTGACTTCCAAGGCCGGCAGCTTGCCTGCGAGCACGGCAACCGCCGCGTGGTCCGCTACGAGCACAACGGCTCGGTGACGGTCATCGCCGACGCCTTCAACGGCAAGCGCCTCAACGCACCCAACGACATCGTGGTGCATCCCGACGGCGGCATCTGGTTCACCGACCCCGGCTACGGCAGCATGATGAACTACGAGGGCAACAAGGGGCCGCTCGAAATCAAGGAGGCCGTCTATCGCGTGGACCCGAAGACCGGCAAGCTGGACATGGTGAGCGATGAGTTGCGCAAGCCCAACGGCCTCTGCTTCTCGCCCGACTACAAGAAGCTCTACATCGCGCACGGGAACGTCTTCGCGTGGGATGTGGTGGACGGCGTGAAGCTGCGCGGGATGAAGACGCTCTGCACGATGGCGCTGGGCGAGAAGAAGGGCGGCGCGGACGGCATCCGCTGCGACACCGAGGGCAACATCTGGGCGGGCGCGGGCTGGGCGGGCGACGGCTTCGACGGCGCACACTGCTTCACGCCTGAGGGCGAGCGCATTGGCATGGTGCTGCTTCCGGAGATTTGCGCGAACCTGTGCTTCGGCGGCACGCGGCGGAACCGGCTCTTCATGTGCGGCAGCTCGAGTCTCTACGCCGTGTATGTCGAGACGCAGGGGGCGCATATTTGCTGAGGCGGAGGGGTTTAACCACGGATGGACACGGATGGACACGGATGAAGAATCAGACTGGCCGCGAAAGGGCGCACAGAGCACAAAGCCAAATTTCTTTGCGACCTCTGCGCCCTTTCGCGGCAAATAAATCCGTGTCCATCCGTGGTTGAGAATTCCTCGTGAGCGCATCCCTGCCTGAACAGCTCTGCCTCCACTGCGGCCTCTGCTGCGATGGCACGCTCTTCCGCGATGTGGAACTCCAGCCCGGCGATGATGCGGACAAGCTCCGCGCACTCGGCCTCCCCGCGACTCGTAGCCGCCGACGTGAGGAGGCGGACCATCTGAAGTTCCCGCAACCGTGCAGCGCGTTGTGCCCGGACTTGAAGTGCCGCGTGTATGCCGACCGGCCTTCGCGGTGTCGCGAGTTCGAGTGCGCGCTGTTCAAGGCCGTCGCTGTCAGAGAAGCGGAGTTGCCCGCCGCGCTGAAGACCATTCGCCAGACGCGGCAGATGGCGGAGAAGGTGCGCCGGTTGTTGCGCGAGTTGGGCGATGCGGGCGAACGCGTCTCGCTGGCCCGACGCTTCAAAAGGGTGAAGCGGAAGTTTGACACAGGCGAACTGCCTGACGACCTCGACGCCGAGGCCGCCTACGACCGTTTCGCCGAACTCAGCCTCGCGGTGCATGAGCTGGACATGCGGTTGCGCACGAAGTTCCACCCGGACCCGAGCGACGGGTAGGGCGCGCTGTCCTCCGCGCGCCATCGAACGAGGATCGCGCGGAAATTGGAGGCATCCGTGTCCGCAGCAGCCGGTGGGGCGAGG
>WRPG01000043.1:5744-86193 GCA_009773355.1 Limisphaerales bacterium
CCTCGCCCCACCGGGGTCAGTGTTCCTCCACGCGAGCTTGTGTGCGGGAGGGACTTTGCCTTAACTCCACCCATGCGTCATTTGCTCCGCCTCGCCTTGTTGCTGGTCCTGTCCGCCACTGTTCGCGCCGCCGACCCGCATGACCAGTCGGGCGTGCCGCTGGAGGTGGATGCGCCGGACGCGAAGCTCACCAAGATTGTCCTGCTCGCGGGCGGGCCGAGCAGCAAGGCGATGGCTCACGAATACTTCGCCGGGTGCGCGCTGCTCATGGACTGGCTCAAGCAGCAGCCCGGCGTCTGGCCCGTGATGGCGCGCGACTGGCCCAAGAATGAGAAGGTGCTCGATGGCGCGAAGTGCATCCTCTACTTCGGCGACGGCGGCGGGAAGCAGCCGTTCATCGAGCCGGCGCGCTGGGCAAAACTGTCCAAGATGCTCGATGCCGGCACGGGCCTGGTGCTGATGCATCAGGGCATGGATTTCCCGAAAGGGCCGGACGGCGACAAGGTGCAGGACTGGCTCGGCGGCGTCTTCCGCAGCGACATCGGGTGCCGCGGGCATTGGGACATGGACTTGAAGCCGGTGGGCACGCATCCCGTGCTGCGCGGCGTGAAGCCCTTCGCCGCGCCGGGCGATGGCTGGCTCTACAACCTGCACTTCGCGAAGGACAAGGGTTTTGCCCCGCTCATCGTCGGCCAGGTGCCGGACAAGTCCCGCACCAGCGCGGACGCCAAGCAGCACAACGGACGCGACGAGGTCATCGGCTGGGCGCACCAGCGGGCGGGCGGCGGGCGGGGCTTCGGCTTCACGGGCGCGGACCTGCACAAGAGCTGGAGCTACGAGAGCCAGCGCAAGTTCGTGGTCAACGGCATCCTCTGGAGCGCGGGCCTCGAAGTGCCGGCGGACGGCGCGAGGACGACGTTCGCCGAGACGGACCTGAACAAGAACCTCGACAAGAAAGCCACGCCCGCGCCCAAGGCGGCGAAGAAGGCCGCGCCGAAGAAGGTGGGCGAGGGGAAGTGACTCCGGATTGGCTACGTATTTGAACAAGCGACGACGGTTCGCACATGGACGACTCGGCACCAAAACTCGACCACCTATCGCAGAGATTCCTGTGCGAGCTTGAGCGGATAATGTCACGGGAGAGCTTCCGCACGGAGTTCACTGACCGGCTCATCGTTACCATTCCTGCGCGTGATCCGGAGGTTGGAGACATCACTGTTTGGCTTGATGGGGATGAAGTCACGGTTGGTATTGGCCAATTGCATCACAGCCATTTTGAGGTTTATGCGCAGCCTGAAGCGACGCTGGACGCGCGCGAGCAGGAAGCGGCCAGGTCAGCAACGAGTTTCATCAGTGACATTCTCGACGAGCGGGTTCACTTCCAGGTGCAGTTTGAGAACGGTCGCTGCCGAGGTTCGAGTAGTTGGTATCCAGAGCATTCAGAGCGTCTCCGGACGCTGTCTGGCGTTGACGAGGTTCGGGAGTATGTTTGGTCCCACAGAGTCGGATAAAGCGAGTTAGCCGCCAACGTCGCGTTCGGATTATTTGAGTTAACAGCCATCCCGCTCCTGCGTTCCGCGCTCGCGTCGGCGCATTCCAGGCCAGTGCCTTACCGCTCGCCGTTTGTTTGGCATGTTACGCGCGGGCGTCGTTGTCAGTTCAACCATCGCCCAAACTTGCCGATGGAAAACTGGACAAAGCGGCTGGCCCGCTGCAATTTCGCCCCATGAGCGATGAGATGAGCAACTTCACCCCGCGCGCGCAGCAGGTGCTCGCGCTCGCGCGGAAGGAAGCGGACCGGTTCAACCACAATTTCGTCGGCACGGAGCACCTGCTGCTCGGCCTCATCAAGCTCGGCCAGGGCGTCGCCGTGAACGTCCTCCAGAAGATGGGCCTCGACCTCGAGACCGTCCGCCAGGAGGTCGAGAAGCTCTCGAACGCGGGGCCGGACTTGAAGCAGGTGGGCAACATCCCCTACACGCCGCGCGTGAAGAAGGTGCTCTCGCTCGCCTCCAAGGAAGCCAAGGCGCTCAATCACACCTACGTCGGCACCGAGCACATCCTGCTGGGCCTGCTGCGCGAGGGCGACGGCGTCGCGGCGAAGGTGCTCAAGGGGCTGGACATTGACATCGAGGCGGTGCGCCAGGAAATCCTCAAGGAGCTGGACCCGAACTTCCAGAACCAGGGCGAGGAAGCCGGCGGCGGCGGCGAGGGCGAGAAGAAGGAGGGCGGCGAGAAGAAGGGCGAGAACAAGACGCCCGCTTTGAAGGCCTTCGGCCGCGACCTCACCGAGATTGCGCGCAAGGGCGAGATGGACCCGGTCATCGGGCGCACGACGGAGATTGAGCGCGTCATCCAGATTCTTTGCCGCCGCACGAAGAACAACCCCGTGCTGCTGGGCGAGGCGGGCGTGGGCAAGACCGCGATTGTCGAAGGGCTGGCGCAGGAAGTCGTGAAGGGCAACGTGCCGGAGCTGCTCCGCGACAAGCGCGTCATCGTGCTGGACCTCGCGTTGATGGTCGCGGGCACGAAGTATCGCGGCCAGTTCGAGGAGCGCATCAAGGCGGTGATGGACGAGATTCGGAAGAACAAGAACATCATCCTGTTCATTGACGAGATGCACACCATCGTCGGCGCGGGCAGCGCGGAGGGCACGATGGACGCCAGCAACATCATCAAGCCCGCCCTCTCGCGCGGCGAGATGCAGTGCATCGGTGCGACCACGCTGAACGAGTATCGCAAATACATCGAGAAGGACGCCGCGCTCGAACGCCGCTTCCAGTCCGTGAAGGTCGAGCCGCCGTCCATCGAGGATGCCATCGCCATCCTCAAGGGCCTGCGCGGCAAATATGAGGAGCACCACCGCGCCGAAATCACCGACGCCGCCGTCGAGGCGAGCGTGAAGCTTTCCGACCGCTACATCACGGGCCGCTTCCTGCCGGACAAGGCGATTGACGTGATGGACGAGGCCGGTTCCCGCGCGCGCATCGGCGCGATGACCCGTCCGCCCGATCTCAAGGACCAGGAAGCCGAGATCGAAGAACTCAAGAACCGCAAGGAACGCGCCATCAAGGAGCAGGATTTCGAGGGCGCCGCCGCCTACCGCGACAAGGAAAAGCAGGCCAAGGAAAAACTCGAAGCCACGCTCAAGTCCTGGCGCGAGGCGAAGGAGGAAAAGCGCGTTCTGGTGGGCGAGGACGAAATCCTCCACGTCGTCTCCAAGTGGACCGGCATCCCGCTCAAGCGCATGGAGAAGGACGAGACGCAGAAGCTGCTCGAAGTCGAGAAGGTGCTCGCCAAGGTCGTCATCGGCCAGACCGACGCCGTGCTCGCGATGGCGAAGGCCCTCCGCCGCTCGCGCGCGGACCTCAAAGACCCGAAGCGTCCCATCGGCACTTTCGCGTTGCTCGGCCCGACCGGCGTGGGCAAGACGCTGCTCGCCAAGACGCTGGCCGAGCAGATGTTCGGCGACGCCAAGAACCTCGTGCAGCTCGACATGAGCGAATACATGGAGAAGTTCACCGTGTCGCGCCTCGTCGGCTCCCCGCCCGGCTACGTCGGCTACGAAGAGGGTGGCCAGCTCACCGAGCAGGTGCGCCGCAAGCCGTATTGCGTGGTGCTCTTCGACGAGATTGAGAAGGCGCACCCCGACGTGATGAACATGCTCCTGCAGATTCTGGAGGAGGGCAAACTCACCGACAACACGGGCCGCGTGATTGACTTCCGCAACACCATCATCCTGCTCACGTCGAACGTCGGCTCCGAGACGCTGAAGAAGAATAACGTCATCGGCTTCGGCTCGGCCAAGGACGAGGCGACCTACGAGAAGATGAAGGAGAAGACGCTCGACGAGGCGAAGAAGGCCTTCCGGCCCGAGTTCCTCAACCGCCTTGACGACGTCATCGTCTTCCGCCAGCTCACCAAGCCCGACCTCGTCACCATCCTCGACCTTGAAGTCACGAAGGTCATGGAGCGGCTCAAGCACAAGAACATCACCCTCGTGCTCGACGAGAAGGCGAAGGACTTCCTCGTGGAAAAAGGCTTCGACCCGCAATACGGCGCGCGCCCGATGCGCCGCAGCGTGGAGAAGTATCTCGAAGACCCGCTCGCCGAGGAGCTCCTGCGCGGCGGTCTGAACCCCGGTGAGCCGGTTCAAGTCTCCGCCGCCGACGGCAAGCTCACGTTCACGCAGAAGGCCGCCACCTCCGCCGAGGGCGCAGTCGCGGCGAGCTAGGCAAACGACATTTCAACGCGAACGCCATCCGGTCACCGGGTGGCGGTTTGCTTTGGAGCGCCGGCTTTCAGCCGGCTTTGCGCATCCGGCAATGCGAAGAGCGGATTTGGTTGAGCGCGCACCAAGCACAGGCATGGTGAAATCAAAACCTCGGGCTGGCGCAACCGCTCGGATACCTCACGTCGTAAGCCGGCTGGAAGCCGGCGCTCCACCAACGCACGTCATCGCGAAACCGCTTCGCACCGATTTGAAATTGCGATGCAGTGAAGTCTCGCCAGCCATTGCCTCCTCTGTTAGCAACTCCACCCGGCATGACGGACCTTCCCGCACAGGTGATTCGCAGCGTGCTGACTGGCCTCGGGCGCTTCAGCCTGATGGTCATGGAGGTGGTGCGCTCGCTCACAACGCAGCGGTTGTCAGGGCGCGACCTGGTGGGCCAGCTCTACTTCATCGGCGTGAAGTCGCAGACGGTGGTGCTCGTGACCGGCGCGTTCACCGGCATGGTCTTGTGCGCGCAGACATACTTTCAGTTCCATAAGGTCAAGATGGACACCGCCACGCTCGCCGTCGTGAGCGTCTCGATGTGCGGTGAACTTGGCCCGGTGCTGACGGCGCTGATGGTCGCGGGGCGCGTGGGGGCCTCGATGGCGGCGGAACTCGGCACCATGAAGGTGACGGAGCAGATTGACGCGCTGCGCACGCTGGCGACGCATCCGATTGATTACCTCGTCGTGCCGCGCGTGGTGGCGACGATGATTGCCGTGCCACTGCTCACGGCGGAGAGCATCACCATCGGCATCACCGCCGCGTATCTGGTGGGCGTCCACCTGCTGCAAATTGACCCCGGCTACTCCCTCGTGAACATGCAGCGCTTCACCGACCACCGGGACGTGCTGATGGGCTTCATCAAGTCGTTCATCTTCGGCGGCATCATCGCGACCACGGGCTGCTACAAGGGCATCCATTGCGGGCAGGGCGCGGAAGGCGTCGGCCACGCGACGACCGAGGCGGTGGTCTATGCGTCCATCGCGATCCTGATGTCGAACTTCTTCCTCACGCTGCTGCTCACGCGGCTGCTGGCACTGATATGATCGAGGTCCGCCAGCTTCGCAAACGCTTCCGCGACCAGCAGGTCCTGGACGGCGTGGACCTGACCATCGAGAAGGGCGAATCCCTCGTCATCATCGGGCGCAGTGGCGGCGGCAAGAGCGTGCTCCTGAAGCACATCGTCGGCCTCACGCACCCGGATTCCGGTCAAGTGCTGGTGGACGGGCAGGACATTTCGCATCTGAACGAGCGCGAGCTGCTCGCCGTGCGGCGGAAGTTTGGGATGCTCTTTCAAAGCGCCGCGCTCTTCGACTCGCTCACCGTGGAGGAGAACATCGCCTTCGTCCTCGCCCGCGAGCGCAACCACACGCCAGCGGAGATTGCCCGGCGCGTGGCCGAGGCGTTGGAGATGGTCGAGCTGCCCGGCACGCAGAAGAAGAAGCCCGCCGAGCTGTCCGGCGGGATGCGCAAGCGCGTGGGACTCGCGCGCGCCATCATCTACCAGCCGGAAGTGGTTTTCTACGACGAGCCGACCACCGGCCTCGACCCCGTCGTGTCCGACAGCATTGACAAGCTCATCGTCCGCGTGTGCGACCGGCTGAAAGTCACCACTGTCGTCATCACGCACGACATGCGCAGCATGCAGACCGTGGGCCACCGCGTGGCGATGCTGCACCAGGGGCGCATCTACACCAGCGGCACGCCGGAGGAGCTGATGGCCGCGACCGACCCGGTGGTGAGCCGGTTCGTGCGGGGGATTTCGGATGAGAAGGAGCACGCGTTTTGAGGGCGGATCGCTCATGAAAACTTCGTTGCTCCCAGTGTCGTCAGGCCGCGCGCTGCGTGCTGCGTGCTGCGTGCAGCACGCCTTCGATGCCCGGCCAGCTTCACGCAACACGCAGCACGCAGAACAGTTTTTCCTATGAGCCAGTCACGCATGGAATGGAAAGTGGGCGGGTTCGTCGCCTTGGGCCTCGTGCTCGTGGCGGTGCTCGTCCTGAACTTCTCGAAGGGCCTCTCGCTGCTCAAGCCGAGCTACGTCGTCCGTCTCAAGACCACCAACGTCGGCGGCATCAAGGAGAAGGCCGCCGTGCTGCTGGCCGGCGTCACGGTCGGCAACGTCAGCCACGTCGAACTCGCGCCGGACAGCAAGTCGGTCGTCATCTTCCTGCGCATCTACTCGAAGCATGACATCCCCGGCGACGCGCATTTCAACATCGAGGCGCAGGGTTTCCTCGGCGACCAGTTCGTCTCCATCACCCCGACCGAGAACGCGCTGCCCCCGCTGCCCAAGAACGGCTCCGCGCTGCGCGAGTGCCGCGCGCCGTTCAACATCCAGGACGCCGCGCGCGACGCGCTGGGCCTGATCCAGCGCCTCGACCAGGCGGCGCAGAAAGTGGACCTGGCACTCGACCGGGTGAACAAGACCGTGCTGGCCGAGCAGACGCTCACGAATTTCGCCGTGATGGTGGCGAACTTCCGCGTCGTGGCCGAGCAGACCCGCACCGTGACCGAGCGCGCGATTGCCGTCACCGACCAGGCCGTCGCGCTGGAGCGGAAGGCCATCGGCACACTGGACCGCGTGGACGTGCTGCTGATGACGAACACCGCGCCAATCCAGGTGGCGGTGAGCAATGTGTTGCGGTTCTCCGAGCAACTCAATAAGGTCGGCGCTGACCTTCAGGACACCGTGGGAAGCAACCGTCCATCCATCCAAGCCGCCGTGCGCAACCTGGAAACGGCCTCCGCGCAGGTGACGAACCTGCTCGGCGACGTGCAGTCGGGCCGCGGCCTGGCGGGCGCGCTGTTCAAGGACGACGCGCTGGCCCGCAACTTCAAGCAGCTCGCCGCCGACCTCCCGGCCATCAGCGGCCAGGTCAACGGCGCGATGTCCAACGTCAACTCGCTCACCGTGGACGCGCACATGGTGATGACCAACCTGAACAGCTTCCTGGGCGACGGCCGCCAGTTCGTCAGCGACGGCCGCCTGCTCGCCGGTCACGGCGCGCTGCTGTTGAGCAACCTCAACGCTCACGGCCTGTTCTACAAACCCAAGCCGCCCAGGCCCACGAACAGCGCGCCCACTGTCCCGCTGCTTTCACCACGACAAAGGTCCAACCTGCACTGATTCGCCGCTGCCACCCTGACACTCTGAAGCACCATGTCCCTCTGGGTCATCCGCATCGTCTTCCTGCTGTTATGCACGCTCGGCGGCGTCGCCGTCAGCCAGGTGCGGCCGGAATGGCTGGAGGCCGGCCGGTTGTGGACGCTCATTGGCTTCGGCTTCGGCGGCATTCTCATCGCCATTGACGAGATGCTGAAGGGCTTTTCCCTGCGCGCGTTCTCGGCGGCCACGTTCGGGCTGCTGCTGGGCTTCGCCGTCGGCTGGATGTTCGACAACTCCGGCCTGTTCATCGGCATGGATAAGGAGGACGAGGTCACGCGCGGGCTGATCCGCATGGGCCTGTTCATCAGCTTCGGCTACATCGGCATGATCATGGCGATGCGCAGCAACAAGGAGGACTTCTCCCTCATCATCCCCTACGTGCGCTTTTCCCGTGAGAACAAGCCGGACAGTCTCCTCCTGCTCGACACCAGCGTCATCATTGATGGGCGCATCGCCGACCTGATTGACGCGCACTTTCTGGAAGGCATCGTCGTGGTGCCGCGCTTCGTGTTGAAGGAGCTGCAACTCATTGCCGACTCCGCCGACCCGCTCCGTCGCGCGCGGGGCCGGCGCGGGTTGGACATGCTCGCCCGCCTCCAGCGCAACAAGGCCAACGAGGTGAAAATCCACGAGGCCGAGGTCGCCGAGGAAAGGGAAACCGACGCCAAGCTCATCCGCCTCGCCAGATCGCTCAGCGCCTGCCTCTACACCAACGACCACAACCTCGGCAAAGTCGCCGAGTTGCAGTCCGTCAAATACGTCAACCTCAACGAGCTGGCCGCCGCGCTGAAGCCGGTGATTCTGCCCGGCGAGACCTTCGCGCTCAAAATCGTCCGCGAAGGCAAGGACAAGGGCCAGGGCGTCGGCTATCTCAGCGACGGCACGCTGGTCGTCGTCAACAACGCGCAGCGGTTCATCGGCCAGCAGATCGAAGTGCAGGTCATCAGCCTGCTCCAGAGCGCCACCGGCACGATGGTCTTCGCCGATCCGCGCGCAACGCCTGGCAACGGCAACAGCCACGGCCAGACCGTCCCGTCCGCCACCTGAGCCATGCAACTCGTCACCGTCTTCACCGCCTTCAACTCCGCCGAGGCGCAGCTCATCCGCTCGCGCCTCGAGGCCGCCGGTCTGCGCGCCTTCATCCGGGATGAGTTGTCCGCCCTCAGCATGGATGGCTACGCGCTGGCCGCCGGCGGCATCGGCGTGCAGGTGCCGGAGGTGGACGCGGCGGCGGCGCTGGAGCTGATCCGCGACGGCGGGAGCGGAGAATGAAGCCGAGGAGCAGGATTAGGATCAAGATTACGAGCAGGAACCGCCCTGCCATGTCGCTGTCCTCCTGCTCTTAATCCTAATTTTAATCCTGCTCCTTCCGTGAATCTCCGCCCACTCCTCGCCGCCCTCCGCCGCGTCCTCGCCGCCGATGAACTCCGGGTGGACGACGCGACGCGCCAGGCGCACGCCGGCGACAAGTGGTTCGCCGCCCACCCGCCGGACATCGTCGCGCTGCCCAAGACTCCCGAAGCTGTCGCCGTCGTGCTGCGCATCGCGAACGAGCATCGCGTTCCCGTGACGCCGCGCGGCGCGGGCTACGGCTACGTGGGCGGTTGCGTGCCGGTGAAAGGCGGCATCGCGCTTTCGGTCGCGCGGATGAACCGCATCCGGGAAATCAACCCGCGCGACTTCGTGGCGGTCGTCGAGCCGGGCGTGCTCACCGCGAAGCTCCAGGCCGCCGCCGAGAAGCGCGGCCTCTACTACCCGCCCGACCCCGCCAGCCGCGCGGACTGCTCGCTCGGCGGCAACATCGCCACCAACGCCGGCGGCCCGCGCTGCCTCAAATACGGCGTCACCCGCGACTACGTGCTGGGTCTGCAAGTCGCGCTCGCCGATGGCCGGCTCGTCCGCCTCGGCAGCCGTTGCCACAAGAACAAGACCGGCTTCGACTTGCATCGCGTCTTCGTCGGCTCGGAGGGTTTGCTCGGCGTCGTGACCGAGGCCACGCTCAAGCTCCTGCCGCTGCCGCCCTACCGCGCGTTGCTCGGCGTCGGCTTCGACACCACGCGCGGCGCGGCGCGTTCGCTCGCCGCCATCTTCAAGGCCGGCTTCCTGCCGTGCGCGCTGGAAATCGCCGACGAGTTCACGCTCGCCGCCGCCTACCAGCGCACCAAGAGCGAGCAGCTCGCCGGCTGCCGGGCGATTCTATTTGTGGAACTCGACGGCCAGGAGCGCTCCGTCCGCGCCGAGTTGAAGGACGTGGAGCGGCTGGTCGCCGCGCAGAAGCCGATCTTCGTGAACCGCGCTTTCGGCGGTGCCGCAGTCGAGTCGCTCTGGGGTTTGCGCCGTGAGTTCAGCTACGCGCTGCGCGACACCGGCCTGGCCAAGATCAATGAGGACATCACTGTCCCGCGCGGGCGGCTGGAGGAGCTGTTCAAGTTCGCCGCGCGCCTGCAGAAGCGGCACGGCCTGCCGGTCGCCTGCTTCGGCCACGCCGGCGACGGCAACATCCATGTGAACGTCATGGTGGACTACGCCCAGCCCGGCAACCGCGCCCGTGCCGACGCCGCGCTGGACGACCTCTTCCGGCAAATCCTGGCCTGGGGCGGCGTCATCACCGGCGAGCACGGCATTGGCCTGGCGAAGAAGCCGTGGTGGCCGCTGGCCGCGAACGAGGACGTGCGCGCCCTGCATCGCACGCTCAAGCGCGCCCTCGACCCGCGCGGCATTCTGAACCCGGGGAAGTTCGTCTAGCCTGCCGCCGGCCGGTGGGGCGAGGCTCCTGCCGAGCCGGAGGACGCCCCACCGGCCCGGCAGCAACCTTCCGCGAACTTTTTCCTCCCGTCCGCCGTCCAACACCGACACAATCCAGCCATGCACACGAAGCCCGCCGTTTCCCGCCGTCAGTTCACCCTCGCCACCGCCGCCTTCGCGTTGGGTGCCGCCTCCACCCGCGCGGCCGGGAAGCAGGGTTTCACCACCGAGAAATCCGCCGCCGGCATCGTGGTCAAGCACAACGGCCAGTTCTTCACCGAGTATGTCACGCTCTCGCAGAACAAGCCGATTCTCTGGCCCATCGTCGGCCCCACCGGCAAGGAGATGACCCGCCGTTACCCGATGGACAAGGTGGAGGGCGAGCAGCACGACCACCCGCACCATCGCTCCTTCTACTTCGGCCACCAGAACATCGGCGGCCTCGAATTCTGGCATGACGCCTCCACCTTCGAGGGGCCGAAAGTCACGCCGGAGCAGCTCAAGGCCAAGCTCGCCCACCTCGGCGTCACGAAGCACCGCGAGTTCAAGGAATTCTCCGCCGGCGCGGACAAGGCGGTGATCGCGGTCGCCAACGACTACATCGCCTTCGAGGGTGGCCGGAAAATCCTGGAGGACACGCGCCGCTTCACCTTCCGCGCCGACGCCAGCACGCGGACGGTGGACGTGGAGATCGAGTTTCACAACAGCACGAAGGAACCCGTCGTCTTCGCCGACATGAAGGACGCCGGGTTCAGTCTGCGCCTGCCCACCTCGATGGCGCTTACCTCCAAGCAGGGCGGCAAGATCATCAACAGCGAGGGCGTCACCGACAAGGACACCTGGGCCAAGCGCGCCAAGTGGGTGGACTACCACGGACCCGTGAAGGGCGAGCACCTCGGCGTCGCCTTCATGGATCACCCGACGAGCTTCCGCCATCCGACGCCCTGGCATGTGCGCGACTACGGCCTGTTCACCGCGAACGCCTTCGGGAGCAAGAGCCTCGACAAGAACCTCCCCGACGCCGCGCACACGCTGAAGCCGGGCGAAAAGCTGAAGCTTCGCTACCGCATCCTCTTCCACAAAGGCGACGAGAAGGCTGCCAACATCGCCGCCGCCTACGAGCGGTTTGCGAAGGAGAAGTGACCTTCGCCGTGCGCACGCCGCAGCCATGCAATCCCTCTTCGCTCGTCCTGCGCGAACACGTTTCGCGGCGTGAGTGGCTGCGGGTGGGTGGGCTGGGCTGCCTCGGACTTTCCCTCGGCGGGCTGGTCAAGGCGCAGGCCGGCGCGGCCAAACCGACGACCGGCGGCACCTTCGGCAAGGCCAAGCACTGCATCATCCTCTTCCTCGGCGGCGGCCCGCCGCAGCACGAGACCTTCGATCCCAAGCCCGACGCGCCGCGCGAGATTCGCGGCGAGTTCAAACCCATTGCCACCAGCGTCCCCGGGATACACTTCTCCGAGCTGCTGCCGCGCACCGCAAAGGCCGCGCATCACCTTGCCGTCGTGCGCTCGATGTTCACCGACGTGAACAGCCACGCGACCAGCGGCTACTGGATGCTGACCGGCACGCGGCACGAATCGCAGGCCGAGAGCCTGCCGCCCAGCTCCGCCGACTGGCCCAGCCTCGCCGCTGTCATTGGCGCGCTCAAGCCCAGCGAGCGCTCGCCGTTCAACTCCGTGCTGCTGCCGGAGATGATCCACAACAACCCGAACATCACCTGGCCGGGGCAGGACGGCGGCTTCATGGGGCACACTTGGAATCCCTCCGTGTTCAAGTGCGACCCTGCCGCGCCGGGCTTTGAGATTGACGGCCTGAAACTCCCCGCTGGCGTTTCGCCGTTGCGCGTCACTGAGCGCGCCAGCCTGCTGCGCCAGTTCGACGACCATTTCCTCGCCACCGCCCGCAGCGAATCCATCGCCGCGCTGGATCGGGTGCAACAACGGGCCTTTGACGTCGTGCAAAACGCCGCGACCCGCGCCGCCTTCGAGTTGGAGCGCGAGAGCGCCGCCATGCGCGACCGCTACGGCCGGCACAAGTTCGGCCAGAGCTGCCTGCTGGCGCGTCGGCTCATCGAGTCCGGCGCGCGCCTCGTGCAGGTGAACTGGCCGCGCGAGCCGCGTGACACCGAGGTGGGCAACCCGCTCTGGGACACGCACCAGAAGAACGCCGAGCGCGTGCGCGACGTGCTCTGCCCGCAGCTCGACTCCGCGCTGCCCACGTTGCTCGCAGACTTGGAGGAGCGCGGTCTGCTGGCTGAGACGCTCGTGGTGGCGATGGGTGAGTTTGGCCGGACGCCGAAGCACAACGGCAGCGGCGGGCGCGACCACTGGGGCCATTGCTCTCGGTCGCGCTGGCCGGCGGCGGCGTGCGCGGCGGGCAGGTCATCGGCGCGAGCGACCGCATTGGTGGCTATCCGGCGGACCGCCCGCAGCGCCCGCAGGATCTGGCCGCGACAATTTTCCACCTGCTGGGCATTGACCCGCACGGCTTCTTCGAGGATCGCGGCGGACGGGCACGTCCCTTGCAAACCGGCGGGGACGTGATCCGCGAGCTGGCGTAGTTGGCCGGTGACTTCAGCCCGCAAGCCCGTGCCGGCGATTTGCAATCGCCGTCGGGCGGGTGGATTTCACGAGGCGGCCTTGAGCTGCTGCGGCCCACGAACGGCGATTGCAAAGCGCCGGCACGGGACAAAGCGGGCCGGAGTCCCGCGCTCCGTCACCGCTTCAGGTAGTCATTCTGCCGGAACCACTCGGCGGCGTCCGCCAGCGCCTCGCGCGGCGGGGTCTGCGGCAGGCCGAGTTCGCGGACGGCCTTGGCGGGGTTGAAGAACATCTTGTAGCGCGCCATGCGCACGCCGGCGAGCGGGGCCTTGGGCGGCTTGCCGGTGATTTTGGAAATGCCCTCGTCCACGTAGGCGGCCAGCAGCGGGATGAGATAGGGCAGGCGCACCTTGGGCGCGGGCACGCCGGTGATGTCCTGCAACACGGCGAACGCCTCGCGCATCGTCCAGTTGCCCTCCGCGTTGCCGAGGATGTAGCGCTCGCCCAGCCGCCCCTTCTCCGCCGCGAGGATGTGCCCGACCGCCACATCGCGGACGTGGACCCAGTTCAGGCCGGTGTCGAGATAGGCGGGCATGGCGCGGTTGAGGAAGTCCACGATGACCTGGCCGGTGGGCGTGGGCTTCACGTCGCGCGGGCCGACGGGCGCGCTGGGATTGACGATGACGATGGGCGCGCCCTGGCGGGCCAGCCCGCGCGCGACCACCTCCGCGCGCCACTTGGAGAGCTTGTAGTGGTTGCTCATCTGCGCCTCGGAGACGGGGGCGTCCTCGTCGGTCGGCGTGATCTGGCCGTTCACCGCGCGCGGCAGACCGATGCAGCCGACCGTGCTCGTATAGACGATGCGCGAGCAGTCGGAGAGGAACGCCGTCTCCAGCACATGGCGCGTGCCTTCGACGTTCGTGGCATACATGACGCGGTAGTCCGGCAGCCAGAGGTGGTAGCTGGCGGCGACGTGGAAGCACCAGTCAAAGCCCCGCATCCCGGCGCGGAGAATGTTGCGGTCGCCCACGTCCCCTTCGAGCACCTCGTAGTCCGCGCCCTCCAGCCCGCGCAAGTCCGCGCCGGGCCGGGCCAGCACGCGGACCGAATGGCCGCGCCGGGTCAGCTCGTGGACAAGGTTGGCCCCGATGAAGCCGGAGCCGCCGGTGACAAAACACTTCATTGCTCGCCCGCGCCGCAGCGCAATTGGCCGCGCAGCTTGGCGGGCCGCGTGCGCCCGCACAAGCCAAACGCTTGGCAATTCTTGACGCGTCTCCGGCAATTTCCCGCTCCCGCCTGGCCGCCTTCGCTGCTTTGCTGGCGGGGTGCAACGGTCCGGCATCGGGCGCGCGCTGCTCGCGCTGCTGAGTTGCGTCGCGCTCGCGCGCGACGCGGCGGCGGCGGATTTTTCCCCGCCGGACGAGTCACTCTACCTGATGGGCCGCTACGTGTATGAGCGCAACTGCCTCGTCTGCCACGGGCGCTGGGGTGACGGCGACGGCGAGATGGCCAAGGGCATGATCCCCAAGCCGCGCAAGTTCTCCGCCGGCATCTTCAAGTATCGCACCACGCCCGCCGGCACGCTGCCCACGGACGACGACCTCATCCGCACCGTCCGCGGCGGGCGCGCGAACACCTCGATGCCTTACTTCACCCAGCTCTCCGACCGCGAGGTGCGCGCCGTGATCGAGTTCATCAAGTTCTTCTCTCCGAAGTGGCGCAGGCCGGAGAACTTCGCCGCACCCGTGAAACTGCCGGAGCCGCCGGCCTGGCTGGACAAAGAGGCGGAGGCCGCTACCCGCGCCGCGCCGGGCAAGGCCACCTTCGCGCTCGCGTGCGCAAGCTGCCACGGCGAGCACGGCGACGGCAAAGGCCCGGCCCTCGCCGAGTTGAAAGACGCGTGGGGCGACCCCGCCTATCCCGCCGACCTGCGCCTGCCCGCGTTCCGCAACGGCCGCGCGCCCGCCGACATCTTCCGCGTGCTGACACTGGGCATTCACGGCACGCCGATGGCGTCGTTTGCCGAGGCGCTGACGGAGGAGCAACGATGGGAACTCGCCGCCTTCATCGGCACGCTGCGTCCGCCAAAGACGGCGAAGAGGTGACGCGGTTCAGCGCTTGGCTTCGTGGAAGCCCGGCGGCAACGGCGGCATGCCCGCGCCGGGCGGCAGCGGGGGAAACTCAATCACGACCTTGCGCCACGCCGCGCGCTCGGACTCGGGCATCTTCTTCCATTGCTCCGCATTCGCGTAGAACTGTGCCTGCTCGGCCTGCGACATCTGGCCGAGCTTCTTCAGCGCGGCGAGGCAGGCGGCGCGATCCTCGGCGGTGAGCTGTTCGAACTCGCCCAGCGTGCGCGTGGCCTCGGCCCGCTTCGGCTCCGGCAGCGCGGCGACTACCTTCGTCTTCGTCCGCTCGTCGAGGCGGAAGTAGTGCGTGAAGTTGTCGAGCAACTGCTCGCGCTGCCGGGCGTCGAGCGTCTGCCAGTGCGCGACGTTGTCCGGCGTATTCGGCTCCAGGCCGGGCGGCAGCGGAGGAAACGCGTTGGGAACCGCCGGGCGCGTCATCGCCTTGAGCAGCCGTTCGTTCGTGAGGACTTCGCGCTGAATCTCGGCGGGCAGCTTGTCCCACGCCGCCAGCCGCTCCTCGACGAGCGGACCCAAGCCTTCCGGCACCGTGGCGAGCTGCGGGGCACGGGTCGCGGGAATCGTGTTGAGCAGCGGGTTCAGGTAATAGTGCAGCTCCGTCGCGCGCAGCCGCGCCTCGCGCTCGCCGGGCGCGAGCGCGTCATACTCGCGCAACCGCGTGGTGAGCACCTCGCGCACGCGGGCGGGCTTGGCGGCCAGCTCCGTGGTCCGCGCGTCGGTCCGCATCGCCAGCAGGATGCGGAAGGCGGCGATCGGACTGCGCTCGGCACGGGCGTCCGCCGGTTCCGCCGCGCGGGCGAGCACCACCGTCAGCAGCAGGACGCAAAGTTGAAGTTCCCGTCGCATGGTTCAACGCAACTGTTCCAGCGCCGCCAGCAGTTCCACATCCGCCGCCGACTGGTTCAAACGGCTGATGGCCTCAAAGTCCTTGAGCAGCTCCACGCTCGGCACCCGCGCGAAGGTGGCGACCTGCTCGATGCTGCGCGCGACCTGCCCGGGCGAACGGGCGCGGCGGCCCTGGACGACCACGACCGCCGTCAGCAGCAGCACGGCGAGCGCAAACTGCTGCGCCAGCGACGGCCAGCGGAGCCAGGTGCGCCAGCCGGTTTCCGCCGCCGAGGGCTTTCGCTCCACTGCCTCGATGTCCTGCCAGACGCGGGCCATGAAGTTCGAGGGCACGGGCGGCTCCGTCAGCCGGCGGAGCGCCGCGCTGAGACGGGTTTCCTCGGTCCAGCGCGCGCGGTCGGAGGGGTGCGCGGCCAGCCAGCTTTCCAGCCGCGCCTGCTCGTCCGGTGTCAGCGGGCGCTTGTGCCGGAGGGCGAGGAGATCTTCAAACATTGCGTCGTTCATGTTTGCCTTTTGGTTAATCGCCGGAGGTTGGTCAAAGTTGCGCGGTTCATTCGTCGGACCATTCGCCGGTTCGCAGGTAGGGCTTGAGCCTGGCTTTGAGCGTCTCGCGGGCGCGGTGGATGAGCGATTTCACCGCCGAGAGCGAGCAATCCAGCACTTCGGCGATGTCCTCGTAAGCCAGCTCATCCCGCTGCCAGAGCAGGAGCGCGGTGCGCTGGTTTTCGGGCAGGGCGGAGACGGCCTCGGCCACCTTCGCCTCCAGCTCTCCGCGCAGCAGCGCGTCCGGCGCGGCGGACTGGCGCTTGTCCTCGACGCTGTGGCCGCGCGGCTCGTCGTTGTCCGCGTGCGCCGGGGCGTCGAGCGATTCGGCGGGATGCCGCGAGCGGCGGCGGAATTCGTTCAGGCAAAGGTTGCGCGCGATGGTGAAAAGCCAGGTGGAAAACTTGGCCGAGGGTTCATAGCGGGCGGCGGATTTCCAGACTTGGACAAAGACGCCCTGGGCGAGGTCTTCCGCCTCCGTCGCGTCCGGCAGCGTGCGGAAGACGAAGTTCAGCACCGGCTGCTGGTATTTGGCGACCAGCTCCTCGAACGCCACGCGGTCGCCGCGCTTCACGCGGAGCATGAGCGCGGCATCAGGGTCGGTGGCGGCGGGCATCTGGCGCGACGGTAGCAAACACCGCTGGCGGGCAAAAGATGCTTCGACACACACGATTGGAACCGCCGCGCCTTTCGGCTACAACCCGCCCGTGCCGAATCCGCCGCTCCGCCGTCTCGACCAGTTGCTTTCCGCCTGCGGCTATTGCAGCCGGAGCGAGGCGCGGCTGTGGGTGCGCGGCGGCCGCGTGCTCGTGGCCGGACAGCGGGCGGAAGCAGTGGATCAAAAGGCGCGGGGGACGGACGTGGTCGTGGATGGCGAGCCGCTGGATTCGCCGGAGGGAATCCTCGTCCTCCTGCACAAGCCCGCCGGCTACGTCTGCTCGCACGACGCGAAGGAAGGCCCGCGCGTCTTCGACCTGCTGCCCAAGCGCTGGCTGGAGCGCAACCCACCCGTCGCGACCGTGGGCCGGCTGGACAAGGACGCGACGGGCGCGCTGGTCATCACCGACCAGGGCGAGTTGGTGCACCGCTGGACCTCGCCGAAGCGCCATGTGACGAAGCTCTACGAAGTGACCGTGGACCGCGACCTCGACGCGTCACTCATCAAACTCTTCGCCGCCGGCACGCTGCTGCTGGACGACGAGCACAAGCCCTGTCTCCCGGCGAAGCTGGAAATCGTGAACCCCCGAGAAGCGCGGCTGGAGCTGACCGAGGGCAAGTATCATCAAGTGAAGCGCATGTTCGCCAGCCAGGGCTGGACGGTCACGCGCCTGCACCGCAGCCGCTTCGGGGAATTCGAGCTGGGGGATTTGCCCGTGGGCCAGTGGCGGAAGCTCCCGTTGTAGCGGCGGTCTGCGACCGCCGGTGCGGGCCTTGATCGCGTTTCAGTCGGCGGTCACAGACCGCCGCCACAGGGTGGCGTTGCGCGCTTCGCCTCAAGCCCAATGCGGGCGCGCAGGCACGCGGGGCACAGGCAGCCGGCGTTCGCATCCGCCGGCATCGGGAGGCGCGGCAGCTCCATGCACCAGCAAGTGTTCGCGGCGCAGTGCGCAAGGCACTGGAAGGCAGCGCCGCACTCGGGGCAGCGCTTGTTTTCAGAGTGGCGGCTCATGGGGCAAGTGTCCGAAGCCTCACGCAAAGGGCGCTACGGACGCAAAGGAGATTTCTTCAGCTTGCCTTTGCGGCCTTCGCGGCCTTTGCGTGAGGAGCTCATCGGTTTCAGAACGTCGCCGTGACGCCCATCTGGAAGCTGATGCCCGGCGCGGGGTTGTGACGCAGCGCGGTGACGAACGTGTTGTAGGTCGGGAACTGCTCGTGGAGCCGGTCGAGCAGGTTGTTGACCGCCGCGTAGGTCGTGAGGTTTTTCCACTGGTAGCTCAACTTCGTGTTCACCACCGTGTAGGTGTTTTGCGAGAGTGTGTTGGGCAGGTCGTTGAAGCGCCGCTGACCGGTGACATAGACCGTCTCGACGCGCCAGAGCCAGCCGGTCGCGGGGCGGAAGTTCACGCCACCGGTCAACTGCCAGTCTGGCACGAGCACCTGCTGCTGCCCGGCATACGCGCCGCTGGTGAAGTGCGCGTCCGACCATGCGGCGCTGAAGTCCAGCTCCACCCACTTCGCGGGCTGCGAGTTCAAGGTGAGTTCCACGCCCTGCCGGATGGCGTCGGCGTTGTTGTTCCCGAAAGTCGCGGGGTCGGAGAAGATGTCGTCCTCCACCCAACTGTGGTAATAGGCGAGGCTGCCGCCGAGGAGTTTGTGCCGCTGGCTGCGCACGCCGAACTCAATCGTGCGCGCGTTCACGGGCACGAGCGAGGGGTTGCTGGCAAACCGTGCGTCGGCGCTCACCACGTCGTTCGCGCTGGGCAGGCGATACGCCTGCGAGACCGACACCCACGCGGAGGATTTCTCGGCGAACTCCCAGTTCAGGCTGCCTTTCGGACTCCACACGTTGTTCTCCTTGCCGCCGGTGAAGACTGGGAAGGCGAACGGCACGTTGAGGAACGTGCTGCGGTGGTCGAAGCGCACGCCCGCCGCGAGCGTGAGCTTGGGCAGCAGCTCCAGCGTGTCCTGCGCGAAGAAACCCAGCGTGGACGAGTCATGCACCGTGGTGCCGAACGCGCTCGACTGCGTGAACTCCTGCCGCACCGCCTCGCCGCCGAAGGTCAGCGTGTTCGCGCGCCGCCACGGCTCGGTCTTCCAGTCCACCTGCACCGTGCCGCCGTAGCCGGGCTGCACGGTGGTGACGTTCGCGAAGCCCGTGCCGTAGCCGTTGTCCTTCGTCGCGAACACCTTCGCGCTCACCGTCCACGCCGCCTCGAAGGTCTGGTGATAATCAATCCAGCCGCGATGCAGCTCCTGCTCGAAGGTGAACTGCGTCGCGCCGCGCTGGCGCGGGTTGGCGGCGAACTGCGCGGGTGTGAGCAGGTCCGGGTTCTCGCTGTAGTCGTCGTGGAACTGGTAGCCAAAGGTGAAGCGGCCCGCCGGGGTCTCGACCGAGGGCTTGGCCAGCAGGTTCCAGCCGCGGTAGTTCGCGCCGTCGCGCCAGCCAGCCCACTCGTTGCGGCTGCCGGTGACGACGTAGCTGACGGCGTTCGTGCGCCCGCTCAAGGCGAAGCTGCCCTGATAAAAGCCGAGGTTGCCCACGCTCGCGCCCACGCTGCCGGCGAGCGGCTGGCTCGCGGCCTCCTTCGTGATGATGTTGATGACGCCCGCCGCCGCGCCCTCGCCGTAGATCGTCGAGGCTCCGCCGCGGACGACCTCGATGCGCTCGATGGCGGCGAGCGGCATGGAGTTCCAGAGGAAGAAGCCGCTGCCGGCGTCGTTCACGCGCACGCCGTCCAGCAGGATGAGCGCGCCGGCCTTGTCCGCGTAGCCGCGCAGGCTGAACTGCGCCTGCTGCCCGGCGAAGCCGACGGTGTCCAACGACGTGAAACCGACCTGCTGCCGCAACAGCTCCGGCAGCGTGAAGGCCGGCGACTGCGCGATGGTCTCGCGCGTGAGGACGGTGACGTGGGCCGGGACTTTCTCCACCGCAACCGTCTCCTCCGGCAACCGCGTGGCGGTGACGACGAGCGGAGGAAGTTCCACCGGAGCGTTGGTCCTGCTCTCCTGCGCGGCGGCAGTCGCTGAGAAGGTAGCGAGGAGAGGATAGAGGAGAGAACGAGAGTTCCACCACCGACTGATGACTGAACACTGATTACTGATTACTTGCTTCATGGTCTTTCACTGCAAGCCCCGCGCGGGTTCCTGGGCGCGCGGAGCGGTTTGAGTTGGAGACCAGATGGGAGGCGGAAAGCAAAAAGCCTTCACCTCCGCAAATTGGAGAATGAAGGCATCTCGGAATCCCGACGAAAGACAGTTCGGCAGGCTGGCCTCATCCTTCTCTTTGTCGGAGAAGCGGGCGCGCGTGAGCGCGCCCTGACGAGCGCTGACAAGCCGGTATCCTGACTCCGGGCCTCAAACCTCGCTCCCGCCTTCCCGGCCTTCAGCCAGTGGCATTGGGAGTCCGTAGCCCGTCACAGTGGCGCAACCGTCCCCGGTTCTCACGGGGTTCCCTGCACTTGTAAGCGGTGGTGGCGGAGCAGCTCCGCCGTTGTTCAAAGAACCGGGCGCGGTTGTAGAGCCGCAGCGGGGCGTTGCCAAGCGGGAAAAGTGGGCGCGGAACGCGCGGTGCTCGTCACTTCTTCTTGGGCGCCTTTGCGGGCGCCTTCGCGGTCGCGGGCGGCGTGTTCGTCGTGCGCGGGATGGTGAGGTTGAACCGCACCTGCTCCGACCGGCCGGCCGTGTGGTTCTTCTCGTTCACCGGCGCGTAGGCGATTAGGCCGGGCAGGGTGAGCGGGAAGGTGGCGTTTGGCGCGATGGTGACGGCCACCGTCGCGGTCAGGCCGCCCTCATAGACCGGCAGGGGCTGCTGGTTGCCGGGGATGGTCTTCTGTCCGGTGGCGGAATAGGCCGGCGGCAGGGCGCGCGTGGCCCCCAGGCTGCCGACCTGCACGATGGTCGGGACGGCGCGCGGCAGCATCGGCCGGTTGGGGTGGAGGTAATAGCCGGGCCGGATCTTGAAGCTGACCAGCACGACGCAATTGCTGCCCGGCAGGGCATCGCCGGCGGCGACTTTCGCGGAGTCGAACGTGACGATGGTGGTTGCCTGGGCGAAGGCGGGAAGCTGGGCGGCGAGCAGGGCGGCAAACAGGGACAGCAGGTGTTTCATAAAGTCGGACCGCACTGAGGGACGCCGCTCAAGCCCCTTTCTTCATCGGCCAGCCGGCGGCGACCAGGCCCTTGTAGCCGCCGATGAGCGACGCGACGTTCCGGTAGCCCATGCGCTGCGCGGCGTCGCAGGTGAGCGCGGAGCGGAAGCCGCCGCCGCAATACATGATGATCTCCGTGTCCGGGTCGGGGAACCGCTGCTCCAGGTCGCGCTCCAGAATGCCCTTGCCGAGGGGCTGCGCCTGCTCCGCGTGGCCGGCCAGCCACTCGGACTCCTCGCGCACGTCCAGCAGCACGGCGCGCGGGTTGGCGGCGAGGCGGGCGCGCAACTGCTCGACGGTCAGCTCGCGCACGCCGACGCGGGCCTCGTTGACGAGTTTGAGAAAACCGGGTGAGTGGCTCATGGTGGAATGTCAAACGCCCAACTTCGTCCACTTCGCGTTCTTCGCGGAGGAATCGACGACGGCCTTGATGAAGGCCATGCCGCGAATCAGGCAGACTCTAATCCAGATGGTTTGAAACCACCGGAACGCTGGGTGAAAATTTCCTTAAGTGCTGCTCACAGTCTGCGGCAGAGACGAAAAGCGTCGGGGATTGTGCCAATTGAAATCGCCCATCTCCACTTACCAGAAACCAACGGAAGCCTTCACTCGTAGCGGTGATTTCCGCTTTGACAGTGCCAGCCCAAAATTCACCGGATGGAGGAAGATCAATGGGGCCATCCCTTCGTCCAACCAAGGCGGCATGACGCGCCTCCCAGTCATCAACATCACACACAGGGACTTCAACATCTGTCATGGGGGACAGTTATCCGACTGTTAGGAAACCCGCAAGTCTTTGTCTGGCCAGATTTCGTGGATGATTCGATTGCGGCAATTGGAAAGCTCCTTCGCCGAGACAATCACCAGATCGCATGGAGTGGTTGGCGCGAAAAACTCCCCGTAAGCGGCTGCGGATCCTGCCGTGGCCTCCCACCAAGCCCAAGTGGGGCGGTGAGGAGCTTCAATTTGGTCCATCAATGAGGAAATCCCGACCAGCATGGCCTCGGTCACGCGGGTAACATTCAGATCGGGAGGCTCCTTGTAGGCTGCCAGAGGATGCTTTGCCAGAAACTCCATGTAAATACTATCGGCCCAGGTTCTTCGCAGGTAAGCAAAACCGAGCAAGTCACCAGGTGCCCACCAATCCGCTTCTATCACCAGCAAGATTGCCACGTCATCTTTGGGATTTGCCTTGATCAAGTCACCGTATTCCTTTGGCGTGCCAGCGGCCCTGCCTCGGCTCAGATGCTTCCGCCACCGTTCGACCGAATCTTTGGCATAATCCGCCGACTCTTTGGCGGTGCCGGTGCCGATGGCCCCAGCGGCCAGAAAGTCAGGCCATTTGCTGATGCGCACAACGTCGGTTTCCGTGCCAAAGCGAATCACCGCTGGCTGCCAATGGCCGGCTCGCTTCAGTTGAACAGGAACCACGGACATTGCTCACGTCTCCAGCTTCGTCCACTTCGCATTCTTCGCGGAGGACTCGACCACGGCCTTGATGAAGGCCATGCCGCGGACGCCGTCCTCGATTTTCGGGAAGTCGTTCGCGAGGTCGGTCTTGGCGAGCTTCTGGCCGGCGGCCTTGGCGCGGATGGCGTTGGCGAAGTTCTTGTAGATGTTCGCGAAGGCTTCGAGGTAGCCCTCGGGGTGCGCGGGCGGGGTGCGGCCGGCGGCCTTGGCGGCGTCGCACAGGTAGCCGTTGGCGGTGCGAAAGACCTGCATGGGCTGATCCATCCATTTCACGAGCATCGTGTTCGGCTCTTTCTGGTGCCATTCGAGGCCGCCCAGCTCGCCATAGACGCGGATGTTCAGGTTGTTCTCCTCGCCCACGGAAATCTGCGAACTGTGCAGCACGCCTTTCGCGCCGCCCTTGAAGCGGAGCAGCACGTTCACGTCGTCGTCGAGCTTGCGGCCCTTCACGAAGCTGGTGGCGTCGGCGGCCAGCTCGGAAATCTGCAGACCGGTGATGTATTCGGCGAGGTTCTCGGCGTGCGTGCCGATGTCGCCCACGCAGCCGCCCGCGCCGGAGCGCTTGGGGTCGGTGCGCCAGCCGGCCTGCTTCTGGCCGCTGGCCTCCAGGCGCGTGGCGAGCCAGCCCTGCGGATACTCGACGACTACCTTGCGGATCTTGCCGAGCTTGCCGGTGGCGATCATGTCGCGCGCCTGTTTCACGAGCGGGTAGCCGGTGTAGTTGTGCGTGAGGCCGTAGAGCAGGCCGGTCTTCTTCACGAGCCTGGCGAGGGTCTTGGCCTCGGCGAGGTCGAAGGTGGCGGGCTTGTCGCTCAGGACGTGGAAGCCGTTTTCCAGCGCCAGCTTCGCCGGCGGGAAGTGCATGTGGTTCGGCGTGACGATGGCGATGAAGTCCATGCGCTCGCTGGCGGGCAGCGCCTTCTCGGCGAGAATCATCTCCTCGAAGGTGCCGTAGCAGCGGTTCGCCGGCAGGAAGAGGTCCGCGCCGCTGGCCTTGGAGCGCTCGGGGTCGCTGGAGAACGCGCCGCAGACGAGGTCAATCTGCTGGTCCATCGCCGCCGCGATGCGGTGCACTGCGCCAATGAACGCCCCGCGCCCGCCGCCGACCATGCCGTAACGAATCTTTCTGCTCATGGGAAAAGGAGTTTGAATCGAGTGTTGTGTTGCGAACGGCGGACTTTATATTGCGCCCGATTTTCAAGTCAAACAGCGACTTGGAAACGGCGAATTCCCCGCGACGAACCATGCTTGTTCACGTCCTGAAATCGAAGATTCACCGCGCCACGGTCACGGGCGCGTCGCTCCACTACGAGGGCAGCCTCACCATCGCGGCGGACCTGATCGAGCAGGCCGGGCTGTTCCCCTACGAGCGCATCCTGTGCGGCAACTTGGCCAACGGCGAGCGCTGGGAAACCTACGTCATCGAGGGGCCGCGCGGCTCCGGGGCCATCGAGCTGAACGGCGCGGTGGCGCACCTCGGCAAAATCGGCGACAAGCTCACCATCATGAGCTTCACGGAGGTGGATGCGGCGCAGGCGCGCGGCTGGGAGCCGCAGGTCATCGTGCTCGGGGAGAAGAACGTCGTCGTGGATGCGCGGGGGAAGTAAGCGGCGAGTAATTAGTGATTAGTGATTAGTAAGCGGGTAAGGTTCTCCGAGCGCATCGCCGACTGATTACTAATCACTAATCACTTTCCCAATGCCTCACACCGTCGCCGACATCGCCAAACACGTTCGCGGGGAAGTCCTTGGTGACCCGACCGCGCCCATCTCCGGCTTCGCCCCCGCCGACAGCGCGAAAAAGGGCGACCTGACGTTCGCCGAGACCGATGCCTACTTCACCGCCGCCGAGGCCAGCGCGGCGAGCGCGATCCTCATCGCGGGTGACCGCACGTCGGCCACCAAGACACTCATCCGCGTGAAGAACGCGCGTGTGGCCTTCGCCAAGGTGTTGCCGCTCTTCTTCGCCGAACCGGTGCTGGAGGGGCAGCGTCACCCCACGGCGGTCATCCCCAACTCAGCTTCCGTGGACGACACGGCTTACATCGGGCCGCACTGCGTCATCGGCGAGCATTGCCGCATCGAGGCGCGTGCGGCCTTGCTCGGCGGAAATCATCTCGGCGACAACTGCGTGGTGGGCGAGGACTCGAAGCTGTTCCCGAACGTCGTGCTCTACGCGCGCACGCAGCTCGGCAAGCGGGTGCGCCTCCACGCTGGCTGCGTCATCGGCTCGGACGGTTTCGGCTACGTGTTCGATGCCGGCGTGCATCACAAGGTGCTTCAAGTCGGCCACGTCATCATCGGTGACGACGTGGAGCTGGGCGCGAACGTGACCGTGGACCGCGGCGCGATTGGCCCGACCGTCATCGGCAAGGGCAGCAAGGTGGACAACCTCGTGCAGATTGCGCACAACGTGCAAATCGGCGAGCACTGCATCGTCGTCTCGCAGGCGGGCATTGCGGGCAGCACCAAGCTGGGCAACTACGTCGTGCTCGGCGGCCAGGTGGGAATCGCGGGCCATCTCAAGATTGGCAACCAAGTCACCATCGCCGCGCAGTCCGGCGTGATGCACGACATCCCGGATGGCGGGAAGTGGCTCGGCTCCCCCGCGCAGCCCGACCGGCAAACCAAGCGCCAGTGGCTCGCGTTGCATCAGTTGCCCGAACTGCTCCGACGTGTGAAGGAGCTGGAGAAGCAACTCGCGGAGCAGAAGGCGTTGTAAATGTAGCGCGACTTTCCAAAGTCGCGTCTTTGGCGCATGTCGCCCGCAGCCACGCGACATTGGAATGTCGCGCTACTTTGCATCGTCTCCTACGGGGGCGAGGTTCTTCTGAAGCGTCTCCGGCGTGACCTCGCCCTCCCAGCGGCTGATGGCAACCGTCGCCACGCCGTTGCCAATGAGGTTGGTGATGGCGCGACATTCGCTCATGAAACGGTCAATCCCCACCAGCAGCGCGAGCGATGCGATGGGCACCTTCGGCAGCACCGCGAGCGTGGCCGCCAACGTCACGAAGCCCGCGCCCGTCACGCCGCTGGAGCCTTTCGACGACACCATCGCGACCAGCAGCAGCGTGGCCTGCTCGCGAAGGTCGAGCGGCGTGTTGGTGGCCTGCGCGAGGAAGACGGCGGCCATCGTCATGTAGATGTTCGTGCCGTCGAGATTGAAGCTGTAGCCCGTGGGAATGACGAGGCCGACGGTGGAATTCGAGCAGCCGAGCCGCCGCATCTTTTGAATCATGCCCGGCAGCGCGGTCTCGGAGGAGCTTGTGCCCAGCACCAGCAGCAGCTCCTCCTTGATGAACGCGAGGAAGCGGAGAATCGAGAAGCCGCACAGCGCCGCGATCCCGCCGAGCACCACGAAGACGAACACCCCGGCGGTCGCGTAGAAGCCGGCCATGAGCTTGAGCAGCTTTTCCAGCGAGCCAAGGCCGTAGCTGCCCACGGTGAAGGCCATCGCGCCGAACGCGCCCACCGGCGCGAGCTGCACCACGATGCGCATGACGCCGAAGAAGATTTCCGAAGCCCGCTCGATGACGTTCAGCACCGCGAGCCGGTGGTGGTTGTGCAACGCGGTGATGGCGAAGGCGGTGAGCGCGGAGACGAGCAGCACTTGCAGCAGGTCGCCGGTGACGAAGGCGGAGAAGAGCGTGGCGGGAATGATGTTCAGGAGGAAGGCCGTCATCGTCTGTGACTCGGCGCGCTTGGCGTAGCCCTTGGCGATGTCGGGGTCGAGCGTGGCCGGGTCAATGTTGAAGCCCGCGCCCGGCTGAAGCCAGTTCACCACCACGAGGCCGATGATGAGCGCAATCGTCGAGACGACCTCGAAGTAAAGCAGCGTCTTCACGCCCACGCGCCCGAGCTTCCTCATGTCGCTCATCGAGGCGATGCCGTGAACCACCGTGCAGAAGATGATGGGCGCAATCATCATCTTCACCAGCGCGATGAAGGCGTCCCCCAACGGCTTCAACTTCGCCGCGCTCCACTGGTCCGGTGCCTCCTTGTCGAGTGGAAAGTAAATCCCGACGACGATGCCGAACACGACCGCGAGCAGCACCTGGATGTAGAGCACGCGATACCAAGGCGTGCGTTCGGGCGGGGCGGACGGCGCGGGTGTGTTCAAGCGGCGCGAGGCTAGCCGCTGGCATCGCCCCGCGCAACTTGCCTTGAGCACTTTTGAATTGCGTCACGCCCGGCGGTTTCCAATTCTCGCGACAGCACCGACCCAATCTATGAGCCACCACGTTTCCCGCCGCCACTTCGTCCACACCCTCGCCGCCGCCAGTCTGGCCCCCGCCGCCTTCGCCGCCGGCAAATCCCGGGACGTGAAGAAGGCCATCATGTGGGGCACCATCGGCGTGAAGGGCAGCGTGCTGGAGAAGATGCAGGCCGCCAAGACCGCCGGGTTCCTCGGCGTGGAGCCGATGGGCGGCATGGACCGCGCCGAGGTGAAAGCCGCTTTGCAAGCCACCGGCCTCAAGGCCGCGAGCGTCTGCTGCCACACGCATTGGGCGAAGCCGCTCTCCGCGCCCGACGAGCCGACGCGCAAAGTCGGCTACGATGGCCTGGTGCTCTCGCTTCAGGACGCGAAGGAATACGGCGCGACCAGCGTGCTGCTCGTGCCCGGCGTGGTGAATGACAAGGTCAGCTATGACGACTGCTTCAAGCGCTGCGTCGCCGAAATCAAGAAGACCGTGCCCGTCGCGAAAGACCTCGGCGTGAAGATTGCCATCGAGAACGTCTGGAACAACTTCGTCACCAAGCCGCAGCAGGCCGTGGATCTCCTCGACGCCATCAACAGCGAGTGGGTGGGCTGGCACTTCGACATCGGCAACGTGGGCCGCTACAGCCCGGCGGAGACGTGGATTCCGGTCATCGGCAGGCGCATCCTCAAGCTGCACATCAAGGAGTTCGACACCCGCAAGATGACACCGGACAAGCCGGGCGCGGGTTTCGGCGCGAAGTTCCTCGAAGGCGACAACAAATGGCCTGCCATCATGGCCGCGCTGGACAAGATCGGTTATTCCGGCTGGGGCATCGCCGAGCAAGGCGGCGGTGGCACGCCGGAGGGCTTGAAGGACTTGTCCGACCGGATGACGAAGATTTTCGCGAGCTGACGCCGAGCCGCCGAGAAATTCGGCGGTGGAAGTTACTTCTTAACCGAGAAGATGACGAGCGTTGGCCCCTGCTTGGAGCGATCGTTCACGTCGTGCTGGAAATAGACGCGCTCAACATGGTCTCCGAACTGGTCAAGTATGTCGCGGACGGTCTGGATTTGCCCGGTGGTGCCCATAAGCTTGCCCTCCTTCCGAAGTGACTCGATGACCGCGTCGGGGTAGCAGGTGATGCCAATGGCCACCAGGCCGCCAGGGCGCACGACACGGACGATTTCGCGCGCGGCACGGCGCGGGTCGTCGCTGTAAGTGAGCACCCACCCCAGCATCACAGCGTCCCAACTGCTGTCCTGGTAAGGCATGGCATGCATGTTGCCGAGGTCCACCCAGGGCGAGTAAGACAGCATGTCGAGGCCGCGGACGTTTTCTGGCGCAAAGCCGTAGGCGGTCAGGTAGAGCAGATCCGTCTCGAAGCGGCAGCCAATGGCCAGCACGCGGGATTCGGGCGTAAGCCGGTCAATCACGGCCAGCGGCTGGATCAACTTAAGGATGCGGTCGCTGGGTCGACCGTCGAGCAGCCCTTTGACGTTGTGGGCATGGCCGGAGACGCCGAGGTGGTCGTCATACGCGCGAACGGTGCGTTTGAGCTTGGTGAACCAGAAATAGCGGACCTTGAAGACGAAATTGCAGATGGGCTTCACCCGCATGAAGCGGTTAAGGCGGTAGATGAGGCGGGAGCTTGCCATAAGCGGCGCAGGCTAGTGCGGGGTCCGCACCCTGACAAGGCCGGACGCCGCGCTCAGGCAGGTGACTGGAATTCCGCCGGCAGCACCGGACGGAAGTGTTCCTGGACGAAAGGATCGCGCAGGAAGCGTGCGCGCTTTTCCTGGAAGGACTTCACGAGCTTCGGGTCGTCCATCTGGCCCGTGAGCAGGCTGGAAATGTTGCTGGTGTGCCAGAGCACCCGGCTCATGCGCCAGAGGCTCAGAAGCTCGACGCCGTTGCGCCGGCCCGCAAAGTGCCGGGGCGCGAGGTGCCAGTCTCGGAGGAAATTGAACTCGATGTCCGCCAGCACGGATCGGCGCGTGAGGAGGAAGTGATACATCAGCTTGCCCTCGACCTCCTGTCCGGGGCGCGGGTTGTGCCGCAGGTGCCGGAGCCAGTCGCCCACCCGCTTGCGCCAGGGCCGGAAAGGATTCGCCTCGCGTTCGAACGTGCTGAGCGCGGCGAGGTCCGCGTTCACCAGCCGGCCAAACCAGCGCTTGTCCCACCCGCGCTCCAGAAAAATCGTGTCGCTGTGCACCAGACCCACAAGGTCGTGGCTGGCCGCGGCGAGGCCCACATCCAACGCGTGGAAGTTTCCGTAAGAACCCTTGTGTTCCGTCGCATTGTCCAACCGGCGGATGCGTGGGAACTCGTCCAACATCTTCGACTCCGGGCTGCCCGGCGCGTTGTCCACCACCAGCACCTCCGGTTCGCCCATGCTGAAATGGAAGATGGAATGCAGTGCCAGCCGGGTGATCTCCGGCGTGCGGTAGTAGGGCACAATGAGCGTGTAGGGTGGAATCATGCTGCCAGGCGGGCGCAGGCTAGTGAGCGGCCCGCGGGCTGACAAGGGCGGACACCGCCGGGAAAATGCGTTGTCTCCGCCGCAGGCGCTGGCTAGCGTGATCACGCTGACATCGCGCTGACACCATGAAACGCAACCGGGTCATCTCCTTCCTCAAGACGCCGATCTTCAAGGCCAAGGAATACCTCCACCGCCGCCCCCAGCCTGGCTTCCGCTGCGACTTCGCGCCGCCGGAGCAGAAGGAGCCTGCCCGGAAGGCGCTGGCGGAACTGGAGCGCGAGGGCATCGCCCTGCTGCCCGCCCACTTCACGGGCGCGCGCCTGGAAAAACTCCGGCAAGCCTTCGAGGAAGCCGTCCGCAACCACCCGGACAAGGCCAACCCCGACTCCCTGATCAACGAGGACATCCTTCACCTCAGCCCCGCCTTCGTCGAGGCGGCGCTGGATGACGTGCTGCTCGAGACCATCGGTGGCTATTACGGGAAGCCCTTCGCCGTCGGCCGCGCCAACGCCATGCGCATCCTGCCCTCACCGGAGACGCGCTATGGCTCCTACCAGTGGCACCACGACTCGCGCGGGCGGCAGGTCCATGTGATGATTCTCCTTCAGGACATGCCCGAGAACGGCCAGAAGATGTCCTACCTGCGCCAGTCCCATTTGCGCTACTACGACCACTGGCGTGGGTTGGCGGAAGGCTCGCGCTTCGAGAAGGAAGTCCACGGCAACCCCGAGCTGGCCCCGCTGATCACGCACATCACCGGCCCGGCGGGCACGGTCGGCATCTTCGACGCCAACGGCCTGCATTCCGGCAATCGTTGCCAGACGGTGACGCGCGACACGCTCACCTACTGCTACGTCACCTACCGGCACTTCAAAAAAATCCGCTGCCGCAAGGCCGATGTCGCCGCGCTGCCTCCCGCCAAGCGCGGCGTGCTCACGTTCAATCCCTTCTGCGAGCAGTTGGACTAGGCGCGCTCCCCCGAACCAGCCAGCCGCGCGAACTCCGCCGTCAGCTTCGCAACGGTGTGCCCGACGAGGAATTTGGCGCGCAGATTTTCCTGACTGCGGGCAAGGCCAAACTCGATGGCCGGCCAGTTCTGCAGCAGGTTCTTGAGCGCGGTCGCGAGTGCGGCGGGCTGGTGGGGCACAACCAGCAGCTCCGCCTGCGCCTGCGCCTGGTCGAGGATCCCGACGCGCGTGGTGAGCAGGGGCACGCCGGCGGCCAGCACCTCGACCGCCGCCATGCCGAAGGTTTCCATGCGCGACGGGTTGATGACGAGGTCGTAGCCCAGCACCAGTTCCCGGAACATTTCCACGCGGCCCAGGAAGTTGCACCGCGCCCGCCGCAGCCGGCCCAGCTTCAAGTCGTTCTGCGCCGGGTCGGGTTGCGCGCCGGTGAAATCAAACTGCAACTCGGGCAGCGCGCCGGCCTGCTCCAGTTGAAACAGCGCCTCGGTCAGGTCCGCCCAGCCCTTCCAGTCCAGCGGCGAGCCGAGCACGAGCACGCGGCGCGGGAACTCCGCCGCCTTTGGTTTCGGCGGGCTGAACTCGGACGGCTCGATGCCGTCGTGCACGAGGCGGATGTCCTTGGCCGCGTCCCAGCCCTTCGCGCGTGCCTGAATCTCGTCGCCCACGGCCACGACCGAGTCGTAGTCGCCGCAGCGGTATTTCCAGTAGTCGGCCTCGCGCATGCCCGGCGAGCGCAGGTGCATCACGGTGCGGGCGCGCAGCTCGCGCGCGCCGGCCAGGCCGAGCAGCCCTTCCCAATGGTCGTTCGCGTGGACGATGACCGGGGTGCCGGGGAGAGCGGCGACGCGCTTCGTCACGCGGCGCGCGAAGGCCGCGTTGCCCCACAGCCGCGCCGTGAGCGCGCGCGAGCTGGGAAACGGCTGGACCAGCACGGCCACGCCGTTGCGCTCGCATTCCGTCGTGAGCCAGCCGGGTTCCGAGCAGACGAGCACCGGGTTCCACGGGCGCATCCCCTCGTGCCGCAGCATCCGGGCAAGGCACGTCTGCGCGCCGGCGCGGTGCGCGCGCTTCTGGAGGAAGACGGCGCGGTTCATGGCTTTGCGAGCAGTTTGTCCGCGGCGACGAGCACGGCGTCCGCCGTGATGCGCTCCATGCACGGGTAAGGCTTGGATTTGTCGCAGGTGAACTCGCGCTTTGCCTTGCACGGGCACTCGCCCAGCACCAGCTCGTGCCGGCATTGCCACGGATGCCAGCTCCACTCGGACGACGGGCCGAACAGCGCGACCGTCGGGGCCTGCATCGCGGCGGCGAGGTGCATGGCCACCGTGTCCACGCCGAGAAAGAGCTTGGCCCGCCCGAGCAGCCAGCCGAGTTCGTGGAGGCTGATCTGGCCGCCGGTCGTGAAGTGCCTCGCGCGCGCGGTGGCGAGGATGCCATTGACCAGCTCAGTCTCGCGCGCTGCGGGGCCGCAGGAAAAAACGACCTTCAGGCCGCGCTGTGCCAGCGTGTCCGCCACCGCCGCCCAGCGCTCGGGCAGCCATTGCTTGAACGCCCACCGGCTCGTCGGGTGGATCACGGCGAAAGCGCCAGCGTCGCCCAGCCAAGGCAGCTTGTCGCGCAGGCTCGCCTCGTCCACCTGCGGCTCGAAGCGCATCGGCCCCGGCTGCGCGCCCGGCTCGATGATGTCCGCGACGGTGCGGAAGTCGCGGAGCACCTGGTGCTCGCGCGCCCACTCGAAGCGGGTGAAGTGGGTGAAGAGCCTGCGCCGCCAGCCAGCCAGCGGCGGGAAGTCGTTGAAGCCCCGGACGTGGGCGCGCGAGGCGGCCACCCAAAACTTGGCGCGGTCGGAGTCAGACAGGTCGAATGCGTAGTCGTAGCGTCCGCCGCAAGCGATCACGCGGAAGGCCGCCGCCGACTCGCGCAGTTCCTTGCCGAGGGAGCGGTTCGCCCGCTCCGGGCTGCCGACGGGGAGGAGATTGGTCACGTCGGGATTGCCCCGCAGCACGACTTCGCAACCGCTGCGCACCATCACGTCCAGCCGGACGTCGGGGAACTTCTGCTTCAGGAAGCGCAGGGTGGGCGTGAGCAGCAGCGTGTCGCCGAGGTGGCCGAGCTTGACGAGCAGCACCTTCACGCGCCGCTACTCCTTTCGCCGCGCCACCACGAAGAGGTCGTCGCCGCACCAGTAGCGGCCGAGCAGCGCGTTGCGCAGGGCGTAGATGAGCGCGCGCCCCAGCGAGGGCTTGCGGTCGGTGTATTCGCCGGAGTCCGCGACCTCCCAGCCCGCGCGCCGGAGCAGCTTGCCCAGCGCGGAGATGGGGTAAGGCCGCACATGGGTCGGGTCGCGCCAGAAGTCACCGACGGCGCGCCGCATGTTCGCGATGTTGGGCGTGAGAATGACCATCGGCGAGCCGGGCTTGACCGCGTGATGCAGCAGCTTGAACAGCTCCTCGACCTGCACCGGCGTGAAGTGCTCGACGATGTGCGAGACGTTCGCGCCGTCGTAGGTGCCGGGCGCGACGGCCTTGAGATGGTCGAAGAAGCTCTCGTTGATGACCTTGAGGCCCTTCGCCCGCGTGCGCTCGCACAGCTCGGCGTCCAGCTCGACGCCCGTGCCGTTGAGGCCGGCCTCCTTGAGCAGTTCGAGGAAATGCCCCTGGCCGGACGCCACATCCACGATGGACTGGCAGCCGCGAAACCGCTCGATGAAGGGCTGGAAATACCGCCGCGCCACTTCGCGCTCGCGCGGATCGGGGACGTGCATGTTGCTCATGAACTGCCGGCCATGAAATCACACGCCCGCCGCAGCGCACAGGAAAAATGCTGCGCCCGCCGCGCTTTTGACTTTCCCCCTCCCTCCTCGTAGCCTCGCGGCGCATGAATGTCCTGAAATTCTCGGACCAGAATTTCGCCGCCCGGCTGGAGCAGCTCGCGGCGGCTTCGAGCCTCTTCGACCCGGTGGTCGAGGATCGCGCGCGCGGCATCGTGGCCGCCGTGCGCGAGCGCGGCGACGCGGCGCTGCTGGAACTGACCGGGCGTTTCGACGGAGCCAAGCTCGCCGCCGAGCAACTTGCCGTCTCGCAGGCGGAGCTTTTCAGTGCCTCGCTTGCAGCCGATGACTCGCTGCTCGCCGCCGTGACCGAGGCGGAGAAGAACATCGCCGCCTTCGCCAGGAAGTCTCTCCGCAAGAACTGGTCGGCGCGCAACTCGCACGGCGCGGTGGTGGGCGAGAAGTTCGACGGCTTCGGGCGCGTGGGCATCTACATCCCCGGCGGCACCGCGCCGCTCGTCTCCACCGCTTTGATGACCATCACGCTCGCGCGCGTGGCGGGCTGCCGCGAAATCGCCGTGTGCACCCCGCCGGGCAAGGACGGCTTGGTGAACCCGGCGCTGCTCTTTGCCGCGCGCACGGCGGGTGCGACGGAGATTTACAAGGCCGGCGGCGCGCAAGCCATCGCCGCGCTGGCGCTGGGCACCGCGACCATCCGTCCGGTGCAAAAGGTCTTCGGCCCCGGCAACGCCTACGTCGTCGCCGCCAAGCGCCTGCTGGTCGGCCACGTCGCGATTGATCTCCTGCCCGGCCCCAGCGAGGTGCTCGTGCTCGCCGATGACACGGCCAACCCGAAGTTCGTCGCCGCCGACCTGCTCGCGCAGGCCGAACACGGCTCCGGCCACGAGCGCGTCTGGCTGGTGACAACTTCGGCAAAGATTCTCAAAGCGACGGAAAAGGAAATCGCGCGGCAGCTTCCGACGCTGTCGCGCTGCGAGTTCATCGCCAAGGCGCTGGCGAACAACGGCTGGCTCATCCAGGTGAAGTCGCTCGCCGATGCCTTCGCGCTCGTGAACCAACTCGCGCCGGAGCACTGCGAAGTGATGATCCGCCAGCAGCAGCAGGCCGTGGAGCAGATCACCACGGCGGGCGCGCTCTTCCTCGGCTCGTGGTCGCCCACGGTGCTGGGCGATTACGTCGCCGGCCCGAGCCACACCCTGCCCACCGGCGGCGCGGGCCGCAGCTTCGCCGGCCTGACCGTGGACCAGTTCCAACGCCGCACCAGCGTGGTGGACTACTCGAAGCCCGCGCTGAAGAAAGCCCTCCGCGCGGTGCAGAAGTTTGCCGAACTGGAAGGCTTGGACGCACACGGGAAGTCGGCTTCCATCCGGCTTGATTGAAACCTGACTGAGCATGGGACGTAAGCCCAAAGGCCGGTTGACTTGGGATTTGGACGCCATCGCAGCGGCGCTCAAGATTCAGCCGGAGGACGTGCGGGAATACTTCACCGATGGCCGCCGCGTCTCCTTCATCTTGGAGCGCCGCATCGCGCGCGAAGTGCTGAAGGGCCAACTCGCCGCAAGCGAAGGTGCCGACCACGACCTGACGGATGCGGACGGCGACAAGTGGGAAGTGCGCAGCATCACTCGCGGGGGAATCTACTTTTGTCCAAGTTACATGGTGGGGTCCGGCCGGACTTTTGAGCCGACCGGCTTTCTCGCCAAGCTGGACGGAATCAAGGGCTACATCCTCGCCGATGTGGAGACGTTTCCAGACGTTCCGATTTACGTCGTGTCGGCGGCGGAGGTCAGAACGTGGTGGCAGGCCCGGCAGCTTGGCTCGACGACGAAGGTTTCACGGGTGAAAGCTCTCCAACTGCTACAAGCACTCAGGCCGAACACATGAGCCGCACTGCGACAGCCGGAAACTCGGGGCCGGCCCGCAACCTCGTGCGGGACGTGGAGCGGTTTGCCGGTTTTGGCCAGCCGAGCGCCAAGGCCACAGCCACCGTCGCCGGCCAGCGCGTGCCGGTTTTCACGAATGAGTTCTGGACCAGCAAGCAACGGGCGGCGCACAGCTTGCACGAGATTTCCTACCGCGCCTGCTTCAAGCCGCAGCTCCCGCGCTTCTTCATCGAACGCCTCAGCCAGCCCGGCGAAGTGGTGTTCGACCCGTTCATGGGGCGGGGGACGACCTTGCTGGAAGCGGCGCTGTTGGGCCGGACGCCGTGGGGCTGCGACTTGAATCCGCTCTGCACCGCGCTGGTGCGGCCCCGGCTCACGCCGCCGACGCTGGAGGCGGTGGCGGCGCGCCTGCGGGCGGTTCGCTTCGACCTTGAGGTCGAGCAGCCTGAGACGCTGCACGTCTTCTACCACCCGGCGACGTTGTGGGAAATATGCGCCCTGCGGCACTACCTCTCCGCGCGCCGGAGCGATGGAGATTTCGACGCGGTGGACGGCTGGATTCAGATGGTGGCGCTCAACCGCCTGACTGGTCATTCGGCGGGTTTTTTCTCGGTGTATACCCTGCCTCCGAACCAGGCCGTTTCCCTCGACTCACAACGCAGAATCAACTCGCGGCTAAAGCAAACCCCGCCGCGTCGCGAGGTTCCCCGGCTGATTCTCGCCAAGACCGCCAGCTTGCTCAGTGACTGCACGGAGGACCAGTGCATCTCCCTCGCGAAAGCGGGCCGGAGCGCGCGCGTGCTCACCGGGGATGCCGAACGCGCGGCCGCGCTCGCCGGTGAAAGCGTGGTGCTGGCCGTGACTTCGCCGCCGTTCCTGAACGTGGTGGACTACGCGGCGGACAACTGGCTGCGCAATTGGTTCCTCGGCCTCCCGGCGGACGCTGTCTCCTCGGCCATCCATCCGAAGCTGTTCGACTGGCAGGCCAAGATGCGCCGGGTCTTCGACGAGTTGCACCGGGTGCTTCGCCCCGGCGGACACGTCGCCTTCGAGGTCGGCGAGGTCAATGCGCGGCGCGTGAACTTGGAGGACGCGGTGTTCCCCATTGGCTTGGAGGCCGGGTTTGAGCCGGTGCTGCTGCTTATCAACCGCCAGCGGTTCACCAAGACGGCGAACTGCTGGGGGGTGACGAACAACGCCAAGGGGACGAACACGAATCGGGTCGTGGTGTTCCGGAAGCCCTAGCCCTCGCCACGGTCAGATTTCAATCACCGTGATCTCCGGTCGGCAGCGGAAGCGCACGTTCAGGTAAAACCAGCCGATGCCTGCGTTGACGTAGAGCGGGCCGGTCTTCGTCTCGAACAGGCCCCAGTCGTATTCGTCCACGCCCCACGGGACGACCAGCGGGCCGAAGAAGGGCAATCGCACCTGTCCGCCGTGCGAGTGGCCGGCGAGCGTGAGGTCAAAGCGCAAGCCGTCGAACCGTTTCATCCACGCCGGGTAGTGTGCGAGGAGGACGTTGCGCGTGCCGGGCACCGGCTCGGGGCGATGGCCGCTCTGGCAGGTCAGACCGCTGAGGGTGCATTTCCCGTCCGCTGTCCGCGCCGTGGCATCCATCAGCCACGCTCCGCCAGTAGCACGAAACGCGTCGGCGATGGCCTTGAAATCTACGTTGGCCCAGTAGTCGTGATTGCCCGGCACGCCGTAGAGCGGGGCGCGGATTCCTCGGATCAACTCCAACGTCTCCGGCAGATGCTTCGCCTCCTCGATCAAGTCACCGGTGAAGCACACGAAGTCCGGCCTGAGCGCGTTGATCTTGCTGACCACGGCTTCGAGTAGCTTCCGGTCGCCTTTGTGATGCAGGTCGGTGAAGTGAGCGATGCGATGGGTCGGCTTGTCCTTCGCCAGCCGCACTGTGCGGACGCGAAGCCAGTTTGGCTCCAGCGCCAGCGCGTCACCCAGGAGCGCCGTTGGCAGCGCCAACCCCGCTCCAGTCAGGAATCGGCGGCGGGTGAATTTGAAGGGCAGCTTCATGGCGTCGGGTTGATGGCCGCAGCCTGGCACCGGTGGGGGACACTTGGAAGGCCGCTGGCTGGCCGCACATTCAACTCGCCGCTCCCCGGCGCTTGCGCCAGAGTGCGCGCAGCCTTAACGCACCGTTCATCATGGCCTCCGAGTTCAAAGCCCTCCGCCGCGTCGAGTTCAGCGAGACCGACATGGCGGGCATCGTCCACTACTCGAACTTCTTCAAATACATGGAGACCGCCGAGCACGCGTTCTTCCGCTCGCTGGGCTTCTCCATCATCTCCCGCCACACGGACCCGCCGGTGGGCTGGCCGCGCGTCCACGCCTCGTGCGACTACCGGCACCCGCTGCACTTCGAGGACGAGGTGGAAATCCACATGCTCGTCTGCGAGAAGAAGGCCAAGTCCCTGAGCTACCTCTTCAAGTTCCGCAAGCTGAACGGCCCGCATCCGGTCGAGGTCGCGCGCGGCAAGCTCACGGTGGTCTGCGTCACGCGAGACTTGCATGGGAAGATGTCCTCGGTGCCCATTCCCAAGGACATCGAGGAGAAGATCGAGGTGGCCCCGGCGGAGCTGCTGGGCTGAGGCGGATGCCGTAGTCGCAACCTTCAGGTTGCGAATCAAGTCGTGCCGACGCGCAGGCTGATGCCTGCGCTACTTCAACGCGGCGCGGATCACTGGCTCGAAGAGGTCCGCCTGCCGCATGAAGCCGAGGTCGCTCGCGTGCGAGGCGTCGGTCGCGCCTTCGGTGTCGGTGCCGTAGAGCGCGTCACCGGGGATGTAGGAGAGCTTGGCGACGCCTTCCTTCTTCAACTGCTCATAGGCGGCGCGCAAGGCTGCGTGGTTGTCGTCGTGGAATTTCTTCTTGTTCGGCGTGATCCAGTCGTTGGTGAAGCGCCGGTCCTCCACGAGCACGATGGGCGTGTTGGGCCGTGCGGCGCGGAGCTGCTTGACCAGCGGGATGCACTTCGCGGTCACGTCGGCGGGCTGCATGTTCGGCAGGCAGTCAATGACATAGGCCGCCGCGTCAACCTCACCGAGCAGATCGCCCACGGCGGCGTCCATGCGACCGTTGCCGGAGAAGCCGACGTTCATCACCGGCCGGTCAAAGCGCCGGCCCAGAATCGCCGTATGCACCATGCCGGGCCGCGACGCGCACGCGCCATGCGTGATGGAAGTGCCGTAGAAGATGATGGGCTTCTCGGCGCGCGGGGCCAGGCCTTCGAACTTCGCGCCCGCCGGCACGCCGATCTGCAGCGACTCGATGCCGTTGTAGAGCGGCAGGTAGGCGGCGTATTCGCGCAGGCCGGGCGCGAGGTCACTGATGATCATGGCCTCGACCTTCGGCGAGCTGGGCCGCGTGACCTGCACCCATTTCCATCTGCCCTTGTCGTCGCGCGCGTAGAGGTCCAGGCCGCTGACGCCGGTGGCGGGCATGTGCGGCATGGCGAGGTTGGTCTTCGCGAGCGTGTAGCGGGTGTAGATCGCCTTCGCGTCGGTCTTGAAGCGCACCATCATGCCGGCGCTGTCGCGGCTCAGGCTCCAGACGGCGGGCGTGACCTTGCCCTCGGCCTTGGCGGGAAAGCGGTCGAACCACCGCTTGCGCTCCTGATCGCCCCAGCCGCGGCCCTCGACGCCCCACTTGGTCACGTCGTGCCACGCTGTGTCGGCGGGGATGGCCGGAGCCTTGGGCGGCGCGGGTTTTGCGGCGGGCTTGGGCGCGGGCTGCTGGGCAACGACCGTGGTGGCGAGGACGAGCGCGAGAAGGAGGCTGGATTTCATGGTGACAGGTGAAGGACTGCGATTGGAGATCGGCGGCGCCGGGTTCATGTGCGAAGTCTAGGCGCGGGCAAACCCTGTTCAAGCAGAGCTTTGAGCACGCGCCTTTCGATTTGGAAGGCTTTCCTCCCCTCACTTCGGCAGCAACTGCACCGCGTCGGCGTGGACGTTGCCGTCGGCGGGCTTGCCGCCGAGCGTCACGACGGCGGGCTTGCCGGGCGCGAACTTGAAGGTGCCGAGGCTGATGAAGTTCTGCGGCAGCGGCGGCTTGCTGCGCTGGTTGAGGGCCGTCTCCTTCATGCCGTCCGCGCTCTCGATGACGACGCGCGTGTTGGTGGCGCGGTTCTCGTGCGGGCTGTAGCTGACGCGGACTTCGTAATCGCCGGCCTTCTCCACCTTGAACTCGTAGCGGGCCGCGCCGTCCTCCTTCGCGCCGCGGTAGCGGTAGCCGCTGGCGACGTAGGGCTGGAGCTGCGGATTGCCCCCGGTGGTCCATTTGCCGGTGAGCTTGGCCTGGGCATCGTCGAGGACGAGGCCGGGAAGCTTCTTCGGGTCGAGGCCAGCTTCGATATGGTCGCCACCGGCGGCGATGACCTGCGGCGGGAGCGGCTTGTAGTCGGAGGGAAGCTTCGGCTCGTCGGTGACCTTGTCGCGGCGCGCGGCACCGGGGAGTTTCAGCAGCGCCTGCAACTCGGGGAAGTGCGAGTGGTAAATCGCGCGCGGCGTGGTGGCGTGCTTGATGCAGAGGCTCGCGGCCTTGCCCACGACCTCGCCGATCATGCCGCCGGTCTTCATCACGCGCACGGTGCCCAGCGCCTCGTGCGTGACGCTCACGTTGCGGCCGGCCATGAAGAGGTTCTCGAGGTTGCGCGAGTAGAAGCTGCGGTAGGGCACCGGGTAGCCGTGCTGACGGTCCACGGCCTTGTCGAAGACGGCCTTCGAGATGAACGGGTCGTTCGGGAACTTCTTGGCGTATTGTTCCTTCGGGTAGTGGAGGTCAATGTCCCAGGTCGTCGGCACGGTGCCGTCGGGGAACTGCTTCTTCGCCACGATGTCCTCGCGCGTGAGCACCACGTCGCCGAGGAGCTGCCGGCTCTCGCGCGTGCCGCCGACGTAGGCGACCCACTCCAGCTTCGCGTTCGGATGCTCGGCCTTGCCGTCCTTGTTCTTCATCGCGTTGAACGCGCCGAAGATGGCGCGGAAGTTCCAGTCGCGCGTGGATTCGAGTTCGAGGATTGGGTGCTTGTTGAAGCCGCTTTCCCAGAACCACTCGGCGTGGCCGCGACGAGGGTAGGGGAAATCGTCCATCACGAGGTCGAGCGCCCACGGCGTGAGCGGGAAGGGCACGGGCTTCCCGGCGTCGCTCCAGCGCCACATGTTGCTCATGCCGAGGTGGCCGTCGTCCTTTGTGGTGTGGTCCGCGCCCGCGAGCGCGCCGATGCCCGCGTGGCCCGTGCTGTCCACGAAGAGCGTGCCCGCAAAGCGCCGGATGTGGCCGGTGCGGGTGTCGAAGGCGATGACGGCCTTGAGGCGATTGCCATCCACCTCGACGCGGAAGGCGTGGTGGTTGAGGAAGGGCGAAATGTTTTTCTCCGCACGGACCAGCGCCTCCTTCTTCGCATCGCCGAACTCCTCGAACGTGCCGGGCGAGGACTTCGCGCGGTCCATGTATTCCTCGACGATTTCGCCGAGCATTGGGTAGAGGCCGCGCCGGATGCCGCCCATGGCCCACACCCGGATTTCGGAGCTGCCGTTGCCGCCGAGCACGGGACGGTTCTGGATGAGCGCGACCTTGCAGCCCATGCGCGCCGCCGCAAGCGCCGCGCCCATGCCGCCGTAACCGCCGCCGACCACGACGAGGTCAAACTGTCCGGCCTCCTCGGGCTTCGGCGGCAGACCGGCGAGCGCCATGCGCCACGGGGCAAGCGGCGCGGAGTCGTTGTTCGGCTGGAAGACGGGGTCCGTGGTGAGCAGGATGGCGTCGCAGCGGCCGTTGAAGCCGGTGAGGTCGTGGAGTGCGAGGGCGACTTCGGGCTTCGCCACGTTCACCGAACCGCCGTCGTGCCACGACCAGTCCGCGCCCTGCGTGCCGAAGGTGGGTTTGAGCGGTGCGCCGTCCACGAGCACCTGGAACTTTCCGGGTGCGCCGGGAGCCTTCCAGCGCGCGACCCAGTCCATCGTGCGGACCCAGACGCGCCAGTTGCCGGCCTGCGGGAGCCTGACCGTGGTGGTGGCGTCCGTGACGGGCGTGCCGAGGCCGTGCGCCATGAGGTAGGGCGAGCCCATCGTCTCGATGAACTGGGTGTCAAGCACCCAGCCGCCGGGGGCTTTGAAGGACTCGGCCTCGATGAGGACGGTGGCGGCGTGAGTGCGAGCGATGAGGCAGGTGAGGACGAGGAGGAAGGGGAGCGTGCGCATGGGAAAAGTGATTAGCATTTAGCAATCAGTGGCCGCCGGTCACAGCCCAGAGGGGCCGCAAAGGAACTTGGGGCGAAGCTCGTTGGGGGCCTCGCCTGAGGATTCGGACAAGGGCCGGATTGGCGATGAATTCCATGGGGGGGATGAGGGCGGCAACTGCCAAGCTGCTCCGCAACTTCGCTCTACAGGGCGCTTCGCAGTCGAAGGCACGACGGTGACTTTGGGGCTACGGACCGATGAGGACGACCTGCATATTCGGCCGGTCAATGGCGTAGCGTTTACCAGCGGGTGGGGTCGGCATCGCGGGAATGAACTTGGCTCGCACCAGCTCGCTGAAATCCTTCGGCATCCGGTTGTTGGCCTCGAAGAAATAATGCAGAGCCTCGGTCAGCGGTCGGTCCACCTGGCTTGTCTTGGAGGAATGCGGGGGCGCGGTGGGAAGACTATCCACGATCTTCTCGCTGCCGGGGATTGGCGCATGGGCAGGCGCACGGTCTTTGGCAGAGGGCGAGGTAGCCGTCGCCGCAACCTCGGCGGCAGCGGCCTCGGAATCAGGCTGCGTTTCCGGTGGCGTGGTTGCCGCCCGGCGACGACAGCCGCCGGCCAGGAGCGCAAAAGACAAGAAGAGCAGGGCAAGACGACTCATATTCAGAAGGCGCGCGTGTAGCTGGCGGAGAAGGTATTGGCCCAAGTATGGTTGGCCGGGCTGAAGCCGAAGTCCCCGCTGGTCAGCTTGTCCCCGCGGCGGAACTCGGCATGACCATCAAGGAACGGCAGCATGCCGCCCTGATTGTGAATCACGGAATAGTTTTCCCTCAAATTGAGGTAGTTGGGCGTGGTGACGGTGAAATGCCACCATGTGTAAGTGCCCGCGTTGGCGTTGAGGAGCCGCGGGCGATTAAACGCCTGGCTGCGGGCGTCGAACAACTCCTGGGCAAAGATCACGGCTGACGGGGAGGGGGCTTGGACTACCCGGAACTGCACGCCACCCACCACGCCAAGCACGGCGGCATTACCGAGGTAGCTGGTGCTGTTGGTCGGGTTGGGGGCTTGGGCACCGGTCACCGGCCGGGCGGAGGAGCAAGTGAATGCTGGAGAATTGCTGCCAATTTCGCGCTGTAGGGAGTTGAGAAAATTGGGCGTCGTGGAAGTCGCAAAATTGGCGACGCCGTCCTGAGCCGCCGGAGTTTTTTCGTCATTCACACTGGTGTAGAGCGACAGAGCCAGCGCGACCTGCTTCATGTTGTTGAGACACCGCGTTTGCTTGCCCTTCTCCTTCGCCTTGGCCAGCGCCGGCAACAGCATTCCCGCCAGAATCGCGATGATGGCGATGACCACGAGGAGTTCGATGAGGGTGAAAGCTTTCCGGCTTTCGCGGCGCGCTGTGAGGGACTTCGGTTTCATTGCGGTTATCGGATGGGGCGCAGCATAGCAGTGGATTCACTCGACGCAATGCCCAAACCACTGTTCAGGCGCGTTGGCCTTTGAGGAGCGGGACTTCCAAACCTTCGCGCGCGGCTTCGATGCTCATCGTGCTGTTGTGCGTGCCGGCCAGCTCGCGGGCGTGGCCGACCATGCGGGAGACGCGGGCGTCGTCATGGGCGGGGTCGTGGTGGAAGAGGAAGAGGTGCTGCGCGCCCGCCGCGAGCGCGGTGGCGACGCTGTCCTCGTAGCAACTGTGCCCCCAGCCGATGTGGGTCTGGTATTCGGCCTCGTCGTATTGGGCGTCGAGGATGAGCATGTCCACGCCGCGCAGGAACTCGACGAGTTTCTGGTCCTCGGCGCGGCAGTAGTCGAGGGTCGCCTGGCCCTTGGGGCCGCCGGCGCGCGGGTGCAGGCGCATCCGGGCGTAGGACTCGTGGTCGGGCAGGAAGGCGACGGAGCCGGTGCTGGTGTCGAGCCGGTAGCCGACGCAGACGCTGGGGTGGTTGGCGAAGATGGCGCGGACGCGGACGGGGCCGACGTGAAACTCCATCTCGCGCTGCTCGGAGAAGGTGATGTTGCTGGGCAACTGACGGAGGCCGACGGGGAAGTAGCTGCTTTCCATCTGCACGGCCAGGGTGCTTTCCAGCCCTTTGCGGTAGCCTTCGTAGCCCTGGATGTGAACCTGATTGTTCGCGACGTAGGCGGGGGCGAAGAAGGGGAAACCTTGGATGTGATCCCAATGGGTGTGGGTGAGCAGCAGGGTCAGTTCGAGGGAACGGCCCTTGAACTCCTCGACGAGGCGCTGGCCGAGCAGGCGGATGCCGGAGCCGGAATCAAGGATGATGAGCTGGCCGTCGGCGCGGAGTTCGACGCAGGTGGTGTTGCCGCCGTAGAAGACGGTGTTCGGTCCGGGCGTGGGGATGGAGCCGCGCACGCCCCAGAAGCGGAGGAGATTCCCGGCGGGGAGTTGGGCGGCGGGCACTGGTGCGCCGGCGGGGGCGCTCGGGCTGGCCTTGGCGGTTTCCTTGCTGGTCAGGAGCTGGAGGATGTCCTCGGCGAGGATGGGTTTCACCAGATAGTGGTCCGCCCCGGACTCGAAGGCGTTGAGGCGGTCGGTGGCGAATCCGCGATGGGTGGTAACGATAATTTTCAGGCCGGGAAGGTGGTCAGCCTGCTCGCGGAGCGCGCGGCAGACTTGAAAGCCGTTGCAGCGGGGCATCAGAAGGTCGCAGATGACGGCGTCGGGGCGGTGCCGGAGGGCGGCTTGGATGCCTTCCTCGCCATCCTTGGCCTCGTGGACGGCCCAGCCGGCGGTGGAAAGGGCTTTGGAAAGCACCTTGCGCACGATGGGGTCATCATCAATCAGCAGGGCGGATTTCATCGTGGCCGCGCCAGTGTTCACAGGAGCGGTCAAATGACAAGCTTGGAGCGTGCGGGGGAAGGGGAGAAAATGCTGTTAGAATCCCTCCACGCCGGCAAAAGAGTGGGTGAGACGGGCATTGAACAAGGCTTTTGAGGCCGCCGTCTGCTCTGACGAACGACGCAAACCAAACCCGACACGCATATGTTCTGGAACTGTGGCAATCACCCCGGCATGGAGCTGAACCCCAACCTCTACGCCACCCGGCGCGACTTTCTCAATCGCATGGGCACCGGCTTTGGCGCGCTGGCCTTGGCGGGCTTGATGGCCGATCAGGCCAAAGGCCAGGCTTCCGGCGGCCTGCTCGCTCCGAAGCAGCCCCATTATCCCGGCACCGCCAAGCGCGTCTGCCACATCTACTTCAGCGGCGCGCAGTCGCACATTGACACTTGGGATCCGAAGCCCGAGCTGGCCAAGGCCGATGGCAAGTCCGCCGGCCGTGGCAAGCTGCTGCCCTCGCCGTTCGAATTCCCCAAGTCCGGCAAGAGCGGTCTGGAGATTTCCGAAATCTGGACCGAGCTGTCCAAGTGCGTGGACGACATGTGCATCATCCGGTCGAGCTGGACGGATGTGCCGGCGCACGAGGAAGCCACGAAGATCATGACCACGGGCGACTTCCGCCTGCCCAAGCCCTCCATCGGCGCGTGGGTCACCTACGGCCTCGGCTCGGACAACCAGAACCTCCCCGCCTTCGTGGCGATGAACCCGCGCGGCTTCCCCTCCGCCGGCAACGCCAACTGGCAGTCCGCCTTCATGCCCGGCGCGTTCCAAGGCACCTACGTGGACCCCACCAACACGCGCATCGAGCAGATCATCGAGAACATCAAGAGCCAGTTCATCGGCTCCAGTGCCGAGCAGCGCCAGCAGCTCGACCTCCTCAGCAAGATCAACGAGATTCACAAGCAGAAGCGCCAGTCGGAAGGGCAGTTGGATGCGCGCATCCAGTCCTTCGAGCTGGCTTACCGCATGCAGACGGACGCCACCGAGGCGTTTGACATGAGCAAGGAGCCGGACCACATCCTCAAGCTCTACGGGGCCGACGGCATGGGCGAGCAGGCGGTGCAGGCCCGGCAGTTCATCATCGCCCGCCGCCTCCTGGAGCGCGGGGTGAAGTTCGTCCAATGCTGGAACGGCGGCTGGGACCATCACAACGGCATCGCCACCGCCGCGCGCGGTCGCGCCGCCGCCCTCGACAAGCCGATGGCCGGCTTCCTGCAAGACCTCAAGCAGCGCGGCCTGCTCAAGGACACGCTCGTCGCGGCCAGCACCGAGTTCGGCCGCAGCTCGACCGAGGACGGCCCCGGCGGCCGCACGCACAACGCCAAGGCCTTCGCCTCCTGGCTCGCGGGCGGCGGAGTCAAGGGCGGCATCAGCTACGGGGCGACCGACGAGCTCGGCAGCGCCGCCGTCGAGAACAAGGTCCATGTGCATGAGTTCCACTCGACCATCCTGCATGCGCTGGGCTTTGACTCCGAGAAGCTCACGTTCCGCTCCGGCGGCCGCGACTTCCGCCTGACGGACGTGTCGGGCGCGCAGCCGGTGAAGTCCATCTTCGCCTGAGTTCTTTTGGTGAAACCCAGCCGGGCGCGTGTTTCACCACGCGCCCGGCCTTCAGTTTGCAGACGGGATAATTTGGAGCTGGTCCGCCAGCCGAGTCAGAAACGCCTATGAAACCGATGCTGAAATTTGCCGTCGCTGCCACCGTGGCCTGCGCCGCGCCGGGCTTCGCGCAGGACAAACCGCTCACGCCGGAGGAATCGGACTTCTTCGAGTCGAAGATCCGCCCCGCGCTCATCGAGCACTGTCACAAGTGCCACAGCGGCGACAAGGACGCCAAAATCAAAGGCGGCCTCCAGCTTGACTCGAAGGCCGGCCTGCTCAAGGGCGGCTCCACCGGCCCCGGCCTCGTCGCCGGCCAGCCCGACCGCTCGCTCATCATCAAGGCCATCCGGTTCGCCGATCCGAACCTGCAGATGCCGCCCAAGGAAAAGCTGCCGGATTCCGTCATCGCCGACTTCGAGAACTGGGTGCGCATGGGCGCGCCCGACCCGCGCACCGGCAAGGCCGCCGCCGTGCTCAAGACCGACGAGGACTTGCAGAAGGCCAGGAAACACTGGGCCTTTCAAACCGTCGTCAAGCCGGAGCCGCCCAAGCCCAAGGCCCATTTGAAGGGCTGGATTCAGAACGAGATTGACCTCTTCGTGCTCGCCAAGCTGGAGGAGAAGGGCCTCTTCCCGTCGCCCATCGCGGACAAGTGGACCCTCGTCCGCCGCGCTTACTTCGACCTGCTCGGCATGCCGCCTTCCGCGAAGGAGGCCGAGGACTTCGTCAACGACACCTCGAAGGACGCCTGGCCCAACCTGCTTGACAAGCTGCTGGCCTCCCCCCACTACGGCGAGCGCTGGGGCCGCTACTGGCTGGACATCGCCCGCTATGCCGACACGCGCGGGGCGAACAACAACAACCGCATGGGGGACAACCGGCTCATCCACGCCTTTACCTACCGGGACTGGGTGGTGAACGCCCTCAACGAGGACATGCCTTACGACAAGTTCCTCAAGTATCAGATCGCCGCCGACAGCCTGCCCGGCGCGGAGGCCAAGCACCTCGCCGCGCTCGGCTTCATCACCATGAACCGCGCGGTCAACAACCGGCAGGAGGAGATTGACGACCGCATTGACGTCATCACCCGCGGCACGATGTCGCTCTCCGTCTATTGCGCCCGCTGCCATGACCACAAGTTCGATCCCATCCCGACCAAGGACTACTACTCGCTCTACGGGGTCTTCGACAGCACGACCTACTCGATGAACAACAAGCCGGTGATTCAGAAGATCGAGGACACCAAGGATTACCGGGAATACACGGCCAAGAAAGCCCAGGTCGAGGCCCGCTTGGAAGGCTACCGCCAGGGCGAACTCACCAAGTTCGTCGGCGAGGCCAAAGGGAAGACCATGGAGTATATGCTCGCGGTTCACTTCGCGAACCAGGGCAACACGAACTACATGATCGAGGGCCGGGCCGGCCAGCAGCGCTTCGAGACGTTCACCAAGCTCCAGTTTGAAGTCGCCGGCCCGTGGAAGCGCTACCTCGACCAGCGCAGCAAGGGCACGGACCCGATCTTCGCTCCGTGGGCTGACTACGCGAAGCTCGAAGAGAAGGAATTCGCCGCCAAGAGCAAGGAACTCGCCGCCAAATACATGAGCAAGGACGGCGTGCCGATGAAGGGTCTCAATCCCATTGTGGCCAAGGCGTTCTCCACGCCCGTTTCCAGCATCCGCGTTGTCGCCGATCGCTATGCCAAGCTCTTCCTCGACGCCGAGCGGGCTTGGGTCAGCGCCATCACCCTCGACTCCAAGAAGAAGAAGGCCGACGACGATCCGATGCTGAAGAAGCTGTCCGACCCCGCGCAGGAGCAGCTCCGCCAGGTCTTCTACGGGCAGGGATCGCCCGTGAACATCACCTATGACCGTCTTGCCGGGTTTGACAACAACCGCATCCGCAATGGCGAGCAGCAGTTCCAACTCCAAGCCGACACGCTCGACGCTTTGCACCCGGGCGCGCCCCGCCGCGCGATGGCCCTCAGCGACACCGGCACGCCGCGCAACGCGAAGGTTGCGCTCAAGGGCGACCCGCGCAATCTCGGTCCCGAGGTTCCCCGCCAGTTCCTGGAAGTGCTGAATCCGAACCGGAAAGCCTTCAGTAGCAAGAGCAGCGGCCGGGTCGAGCTGGCCGAGGAAATCGCCAGCAAGAACAACCCGCTCACCGCCCGTGTGCTCGCCAACCGCGTCTGGATGAATCACTTCGGCGGCGCGCTGGTCCGCACCCCGACCGATTTCGGCGTCCGCGCCGACGATCCGACGCATCCCGAGCTGCTGAATTTCCTCTCCGCCTGGGTCATGGAAAACGGCTGGTCGCTCAAGAAGTTCCACAAGTTCGTCATGAGTTCGGCGACCTATATGCAGAGCAGCGACGATCGCGCCAAGCCGCTGCTCAACGATCCGGCGAACCTTTACGTCTGGAAGATGAACCGCCGCCGCCTTGACTTCGAGGGCTTCCGCGATTCGCTCCTCGCGGTCAGCGGCAAGCTGGACCCGACCATGGGCGGGCACCCCGTGAAGATCACGCCCGAGGGGGGCAACCCGCTCGGCTACCCGGAGAATCCCTACCGCCGCACGCTCTACGGCTACATTGACCGTGGCAACCTCTCCTCGCTCTATCGCACCTTCGACTTCGCCAACCCGGACGCGACCGCCGGGATGCGTTTCAGCTCCACCGTGCCGCAGCAGGCGCTCTACCTGATGAACAGCCCGTTCGTGGGCGAACTCGCCCGCGCCATCGTCCATCGCGACGACGTGAAGAACAAGGTGGACGAGGAGCAGCGCATCGAGATGCTCTATCAGATCTGCTTCCAGCGCCTGCCTTCCGCGCTCGAGACCAAGATCGGCATGAAGTTCTTGGAGGACCAGTCCGGCGTGAAGGGCAGCGACGCCAAGCCCATCTGGCAGTATGGCTACGGCCAATACAACCCGCGCACCCGGCAGGTGTCCTTCTTCAAGTTCCAGAATTTTGTCGGCGCTCCCCAAGGCATGATGGGCGGAAACCGCAACCCGGCGGCTGCCCCTCACTACGATGGCGGCACCAACAACCGGCTCGCGGGCATCCGCCTCACGGCCAATGGCGGCACCGCCAGCACGCTCGCCGTCATCCGCCGCTTCACCGCGCCCGTGGATGCCAGCCTCGCCATCAGCGGCGACTTCCGCCAGCCGGGCAACGTCGGCGACGGGGTCAACGGCTACATCGTTCACAGCCGCTCCGGCCAGGTCGGGAGCTACCCGTTGAGCGGTCGGAACCGTGACGTCAGCACGGCGGTCGCCAAGGTGGATGTCAAACGGGGTGACACTATTGACTTCATCGTGGACAACGGTGGCAGGGGCAACGCCATCGGTGACACCTTCATTTGGGCGCCCACCTTGCGCGTGGCTGCCGCTGGCCCCGCCATGGCCGCCGCCGCCCCGGCGATGACACCCTTTGGGGGTGGCCCGATGAGCGCGCCGGCCATGAACAACAACATGGCAATGGGCGGCCAGGGCGGTGCGAGCGCCACCCGCTGGGATGCGCAAGCCCAGTTCGGCAGTCCGTCCGCCGGCCAGCAGAAGCCCCTCGACACCTGGGAGAAATACGCCCAAATCCTCCTCCTCGCCAACGAGATGACCTTCGTTGACTGAGCGCGGGAACCCGACCGTTTGAATTCGCCAAAGGCCGCCTCCGGGCGGCCTTTGTGCTGGTGAAGGGGGACACTCCAGCCCCCCGGTGAGTTGCCGGGCAAAATCCCTGCAACTCCTTCGCCCTTTGCAGCGTCCAAACCCGCGACATGCCAGCCGCGCGATCCGTCCTCTCTATCCTGTCCGTCCTCTGGCTGCTCGCCACGCAGCCTTGCGCAGCCGCAGCCGTGGATTTTTCGCGGGAGGTGCTCCCCGTTCTCCAGCGCGTGTGCTTCGAGTGCCATGACGCAAAACTGGCCAAAGGCAAGTTCCGCCTCGACTCGCGTGAAGCCATGTTCAAGAAGCCCGGCATGGTCGTCCCCGGCCAGTCCGCGAAGAGTGAACTCGTCCGCCGCATCTCGCTCCCCAAGGGCCACGATGACGTGATGCCCAGCCGCGGCGAACCGCTCTCCCAGTCCCAGACCGGCCTCATCAAGGCCTGGATAGACCAGGGCGCAATCTGGCCGGAGAGCGTTGTCGCCGCGAAGCACTGGGCCTACGTGAAGCCCGTCCGTCCGGCGCTTCCGCAAGTCGGCAACCGGCAATCGGCAACCGGCAATCCCCTCGACGCCTTCATCCTTGCGCGTCTCGCGAAGGAAGGCTTGAAGCCCTCGCCCGAAGTCTCACCGGAAGTCCTCGTTCGCCGTCTCTCCCTCGACCTAATCGGCCTCCCGCCCACCCCCGCCGAAGTGGATGCCTTCGTCAGCGAGTGTGCGCCGGCCGGCGGCCATTCCGCATTCCGCATTCCGCATTCCGCATTGGCGCGTCTCGTTGACCGCCTCCTTGCCTCCCCGCAATTCGGCGTCCGCTGGGCGCGCCCGTGGCTGGATTACGCCCGTTACGCCGACTCGCACGGCTTTCAGCGCGACGACTTCCGCGACCTCTGGCCCTACCGCGACTGGGTCGTCAACGCGCTCAACGCCGACATGCCCTTCACGCAGTTCACCATCGAGCAGCTCGCTGGCGACCTCCTGCCCAACGCGACCGAGTCCCAGCGCATCGCCACGGGCTTCAACCGCAGCGCGCCCACGAACGTCGAGGCCGGCACCGACCCCGAGGAGACGCGCGTCAACCAAATCCACGACCGCGTCAACACGCTCGGCATGGTCTGGCTCGGCGCGACGCTGGAGTGCGCGCAATGCCACGACCACAAATACGACCCCTTCACGCAGCGCGACTACTACGGCCTCTTCGCGTTCTTCAACAACACGGAGTTGGAGGCCGACCGCACCAACCCGAAAGTCCCCGGCTCCATCCAGTTCAAAGGCCCGACGATGGAACTCGCCGACGCCGGCTCCTCCGGCGAACGCCAGTCCATCCTCGCCCGCATCGCCACCGTGGCGGGCCAACTCGCCGCACTTGAGAAAAGCGCCGCCACCGGCCAGCCCGAGTGGGAAGCCACGCTGACGAAGTCCGCCGCGCAGGCCCCGCAGGAGCACATTCTCGACATCGCCGACTTCGACTCCACCGGCGGCGCGACGCACGAAATCCTCCCTGACAAATCCGTCCTCATCAGCGGCGAACCCGCGCCCGACAAGGACACTTACCTTGTCGAAGTGCAGACCAAGCTTTCTGGCATCCGCGCGTTCAAGCTGGAGACGCTCACCCACGATTCGCTGCCCGGCAAAGGCCCCGGTCGTGGCGACGCCACGCGTCCGAACTTCGTGCTGAACAACTTCACCGTGACCGCCGCGCCCGCCGCGAAGCCGGAGCAGGGCAAGCCGGTGAAGTTCGCCTCGGCCAAGGCTTCGTTCTCACAGAGCAACTTTCCCGTGCCGAACCTGCTCAACCCCGACAACACCGCGAAGGGTGGCTGGGCCATCAACCCGCGCTTTCACGAGCCGCACTGGGCGATTCTCGAAACGACTGAGCCGCTCGGCTTCCCCGGCGGCACGGCGTTGCGCTTCAAGCTGGAGCAGAACTTCGGCGCGGGCCGGACCATTGGCCGGCTGCGGCTCACGGCCATCACGGGCAGCGTCAGCGGCACCGCGCTGCCGGCGGAGGTGGCCGAGGCGTTGAAGATTCCCGCTGCCAAGCGCACCGCGAAGCAGGCGAAGGCGCTCGCGGACTTCCGCCTCAAGGACAACCCGGAACACGCGCGGCTGGAAAAGGAGAAGACCCGCCTCGAAGCCGACCTGCGCAAGTTCAAGGCCCCGACCACGCTCGTCATGCGCGAGACGCAGCCGCGCATGAGCAGCATTTTCATGCGCGGTGAGTTCCGCACTCCGGGCGACAAGGTGAAGCCACACGTCCCGGCGGTGCTGCATCAACTCCATCCGGTAGCAGCCGACGTGAGGAGGCTCACTTCAGAATCGGCAATCGGCAATCGGCAATCGGCAATCAATCAGAGCCTCTTCACGTCGGCTCCTACCCGCCTCGACCTCGCGCGCTGGCTCGTGAGCCGCGAGAACCCGCTCGTGGCGCGCGTCGTCGTGAACCGCTGGTGGGCCGAGCTGTTCGGCCACGGACTCGTCACCACGCCGGAGGATTTCGGCATCAAGGGCGAGCCGCCCACGCATCCCGAGCTGCTCGACTGGCTTGCCGTTGAATTTATGGACAACGGCTGGTCCATGAAGAAGCTGCTCAAAACCATCGTGACCAGCGCCGCCTACCGCCAGTCCTCGCGCGTCACGCCGGAGCTGTTCGCGCGCGACGACCAAAACCTCTTTTACGCGCGCGGCCCGCGCCACCGCCTCGACGCCGAGATGATTCGTGACAACGCGCTCGCCATCGCCGGCCTGCTGAACCCGAAGCAGGGCGGCGCGCCCATCCATCCGTATCAGCCCGACGGCCTGTGGGTGAAAGTAGGCGGCCAGCGTTACGACTACGTGGTCAGCCCCGGCGAGGAGAAATACCGGCGGGGCCTCTACGTCATCTGGAAACGCGGCGCGCCCTATCCCAGCTTCGTGAACTTCGACGCCAACAGCCGCATGGCCTGCCGCGTGAAGCGCCCGCGCTCGAACACGCCCCTGCAAGCCCTCACGCTCATGAACGACCCCGTTTATGTGGAGGCCGCGATGGCCTTCGCCAAGCGCGTGCTCACGGAGAAGGCCAGCGTCCCCGACCGCCTCACCCACGCGTTCCGCCTCGCCACGAGCCGCGCCCCGCGCGCCGATGAACTCGCCACGCTCACCCAGTTGTTGGATTCGGCTCGCGCCACGGATGCGAAGTCCGCGAAGGAGTTCCTCGGCAAGTTCGACTTGCCCAATGGCGTGACCGCCGAGGAGTTCGCCGCGTGGTATGCCGTGGCGGCGGCGTTGCTGAACCTCGACGAAACCATTTCCAAAGGCTGAATTCCTGTGAACATGACATCCCCATTCTCCACACGCACCGCAGCGCGGTTTGCGTTCGTCGTCTTCGTCCTATTCGTCCACATCCCTCCCAGCCACGCCGCCGACAAACCCAAACCCGCCTTCCAATACAAGTCCGGCGACATCCGCGTGAGCATCCCCACGGCCGACGAGCCGCGCGTGAAGCAGTTTGGCCCGGCGTCGCTGAAGTTGGCCGCGAAGTATCTCGAAGACGGCGCGTTGACCTGGGTGCGCGAGAAGTCCTGCGTCAACTGCCACACCACCGGCCCCTACATGACCGAGCGCACGGCGTGGACCAAGCAGTTCGGCCCGGCCAGTGCGGAGGTTCACAAGGACTTCGTCGGCTCCGTCCCGAAGGAGATCAAGCCGGTGAAGGAGACGGAGTCGCGTGGGCACAAGCACTACCCGAGCACCTTCTTCACCGTGTGGCGCAGCCTAGGACTGGCGGAGTGGGACCGCCACATCACCGGCAAGCTCTCTGAACCTACGGAACGCGCCCTACGCGACCTGTTCGAACGGCAGTCGGCCAGTGGCGCGTTTGTGAGCCACGGCGAGGTGGAAATTCCGCACATCACGACGGACTTCGAGCTGTCGCTGCAGGCCGCGCGCGCCATCACCGCCGCGCCGGGTTGGCTGTCCGGCTTGAAGGACGAAACGCTGCTGGCCCGCGTGGCCAAGCTGAAGGACTACCTCCGCACCGCACCGCCGAAAAACGACTTCGACCGCATCCTGAAACTCCAGCTCGCGCACTACCTGCCCGAACTCGTCTCGCCGAAGGAGCGCAACGCCGCGCTGGCGCTGCTCTCCGTGAAGCAGCACGCCGACGGCGGCTGGAGTGTGCGTGACATGTCAGCCCTCAACGACTGGCACTTCGAGATGAGCGCGACCGTCGTGAACCTCATCAACGGATTGCCCGACGCCGCGAACCCCGAGAGCGACGCCTACATGACCGCGCTCGCCGTCGTCCTCATGCGGCAGAGCAACGTCCCCACGTCCGACCCGCGCGTGCAGCGCGGCCTCGCCTGGCTGCGGCGTGAGCAGCGCGGGAGCGGTCGCTGGTGGATGCACTCGCTCTATCGTGGGAATTATCACTACATCACCTACATCGCCACCGCACAGGCGGTGAAGGCCTTCGCTCTGTGCGGCGAGTTGGATGCCGTCTCCGCCAACTGAAGCCCGCTTGCCCCACCTCCACATGAACGCGTCCGTCACTCACCTCGACCTGATTCACCGCCGCCAGTTCTTTCAACGTGCCGGCTTCGGCGTCGGCTCGATGACGCTGGTGTCATTGCTGCGCGGCTCCGCTTTCGCCGCACCCGCGAACCCGCTCGCTTCGCGTCACCCGATGTTCGCCCCGCGCGCCAAGCGGGTGATTTTCCTGCACATGATTGGTGCGCCGTCGCAGCTCGACATGTTCGACTTCAAGCCCGAGCTGGTGAAGCGCGATGGCGAGGATTGCCCGGAGTCGCTGCTGAAAGGCCGGCGCTTCGCGTTCATCGGCGGCAAGATGCAGCTCGCGGGGACGAGGTTTAAGTTCACGAAGCACGGGCGCAGCGGACAGGAACTCTCCGAGACACTGCCGCATCTGGCGAAGGTCGCGGATGACATCGCCATCGTGAAGACCTTGCACACGGAGGAAATCAACCACGCGCCGGCGCAGATGTTCCTGCACACGGGCTTCGGGCGCGGCGGGCGGCCCAGCTTCGGCTCGTGGGTGACTTATGGGCTGGGCACGGAGAACCAGGATTTGCCCGCCTACACGGTGCTGCTCTCCGGCCCGCTCGGCGGCGCGGGCACTTCGCTGTGGGCAAACGGCTTTCTGCCGAGCGTGTATCAAGGCATCCAGTTCCGCTCCAGCGGCGACCCGGTGCTGTTCTTGAGCAATCCAAAAGGCCAGTCGCAGGACGACCGGCGGCGGATCTTCGACGCGGTGAAGTCGCTTAACGAACGCCAGCTTGCCGACGTGGGTGATCCCGAGATAGCCACGCGCATCAGCCAATACGAGATGGCGTTCAAGATGCAGACCAGCGTTCCGGAGCTGATGGACATTTCGCGCGAGCCGAAGTCCGTGCTGGATCTCTACGGCGCGAAGCCCGGCGCGGCATCCTTCGCGAACAACTGCCTGCTCGCGCGTCGGCTCATCGAGCGCGGCGTGCGTGTGGTGGAACTTTACGACGCCGACTGGGACCACCACTCCGGCCTCGCCACGCGCCTGCCCGCCAAGTGCCGCGATGTGGACCAGGGCATGGCCGGCCTCATCACGGACCTCAAGTCGCGCGGCCTGCTCGACGACACGCTGGTCATCTGGGGCGCGGAGTTTGGGCGCACGCCGTTGCGGCAGGGCATTGACGGCGAAGGGAAGAGCACGAATCCCGGTCGCGACCATCACAAGGACGCCTACACGATGTGGCTCGCCGGCGGCGGCGTGAAGGGCGGCGTGACTTACGGTCGCACCGATGACTTCGGCTTCGGCCCGGCGGAGCATCCCGTCCACGTCCACGACCTCAACGCGACCGTGCTCCATCTCCTTGGCCTCGACCACGAGCGGCTGACCTTCAAGTATCAAGGCCGCGAGTTCCGGCTGACGGATGTGCATGGCGAGGTGTTGCGCGGGCTGCTGGCGTGAGCGGAGCGCAGGTGTCCAACCTGCGTGCTCCTCGACAGGCGCTCACCAACGCGCCGGTTGGACACCGGCGCTCCACCAAAAGGCAGCCAGCCGGTGAAGTCTCCTTCACCGGCTGGCGCGTGATTAAGTTGAGGGACGGCTTACTTCAGGACCGCCGTGTGGAACTCGAACCAGTCGTCGAGGTTGTTCAGGTCCACCGCGCCGGGGAGGACGCTGCCGTCGTCGGGCAGGCCGCTGGCGCTGAGGATGCCCTTGCGGGTGCCGTCGTCGTGGCAGTAGCCGAGGATGGCGAGGTTGTGGCGGTGGATGTCGGCCTTCGTGAGCTTCTTGCCGTTCTTGCGCACCCACGCCTCGAAGGCGGGATAGGTCGGCTTGTTGGCCTTGATGAACTCGACCACGGCGGCGGCATCCAAGCCGAGCGCGTCGCAGGTCATCTGGTCGTAGCCCTTGCCGAGGCCGGGGTAGCCGGCGGCCAGCTTGCCGGCGGCTTCGAGGGAGACCTTCAGCCAAAGGCGGGGGAGGTGCAGCGCGCCGAGGGGGCCGGCGACGCCCGAACTGATCATGGGGACGTAAGTGCTCATTTGTGGTGTCTGTGTTTGAAACGGATTTCGTGGTGAGCTTAGGGAATCGCCTTCGCACGGGTCAAAGGGTTTTTCGTCACAATCTCGTTTCCTTTCCCGCCGGAGACGGAACACTTCCGCCGTGCGCGCGCGCATCGCCCTGCTTCAACTCTACCGCCTCGGCGTTTTGCTGGCGGTGGCCTGGCTCATCCGCGCGCACCACACCCGGCTGCGCGTGGAGGGCGACCGCCCGGTGCGCGTCGAGGAGGTCGCGGGCTGGTTCACCAACGCCGCCGGGCTGCGGCTCGACCTGGCCGCGCGCGGCGGCTTCCACGTCTTCGACCGGGATGGGGCGGAACTCGGCTACCTCATCCGCACGCTGCCGCAGGCGGACCGCATCATCGGCTACTGCGGCATCACGGACACGCTCGTCGCGCTCGACCGCGAGGGCCGCGTGCTGGGCTTCAAGATTCGTCACTCGGAGGACACCAAGACGCACGTCGGCGACGTGATGGCCGACCGGCATTTCAAGCAGACGTGGAACGGGATGACGTGGGAGCAGGTGGCCGGGATGGACTTGAAAAAGGCCGGCGTGGAAGGCGTCTCCGGTGCGACGATGACCAGCCTGGCCGTGGCGGAAGGCATCGTGCATCGCTTCCGCGTGGCGCAGGGGGAGATGCGTCCGCCGACGATGCGGGTGGGCGTGCGGGACTTCGGATTGATGACGGTGCTGGCGCTGGGCGCATGGCTCACGTTCACCAAGCGCGAGGGGCGTGAGCGCTGGCGGCGGTGGTTCCAATGGCTTGTGATCGGCTACGTCGGCTTGCTCAACGGCGACCTGCTCGCGCAGTCGCTGCTCGCGGGCTGGGCGAAGTCCGGCATGGCGTGGCGCATGGCTCCGGGCCTCGTGCTGTTTGCCGCCGCCGCGTTCGCTGTGCCGTGGGTCGCGCGGCGGCCGCTCTACTGCCAGCAATTGTGCCCGCATGGAGCGGCTCAGGAGATCGTCACGCGGCTCGCGCCCGCCCGCTGGCGCGTGAACGTGCCGGCCGCGCTGGACCGTGCGCTGCTGGACTTCGACCTCGCCGGGTTGGAGGCGTTCGACGCCTACCTCATTCGCTCGGCGGGCGGCGCGACGATTGCCGTCGCCATCGCCGGGCTGCTCGCTGCGCTGTGCGTGCCGAAGGCTTACTGCAAATACGGCTGTCCGACGGGTGCGCTGCTGGAGTTCGTCCGGGCGCGCGGGGCGGGCGACAAGTTCGGGCGGCGCGATCTCGCGGCGGGTGTGATGCTCCTCGTGGCGTTCGTGATGCACTGGCAGCACGCGGCCATCCACGCGCTCATTTTCGGGCCGGCGGCGTGAAGCGGGTGTGACCGCCTCCAGTAGCAGCCGACGTGAGGAGGCTCCATCTGACTCGCAGAGTGGCTGGAGCCTCCTCACGTCGGCTGCTACGCGGAGTGCTTACCGCTGCACCCGTGCGTTGCCACCGCCCACGAGCGCCTCGACTTCCTTCAACGTCGCCATGCTCGTGTCGCCCGGCGTGGTCATGGCCAGCGCTCCGTGCGCGGCACCATAGTCCACTGCCTTCTGCGCGTCGTTGAACTGGAGGAAGCCGTAGATCAGCCCGCTGGCGAAGCTGTCGCCGCCGCCCACGCGGTCGAGAATCCACAAATCCTTCCGCATCTCTGCCTCGAAGAACTGTCCGCCCGCCCAGCAGATCGCGCCCCAGTCGTTCACGCTCGCGGACTTCACCGTGCGCAGCGTGGTGGCCACCACCTTGAAGTTCGGGAAAGCCGCGACCGCCTGCGCGATCATCTGCTGGAACGCCTCCGTCTCCAGATTGGCAAGGTTATGGTCCACGCCCTTCACCTCGAAGCCCAGGCACGCGGTGAAATCCTCCTCATTGCCGAGCATCACATCAATGAACGGCGCGAGCGCGCGGTTCACCGCCTGCGCCTTCTGCTGCCCGCCGATGGATTTCCACAGCGAGGGCCGGTAGTTCAGGTCGTAGCTGACGATGGTGCCGTGCCGCTTCGCCGCCTGCACGGCTTCCAGCACCACCGCCGCTGTCGTCTCGGACAGCGCGGCGTAGATGCCGCCGGTGTGCAGCCAGCGCACGCCCAGTTTGCCGAAAATGTGCTCCCAATCCACCTGCCCCGGCCGCATCTGGCTCGCGGCGGAGTTCGCGCGGTCCGAGATGCCCACCGCCCCGCGCACGCCGTGGCCGCGCTCGGTGAAGTTCAGACCCACGCGCACATTGCGCCCGATGCCGTCGAACGGCACCCACTGGATGAACCGCGTGTCCACGCCGCCTTGCAGGATGAAATCCTCGACCAGCCGGCCCACGTCGTTCTCCGGGAAGGCCGTGACCACCGCCGTGCGCTGGCCGAAGCACCGGCGCAACCCGCGCGCCACGTTGTATTCCCCGCCGCCCTCCCAGACCTGAAACCCGCGCGCCGTCCGCACCCGCCCCTCGCCCGGATCAAGCCGCAGCATGATCTCCCCGAGGGAAACCTGGTCAAAGGCGCACTGGTCGGCGGGGCGGAGTTGAAGCATCGGCATGGCGAAATCGGGTTGCTGCTCGGCCGGGAGAGTTGGGGAGAAGGCCGGGCGGAGACAACTGGAAATTGACAAGGCCGCGCACAGCGACGGCCCTACCGGGATTCACGAGGCTGGCCCCGCCGGCAAAGATTACTTCTTCACCGCCGCCGTCTTCTGCGGCTCGGGGGCGGGGGCCTTGGGCGGCTCGAAGGTGGCGATGCTGCTGCCGTTCGCGCCGTTCCAGACGCGCAGGATGCCGTCCTGGCCGCCGGCGATGACGATCTTGCCGTCGGGCGTGGCGGCGGCGGAATACATGAAGTCGCTCGCGCCGGCGAAGGTGCGGGCGTCGCCGCCGCCTTCGTTGATGAGGCGGACCTTGCCGTCGCCGCCGGTGGCGAGGAACTGGTCGCCCACGCCGACGTGGTTGATGGAGGTGGCTTCCTTGCTGAAGCCCTGGATGGTCCGCACCACCTCGCCGGTGACGAGGCTCCAGACTTTCACCGCGTTGTCCGCGCCCGCGCTGGCGATGATGCGGCCGTCGCGCTTGAGGGTGACGCCGAGCACCTGATGCGTGTGGCCCTCGAAGGCTTTCACGAGCTTGGTGTCCGCCACGGTCCACGCCTTCACGAAGCGGTCCGCGCCGCCGGTGGCGAGGAGCTTGCCGTCGCCGGAGAAGTCCACGCTCTGCACGGTGTCGCTGTGCGCGCCCTTGAACTCCTTCACCAGCGCGCCGGTGGCGGCGTCCCAGAGCTTCAACTCGCCGCTGCGGGAAGGCTCGCCGCTGCCGGAGGCGAGGGTCTTGCCGTCGGGGCTGAAGGCGAGCGTGTTCACGCGGCCTGTGAGCGGCGAGGTGCCGGTGGACGAACCGATGGTGCGCACGAGTTTCCACTCGGGCTGGCTGTCCCAGACGATGAGCTTGCCGTCGCTGCCAGCGGAAACGACCGCGCCCGCGACGAGCGCCACGGCCTTCACCGCGCCGGTGTGGCCCTGGTAATTTTCCAGGCCGCTGCCGTCGGCCGCGCTCCAGGTGCGGACGACGCCGTCCTCGCCCGCCGTGACGACGGCCTTGCCGTCTGCGGAGAAGGCGAGCGAGCGAATCATCTTCTCATCGGCGGTCTGGGTTTTCTTCGCATCGGCGGCGGTGGCGTCGGCCTTTTTCTGCGCGGCCTCGGCTTCGGCGAGGGCGGCCTTGGCTTTCACCACGTCGTCGGCTTCGCGCTTGGCATCAACGGCGGCGCGCTTGGCGGCGTCCACGGCGTCGGTGTATTTGCGGACCTCGGTGGTGGCCTCGGTGAACTTCTTGTTTTCGGCGGTGAACTTGTCGGTGGCTTCCTTGAGCTTGGCGTTGGCGTCGGTGAGCGCCTTGTCGGCGGCGGTTTTGGCGTCAGCAGCGGTTTTGGCCTTCGCGGCGGCGGCGGTGGAAGCCTTCTCCGCGGCGGGCTTGCCGGCGGCGTCGGCCTTGGCGAGCACCTCGGCGGCGGTCTTCGCGGCAGCGTCGGCCTCGGTCGCGGCCTTGTCGGCGGCTTCCTTGTCGGTCATGGCCTTCTTCTGCGGGGCCTCGGCTTCCATCTTGGCCTTCTCGGCGGCGTTCTTGGCGGTGGTGGCGTCGGCGAGCTTCTTCACGTTCTCGGCGTGCGGCTTCTCCAGCTTCACCCGCTCCTCCTCGGCCTTCTTCGCGGCGTCCTCGGCTTTCTTCAAATCGTCCTCGGCCTTCTTCTGCGCGGCCTTCTGGTAAGTCACCTCGTTGTTCGCAAACGTCAGGTCGCGGCCCACGGCGGCGACGCGGTCGGCGACGTAGCGGTCACCGCGAAGCTCGCCAAGCGCCTTGCCATCGGCGGCGTTCCAGAGTTTCGCAACGGTGTTCGTGACGCCGAGGCTGGCGATGGTCTTGCCGTCGGCGCTGACCGCGAGTGCGGCGACCGGGCTGCCGTGGGCCAGCGTGCGAACCGCGCTGCCGTTGTCGGCGTTGAGCACGCGCACGACACCGTCGGTGCCACTGGCCAAGAGTTGCGCGGGCGGCAACGCGGCGAGCTGGGTGATGGGGCCGGTGCCGGCGATGACCGCGCCCGGCTCGACCTTGCCGCCGGCGGCTTCGGGGAGCTTCCACGTCAGGATGTTCTTGTCGCCATGCGCGGTGGCGATGCGCTTGCCATCGGGGAGAATGGCGACGGCAGCGACGTCATTGGTCGCGGTGACTTCGGCGAAGAGAGAACCGTCGGCGAGGTTCCAGACGCGCGCGGTCTTGTCTGCGCCGGAGACGAGGCGCGCAGAGTTGGTGGAGAAGCCGAGCGACTTCACCGGGCTGGTGTGGCCGGAGAGCGTCTTGCCGGGCGTGAGAGCCGGGAGGCTCCAGAGCTTGATGTCGTTGCCGGAGACGGAGGCGAGCCACTTGCCGTCGGGGCTGGTGGCGAGCAGGTCCGCCGCGCCGGGCAGCGTCTGCTTCTGCACGTTGGTCGGGCGCTGCCAGAGCTTCACCTCGCGGTAGCTGCCGGAGGCGAGCGTGTTGCCATCGGGGCTGAATGCGAGCGCGTAGGTCATGTCGCGATGCGCAACGCCGGGGCGGGCGTAGGTCTTGTCCGCGAGCAGCGCGGAGTCCGTGAGGCGACCGATGGCCGTGGCGGTCGGAATGTGGAAGAGATGGATCTGGTTCGCGCGGCCGGCGGCGGCGAACTGGCCGTCCTCGGTGAGCGCAACCGCGTAAATGGGATTCAAGCCCGGCGGCAGCGGCTGCCAGACGATGGGCCCCATGCCCTTCACCTCGCCGGTCGCGCCCTGGTCAATCCACAGCTTGAGCAACGCAAGCTCACCGGGGTTGAGGTTCCTCGCGCCGGCCTTGTTGCCGGCGGGCGGCATCGGCGGCTTGCTGATGTGCGCGGCGACGCGGAAGAGCGAGCTGCTTTCGGCCTTCTTGGGCTGGACCATTTTGCCGGTGTCGCCGCCCTTGGCGATGGTCTGGGGCGTCTCGAGATTCACGCCGTCCTCGCCCTTCTGCGAGTTGTGGCAGGAGAGGCAGTTGCGGCGGAGGATGGGGAGGATTTCCTTCTCGAAGTCCACCTTGGAGGAGCGGCGCAGCTTGGCGACGGGCAGCGGCCCCTTCTTGGAGTCCTCCTTCGGTGCCTCGGCGGCGGGGGAGAGGAAAGGAGCGGCGAGAAGGCCTGCGATCAGGAGCGACAAAACGCGGGGCGATTGAAAATGTTGCATAGCAAATCTGGTTGCAGAGGGCAGACGCGACGTGCGCGGGGAGTGTTCAGGCAGATTGGCTTCCGCCGCGGTTATCAACGCGCTTAAGCCGGTGAATTCACCGTGTTCATCGCGGCTGGCTTTGAAATCCGTTGACCCGTGTTTGACCGCTACCTAGATTCGTTCAGCGATTTTTTAACGAAACCCACCGAAACCCCGAAGCATGAGCACCCCCACGGCAGCAGCAGCGAGCAAAGGCCTCGAAGGCGTCGTCGCCGCCCAGACGCGCCTGAGCGATGTCAAAGGCGACATCGGCCAGTTGGTTTACTGCGGTTACGACATCAACGAGCTGGCCGGCAAGGTCACTTACGAGGAAGTCGTTCACCTGCTCCATCACAACCATCTGCCGAACAAGACGGAGCTGGCCGAGCTGAAGGCCACGCTGGCGCAGTTCCGCGACATTCCGCAGGGAGTGATCGACATCATCTGCAAGCTGCCCAAGGAGACGCCGCCCATGAACGCGCTGCGCACGGCGGTGTCCGCGCTGGGCTGCTTCGACACGACGAGCGAGGACGACTCGCAGCATTCGCAGCGGCGCAAGGCGCTCCGGCTCGTCGCGCAGGTGCCGGTCGTGACGGCGTATTTCCATCGCAACCGCCAGGGTCTGCCGCTCATTGCGCCCGACGCGAAGCTCGGCGAGGCCGCGAACTTCCTCTGGATGATCAACGGCAAGCCGCCGACCAAGGACATGGAAGCCACTATGGACGTGTGCTACGTGCTGCACGCCGACCACGGCATGAACGCCTCCACCTTCAGCGCGCGCGTCACCATCGCCACGCTGTCGGACATGTATTCGGCAATCACCACGGCCATCGGCACGCTTAAAGGCCCGCTGCACGGCGGCGCGAACGAAGGCGTCATCAAGATGCTCCACGAGATCGGTTCGCTGGAGAAGGTGGACGGCTGGGTCGCCGACGCGCTCGCGCAGAAGAAGAAAATCATGGGCATCGGCCACCGCGTTTACAAAGTGCTCGACCCGCGCGCGCCGCACCTCAAGCGGATGGCACAGATCCTCAGCAGTCAGCTCGGCGAGCCGAAGTGGATCCAGATGTCCGAGCGCATCGCCGAGCTGATGCTCGCGAAGAAGAACCTCCACGCGAACGTGGATTTCTACAGCGCCACCGTCTATTACTCGCTCGGCATCCCGACCGACCTGTTCACGCCCATCTTCGCCATCTCGCGCACGAGCGGCTGGACCGCTCATGTGCTCGAACAGCTCGCCGACAACCGCCTCATCCGCCCGCAGTCACAATACACCGGGCAGGTGGGGTTGAAGGTTGTGCCGGTGGAGCAGCGGTAAGCGAGAAATGAATCAACCAGCAGACTCGGTTGGCAAGGATTCGGCTCAACCAGCCAGCCGTTCCATTTTTGTCGCCTACGCTTACAATCTTTACGACAAGCGTGATTACCGGAAGGTTTTTGCCGATTTGGAGAAAGCCTACGATGTGCGGTTTATCTTCGCCGACGAGAAGATAACGAACATGCACATCCTTCAGAAAATCATCAGTTACATCAAGGCGTCCGATTTCTCCCTGTTCGACATCTCAGGCTGGAATCCAAATGTGACTCTGGAGCTCGGGATTGCACTGGCCCACTCCGACAACTGGTATATTTGCTTCAACCCCGAAAAAACTCCGATTGCGGAAGTGCCCAGCGATATCAAGGGCATTGACCGAATCCAATACTCCAGCTTTTCCGACCTGTCCGACAAGTTGACCACTTTGCTGGAACAGCGCTATCCCAAGCAGAAGAGGCAACCGCTTGACGAATATGTTCTGACGCTTGAACAGGATGTCGTTGCACTTCTCGGGAAAAAGCCCGGGTTGAAAATGAACGAGATCGCACAGATTTTGAGACTTTCGGTCAAAATGGCTCAGGTCGTTGTGTTGCCGATGGTCGGTGCCAAACTACGCGTCGAAGGACAAACCAGAGGCTCTCGATATTTTCTCAGAGAACAAGTTTTGGAATCGAAGGTCCTGCTCCCCTCCCCCCCGAATTAGCCAAATGAACATCCACGAATACCAAGCCAAGCAGCTTTTGAAACAGTATGGCGTTGCCGTTCCTGACGGCGACGTGTGCAAGACGCCGGAGGAAGCCAAAGCTGCCGCCGAAAAGCTGGTCGCCGCCGGGCACAAGATGCTCGTGGTCAAGTCGCAAATCCACGCCGGCGGGCGCGGCAAGGGCACCTTCAAGAGCGGCTTCAAAGGCGGCGTGAAACTTTGCAAGACCGCCGCCGAAGCACACGACCTCGCCAAAGCCATGCTCGGCAACGTGCTCGTCACGAAGCAGACCGGCCCCGACGGCCGCCTCGTCAGCACGCTGCTCGTTGCGGGTGCGCCGAACATCAAGAAGGAGCTTTACCTCGCCGTGCTACTGGACCGCGCCACCAGCCGCCCGCTCGTCATGGCCAGCACCGAGGGCGGCGTGGACATCGAGGAAGTCGCCGAGAAGTCGCCTGAGAAAATCGTGAAGGAGCAGATTGACCCGGCGCTGGGTTTCCAGCCGTGGCAGGGCCGCAAGATTGCCGCCGCGCTCGGCCTCAAGGGTGACCTCGCCGGACAGTGCGCCAAGCTCCTTGCCGGTGTTTACAAGACTTGGTGGGAAGCCGACGCCTCGATGGTGGAAATCAATCCGCTCTGCATCATCGAAGGCACCGACGGCAAAGACCAGCTCGTGGCCGTGGACGCCAAGATCGGCCTCGATGACAACGCGCTCTACCGCCACAAGGACATCCAGGCCATGCGCGACCTCGCCGAGGAATCGCCGCTGGAAATCGAGGCGAGCAAGTTCAACCTGAACTACATCAAGCTCGACGGCTCCATCGCCTGCCTCGTCAACGGCGCGGGCCTCGCGATGGCCACGATGGACATCATCCAGCACTACGGTGCCAGCCCGGCGAACTTCCTCGACGTGGGCGGCGGGGCGAGCAAGGACCAGGTCACGGCCGCCTTCAAAATCATCCTCAGCGACCCGGCGGTGAAGGCGATCTTCGTGAACATCTTCGGCGGCATCATGGACTGCAACGTCATCGCCACCGGCATCGTCGCGGCGGTGAAGGAAACGGGCCTGACGCTCCCGCTCGTCGTCCGCCTCGAAGGCAACAACGTCGCCGCCGGCAAGAAGACGCTGGCCGAGTCCGGCCTCACGCTCATCACCGGCGACTCGATGGCCGACGCGGCGCAGAAGGTGGTCGCCACCGTCGCCAAGTAACCTCCATCTCAACTCTCTTTTTCATGGCCATTCTAGTTACTCCCCAAACCAAACTCCTCGTCCAAGGCATCACCGGTGAATTCGGTGCGCGCCACGCCAGGCTCTCGCTCGACTACGGCACGCAACTCGTCGCCGGCGTCACGCCCGGCAAGGGCGGCCAGTTCTTCGAGCACGGCGGCCACAAGGTGCCCATCTTCGACACCGTGGCCGATGCCGTGAAGCAGACCGGCGCGACCGCCAGCGCCGTCTTCGTCCCGCCGCCCTTCGCCGCCGACGCGATTCTCGAAGGCGTGGACGCCGGCCTCGACCTCGTCGTCGCCATCACCGAGGGCATTCCCGTGCGCGACATGGTGAAGGCCAAGCAGGCGATGGCCGGCAGCAAGACGCGCCTCATCGGCCCGAACTGCCCCGGCGTCGTCACGCCCGGCACGGGCAAGGACTCGCACGGCGGCTGCCGCATCGGCATCGCGCCCGGCTACATCCACAAGCAGGGCAACATCGGCGTCGTCTCCCGCAGCGGCACGCTGACCTACGAGGCAGTGTGGCAGCTCACCTCGCGCGGCGTCGGCCAGAGCACCTGCGTCGGCATCGGCGGCGACCCGGTCAACGGCACCTCGCATCTCGATGTCATCCAGCTCTTCATGGCCGACCCGGAGACGAAAGGCATCATCATGATCGGCGAGATCGGCGGCAGCGCCGAGGAGGAGGCCGCCGAGTGGATTGCCAAGCACGGCACCAAGCCCGTCGCCGGCTTCATCGCGGGCGCGACCGCGCCTCCGGGACGCCGCATGGGTCACGCGGGCGCGATTGTCAGTGGTGGCAAGGGCACGGCGGAGGCGAAGATTTCCGCGTTCAAGGCCGCCGGCATCGGCGTCGCCGCCACGCCCAGCGACATGGCGGACACGCTGTTGAAGATGATGTAGGGAGGCTGGCTGCCGCTACAGCAGCCGCGGCTGCCGCTCGTCCTTCGCGATGGACTCGCCGAGGCTCTCCACCCGGGCGCGGCGGCGCTCCATGATGTTCTTCTCCAGCTTGGGATCGTAGGCCACCGGATAATTGCCGTCGTAGCAGGCCATGCAGAACGAGGACTTGGGCAGGCTCGTGGCCGCCACCATGCCGTCCTGCGAGAGGTAGTGGAGCGAGTCGGCGTTGAGATACTGGCGGATCTCGTCGGTCGTGTGGTTCGCCGCCATCAGCTTGCTACGGTCGGGAAAATCAATGCCATACACACACGGGTTCATGTGCGGCGGGCAGCTCACGAGGACGTGGACTTCCTTGGCGCCGGCCTCCTTGAGGCTGTTGACCCGCGTCTTGCAGGTCGTGCCGCGCACGATGGAGTCGTCCACGATGATGACGCGCTTGCCCTTCACGATCTCGCCGATGAGGTTGAGCTTCACGCGCACCGCGAAGTCGCGGATGAGCTGGCTTGGCTGGAGGAAGCTGCGCCCGACGTAGTGGTTGCGGACGAAGGCCATCTCGTAGGGGATGCCGGATTCGAGCGAGTAGCCCAGCGCGGCGGAGTTGCCGCTGTCGGGCACGGGGATGACGAGGTCGGCGTCAATCCGGTTCTCCCGCGCGAGCTGCCGCCCCATCTCGACACGGACGCGATAGACGTTGCGGTCGGCGATGGTGCTGTCGGGCCGCGCGAAATAGACGTATTCGAAGATGCAGAAGGCGCGGCGCTCGTGCAGGGGGAAGGCCTGCACGCTCTTGAGGCCGTCCTGGTTGATGATCACCACCTCGCCCGGCTCGACATCGCGGACGAACTTCGCGTGGATCAGGTCAAGCGCGCACGTCTCGCTGGAGAGCACCCAGGCGTCGCCCACCTTGCCGAGGGAGAGCGGGCGGAAGCCGTGCGGGTCGCGCACGCCGATGAGTTCGTTCTCCGTCATGATCACGAGCGAGAACGCGCCCTCGATGCGGCGGACGGTGTTGATGAGCGCGCTTTCGCCGCGCGGGTCGCCGGGCTGCGCCATGAGGTGCAGGATGATCTCGCTGTCCACCGTGGTCTGGAAGATGGAGCCTTTCGCCTCCAGTTCCTCGCGGAGCTGGGCGGCGTTGGTGAGGTTGCCGTTGTGCGCCACGGCGATCTGCCCGCGCGCGCAATCCACCGTCAGCGGCTGGGCGTTGCGGATGTGCGAGGAGCCGGTGGTGGAGTAGCGCGTGTGGCCCACGGCCATGTGGCCGACGAGCTTGTGCAAATCCGCGCCGTCGAACACCTGCGGCACCAGGCCCATGCCCTTCTGCTCGCGGAACTGCTTGCCGTCGCAGGTGACGATGCCCGCGCTCTCCTGGCCGCGATGCTGGAGCGCGTAAAGTCCGTAGTAGGCCAGCTCGGCGGCGTTCGGGTGTCCGTAGATGCCAAAGACACCGCAGTAATGTTTTGGGTGGTCAGGTGATTGCATCGGGCGCGCGCTGCGGGCGAGACTCAAGCGGACGCCCCGCGCGTTGGCAAGCGGAGAAGTGCCGCGCGCCTCATCGCCGGCCTCGGAACATTCCCGAGGCCGGGTTCAGGGCAATTTCAGGTTGTCGGCTCCGGGTGCTCTGCTACCCTGCGCCCGCAGCCACGAACGCGTTGGACCACTGGCATTGGGCGGGGAGCGCCGGGTCGGAAACGGTTCAGGTGCCGCGAGCAAATGCGAGTCGTCGGACAAGATCGGAAGCCGCACGGGTTCACCCTCGTGGAGATCATGATTGTCGTCGCGGTCATCGGCATCATGGCGTCCATCGCCCTGCCCAACTTCGCCAAGGCCCGCGCCACCGCCCAGCAGAAGGCCTGCATCAAGAACCTGCACATCCTGTCCGAGACGAAGCAGTTGTGGGGCTTCGAAAACAAGAAGCAGCCCACCGTCACCCCGAGCGCCGCGCAGATCCGGGTGTATTTCGGAAAAAACCGGATGCCGGTGTGTCCGTCGCGCGGCACTTACACGCTCCGCCGCCTGAACTTGGAGCCGCTGTGCAGCCGCGCGGCGCTGGGGCATACCTATTAACGGCCGCCGGGCAGACGGGCCAGGGTGGTCGCCCTGAATTTCCCCGTTCCCTTGCCCCGTCCATTCTGCTCGAATCGCCGCCTATGAAACGTCTGCTCCCCGCCCTCCTCGTCGTCACCGCGCTCGCCTCCGCCCAGGCCGCCGCGCCCAAGCCCTTGCGCGCCCTCGTCATCGCCGGCGGCTGCTGCCACGACTACGCCCTCCAGCACGTCATCCTGAAGGAAGGCCTCGAAGCCCGCGCGCACGTCGAGGTGGAGACCATCCATTCCCCCGACCGCAGCACGAAGGCGAAGTTCGAGAAATACGAGAAGCCCGACTGGGCCAGGGGCTACGACGTGATCATCCACGACGAATGCTCCGCCGACGTGAAGGATCTCGACTACGTGAACAACATCCTCGCCGCGCACAAGGCCGGCGTCGCCGCCGTCAACCTCCACTGCGCCATGCACAGCTACCGCGTCGGCCAGTTCCGCGAGGCCGTCCAGCCCGGCTCGCCCGACGCGCTCTGGTTCGACCTCCTCGGCCTCCAGTCCACCGGCCACGGCCCGCAGGCGCCCATCGCCATCACCGTCGTGAACAAGAGCCACCCCGCCATGAAGGGCCTCGCCGACTGGACCACCGTGAACGAGGAGCTTTACAACAACATCCGCGTCTTCCCCACCGCCATCCCCATGATGCGCGGCAAGCAGGTCGTCAAGCAGAAGGACGGCTCCACCAAGGAGGTCGAGTCCATCGTCACGTGGGGCAACCTCTACGGCAAGACCCGCGTGTTCAGCAGCACGCTCGGCCACAACAACGCCACCGTCGGCGACCCGCGCTACCTCGACATGGTCACGCGCGGCCTGCTCTGGGCCTGCGACAAGCTCAACGACACCTACCTCAAGCCCGCCCCGAAAGACCCCGTGCCGCCCTCGGCGAAGCCCTTCCTCGAGAAGAAGTAAATCCTCGGAGCGCCGGTCTCCGACTGGGAGCGCGGGCAGGGGAGCCGGTGGGAAAGTGAGAAAGTGGGAAAGTGAGAGGCCGTCCGCCTCACTCAGCCGCTCTTCCTGCTCGTGTTCCTGTTCCGCCTTCACCCAGCCGATTAGGATTACGGGCAGGATTACGAGCAGGAGGGGAAAGCGGCCCCTCACCCGCCCACTTTCTCATTTTCTCACCGGCTCACCTGTCACCCCTCACCGCGCGTGAATCTCCACCGCCAGCGCAGGACCGCTGGCGGCCGCATCATCCGACAACGCAAACGCCCGGCTCGCGCGGTTGAAGCTCAGTTGCACCGGCTGCTTCGGCGCGGCGGGATCGTAGCCCGCGAAGCGCACCTCCCCGTCCTGCTCCTCCGCGCGGAAGAGCAGCAGCGAACGGTCATACTTCAGCGCGTGATGCCGGTAGAGCCGCACCAGCACCGGACGGTTGGCCCCGAGTGAGCCGGCCAGCTCGCTGGCCGCCGCGTTCTTCTGCGCGCCGCTCCCGCCGAGCGCCTTCATCACCATCGGCGCGCGCCCCTGGCAGGGGCAGACCAGCCACGATTCTGCGCGCAGCAGGTGGCCTTGCAGCCGGCTGAACTCATTCAAGTTCGCGTAGCCCGGGATGACCACCCGCCGCTCCGCGCTGGAGGCCGCGTCCGCCTTGCGCCCCAGCACCTCGCGCACGAGGGCGATCCGGCGCTCATTCGACGGCGGCGGTTGCGCCGGGTCAAAGCCTGCGTGGAGGAAGAACTGCCGCGCGACCGCGGCATCCACGTGCCCGCGCAAGGCCAGTGAGGCCAGGGCCTCCTGCGTTTGCATCCCCGCCGGCTCGGCGGCGCGGACGGCGAGCGTGTCCGTGGCGAAGTCAAACGCGCGCGGGCCGGGCGGAACCACCTTCGCGAACGGGTGCAGCCCGGAGCAGCCACTGAGCAGCGGAGTGATGGCCAGAAGTCCAAGCAACAGGAGATGAGTCAGGCAGCGCATGAATTCACTCAACCACGGCCGGTTGCCGATGGGAAGTCTGAGCGTGTGCGGATGCGAGAGTGTGAAAGTGAGAAAGCGAGAAAGTGAGCCGGCGGCCAGGAGCGCGCGTTCACGCCTCTCTCACTTTCCCGCCCGCCCACTTTCCCACCTGCTTTCCCGGTTGCGCTCAACCCAGCGTCAGCTCGCGCACGCCGCTGAACACCTCGCCGCTCGCGTTCGCGGCCCGCGTGCGGAAGCGCACCAGATTGCCCGCCACCCCGGCGGCCACCGTCTGCTGCGGGCGCACCACCACCGCGCTGTTCGTGTAGCCGGGGTCCACACCGACCACCTCCCATTGCAACTGGAGCTCCGTCGCCGTCTCGCCGCCGGCCCCGTAGTTCGCGCGGACCTGCCCGCCCCCGAGGTCTTCCACACTCGTCAGCTCCAGCGGGTTCGGTGCGCCGGCGGGCGGGGGATTGTAGCTCGTCGGCACCGTGCTGCGGATCATGTCGCCCTGCGGCGTGCCCTCGGGGAACACCGTCGTCGCCGCCCCATACCACGCCACGCACAACTCCTCGCACGTCTCGGCGAAGTCATTCAACTCCTCCGCCTTCTCGCGCCACTTGGTGTGCTCCAGGTTGAACGCGTTCTCCTGCGTCTCGGACAACGCGACGAGCGTGTTGAACGCCGCCAGCGTGTTGCCCGGCGTCGGCACCCACGCCGCGTCAAACGACGACCACACCGCCGCCCACGCGCGCGCCTCCTTCTGCACCGTGTCCCGTCCGCCGCCATCGGCATGCACCGTGGCGAGGATCGCCTTGCGCGGCTCGTCCTTGCGCCACTTGATGCGCGCCATCTTCACCCCATCCACCGTCAGGTCGTGGATCTGCACGACCGTCCCCTCGAACAGCGCGCGCTTGTTCAGCATCACGCCCTCCTGCGTGTCGGACGCGGCCTTCTTCGCCGTGAAGTCCGTCACCCGGGTGTCCCACTGGACGACCGTCTGCTCCTCCCAGACCCAGGTCGTCGCGATTTCTGTCTGTGCATCCCGCGTGGCTTGCAAGCGGGCCTCGATGAACTCCAATGAACTTCCCATAATGACTCCTTTCACTGACTGCATGGCTTGCCGGCTGAACGTGCCGGCGGGCTGGCTCTTGAATATGTTTGGCCGCCCAAAACCTCCTTGGTGTTAAAACAACGCGCCACCCCGGCGCATCGTCATGGAGGAATGCGGGCAATAAATCCATTCCGCGCGATTTGTCAAATCGGCGGGCTGACTTTTTTTCTCCGGCTCTTGGCGTGGCTGAGATTCAGGCAATCGCGTGGCACGGCGAAGGTAGCTCGACATTCCAATGTCGAGTGCTGAAGCGTGGTCAGCGTTGTCGATCTCGACATTGGAATGTCGAGCTACGCGCGCGGCTATCCTCAGCGAGCCAACGCCCCGGAACCTCCGGCGGCGCGCGGCGTTCACGCCGCAGAGAGCCTCGCTGGTCAGCGGGATAGGTGGTCAGGACACGTCCACCAGTTCGCCCGCTTCTGCGGCCTGAAGGCCGCACTCCTAAACGCAATGAATCACCAGCCCGCCGGGCTGTAACAACCGCTGGACGCGGTGGATTGAGAGCTGGACGTGTTGGAGCGACACCTCGACGTGTTGGCGTGGCATCTGGACGTGTTGGAATAGCACCTAGACGTGCTGTATCGGCATCTGGACGGGTTGGAACGTGTGCCAGACGTGTTGGAGCGACACCTCGACGGCGTCTAGGTCGTGCTCCAATACGTCTGAGGAGCGTTCCTACACGTCTGAGTCTGCCTCCAACCCGTCTGAACCTCACGCCAGCCGGTCAGACAGCCGATTCCGCCGGCCGGTATGCGATAGCAGCCGCCCGGCGAGCCAGTTCTCTCTGACCGGGCGGCTGAGGAGCCGGTGGGCGGTGACAAACGGATTGTCGAAGTCCGAGGGCCGCAGCTTTTCCGGTCGCACCCGCACGGCGAATCACGCCTCTTTGGCAAACAGCCCTCGCAAATGTTGGGCCAGTTCCGACAAATCGTCTGGTGCGTTCTCAATAAGCCACTCGGCAATCCGAACTCCGTGCTTCAGCTTGTCAAAGGACACGCGTGCTTCCGTCAAGTCGTTGAACAGGTCACGAAGCAGTTTAGCGGCATCAACTTCCCGCACCCAATTTTCGTCCGGCCTTCCATTTCCTGCCTCGGGCATCCGCCTTGCCTCCAACCAATTCTCAACCTCGCTTTCCGTCAGTATGACTTGGCGATGTATATCGGCTTCGTTCAGAACCTCTGCGATGGCTTTGGAGTTGAGCAGGTAGTTTTCAAACATCTTCCGTGGGATGAAATGAATCAGCCCTTTGCTTTCCTGTTTCAGATCGACCATCTCCTGCTCGGACCGCCCATCCCGGTCGAATGAAAAGGCGAGCGCAGGCGGAAGGAGGCCGCGACCTTGGCAGAGCCGTTTGTAGATTTCCAAAACCGTCTTGGCATGGCGGCCTTCCAAGTCGCCTACCTGCTTTACTCCGATTATTTCAGTGCCGAGCAGTTGCAGTTCCGCATTGAGAAGTTTCGCGGCAATGAGGCGGAAGCAAATTTCCTCGGTGCGTCCCTCGACCCAGAGGATGTTGTCCGCTCCGAAGACATCCGAAAGCCGGGCGCCGACTTCCGAGAGGAAAAGTCGCAATTCACTGTTCTCCTTCACGTTCAGGACTTCCGTCTTCGTTTCGTTTCCTTCACGTGTGAGTAAAAGTAGCGTGCTCGGGTTGGCAGCCGTCACAACGGTCGGTGAGTGTGTTGAAACGATGAACTGGTGTTCGGGATGCCGGCGGAAGATGCCGAACAGCTTTTGAATCGCACCGGGGTGCAGGAAGCTTTGCGGCTCATCAATGACGATAGTCCTTGGAAACTCCGAGTTCGTGACTGCGTAGAGCATGGCCAGCACCTGCCCGATGCCTGTGCCGCAATCAGACAATGGGATGGCCAAATCCTCGCGTTCAGTATCAGGGTCAACGGACCAGACTAGAATCTCCGCAACGGTGCTGCTGACCGGACGCGTCGTCACCTGCTTGATGTCCGGGAAGATGGTCCGCACATATTCGTTGAAGCGCTCGAAGCGCGCGACGTTGCTTTGGAGAAGGTGTAAAACGGAGGCTAAATTCTTGGCATCAGGTTCGAGCTGCTTCGTTGTGCCAATTTGACTTTGGCTGACGTTAAGACGCTCCGCGCGGAAGACGTAAATTCGCTCTCTGAGACCAAATGATAACTGCCTGGCAAAGGTTTGGTTCGGTGAACCGCCGTGCACAGTCGACACGTCACCAAGCTTAAACCGTGCTTCCGTGGAGTCGTATTTCAGTCTAAAAGCCGGACCACCGAAACCAGGTCCAAAACCCGCCAATTCAGTCCGCTGAAAATCCCCGTTTTCCCACCGGGACTTGAAGGTCATCGGCTTGTTCACCACATCGAGAAATGTGTGCGCGCTGTGTTGCACAGACTGGTTATGGATCACAGGAACCTCGATGACGCCAGACTTCGCCAAGATGTTAGTGAACTCATTCTTCTCGACATCAAAACTCATGGTTACGCTGGAAATTGGGTCTTGTGGGGCATCAGGTGTCTTTAGCGTTTCCAAGCTTCGATGAGGCTTTGAGTCAACCTGCAAGCGCAGCGCTTCGATGAGGGCAGTCTTTCCGACGTTGTTTCTCCCCACGATGACGTTGAAGCCGGGCGTGAACTTGAGTTCCTGAGAATACCTGAAGCTCTTGTAGTTTGTGATTTGGCAGCTCGAAATGAGCATAAACGTATCCCTTCTCCTTCAGTAAGCCCTCCGGGCATTCTCGTCGCACACGGGCCGCGACACATCCAGCACACCTGTCAGCAGGTATGGTTCATCTCTGTTTACGACGGGGTTCAACCCCATGCGGCCAGAATGCGTTCCCTTGCTTGGCATGGAAGCGTTGTAGCTGACCGCGTGCTGCTATGTCACGCGGGAAGCAAAATCCCGCACAAGAGGGGAGGGCCACTTGGCGGCGGCCAAGCGAGGAAGTGCGTCACGTTGCATTTCCTCCCTCTCCCTTCATCGGATGAGGGGAGAGGGCCGGGGTGAGGGGTGCGAGGGGCCGGACGCGCTCGGGAGGCAGGGGAGAATGGAGACTCCTCACGTCGTCACCTACGAGGGGCGGGGCGGGGCGGCCTCACTTGGCGGCGGCCTTCGCAGCGGACGGAGCGGGCACGAGGGGCGGTCAGGGCGGGGGCAGGAGCGCGGCGGGCGGCAGGCCGCTCTGCCGCGCCGCCGCCAGCGTGACGTGGCGCAGGACACCCCCGAGGAGGTGCTGGACCTGAAAGGGCTTGGTGAGGTATTCCGCCGCCCCGAGCGCGAAGGCCTGCGCCCGCATCTGGTGGTCGTGGTAGGTGGTGACGAAGATGATCGGGATGTGGCGCAGCCGGGGGTCGGCCTTGAGCCGGCGGCAGACTTCGAGGCCGCTCATCCCCGGCAGGCGGATGTCCAGCAGGATGAGGTCGAAGGGTTGCTGGGCGAGGCGCAGAAGTGCCGCCTCGCCGGTCGGGACGACGGTGGAGTCAAAGGCGGCGTGGGTCAGCGCGGAGCGGAGGAACCTGGCCATGTGCGGCTCGTCCTCGACGATGAGGACATGGCCGGCGGGCCGGGCGGCAAGCGCGGGATGGTTGGGGGCGGGCATGGCGCGGGGGCGGGGTGGCTAGCGGCCGGTGGCGGCCTTGCCGGACTTGGTGACGGTGAGCTTGGCTTCGCGCTTGGGGTTGCCCCACTGGTCCACGCCGCGCAGGACCAGCTCGTTCACGCCGGGGCTGAGGCCCACGTCGTGCATCCGCCACTTGGTGTCGTCCAGCCATTCGAGCTTCGCGCGCGGCTGGCCGTCAATGACCACGGTGTAGATGCCGTAGGGGGCCTGGCCGTCGAGGGTGAGCGCGAGGGCGTCGGTGGTGAGGGGCTGGCCGTTGTTCGTGGTGAGCTTGAAGTCGAGCTTGTAGCGGGGGTCCATCTGCTCGACGGCGTGCGGTTCGCGGGCGGCGAAGAAGCTGAGGTATTGCTGGGCGGGGACGTTGTAGGCGTTGCTGGCCTCCTCCTCGGCGCGGAGATACGCCGTCACCTTGGGCGAGTTCCGGGTGTAGTTCTCCAGCAGCTCGACGATGTAGTAGTAGAAGAGGCGGCGGGCATAGGGCTTGTCCATGAGCGTCTGCACGTTGCCGCCCCAGTATCCCTCCTGCTTCTTGGGGTCGAAGCCGCCGAAGGCGAAGTCCGCGTCCCAGAGAAAGCACATGAACTTTCCGTCGCTGGGCTTGCGGAAGAAGAAGCAGTTGTGGCTGGTGCCCATGCTGAAGGTGTCGCTGTCCTTCGAGTAGCCGCGCAAGGCCCAGTTCTTGAAGGTCAGCTCCAGGTCGAAGTGCCGGCGCACGTCGGCCTCGGTGTAGCGGTTCTCGCCCATGGTGCGGAGCATGGCGAGCAGGCCGGTGTAGTCGTCCTCCGCCTCGCGGGTGCGCTTGGACCAGACGATCTTGTAGTTGAGCGGGTCGTCGCCGTAGTTGGCCGCCAGGGTCGTGTTGCGCAGCGAGCTGCTTTCGCCGCTGTCCTTGTAAAAGAACATGTAGGTGGTGCGGTAAAGCTCGCCCTGCGAGCCGTCCTTGAAGATGCGGTTGAGGAAGTCGTTGCCGATTGGCTCCACGTCCTCCATGAGGTTGACCGGCCCGCCGTTGATGACGTGGCGGACCATCTCGCTCTCGTTCACCGGGTGGCCGAGCTGGTAGAGCATCCAGCGGGCAAGGCGGGTGTTGAGGGAGTTGTTGTCCCAGGAGAGCTTGGTGTGGTTGCGGAAGGCACGGTCGGGCGGGATCTTCCACTTGGCGCGGTTGAGCGTGGTGTCACGCGTGAAGGAGCTGCCCGCCGGGTGGACGCGGCAGTTGTAGTAGATGTCCCGCTCGTTGTTGATGAACGTCATGTTGTAGTAGCGGTTCGAGAGGCGCGGAAAGCGGAACAGGTGTTTGTTCGTGTTGCCCTGGGCGAGCGCGTCGAGGTCGAAGGGCGAGAGGACGAAGCGCTCCGTGCGCAGGTCGCGCGGGACGCTCTGGTTGTCCACGAGGTAGAGCGCGGGCATCTCGGCGCCCTTGCGGGGCAGGACGGACTTGCCGCCGGTGGCCGCGCGGGCCTCGACGTAGAACTCCACGACCTGCTTGTCGGTTTTGTATTCCGGCAGCAGCGTGCTGAAGACGCCATCGCCCGCCACGTCGTCGCCGCCGGTGGCGCTGTCGGACATGGGCTTGCTCTGCCAGGGGACCTTGCCGGAGGCGTCGGGGGCGCGGTGGAAGAGCGTGACATTGGCGCCGGGCAGGACGGAGGTGACGTGGGCGGTGATCTTCACGGTGTCCGTGGTGCGCGGCACGGCCGGGTAATGCGCGAGGCGCTCGGCCTGCGCGGCGGGCGTGGGGAGGGCGCGGGAGTTGCGCTGGCCGGGCGTGCCGAGGTTCGACGGCACGTCGAGCTGGAAGACCTTCGCCACGCTCCAGTCCCAGGTGTGCGCCACGAGCAGGTGCGAGCCGTTGACCCAGCGGGCGGTGAACTTCAGCTCATACCGGTTGCTCTTCGTGAGCATCGGCGTGTCAATCTCGACGCGGTTCACGCGGTTGTCGCCGTGGCCCTCGCTGATGATGTGGAGCTGGCCGCCCTCCAACCGGCTCGCCCAATGGTTGCCCTGCCAGAGCCAGCCCGTGTCGCTCTTGCCGGTGGTGGAGAACCGGTTCGCGTTCGTGAGCACGTTCGGGCCGGTGCCGTCCTTCCGCAGCTCCACGTCCGAGAGGATCGTGTGGCCGCTGGTGTTCAGGTAGAAGTGCAGCTCGCGGAAGTCGCTCGGGTCGCCCATGGTGAGCTGCTCGGTGTAGAGCGCCTTGTGCGTGTAGGTGCGGGGCTTGGACTTGTTGGACTCGTCGCTCGCGGCCCACGCGGAGGAGAGCCGGTTGTCCATGTCCGGGTGGAGCAGCTCCAGGCTGCTGCCGCGGCCCGCCGCGAGTTCCGGCCAGTCGCCCCCGGGCTGGTAGTCCACCTCGTCCACGAGGTTGCCCTGCTCATCGAGCAGGCGGAGGTGGTCGCCCTCATTGCTCAACTTGCCGGAGAAGTTGCCCAGCACGTTGATGGCCCCGTGGAAGGACCGCAGCAGCCCCGCGTCCGCCGCGATGACGAGGTAGGCGCCGGCCTTGAGCTTCGTGTTCGGCGGGAAGATGAAGTCAATGCCGCCGGTCAGCACCCAGTCGTTGAGGCTCACCGTCTGCTTCCCGCGGTTGAACAGCTCCACATACTCGCCCTTGCCCTGCGTGTCGGGCGGCTTATACATGATCTCGTTGATGACGATGTCCGTGTTGCGCGCGGGGGCGTTGGGCTTGTCGCGCGTGGGCTTGGTGTCCACGAGGAACTCGCCGCTGCCGTCGGGGAACGCGGAGAAGAACTCGCCGTGCTTGGAGAGGTGGAAGACGTGCGCGTCCATGACGATGTTCTCCACGCCGACGAGGAAGACCGTCACGTCGCCCGCGACCGCCGGGAACGACACGTCGAACGTCTTCACGGCCTTGGGCGGCAGGTCGCCGACCAGCGTGACCTTGTTGCCGAAGCCGGCCTTGCTCGCGAGGAAATGGCCGCCGAGCGAGACGCGGTTGGTGCCGGCGTTGTAGATCTCCACCCAGTCAATCACGCCGTTCTTGCCGAGATGGACCTCGTTGAGCTTGAGCGCGCCGACGAGGCCGGACTGCTTTGCGTTCGCGGCGTCCGGCGTGGGCTGCGCGAGGTAAAACCACTGCCCGCTGCCGTCGGGCCGCTGGCCGAGCGAGCGTCCGTCCGTGGGCACCACGGAGTTGATGGCGTGCAGGACCGTCCGCCCGTCGGGCGCGACGAGGTAGGCGACGACCGGCTGCCGGGGCCACACGCCCGCGTCCATCATGTCCAGCACGCCGAAGGTCTTCGGGCGGATGACCAGGTCCTGCTGGACTTGAAAACGCCGCGCGTTCGGGGCCAGCGAGCCGGGCGACGCGGGCAGGAGGAAGTGGCCCTTCAAGTTCACCGGGAAGGAGCCGGAGTTGAAGAACTCGATGAAGTTGACGCCCTGCGGGCCGGGGAAGACCTCGTTGATGAGCACGGTGCGCGCGAGCGCCGGGCCGCCGGCCCGCGCCTTGAGCCGCATCCCGAACGCGAGGTCCGGGTTCTGGCCGGGGAACTGGTGCACCTCGACCGCGAGGATGTTGGTGCCGCGGAGCAACGCCGGGTTGATGGTGAAGACGGTCTTCTCCTCGATGGCGTCGCCCACGTTGCGGTTCGCCGCCGTGTTCGCGCGCACCGCGCCGCCGGGCATGCCCACGCGTCCGATCTCCTGGTTGTTCAGGTAGAACACCGCGCCGTCATCCACGATGGCGTCCACCGCCAGCGCCGCCGGCGCCGGGCCGTTGTGGATGAACACATGCCGCAGGTAATACGTGACAAAACCCGCGCGCACCGCCGTGCGGATGCCGGGCGGCGGCACCTTCGTCGTGCCAAAGCCCAGCAGGCCCGGCCCGCGCGACCAGGCCCGGTCGGGGAAGACCAGCTCCTTCCACTTGGTCGGCGTCAGGTCCACCCCGGTGGTGATGGACCATTGGGCGTCGTAGTCCACCACGATGCTTTCGCCCGACTGCGTGACCAGCTCGGGGCTGCCGACGGGGATCTCGTTCGCCGCGCCGGACTCGGTGCCGGGGCCGCCGCCGGGCTTGGTGCTGACCGTCCAGTTGCGCCAGTCGTCCACCTTGCGGTCGGGATTCTTCAGCACCAGCGCGTGGCCGCCGCCGTTGGCCACCGCCGGCCAGGGCGCGCGGTCGAGATACTTCACCGTGGACATGGTCAGGCCGTTCTTGTCCAGCAGGCGGAGGCGGTCGCCCTGCTTGTTCAGCCGGCCAATCCACGGCCCGAGGATGCGGACGTTGGCGGGGATCTTGTAGGCGTCGCGCGTGGACCGGGCGTCCGCCATCGAGATGACGATGCGCTCGAAGGGCTTCATCCACGCCGCCAGCGGGTCGGCGGGGGCGAAGGCGGGGAACTTGAACTCGATGCCGCCCTTGAGCCGCCAGTCCGCGATGTCAATCGCGTTGGCGGTGTTGTTGTAAATCTCCACGTATTCCGGCTGCTCGCCGGGCGGGTGATACATGATCTTGCTCAACAGCACCTGCTCCGCCCGCGCGCTGAGGCCCAGCGCGAGCCAGGCGAGGAGCAACCCCGCCGCGCCCTTCCACCCGATGGCAGCTGAACTCATGCGACAACCGCTCGCGCGACACCCCGGCCCTGACCCGCCAGCGCGGCGGGGACGGAATGAGCTTGAACTGCGGGCAAGCTAGTTTTCGGACGCGGTGGCGTCAACGGCGGCCTGCGCCGCAAGCCCGTTTGCCTCCGTGGCGCGGGCCGGCGCCGGGACGCTGAAGCCGCCCAGCCGCCGCGTTGCCCCGGCGGCTGGCAACCGCCCTATTGCCTTCGTCACGCTCCGGTGGCATTCTCGCCCCGTTCCCGACGACGCCATGAAACCAACTCCTAACACCGTGTGTGGGCCGGTGGTCTTGCTGCTGGCCCTGGTTCTTCCCTTCGTCAACGCCTTCGCCGCCGACGAGGCGGCCATCAAAGCCGAGATCGAGGCGGTTCGCAAAGCGACCATCGAGCGTTACAAGGACCGCCTGCCGGACAACTTCGAGGACTACGTGCGCGACACGGGGCGGCGCAACTACCACCGGCGCGAGTTCAACGTCGCGCTGACCAACGGCAACGCCGCCGCGCTGGCCATCGTGTTCAAGGAGTTCCCCGAGTTCGCCCGCGCGCAGTTTCTCAACGGCTATGTCATGCAGAACAAGTCCGCCCTGCACTACGCGGTCGAGCGCGGGCACCGCGAAGTCGTCGAGCTGCTGCTCGCGCAGAAGATCGGCGCGGACGCGCCGCGTCCGGCTTCGACTTCTCCGTTCGGAGGCGGGCCGTTCGGGCCGCCCGGGATGCGCTCCCCGCCGGGCTACCTGGAACGGCGCGACACTCCGCTGCACGCCGCCGTGAAGGCGGGCGACACGAACCTCGCCAAACTGCTGCTGGATGCGGGCGCGAACCTCGAGGCGCTGGACGCGCGCTCTGAGTCGCCGCTCTACATCTGCGTGCGACAGTTGGGCGGTCCGGGCAACACCTATGGCACGCTGCCCGCCGGTTCGGACGCGCGGGCGCGGCAGGAGGTCATGGTCACGCTGCTGCTCCGGCATGGCGCGCAGGTGTTTTCCACCAACCGCAGCTATCTGCCCAACCAGCCGCTGACCGCCGTGCTCCAGTGGCGCAACGAGGCCTTGCTGGACCAGTTCCTCACCAACTGCGTCCACCGCGCCGCCACGAACGGCTCGGGCGGCTCGCTGGTGCACTTCGCGGTGACGCAGGGCCGCACCAATGCGCTCAAGGCCCTGCTCGACGGGCGGGCGTCCTTCACCAACGTCAACCTCGGCGGCCTCACTCCGCTGCGGCAGGCTGCGATGCTTCCGGTGGTCGCGCAGATGCCCACGCCTTCCTATTACGGGAGTGGCTACTCGACGGTTGACTCGGCGGGGCGTGCCGGTTTCCTGCGCCAGCGCAGCGCCGCCCTGTTGCTCGCCGCAGGCGCGGAGGCGGATGCCTTCGCGCTCGCCGGTCTGAACCGCACGAACGAGCTGGCCGCGTTGCTGCGCCGCGCGCCGACCCAGGCCAGCGCCCGCGACCCGTTGGGCCGCAGCCCGCTGCACTACGCCGTCAACGCCGGCTCCCTCGCCGCGCTCCAGCTCCTGCTCGCCGCGAAGGCGGAAACCGAGG